>NZ_CP042437.1:4206145-4807023 GCF_007971525.1 Mucilaginibacter ginsenosidivorax
AGCGGCTCATCACTTCCAAAGCCGCAATGGCATTCTCTTCCCTGATGGTGATATTGTTGCCCAACCGGGTTTCTACAATTTGTTTTCCCGTAAAATCGGCAATATCCAGTACCTGGTCGTTTTCCTGTTGCAGGGTTAAGCTATCTATTGATGGCTTAACATAGTTTAAAGGCTTTGCCGGTTCGCAGTAAACCTCCTTCGCTTTTACAGCAACCAGTTCCCGTTCGGGGTAGCGTAACGCTGTAAGTGATCCGCCAAATACGCAGCCGGTATCAATATCGATGGTATTGTTTAACCACTGCGCCTGCGGTACCGGCGTGTGGCCATAAACTACCATAGCCTTGCCGGTGTATTCGGCAGCCCAGTTAAGCCTTACGGGTAAACCAAATTCATCTATCTCGCCCGTTGTATCGCCATATAAACAAAACTCGCGCACCGCGCCGGATCCGCGCCCCTGCATGCTTTCCTTTAGTCCCGCATGGGCAACCACCAGTTTGCCATCGTCAAATACATAATGGCTTACTAAGTCATCAATGAATTTGCTTACCTGGTTCTTAAATTCAGGCGTTTCGCCCGCTAATTGCTCAATTGATTTTTCCAGGCCGTGCTTAGACTGTACGTTTTTACCATTAAGCCAGCGCATTAGTTTTATATCATGGTTACCCGGTACACAATATGCCGTACCGGCGGCTGTCATCGCCATTACCAATTTTAACACTTCGGGCGTTTTAGGCCCGCGGTCAACAAGGTCGCCTGCAAATACGGCTTTTCTGCCTTCGGGATGCGCCCAGGTTTCTGCATTGTTTACATAGCCTAATTTGCCCAACAGGGTTACCAGTTCGTCATAGCATCCATGTATATCGCCTATAATATCCAACGGGCCGTTTTCGTGCTTTTTGTTATTATACAATGGGTCGCGGACGATGCCGGTTATGGCATCCACCTCCTCTGGCGACCGTAATTCGATGATATTGCGAAAACCTTCATACTTCAGCTTTTTAAAACTGCGCTTTAACTGCGAGATATGCTGCGGGATAACATGAGCGCCAAAATTACGGTCGGGCCGCAAGGCGTTCCTGGTGGCGCAAACTTTTTCGGGCATATTCAGGATGATGGCCACCGGAAGGCAATGGTACTCTTTGGCCAGTTTTACCCAGTCGCGGCGTGCTTCTTCCTGTACGTTGGTCGCGTCTATCACGGTAAGCAAGCCGTTTTTTAAACGCAAGCCGGTAATGTACCTTGCCAGGGCAAAAGCATCTGCCGATGCAGCCTGGTTATTTTCATCATCGCTCACCATGCCACGGCAGGTATCCGACGATATAATTTCCGTTGGTTTAAAAAGCTTCCGGGCAAAACTCGATTTTCCCGAGCCTGTTGCACCTATCAGCACCACTAAAGCCAATTCGGGTATTTTTATATTTTTATCTCTTGACATTTCTTCTTTTGTTTAATTCCTCTCCCGTCATACTTAAGCGAATTATGCACGGGGTGTTTCGGTTCAAATAATCATAGGCTTTGAACGCTGGCCACGACTCACCCCGGCTACGCTGCGCTGGCCGACCCTCTCTCCGGCTGAAGCCGCAAAGAGGGTGAAATCCATTTTTTATTTTTCTTTTTTCGCCCCTCTATGCGACGCAGTCGGAGAGAGGGGAAGACGGGCGCAGCCTCGTCGGGGTGAGTCGTCGCCGCCATGCGATATACGTTATTCCCCCTTCAGAATTTCGCCAAATGCGGGCTATAACCCACTTTCCTCTTGCTTAAATATCGCCATCTGGCTTAACGCACCTACCTCGGGATCAACCTCGCCAATGGGTTTAAATGATACGGCGTAGCCAAACTGTATGGCCACCCGGTTTGCCCATGCTTCAAATTCGGGCCTTGTCCATTCAAAACGGTGATCGTTATGGCGCATTTTGCCGGCCTCATGATCGGCAAAGCGTACATTGTATTCGGCGTTGGGTGTGGTTACTACTAAAACTTCTGGTTTGGCATATTCAAATACCGATATTTCCAGCGCGGTTAACCGATGCTCGTCCAGGTGTTCAATTACCTCTACCAGGGCAGCGCCGTCAAAACCTTGCAGTCGTTTATCGCGATAGGTTAATGATCCCTGTATTAGCTGTACCCTTTGTAACTGCCTTTCGGTCATCCGGTCCATCTTCAGCCTTTCTTTAGCAATTTCCAGCGAGCGGTAGCTTACATCCATCCCCAAAACAAATTCAAATTGCTTTTCGGCTAATAACAGTTTGATCAGTCGGCCCTCGCCACAACCCAAATCAACCACTCGTTTGGCGCCGGCAGATAGTAATTCATCTTTGGCAGCCAGTAAACGCAGGTCATGGATGCGCAACTGTGGCTCTTCCGCATCATTTATTCCGGGACTTTCCATTTCAGCAGTATCGGCGTCAACCTGGTCTTTACTCAGTAAAACATCCAGCGTTTGGTTGGCTAATGACCGCTGGCCTTTCATATAACGGCGAACGATGAGTTCCCTTGCGGGATGTGTTTCCAGCCAGCCTTTGCCTTTGGCCAGTAATTTTTCTATCTCTTCCTGGTTTACCCAATAGTGCTTATCATTATCACATACCGGGATTAACACATACAGGTGCGATAGCAATTGCTGCAAGGTTACCTGGTGGCTTAACTCCACGGTAAAATACCGGCTATTGCCCCAATCAGGGTAAGTTGTATCCAGCGGATGTTGTACCGCATTAATGGCGTATCCCAAAGGTTCAAAAAGCGCTTTTAATATTACCTCGCCTCCTTTAACAGGCAATACGGCCAGCTTTGCGGTAAAGGGCATGGCTGTATCAACCAGTTCGGGCTTGTCTTTACAGCGGCCGTTAAGGGCTGATGAATAAGCCTTGGCTATGGCTGCGCTCATGAACGAACTGGCTACATAAGGCCTGTCGTTCACATATTGCTCCAGTGCAAAATCATTCCCTTTAGGGCCTGCGCTGCGTACCAGCCCAACAGGATCTATATCAAGCAGCAGAGCGGCAGTACATTTTTGCGCGCTTAGCTCCGGGTAAAATATATGGGCCTTGCCCGAAGAAATATCAACAGACTGGATCTTCGCCGGATGCTTATGCAGCAAAAAGCTCAGATCATCGGCCGGGAAATGGGTAGTGGATATAGTGAGTAACATAAATTGATAGCTGCGCTTAATGTATAATTATTTATTGATGTTTTGTAACAGGAAACAAAGTAAGGAGGGTAGTGCGCAGCCTTTTTGCGTAGTGAGAGACAAAGGTTGTGAAATATGATTTCCTTGGGTAGATGAATGGCGTTTTAGTATGGCGGCGAAGACTCACCCGCCCAACGCTGCGCTGGGGCACCCTCTCTCTTCTGCTGCGCAGGAAAGAGGGGCTTGAAAGTTGAACGTTGTTTTATTACTTTCTCAGGGGGAAAATAAATAATAAATTTTCAAGCCCCTCTTTCCAACCGCAGGTTGAAGAGA
Organism: Mucilaginibacter ginsenosidivorax; assembly: GCF_007971525.1. Classification (NCBI taxonomy): domain Bacteria; kingdom Pseudomonadati; phylum Bacteroidota; class Sphingobacteriia; order Sphingobacteriales; family Sphingobacteriaceae; genus Mucilaginibacter; species Mucilaginibacter ginsenosidivorax. Next base: position 4,209,606 of record NZ_CP042437.1, read on the forward strand.
GGGTGGCGGGCGCAGCCTCGCCGGGTGAGTCTTAGTCGGCGTTCAAAGCCGATGCCTCAATAAAACTATACATATCAGGATTATCCAATAGCTACCCCCCTCAAACATTTAATTTTTATTCCGCCATAATACCACGTACTATTGTAAACCAATATAATCCGTTTATGAAACCAATTTTTAAAATAGCCGGGACTTTTGCGTTATTCCTGTTAAGCCGGGCATGTTTTGGGCAGGCCGCAGCCAATGTGCTGCCCGACTGGGCTTTTGGCGGTTTTGCGCGCCCGGCAAAGTTGAACCCTATTATATCGCCCGATACCAGCCTCACATTTATCGACCCGATGAGTAAAAAGCCGGTGGCCTGGGAGGCTAACGATACTTTTAACCCTGGCGCGGCGGTAAAAAATGGCAAGGTGGTGATTTTATACCGGGCCGAAGATAAGTTTGGTATTGGCATTGGTTTCCGTACATCACGGCTGGGATATGCCGAAAGCAGCGATGGTTTGCATTTTACAAGGCGAAAAGCCCCCGTGCTTTACCCGGCCAACGATAGCGCCAAACCCTATGAATGGCCGGGGGGCTGTGAAGACCCGCGTGTGGCCGTTACCGCTGGCGGCATATACGTTGTGTTTTATACCGAATGGAACCGTAAACTGCCCCGCCTGGGCGTAGCAACATCAGCCGACCTTATCCACTGGAAAAAGCATGGGCCCATTTTTGAAACGGCTTACCATGGTAAGTTTTTTAACATCGCCAGCAAATCGGCATCGATACTTACCAAAGTGGTGAATGGCAAACAGGTGATCATCAAAATAAACGGAAAATACTGGCTGTATTGGGGCGAGCAGCATGTGTATGCAGCAACATCAACCAATCTGGTTGACTGGGCGCCCGTGGTAGATAAAAACATGGAATTAAAACAACTGATATCGCCACGCCCCGGCTATTTTGACAGCGACCTTACCGAGTGCGGCCCGCCCGCGTTGATGACCGATAAGGGAATCATATTGTTTTACAACGGCAAAAACAAACCAGGCGAAGGCCGTGATACCAGGTTTAACCCCAATTCGTACTGCGCTGGGCAGGCTTTGTTTGATAGTAAGGACCCGGCGAAGAACATCACCCGGCTTGATCTGCCTTTTTTGCGGCCGATGGAACCCTTCGAAAAAAGCGGGCAGTATGTTAACGGAACGGTGTTTATTGAGGGGATGGTTTACTTTAAAAAGAAATGGTACCTGTACTATGGCTGCGCCGATTCGCGGGTAGGGGTGGCGGTTTATGACCCGGCCAATCCGGCTAAGCCCGATCCGGTTGGGGGGAATTAGTGCTAAGTTTTAAGTTCTAAGTCGAAAGTCTTTTAATATTTTTTGATGTAGAACTTGAGGATTTCGATGAAAGACTATCCCGGCGAAATCACGACTAAACTTTTTATCTCAATAATGATTTTTTAATGCTGAGGTAGGTAACCCCTACGGGGCATAAAAGAAATTTAGATAGATATTGCTACAAATTGGTAGCCTCTACGAGGCAGGCACCTGTCCAGGTATTTTGCCATTATGCCTCGTAGAGGCTACATATTTGTAGACAAATTGTAAAATGTGTTTTATGCCCCGTAGGGGTTACCTTTCTACATCAATTTTTAAAAGCGATTGTCCTGAAGACTATTCGTTTAATAATGTTAAAGTGTATAATCAAAAGTTAAGTTAATTCTTTTCTGACTTAGAACTTAAGGCTTTAGACTTAAGACTAAAAATTTAAGGGCGCATACTTTTTAAGCACGCAAGTGTGCACCCTTAAACACACAGGCCAAGGGACGGCCTGCCTGCGCAAAGAGGTCGTTATAAAATTCTCTCTAAAACGATAACGGTCCGTGGCTGCTGCCGAACGGAAATTTATTAACCCGCCCATGCGAATGATCACAACGCGTATGATCGCGATACATTTTGGGGTTAAAACTTTGGCAGGGTACTGATTCAGATTTTGTAGCTTCCGCCTTCTCGGGCTGATTAACTACAGTGACATTTTTCTTCATGACGACTTCTCCTGTATATTTGGTTTATTTGAAATTGGTAGTATGAAGTTAAGCACAAAATCGCTCATTTACAATAGGGTTAGGAAGAAAAAAATAGTATTAAATAATATGGCTTGCCTGGGGAAAAAAGCTAATTCAATCCAATACTTCGGCAGTTGATGGGATAGGTTTCATCATAAATAAAATTAGCGCTGGCCCGTGAAACGAACCAACGCAGGTTTAGGTATTAATTTTGTTAATAATCGTATAAAATATGCCTCAATCCTCTGGCTTTTCCCTTGCATCGGCCATCCTCACAATTCTCGGCTCAAATTTGGCCAGCACCTCAACAAGGTCGCTTTGAGCGGCCATTACGGTGTGGATATCCTTGTAGGCCATCGGGGCTTCGTCCATATCGCTCCCCATCAGCGTGATGCGTTTATCAACCAGGTTGGCGGCAATGGCTGCTTTATCCAATGCTTTAAAAGCGGCGCTCCGGCTCATTAACCGGCCCGCACCGTGCGATGCCGAGTTGATGCTGGCCGCATCGCCTTTGCCACGTACCACAAAGCCTGGCGTACTCATCGATCCGGGGATGATACCCAACACACCTTCGCCTGCCGGGGTTGCCCCTTTACGGTGTACCATTACTTCGGTACCATCGGCCAGCTTTTCTTTCCAGGCAAAATTATGGTGGTTTTCAATCATCATAACCGGTTGCCGGTTAAGCGCACGGGCTATTTTGTTATGTATCTCGTGGTGATTGGCACTGGCATACTCGCCGGCTAGGTTCATGGCAATCCAGTACTCCTGTCCCTCATCCTTATCCAGATCCAGCCAGGCCAGGTGTTTGGCTTCGGCCGGCAGCCTGGTTTTGTTCATGGCTATTTTAGAGTAATGATTGGCCACGCTACCCCCAAAGCCCCGCGAACCGGAGTGCGACAACAAAGCCAGGTAATTACCGGCGGGTATCCCGTTCAAAACACCATCGGCAATGCTTAGTTCGCCCCACTCCACAAAATGGTTACCTGTTCCGCTGGTACCCAACTGCGCATAAGCCTTGTTTTTTAACGAACGGATCACCCTGGTTTCGCCCCAGGTATTGCTATCGAACAATGAGCTATCAAAATGCGATTTTGTAGTACATCCCATGCCAAAAAAAGTATGGTCGCCCAGCATGGTTTTCAGTTTATCCGTTTCGGTATCTATCATTTGCGCGGGCAAATCAAAAATGCTCAGGCACATTCGGCAGGCAATATCCACGCCCACCGCGAAGGGTATAATGGTATTGGCTGTTGTAGCCAGCACACCGCCAATAGGCAGGCCATAGCCCTGATGGGCATCGGGCATTAAAGCGCCTGCAACAGCAACCGGCAACTGCACAGCCGAACGCATTTGGGCCATTGCGCCTGCATGAATATGCTCCGCTCCCCAAACCGGGAAATCGATAGTTTCCTTTTTTAGCTTAAACTCGTTCTGTAGCTGTTTTAAAAAACGCCCCTCTTTACGCAAAGCGATAACATTTTCGGCAAGGTTTTTAAACTTGCCATCGTTGTTAAACAGGTAGGGTGCCGGGTTGTTAATTAAAGCTTCCAGGTTGGCCAGTATATCCGGTTTGTTCATTACCTCGTTTTTCAATAAGCCCGATGCCACGCGGCCAAAGCTTACCAATATATCCACGTCATTAATACCCAGGTCCTTTAAGTCGTTGTTGCTGATCTTTTCTTTTTCCATGACCATTATTATCTTTTTGATGATACAAAATAAAACAGCCACTGCGCAGTCTTTTTGCGCAGTAAAAAAATAAATCATAAATTCATCCAAAATAAATCCGACATCGAAAATCCGAATTCCGAAATCAAAACATGCCTGTAAACCGCAATGCCCTTATCCGCTACCGTACTATCGACAATTGCCTTCAAAACCGCTATAAAAAATGGACGCTTGACGATTTGATTGATGCCTGCTCAGATGCTTTATACGAATTTGAAGGTATTGATAAAGGCGTAAGCCGCCGCTCGGTACAGGCCGATATCGAGATGATGCGCAGTAATAAGCTGGGCTATGAGGCGCCAATTATAGTGGTAGATAAAAAGTACTACACCTATGCCGATAAAAATTACAGCATTACCAACAGCCCCATCAATCAGCAGGATTTAAAAGTTTTGAGCGAGGTATCAAGCCTGCTAAAACAATTTAAAGGCTTTAACCACTTTACCGACCTCAACGAAATGGTGAGCAAGCTGGAAGATAAAATATATTCCCAAAAAACGCACAGCACGCCGGTTATCGATTTTGAAAAGAACGATAACCTGAAGGGACTGGAATATATCGAGGTTATTCGTAAAGCCATCGTAGCTAAAAAAACCATGTGCATTACTTATCAATCATTCAAAGCACGCGAGGCCAGCACCTTTTGTTTTAGCGGGTACCTGTTGAAAGAATATCGCAACCGTTGGTTTGTATTGGGCATGCCACATAAAAGAAACGCCCAGATGCTAAACCTGGCGCTCGACAGGATTCAAACCATAGAAGAGCATGCCGATGAATACCGCGAAAATAAATCGATAGATTTTGGCACTTATTATAATGATGTTATCGGCGTAACCAAATCACCGGGACAGCGCGATACGCAGGTGGTATTTTGGATTGACGATGCCAACGCGCCTTACGTAATTACCAAGCCCCTGCACCACACCCAAAAAGTAGTTAGCGAGGAGAACGGCGGCAAAGTTTTTACCATCCGCGTGATCATGAATTTTGAACTGGAGCGCGAACTGCTGGGCTTCGGGCCAAAAATAAAAGTATTGGGGCCCAGGATTTTGGTTAAACAGATGAAAATGTTATTGCAAAAATCGCTGAACAGGTATGATACTCCATCGGCTATTGATGACGGGGCCGATGGCTAAGTTTATTTTAACCCCGTTCACTTTTTTAATATCACGCAAACGTTTGATAGGGCGTAGTTTAGCTTCTGTTTTGTTCATTGCGCTATCTGTATCCTCACAAATCGCTGTTCCTCAAAAAATCGCCATCAATAATTAACAGCTTTACATCTTCCCGGGCCGAAGAGCGATGCGAGCTCAGATCATCAGATACTACATAGGTCATGCCTTTTTTAAGGGTAATTTTTTCGCCGTTTTGCTGTTCCGTAACAAATGAGCCTTCCAGGCAGTGTACAATGTGGCCTTTCTGGCACCAGTGATCGGCCAGGTACAAATCTTTGTACTCCACAATTCTTATCCTTAAGCCGGGAAATTGTACTGTTTGCCAAAATGCAGTTCCAGACTCGCCCTGGTGTACCGTTTTTTCAACGGCGGCCCAATCAAGGGTTGTAAACGGGATGTTGCTCATATAGTCATATTTTATAGTCCAAAACTATTATTTTGTTTGATGAATTGTCATCTGTTAATAAAGTGTTAACTTTCAATAAAAAAGGCCGTATAAATAGCTATCGGCTAAAAGTGCGCACCCTAACTCCTGTTTTCACTTTGTTAATTAATAATGAATGGCATAAAAAAATTTCTGATAGTTTTATTTACGGCCTTAACTACGTCATTATTCGGGCAAATCCGGCAAATTCATTTTGAGCACCTTGGCTCGGCAAAGGGTCTGTCCGAAATTAACCCTAACTGCATTATACAGGATAGCCGCGGTTTTATTTGGATAGGAACCGGCGATGGCCTTAACCGATACGATGGTTATAAATTTAAAGTTTATCGCAACGAACCTACCGACGTAACTACCATCAGTGGTAATTACGTTGCTGATATTGCCGAAGACGAAAATGGCAATCTGTGGATAGCCACATCCGAAGGGCTGAATAAATTCGACCGAAAGACAGATCGCTTCAGCCATTATAGCCATAGCGATAAAAACAGTAAGAGTATCCCCGAGGATAATATCAGCAAAATAGTGCTGGCCGGCAACGGAAAATTATGGTTGGGCACGTCAACCAAAGGCCTTAGCCTTTTTGATATAAAAACCGGGTTGTGTACCAATTTTAAAAATGAAAAAAATAAAGCCAACAGTTTAAGCAGCAACCAGGTAACCGCGCTGCATAAAGACCAGTTTGGTAACCTGTGGGTAGGTACTTTTGACCAGGGCCTTAACCTATACCGGCCGCAAACGCATGATTTTATCCGTTTTAAACACAATGATAAAGATGCAGGCTCCATATCGGCTAACCGTATAACCTGCATTTTGCGCGACAGGGACAAACGCCTGTGGGTAGGTACTTTTGAGCATGGCCTGAATTTGTTTAACGATACCAATAAAACCTTTCGTCATTTTGTAAATAACCCAGGTAACGATAATTCACTATCAAACAACAGCATTCAAAGCCTGGCCGAGGGGGTAAGCCGCACCATTTGGATTGGTACCGAAAACGGGGGGATCAGTATTTTTAGCTACTCCAAAAACAAATTCAACAACTATATACACGACGATGTAGACAATACCAGCCTTACCGGTAACTCGGTTGATGTGATCACTAAAGATAACCTTGGCAACATGTGGGTAGGGGTATTTGGCGGCGGCGTTAATATGTTTAAAAGGAGCACAGCCCGCTTTTCGCATTTTAAACATACCTCGTCGCCCAAAAGCTTATCAAATGATTTTGTGCTGTGTTTAACGGAAGACAGCAACCAAAATATCTGGATTGGCACTGATGGGGGAGGCCTCAACTTGTTGGACCGGAAGGCCGGGGTGTTCACCTCGTATCAATACAAAAAAAATGATGATACCAGTATTGGAGGCAACTATGTACTGGATGTAAAACAGGATGCCCATAAAAACCTGTGGATAGCCACCTGGACCGAGGGCTTGAGCGTGATGGACCCTGTCACCAAAAAATTCCGGCGATATAAGCATAACCCGGCCGATTCTACAAGTTTGGGCGGTAATGATGTATATGCGCTAACCATTGATCAGGATAATAAAATATGGGCGGGCACCTTTGGTGGGGGCGTAAGTGTATATCAACCGGCAACCAACAGTTTTATCACCTATAAAAATAACCCCAAAGATATACACAGTTTGAGCAGCGATATAGTCAACTCCATTTTTTGCGATAGAGAAGGCCGTATTTGGGTAGGTACTAACGATGCCGGGCTAAACCTTTATAATAAAAAAACAAACTCCTTTACCCGTTTTAAACACCAAAAGGGTAAAAACAGCATCAGCAACAATACGGTGGTTGATATTTTTGAAGACCATACCGGCAAGTTATGGTTATGCACATTCGGTGGGCTGGACGTATTTGAGCCTAAAACCGGCATTTTTAAAACTTTTACGGCAAAAGAGGGCATGCCAACAGCCTTCACCTACGCTACCCGCGAGGACAACAGGAACGATTTGTGGATTACCACCAGCAAGGGATTAATGCTGTATGATCCGGTAAAAAAAACATTCAGGAATTTTTCTGTTGAAGATGGTTTGCAAAGCGATGTGTTTAAACCACACTCGGCATTGAAGGATTACGAGGGCAATATTTATTTTGGCGGCTTAAACGGCTTTAACCGCTTTAATCCCGAAATGCTGAAAGTAGCACAGCATGAGTCGCCTTTAAGGCTTACTGATTTTGAATTATTCAATAAGTCGGTGCCGGTTAGCAGGGGCGTAAATGATCCGTCGCCGTTAAAACAGGAAATTTCCGAAACCAAATCCATCACCCTGAATTATGATCAATCTATCATTTCTTTCGAATTTGTTTCGTTAAGTTTTGCTTCAACTGATAAACAGGACTATGCCTACATTTTAGAAAATTTTGATGAGGCCTGGAACGATGTAGGGAGCAAAAACACAGCTGTTTATACCAATGTGCCGCCAGGTAATTATGTGTTTAGGGTTAAGTGCCGCAACAATTCAGGCGGATGGTCGTCAAAACCTTTAAGTGTTGAAGTTATCATTGTTCCGCCATTTTGGGATACCTGGTGGTTTAAAATATTGATTGCTTTGCTCATTTGCGGTTTAACCTGGGCCTTGTACCGCTACCGGTTAAATAGTATCATTAAACAAAAGCAAAAACTGGAACACGAGGTTAAAGAGCGTACCGCCGAAGTACTACAGCAATCAGAGGAGTTAAAAGCACAGTCTGAAAACCTGCAGGCTTTAAATGAAGAATTACAGGTACAATCGGAAGAGCTGATGGACCAGCGGCAGCAGGAACAACTGGCCCGGCAGGAGGCCGACCGTGCCAACCAGGCCAAAAGCGTTTTCCTGGCCACTATGAGCCATGAAATCCGTACACCGATGAACGGGGTGATAGGTATGGCATCGCTGCTGATGGAAACCGAACTGAACGACGAACAAAGGGAGTTTACAGAAACCATTGTAACCTGCGGCGATAACTTAATTAACGTGATTAACGATATCCTCGATTTCTCGAAAATAGAATCGGGCAGTATGGAACTGGAGCAGGATGATTTTGACCTGCGGCAAAGCGTAGAAGAAGTGATGGATATTTTTGCCAAACGTACTGCCGAACGTAACATTGATTTAATTTACCAGATAGATTACGCTTTGCCTGTACAAATTGTAGGTGACAGCCTGCGCGTTAAACAGGTGTTGATAAACCTGGTAAACAATGCCATCAAGTTTACCCCAAAGGGCGAGGTATTTGTAGATATTTTTTTGGTTAACGATTTGGGGAACGATGCGTTGGAGATAGGTTTCAGCGTAAAGGATACCGGTATAGGCATACCCGATCATAAAATTGCGAGCCTGTTCCAGGCATTTTCGCAGGTTGATTCATCAACAACACGCAAATATGGTGGCACAGGTTTAGGCCTTATCATCAGCGAAAGGCTGGTAACATTAATGGGCGGACAAATTGCCGTATCAAGTATGTATGGGCAAGGCTCGGTGTTTAAATTCAGTATCAAGGCAAGCCGCAGTAAGGTGCCCTCAAAATACCACCTTTACCCATCAAGCCTGGCCAATGTAGAAGGGAAAAAGGTGCTGTTGGTTGATGATAACGAGACCAACCTGCTCATTCTCAAAAATCAGCTGCAGCAATGGAAACTGGCGCCTGTGTTGGCCACATCGGTAAAACAAGCATTAGAGATATTGAAACACCACCAGGCCATATCGCTGATAATAACAGATATGCAAATGCCTGATGCCGATGGCGTAAGCCTTGCCAGGGAGGTGAGTCGATTTGAAACCCCGATGCCCGTTATTATGCTGAGTTCGATAGGCGACGAAACCCGCAAAAAGTTTCCGAAGCTTTTCTCATCCATATTAACCAAACCTGTTAAGCAAAATAATTTATGGAAAAGCATTAATGCCGCCCTTACCAACCAGAAAGATGAACCACAGGTTAAAGGCGCACAGCGGTTTTTATTGCAAACCAGCTTTGCCCAGGAACATCCGTTGCAAATATTGGTGGCCGAAGACAACCTGATAAACCAAAAGCTGGTGGAGCGGGTATTGTTTAAACTGGGTTATAATATTGATATGGTAAGCAATGGCTACGAAGTATTGGAAAAAATAACCGAAAAACAGTACGATGTATTGCTGATGGATATCCAGATGCCCGAGCTTGACGGCCTGGAAACAACCAAATTTATTCGTAACCAGGCTATAAAACAGCCATACATTGCCGCCATGACGGCCAATGCCATGCCCGAAGACAAGGAAGCGTGCTTAAGTATAGGCATGAATGATTACATAGCCAAACCAATGCGTATTGATGAACTGATTGAGTTGCTGAAGCGGGCCGATAAGGCGGGGGTAGAATAAGAGTAAAAAAGATTTCCCGCGGTTGTGGGTAATTACAAAAAACTGTTTCTCGTTACTTTAGCAAGCAATATGCATCTTGGAAAGATGACCGTGAAGACACATTCGCCTGGGGAGAAAAAACTTTCGCCTTTCACCCTTCATTTGTTCCCGCGTTTTTTAGATGCCTTAGCTAACTTATTAAACTCCAAAGCCAATTCCATCCAATGGCTAAACTTTTTGTTGGCGCTAATGTCGTTGCCATCAACCCAAACGTAGTCCTTCATTACGCGGCTGCCGTTTATCATCTGGCGGCAATCGCCTTTTTCTAATTCTACAGCTGCCTGGTTTTGGCCAATGCGGAAAAGCAGGCCGGTATCGCGCACACAAACGCACATTTTATCATCAACCATAAAGCACAACCCCTGGAACATTTTTATCTCGTCAACTTTGGACTGTTCGCTTAATGCTTCGCGTACGCGGTTGGTTAATTGTTCGTCGTAAGCCATGTGGTGTTAAGTTAATAGTACTAAGTCTTGAGTCAAAAGTCAATTTATTCTTTTTTGCTGAGAGCTTAAGGCTTTCGACTAAAAACTATCGTAATTGCATGATTAATAAAGTAATAGGTATTATTAGATAGTTGTATAAAATTAACGAAAATCAGGTTACTTTAATTGCGCTAAATCTTTTTTGATGCGGGTTTTCTCGCTTGCGGTTTTTGCAAGCTTTAACGCGGTTTGCAAATGGGCTATGGCCAGTGTGTTATCTGCATCTTTATACAAATGGCCCAATAACACATGGTATAAGTGGTTATCGTTCAGCTTCAATTTTTCGGCTTCAATAATGGCATCTTGTTTACCGCGGGCCTTATACAAGGCATAAGTACGGTTGAGCGCCGCCGCCGGCGAATAGGCAATTTGCAGCAGGCGGTTGTATAATTGCAGTATGCTTTCCCATTTATCTATCGTATCCTCCTTTACAGTATGCCAGTAGGCAATGGCCGCTTCCAGGTGGTATTTGTTTACCTGGTTGCCTTTAGATGCCAGTTCCAGGTAATGTTTTCCTTTGTGTATCAGTTCATCAACCCAAAGGCTGGTATCCTGATCGTCATAACGTACCATTTCGCCATGTTCGTCGGTACGCGCGTCAAAACGCGAGGAATGGAAACACATCAGTGCCATCAGGGCGCAAGTTTCGGGCAGGTTGGTCAGCTCATTTTCAATGAGCAGGTAGGTGAGGCGCATGGCCTCTAAACAGAGGTCTTTACGCAAGGTGGTATCCTGGCTGGTAGAGTAATAGCCTTCGTTAAACAATAAATATAAGGTGGTTAAAACAGCCTGCAGCCTTTTGCTTATTTGCGGTGTTGCCGGGAATTCAATCTTTACTTTTTCTTCCCGCAGTTTTTCCTTAGCCCTGAACAGGCGCTTATTAATGGTGGCTTTGTTGGATAAAAAAGCATCGGCAATTTCATCAATCCCAAACCCGCATAGAATTCGTAACGCCAGGCTCACTTGTGCTTCAGCAGGCAACACCGGCTGGCATATGGCAAACATTAGCTGTAGCTGGCTGTCATTAATGTGTTTGTCCGATAGGTCTATTTCAAACTCAGCATAGTCCGGCTGTCCCGATTGCAGGATGGGGGTAACTTTTTGGTCGAAGATTTTATTGCGCTTTAAATAGTCTTTGGCCCTGTTGCGGGCTACGGCGTAAAGCCAGGCAACGGGGTTTTCGGGCAGGCCCTTAAGCCCCCAGGTTTCGGCGGCGCTTAAAAAAGTTTCGCTGGCAATATCTTCGGCAATTTCGGGATGCTCAAAACCAAAGTGCTTGTACAGTACCGATACTATTTTGCGGTACTCGGTACGAAATAAATGCGGCAACAGTTCAGTTTTGTTCATGGTGGTATAAAGCCACCTCCCGGATGCGGGGAGGTGGCAGCATAAAATTACATATTCATGGGCACAACCTGGCGTACCTCAACATTGCCGCCAACCAGCAAAATAGGGCAACCTTTTGAAATTTCGGTAGCCTCTTCCAATGTATCGCACTTGATCATGGAGTAGCCGCCTATTAATTCTTTTATTTCAACATAAGGGCCGTTGGTAACTACGTTGCCAGGCCTTACCACCGATCCGGTGCCGTTATAAAGGCGGTTGCCGTTACTAACCAGTTTGTCTTGCGCGGCAATGCCGCCCAGCCAATCCATCCACAATTTCATGGTTGCCTGCATTTGCTCTGGCGAGCGTGACTCTGTTGCGTTTTCTTCAACTTGTCTGAAGATCAATAAAAATTCGTTCATGATGATTTAAATTTTGGTGATTAAAGCTGTAAGACGATCAGGTTTTATGGAATAGGACAGCAGGTGAAAAATAATTTATATATTTCAATTAACGGTTCAAGATACGGCAAATTTGCCATCGGAAAATAAATGTAGCATTTTAAAAAATCCGGTATCTAAATAACCGAAAACAAATCAAGGGCATGTCGTTCGAAGAAATTTATGATACCTATTACAGCAAAATCTTCCGTGTATGCATGGGTTACATGAACGATCATGACCGTGCCCGCGATATTACCCAGGAAACATTTATTACCGTTTGGCAAAAGCTCGATCAGTTCAGGAACGAATCGGCCATAGGCACCTGGATTTTTCGCATCGCATCAAACCATTGCCTGCGCCAGCTGGAAAAGCAAAACCGGATGCCAATTGGCGAGATGCCGGCCGAATTGGAAGATAAACCGCCACCCGATACCGAAGGCCAGGTGCAACTGCTGTATAAATGTATAGCCGAACTGCCCGAGATTGACCGCATCATCATTTCATTGGAGCTGGAAGATGTAAAGCAAGCCGAAATAGCCGCTATTACCGGGCTTTCTGAAACCAACATCAGGGTAAAGGTTTACAGGATTAAAGAAAAACTATCTCAAAAATTTAAAAAGTATGAGCAGCAATATTGATTTAAAAACGCTTTGGCAGCAACAGCCCGCAGGCGATAAACCCGATATTAAAGCCGTAATAAAAAAGGCCATGGGCATAAAAAATAAAACAAGAAATAAACTGATATGGACCAACCTGGTATTGTTTGCAACAGTAATTTTGATAATATACGTAGCGGTCAATTTAGATACCCGGGTACTTACTACTACCATTGGTGTGGTGCTTATTATATTTGCCATAGTTGCTTTTATGATCGTAAGCAATGGCCTGTATATGGGCCTCTTTAAAAGCCACCCCGAAACGGATGCCTTTACTTACCTGGCCGAATTAATGTCGATACAAAAAAAGCAGCAGTTCATTCAAACCAGGGTATTAAAATTATATTTCCTGTTTTTAGGAACAGGCTTGTTTTTATATATGATAGAGTTTGAAAGAAAAATGAGTTTTTTTTGGGCGATAGTATCCAGTGTATGTTCATTGGGGTGGTTAGCCTTTGCCTACTTTTATATAACACCCCGTGAGTTTAAAAGGCAGCAGGCCGATATAAACGCTACCATAGCAAAATTACAGGCTATAAATAAGCAATTAGATGAACCTGAAGGAGCGTAGCAGGCTTATCTCCTTAAATCTATTACCACTCTTTTGGCTTTTTGTGCTAATTTTACCGCCGCAAAATATCGCCCGCTATGATCCAGGTTTTCCGGTCTTTTAATCCTTTGAATGTATTGTGGCTGGTGGTTGTATTGTTCCTTACCCGGCTGGGCTATATGATACAGGTACCCGGTAAACTGGAGTTTGTGTTTGTTGAGCCGTTTGCACGCCTGCTGGTGCCGGTTGCTTATGAGTACGCACTGTCGCCCGGGCTGAATATTTTTTTTGCAGCAGTGTTGATACTGATACAAGCATTGCTGCTTAACTATTTAATAAATCACTATAATTTATTAAGCAAGCCCTCTTTTTTGCCGGCTTTGATGTATGTAACGCTCTCGGGGTTGTTTTCGCCTTTTTTGATATTGAGCGCGCCGCTTATTTGTAACTTTTTGCTGCTATGGATGTTATTTAAGCTATTTAGCTTATACAAAGGCGATAATGCCAAATCAATATCTTATGATGCAGGCATGATAGTTGCGCTTGGTTCGCTTATTTACTTCCCGTTTATTTACCTTTTTTTGATCATTTGGATATCACTCATATTATTTAAGCCCTTTAACTGGCGCGAGTGGGTATCGGGCATTTTGGGGTATGCCACCATCTTTTTCTTTTTGGCAGTGTTCTACTATCTAAACGATAAGATTGCCGTTTTTTACAATATCTGGTTGCCACTGGGTAAAAAGTTTCCTGATCACATCAGCATTAACTCCTATAATTACCTGCTGCTGATACCTGTTTTATTAATATTGGTGCTTTGCATTTTTAAATTGCAGCAAAATTTCTTTAAAAGTTACGTGCAAACCCGTAAATCTTTCCAGCTTTTATTTTTTATTTTTTTGATTGCCGGCTTTTCATTTTACGTGAACGCCTCCTTTCACATAAACCATTTTTTGTTGTGCATAGCGCCCGCCGCGGTGTTTTTTGCCTATTATTTTTTGTATGCAACCAAAAAATGGTTTTACGAAAGCCTGTTTTTATTGCTGTTAATCAGCATTATCTACTTTCAGTTTAACAAATTTTAACTTTTACATTCGTCCAAATTTCAGCGGTTATATTAGTTTTGTAGCGTGAAACTATTATTGGCTGCTGTTTAAACAAACAACCAGGCGATTGTAGTATCATAAAAACTTACACAAAAAACAAATCAGATGAAATTTGGCGTAGTTATATTCCCCGGTTCTAACTGTGATGAAGACATCATATATGTATTAGAAAAAATAATGGGTCAGCAGGTTGTAAGGTTATGGCATAAAGACCATGATTTACAAGGTGTAGACTTTGTTGTTTTACCCGGCGGTTTCTCCTTTGGCGATTATCTTCGTTCAGGTGCTATCTCCCGTTTTTCGCCAATTATGCAGGAGGTTATCCAGTTTGCTGCAAAAGGCGGTTACGTAATGGGTATTTGTAACGGTTTCCAGATATTGGCCGAAGCCGGTTTGCTGGATGGCGCTTTACTGCATAACGAAAATCGTAAATTCATTTGCCGCAACATTTATCTTAAACCACAAACAACCCAATCGTTGCTTACCGTTGGTTTAGAGCAGAACCAGGCATATAAAATTCCTATCGCCCATGGCGAGGGTAACTTTTTTGCCAGTGCTGATGTGATAAAACGCTTAAATGATAACGACCAGGTAATGTTCCGCTATTGCGATGAGGCAGGTAATATTACAGCTGATGCCAATCCTAACGGATCGTTGGAAAATATTGCCGGTATCACCAATGCTGCCCGCAACGTATTTGGTTTAATGCCTCACCCTGAACGTGCTGCTGATTCATTATTAGCTAACGAAGACGGACTGGCCATTTTTGAATCAATATTATCAGTAGTTAGGGCCTGATGACCAGCCTGGTTATCGATATTGGTAACACATTTACAAAGATTGCCGTTTTTAAGCTTGATGAGTTGCTTACGGTTGAACAATTTGAAGATGTGCCCGTGACCAGGCCGGATGAACTGATCAGTGAATATAACGTTGACAGGGGAATAGTATCGTCGGTAAAAAAAAATGTGGAGCCCTGGCAAACAAGCTTAACATCTAAAATACCGCTGGTTACATTTAACAACACCATGACCAGTGGAATACAAAACCACTACCTAACCCCCGAAACACTTGGTACCGATAGAATGGCTGCCGTAATAGGGGCAAGCCATATATACCCAGAGCAAAATACCCTGGTAATAGCAGGCGGCACCTGCATAACTTACGACTATGTTGACGCCAACCGGAATTATTTTGGAGGCAGCATATCACCAGGTTTAAATATGCGTTATAAGGCAGTAAATTATTATACCGCCGGTTTGCCGCTTATTAATGCCGATGCCGGGTTTACGCCAGGCTACGGAAACAATACCGAAACCGCTATACGCTCGGGCGTGCAAAACGGTATAAAATATGAGTTAACCGGGTTTATTGAAAGCTATAAAGCCGTTGATAACCAACTAAATATTGTGCTAAGTGGGGGCGACAGTATTTTTTTTGATACGCTGTTAAAAAACAGCATCTTTGCCCCCTATATAAAAATTGAACCTTATTTGGTTTTAAAAGGATTAAACGCAGCTATACAAAAGCATAATGATTAAATATACCAGGTTTCTTTTAACACTTCTATTTTCTGCAGTAATTGTATTTGCAGCAAACGCGCAGTCTACCACCAGCTCTCCATATTCAAGGTTCGGTTTGGGCGATATCAGCCCACAATCAACGGCCCAAAGCCTTGGTACAGGCGGCATTGGCGTTGCTACCAACAGGATTAGCTTGTTTAACAACATCAACTTCCTTAACCCTGCATCATACGCGGCTATTAATTTAACTACTATTGATATAGGTATTTACAGCAACTTTTCAACCTTGAGCCAAACCGGGCAAAGCAGCCAAAGCAATAAAAACTTCAGGTTAAGCCATATAGCTTTTGGTATTCCCGTAAGCAAGCATTCGGCATTGAGTTTTGGTTTGTTGCCTTACAGCGAACGTGGTTATAGCTATAAAAAATCGGTTAGCAGCCTGGGTACTTCTTCGCCGGCCGATACCAATACTACCAATTATACTTATAATGGCGATGGCGGCTTATCAAAAGCGTACATAGGCTACGGCTTTACAATTGCCAAACATTTGCTAATAGGTGGTAATGTTTCCTATATATTTGGTAATTTAAAAGATAATACCACCACCGAAACGCCCGGACTTGCAGGATTTTTGAGCACAAAAATTGAGCAAACCAATGCCATTGGCGGTTTAAATTACGATTATGGTTTACAGTATTCCATTGATCTTTCCGAAACCAAACATGTTATCTTGGGCTACTCGGCATCAGCGGGATCAAAACTCAACTCGCAATCAAGCTTCATTGTAAGCCATTATACCAACGATGCCAACGGCAATCCCAACATCGCGGTTGATAGTGTGATAAATAAACAAGGGTCATCAGTAAAACTGAAGCTGCCGCAAATAAACAGGTTTGGGGTATCGTTCCAAAATGACGGTAAATTTTTAATCGGCGCCGATTACTCTATGGGGCAATGGTCAAACTATACTATTAATGGTCAAAACCAGGGTTTGGTAAATAGCCGCACCATTAATGTTGGCGCGCAAATTACACCAAACATAGCTACCATACGCAACTACCTGGCTACTGTTGATTACCGCATAGGTGGTATTTACGATGAAACTTACATGGTTGTTAATAACACCCGCATAAAAAGGGTAGCTGTAACCGCCGGCTTTGGTTTGCCTTTACGCCCTAATAACGGTAGTTTTTACAAAATCAACTTCTCGGCCGAGGTTGGTAAAAGAGGTACGCTGGCTAATGGCCTGGTTAAAGAAAACTACGTTAACCTGCACTTAGGCTTTACGTTAAACGACAGGTGGTTTACCAAATATAAATTTGACTAATAACAGCATGTACAGCGGGGCAAAATATATGAAAGGTGCAAGCCTGCTGTTATTGCCTTTATTTGGCTTGTTTATAACTTCATGCGAAAATGACCTGAACAAGGTTAAAGAGATTGCATCTAACGAAGTGGGGATTGTGGTTGAACCAACAACCGGGGTTGACCTTATTATGAGCGATTCGGCAAGGGTTAAATTGCACCTGTTAGCGCCGCTTATGCTACAGTACCAAACAAAAGAACCCTATAAGCTGATGCCCAAAGGCGTAAAAGTTATACTTTACGATAAACAAACCCAGCAGGAATCGGGCAATATTGTTGCAGATACGGGTATCTCCCGCGATACTAAAAAGCTTATTGAGTTTCATAAAAACGTAGTGGCAACCAATGCCAAAGGCGAAACCTATAAATCTGACGAACTTTACTGGGACCAGACCACAAAAAAAGTTTATTCGCACAAACCTGTACAGGTAACCATGAATGGAGGCAACGTAATGAACGGCGATAGTTTTGAAAGTGATGACGCCTTCCTGCACCCCACGCTCAAAAGCAGTACGGGCGTATTTCACGTAGACGAAAAAGTGACACAATAATGTTGTTTTTTTCAGGAAAATTTTGTGTTATAGAATTTTACTAAAAATTGTATCTTGCGCCCTCTTTTAAAAGAATATAATAATTACAGAAGTATATGGGTATAATGGGTTTCTTGCGCGAACGGATGGGAAAAATCCTGGCAATCTTTATTGGGGTTGCACTTTTTGCATTCATCGTGAGCGAGGTAGTAAGATCAGGTGGGTCATTTTTTAAAGATGACCGCAACGAACTTGCCGAAGTAAACGGCGAAAAAGTTCAATTAGATGAGTTTAATAAAAAACTCGACCAAAACACAAATCAGTTTAGGCAACAATCGGGGCAAAGTATTTCGCCCCAGATATTAAACTATGTTCAGGAAACTACCTGGAACCAGGTTATAAGCGAACTGCTGCTTAATAAAGAGATTGAGAAATTAGGTTTAACCGTTGGCGATGATGAGGCCGCGGCTATGGTAACCGGTAACAATCCCGATCAGCAGATAACCCGCGTGCCACAGTTTGCCGATCAGCAAACCGGCCAGTTTGATAAAAACAAACTTAACCAGTATTTAAGCTTTATATCATCGGCTAAAGCCGATACTGCTGCTAAACATCAGTGGGGAGAATTCCTGAAACAGGTATTTGAAGCCAAACAAAAAACCAAGTATATGGCTATTGTTACCAATGGCTTGTACGTAAACTCATTAGAGGCTAATGATGATTACCAGGCAAAAAATAAATTAGTTAGCTTTAAATATGCTACACTTGATTACGCGTCTATCCCAGATGCCAAGGTAACTTTAACCGATGCCGATTACAGTGCGTACTATGATGCCCACAAAGCTGAGTTTAAAAACCAGCAGGAAACCAGGTCATTTGATTATGTAGCTTTCAATGGTTCCCCTTCTAAAGAGGATAGCGCTGCTATTAAGGCCGAAGTAAACAAACTGGTTGATAGTATTAAAGTAAGCACCAACGATTCGCTTTTTGTGCAGATTAACTCTGAAACTAAAACCCCGCTTGTATTCCAGAAAAAAGGCGCGTTTGAGCCTAAGTTGGATACTTTGATGTTTAACGCTGCCAAAGGTTTTGTTTATGGCCCTTACGTATCAAACGGAAGCTATAAAATTGCCAAACTGAGCGACGTTAAAACTACCTTCGACTCGGTGCGGACAAGACATATTTTGATTAACCCTCAAATTGAAGGTGGTATCGAAAAAGCGAGAGCTAAAGCAGATTCACTTAAAAAGTTAATTGAAGGCGGCAGGCCGTTTACAGATTTTGTTGCCAATTTCTCTACAGATAAAGGCAGTGCTGTTAAAGGTGGCGAAATACCTTCATTTGATGTTAACGGCTTGATGGCGGGCGGCCAGGGTCAAATAACCGCCGAATATGCCAATGCCGCTTTTAAAGCAAGCAAAGGCAGCCTGATTGTGGTTACCTCGCAATTTGGTGTTCACCTTATACAGGTTGAGGATCAAAAAGGATCGGTAAAAGTAATTAAAGTGGCTGTTGTTGATAAACCAATTGTTGCCAGCAGTAAAACACAAACTGTAGCTTATAGTAAAGCCCAGGGATTTTTAGCTGCTTTAACAAAAGATAATTTTGATGACGAAGCTAAAAAAGAAGGTGTTAAAAAACTTACCGCTGATGATGTTGCCGGCACCGCCTCGGGCCTGCCTGGTTTAGATAATGCCCGCGAAGTTGTAAGATGGGCATTTAAGGCCGACAAAGGCGACCTTGCCGATAAAGTATTTACAGTTGGCGATCAATACATCATCCCTCGTTTAACTCAAATTAAGCCTAAGGGTATTTTACCGCTTGACGTTGTTAAAAAGCAAATTGAACCTGCTGTGCGCAACGAAGTAAAAGCAAAACAACTGAATGAAAAATTCGCGGCTGCGCTGAACGGATCATCATCAATTGATCAGGTAGCTCAAAAGGTAGGTACTAAAGCAGTTCCGGTACAAAATATTGTTTTTGCTAACCCGATTATTCCGGGCCAGGCTGGTGCCGAATACAAAGTTGTGGGTTCTATCTTCGGTTCTCAGCCCAACAAGCTTTCAAAACCGGTTAACGGCCAACAAGGCGTATTTGTTTATATTGTTGATGGGTTTACCAATCCGGCACCGCTTACCAACAACTTAAGGCAAAAACAACAAATAGCGCAAACCTTAATACAACGTGCAGACGGACATGTGTTAGATGCGTTGAAAGATAATGCCAATGTAAAAGATAACAGGGCTAAACTGTTATAATATAAATTAAAGTAATTTTACATCCGGGAACAGCGTTAAACTGTCTCCCGGATTTTTTTTGCCTGGGGATTTTTAAAGTTGTTAATGCGGGTGAACAAACAGACTTGTAAAATATAGGGGTGGGTAAAGCGGAAATGACATACAAAAATTAAAAACGGTCATCCTGAGTAGCCACCGGGTAAGCTGGGAAAAACAGTGATGACGTTTGTGAAATAACATTTATAAAACCCGTCATTGCGAGGTACGAAGCAATCCCGAACTATGTGGGACTTAGCATGTCGGGGATTGCTTCGTACCTCGCAATGACAGTAATTTGATATTGATATTCAGTAGCTTACAAGCGCGTCATTATAAGGTACGAAGGATCTGTTCGCGAACTTTTCTATCGTTCATGCACAGCTGATAGATCCTTCGTACCTCAGGATGACAGGAAAATCGGGCATATCAGGGATAGGAACGGAGATTTACAAAGCAAAATCAAACTTAATTTTAGAGTTTAAAAATTAAGATTTAGAATTTAATGAAATTAGGATTTAGAATTTAACGTTATGGATATACAGGAAAATATAGTAAATAAAGTAGCCCAAAGCGGCTTGGTTACCTTAGATCCCGCCTCGTTTTACCCTGCAGGCGAACGCGTTATTTACGACATTAAAGATAACCTGTTCCATGGCCTGATGCTGCGCGAAAAAGATTTGCGCGATTTTATAAAAGAACACGATTTTACGCAATACCAGGACAAAAACGTAGGTATTACCTGTAGCGCTGATGCTATTGTGCCAACCTGGGCTTACATGTTACTGGCAAACCGTATGGCACCTTATGCC
Organism: Mucilaginibacter ginsenosidivorax; assembly: GCF_007971525.1. Lineage (NCBI taxonomy): Bacteria > Pseudomonadati > Bacteroidota > Sphingobacteriia > Sphingobacteriales > Sphingobacteriaceae > Mucilaginibacter > Mucilaginibacter ginsenosidivorax. Next base: position 4,230,465 of record NZ_CP042437.1, read on the forward strand.
CGCGAAGTTGTTTTTGGCAATGCGGATGTATTAGAAACAGTTTTGTTTGAAAAAGAGATAGCGAAAGCCGACCTGGAACAATACGCGGGCCAACGTATTGTATTAAAAGGATGCGGAGATATAGCGGTGCCCGTTTCGGCCTATGTGGAGCTTACCAAAAAATTAACACCCATAGTAAAAAGCATTATGTTTGGCGAGCCATGTTCGACGGTACCAATTTATAAGCGTAAGGATTAACATTACTGTTTGCTTTTCATCGATCCAGCTATCCAATAGTTTCCGGCTCATGCAATAAAAATGGGTTTAAACCATTTATAGTATCAATTGTCCTATTCATGTGCTGGTTATAAACACAAATTGGCTTCAGTTAAAAGCAAACATTAATGAAAAAAATCGTCCCGTGCTCCTTGTTCTTTATACTGTTTTACACTTCGGGCTTTGCACAGGAACTTGCAAAAGTAACTGAGCCGGTATTTAAAGTAGGCGAAAAACTGAGTTATAAAATGCAGTATGGCTTTTTTACCGCAGCCGAAGCTAATATCAGGATTGAAGCCAGCGATAAAAAATTACCAGGCAACGCCTTTCATTTGATTGCCGAAGGAAAGACAGCCGGTACCTTTGATATATTTTACAAGGTGCGCAACCGTTACGATTCATATGTAGATCAAAATACATTGTTACCTTACTTTTACAGCGAAGACCGGCACGAAGGTAAATGGAAGCATACCGACAAGGCAACTTTTGATCAAAGAGACAAAAAAGTAACCGCTAATAAAGGCGAGTTTTCATACAAAGGCGATTCATATGATTTTGTATCGGCTTATTATTTTGCGCGTACCATTGATGTATCCAGGCTTAAAACAGGCGATACATTTGATTTGCAATATTTTTTGGAAGACGGCTTTCATAAAATGAATATCACTTATGTTGGTACAGAAACTATTAAATGTGATATGGGCACCTTTAACTGTTTGAAATTTAACCCTACAATTATCCCGGGGCGTATTTTTCGTAAGGATAGTAAATTGTACCTTTGGATTACCAATGATGGCAACAGGATACCTGTAAAGGCGCATGTTGAAGTTATTTTAGGCAGTATAACAATGGAGCTACAATCTGCAAGCGGGTTGAAGTATCCGTTAAACCCCATAAAGAATTAAATTGAATATGATTGAGGTAGGTAACGTGTTGGTGCACGAAGATGTAGTTAAAGAAAACTTTGTTTGCAATTTAAACAAATGCAAAGGCGCCTGCTGCCTGGAAGGCGACTCGGGTGCTCCCCTGAATGCCGACGAACTTGATATTTTAAAAGAAATATATCCAAAAGTAAAGCCTTACCTAACGGCCAAGGGTATCAAGACCATCGAAAAGGTGGGTACTTATGTAAAGGATTTTGAAGGTGATTACACCACCCCCTGTGTAGATACCAACAAAGAGTGTGCTTATGTGATTTGGGAAAACGGCATCACTAAATGCGGCATCGAAAAAGCTTATGAAGAGGGGGCTGTTACGTGGAAAAAACCCATCTCTTGCCATTTATACCCCATACGCATTACAGCCTACCCGGAGTTTGATGTGTTAAATTACGACCGTTGGAGCATTTGTAGTCCCGCCTGCACCTTTGGCGACGAATTGAAAGTACGCGTTCACGAATTCTTAAAAGGCCCGCTGATTCGCAAATATGGCGCTGAATGGTACCAGGAATTGGAAAATGAAGTAGCCGGAAGGTAAGTAGGCTTGCTTTCTGGGGCAAACTGCTTCGGTATGCTGCTTTTTAGGCCGTTGGAGCCACTAAAACTTAGCGAGATTGTCTTCCTCTCCTTGTAGGTGTTGATGATGTATTTTAATAGCTGTTTGACTTTGCTGTTTAAAATCTTAAAACATCCCCACCAACTCTTTCAAATGCCCTATCTGTACGGGTACATCTTCCGGCTTTGGCGCATTAAAGGGGTTAAAGTAAATAGCGTCCATGCCAAATCCTAAAGCGCCGTAAATATCGGCTTCCAGGCTATCGCCAATCATCACGCTTTCTTTTTTGTTGGCTCCGGCAAGGTCTATCGCATGCTGAAATATAGCTTTATCGGGTTTGTTTACACCTACATCCTCAGAGATGATAATATTTTTAAAATAGCCTGCCAGGTTACTACCGGCAATTTTTATCCGGGTGGAGTCTTTAAAACCGTTGGAGATGAGGTGTAGCGTATATTTTGATTGCAGGTAAGTGAGCGTTTCATGGGCGTGCGGAAACAGGTTTGTTTTTGTAGGGCACAACTGCACGTAGGCATCCTCAAAATCAACCGGCATCAGGTCGGGGTGCAGGCCAAGATCGGTAAAGGTGCGTTTAAACCGTGCATCTCGTAGTTCATCTTTAGTGATTTGCCCGGTATGGTATTGTGCCCAAAGCTGATGGTTATTACGGGTATAAGTTTCAATAAACAAACCGGCAGAAGTAAGGCCGATGCGTTCCAGCTGGTGAAGGTGATAAAGTTCATGCAAAGCCTCCTCCGCATTTTTATCAAAATCCCAGATGGTATGATCAAGATCGAAAAAGATATGCCTTTTAATTTCGGATTTGGGAACGGGAGCTTCTGATTGATTTTTCATTTGGATATTATGCGTTTGCGATACGAAGGGGCAACATCCGCCGGTCAATTATCCATCGCCCTGCAAAGTTCGTTATTAGATTGGTTGCCGCTACCTTTTTTTTTAAAAACATTAACAGCTGATTCTCCATCGAGTATAACAGCGGCAATCTGGTGTAAATAAACCTTCATTTCGCCAGTCATATTCTGTCTCAAATCTCAAATCTAACGTCTCATATCTCCTTAGGCGATATCCAAAAGTTATTGTAGCCCAGGCCGATTTGTATGTCTATCAGTTCCTGTTGCAGCATCTCCAGCACAGCCAAAAAGTTGTATACAAAATGGACCTTATTTTCCGATTCTTTGGCGAGCGCCTTAAAATCGAGCATTTTATTGATCTTAAGCAGGTCGGCAACAGCTTGCTTCTGTTTTTCGATAGTGTAAGGGTACTGCACTACGGTATGCTTCACCTCTTCGCTGCGGTTAAGGTAGTTGCGCATGAGGCGTTCGTGCACCATCATTAGCTTGTACAGGCTTATTTCAGATAGCTCTTCGCCGGGCAGTACTACTTTTTCTATCTGCTCCAGGTCGTGCTTAATGTTGCCTCGTTTCTCCTGTTTAAAACGCTCTTCCTCATATGGCCGCAGTTCGTCGCATAGTTCCTTAAACTTTTTGTATTCTATCAGTTTGCGGATCAGGTTTTCCTTGGTATCGGTATCATCTGCGGCATTTTCGGCCTCGTAGCGGGGCAGCAGCATTTTGGCCTTAATGCGCATCAGGGTTGCGGCAACAAATATAAACTCGCTGGCCAGCTCCATATTCAGGCTGGTCATCTGGTGAATGTAGTTCAAAAAATCGTCGGCAATTTTGGCAATTGGGATGTCGTGGATATCCAGTTCATCGCGTTCAATAAAAAACAGCAACAGATCAAACGGACCTTCAAACTGGGGTAAATGTATGGCAAAGCTGTCGTCGGTCATGACTGTAAAAATAGAGTCAAGAATCAAGAATCAAGAATCAAGAGATAAGATTTTTTTAAATAGGTAATTAAACCTGGGATAAGGCGGCTGTCTTGACTCTTGATTCTTAACTCTTGCCTCTTTTTTAATACAAATCGATATGCTTTATTTATAAATAATTAGTTTACTTTGTAAGTTAAATACAGATTACAAATGTCAATGCAGGTACCGGCCGGCGATTTATTATCAAAAATAAATTACCCTTCTGATTTAAAGCAACTTAGTGAAGATCAACTTGGACAGGTTTGCCAGGAGTTGCGCCAGTATATCATCGATGTTGTATCGGTAAATGGCGGCCATTTCGCCGCCAGTCTGGGGGTTGTGGAACTTACAGTTGCATTGCAATACGTTTTGAACACACCTTACGACCAATTAGTTTGGGACGTAGGCCACCAGGCATACGGCCACAAAATACTCACAGGCCGTCGCGAGGAGTTTCATACCAACCGGATTTATAAAGGCATCAGCGGTTTTCCCAAACGATCTGAAAGCGAATATGATACTTTTGGCGTTGGCCACTCATCAACGTCTATATCTGTTGCTTTGGGAATGGCCGTGGCATCGCAGTACAAAGGCGAAACCGACAGACAGCACGTTGCCGTTATTGGCGACGGCGCCATGACGGCTGGTATGGCCTTTGAAGCTTTGAACCATGCAGGTATCGAAAACTCCAACCTGTTGGTAATCCTGAACGACAATAACATGTCTATCGATCCTAATGTAGGCGCTTTGAAGGAATACTTAACGGACATTACTACATCCAAGCCCTACAACCGTTTCCGGGACGATATTGCGCATGTGCTGGCCAAGCTGTCGGCTATTGGCCCGGATGCGTTTAAAATTGCCCAGAAATTAGAAAAAAGCATAAAAGGCACCCTGCTTAAACGAAGCAACTTTTTTGAAGCTTTAAAATTCAGGTATTTTGGACCGATAGACGGCCACGATGTAAACCACCTGGTAAAAGTTTTAAAAGATCTGCGCGATATCCCGGGCCCCAAAATATTACATTGCGTTACCACTAAAGGCAAGGGTTACGCCCTGGCCGAAAAAGACCAAACCAAGTGGCACGCCCCCGGTTTATTTGATAAAATTACCGGCGAGATAAAGAAAGCCAAATACGATAAGCCGCAGCCTCCTAAATACCAGGATGTGTTTGGCCATAGCATTATTGAACTGGCCGAGCAAAATCCTAAAATAATGGGTATTACGCCGGCAATGCCATCGGGCTGTTCGTTAAACCTGATGATGAAGGCTATGCCTAACCGTGCTTTTGACGTGGGCATTGCCGAGCAGCACGCGGTAACTTTCTCGGCCGGTTTGGCAACACAAGGCCTGGTTCCGTTTTGTAATATCTATTCCAGCTTTATGCAAAGGGCGTATGACCAGGTGATACACGATGTGGCCATACAAAAACTTAATGTGGTGCTTTGTCTTGATCGCGCCGGTTTTGCCGGTGCAGATGGCCCAACTCACCACGGCGCTTATGACCTGGCCTATATGCGTTGCATCCCGAACATGACGGTATCGGCACCGATGAACGAGGAAGAACTGCGTAACCTGATGTACACAGCCCAGCAGGAAAACATGGGGCCTTTTGTAATAAGGTATCCCCGTGGTAATGGTGTGATGGTTGACTGGCAACGCCCCTTCAAGGCCATCCCGGTAGGTAAAGGCCGCAAAATTTGCGACGGTGAAGATGTAGCGATACTCTCTATCGGAGCCATCGGGAACGAGGCTGTAAAAGCCATAGCCGCGCTAAATAACGAGGGCTACTATCCTGCTCATTACGATATGCGTTTTGTGAAACCACTTGATGAAGCTTTACTACACGAGGTATTCAGGAAGTTTGATAAAGTGATTACGGTTGAAGACGGTTGCCTTGAAGGCGGGATGGGCAGTGCGATACTGGAATTTATGGCCGATAACGGCTATCAAAAAACCCAGGTAAAACGCTTAGGTATACCTGACAGGATTGTTGAACACGGCGAACAACCCGAACTTTGGGCCGAATGTGGTTTTGATGCCGACGGAATTGCCAGGCAGGTTAAAAACTTAGGCGCCCAGCGCAATGCGCATACTATCGCATCGTAAAATTTAGAATAATTCAGTAGTCAATTAAATAGCTTGTCATTTCGACGAACCAAGCGTAGGCTGGTGTGTTGGAGGTGAGGAGAAACAATCTCTTGAGCGTAGCGAAAAATCTTGTACGCCTTGCATCCCGATAGACTTTGTTGGTGAAGGGTGATCAAGATTTTTCGCTACGCTCAAGAGATAGTTTCTCTTTCGCACCACCCGTGCCACACCCCACTCGCTCTATCGAAATGACATTTTTTTAAGGATATCTACACAAATAGGTAGCGTAAAAGAGTTGCTCTACTCAGTTTCCTGTCTAAACCTGTCTAACAAATTTTTAACATCCATTTTGGCATCAAGGTCTTCGGCATCGGTTTTGTCATCCTCGTCGGCATCGGTGTTAAACTCTTCAGGATTGTATTTGAAGATAGTCCAGTTGCCGTTCTGGTATTCAAGTGAGGATAGGCTTTCAACCCAATCGCCCGAGTTAAGGTACAGTACAGACCCCGTTTTATCGGTATTTTCTATCTGCCTGATCTCGGCATGGTGAATATGTCCGCAAATTACATACTGGTAGTTTTTATCAACAGCAAGGTCGGCGGCGGTTTGCTCAAATTGGTTTATAAACTTTACAGCCTCCTTAAAGCGGGCTTTCACCTTTTGCGAGAAACTCATTTTCTGACGGCCAATAGCGGTTAATAACCAATTGGTCATGCTGTTAATAAGTATCAGGGTATCGTAGCCTACGGCGCCCAGTTTGGCCAGCCATTTGGAGTGCTGCATGGTAACATCAAAAACATCGCCATGAAAAATCCAGGCTTTTTTGCCATCAATATTTAATACTACTTTGTTGAGCAGTTTGAAGGAACCGAGGTCAAAATCGGCAAATTTACGCAGCATCTCATCGTGGTTGCCGGTAAGATAGTATACGGGGATGCCCTCGGTAACAAATTTTAATATACGCCTAACCACCTTCATATGCGCCTCGGGCCAATACGATTTGCTGAACTGCCAGATGTCAATGATATCGCCGTTAAGGATAAGTATTTTAGGCTTAATGCTTTTTAAATATTTAAGCAATTCTTTTGAATGACATCCATAAGTACCAAGATGAACATCGGATATTACTACAATATCTACTTCGCGTTTTGCCATTAAAATTAGGGGATTAAATGCACAGGCGGCAGGTTTTGCCGATTCTTGAATTTTAAATAAATACTAAACAAACGATTATTCGTCGTCTTCGTCCTCATTAACAGTTAATTCATAAGGGCTGATATAGAAGATACCTACCAACAGCAGTAAAGCTATAACAACCAAATAAGCGTATTCAAAATTCATCACAATGATTTTTACAAATATCAGAAACCTAACATTATCACACTGTTAAGACTCTGTTAAATGTGAAAGGTTTCATGCCTGCGATAATTTATTTTTGATACGCTCCAGCTGTTTTAAATGGTGCTCCAGGTGTATCCGGATAAACCGGAACCATTGCCTGGCGTTAAGCATGCCCAACCGCGGATGTTTATAACGGCTTGCAGCCGGGGCCCCGTCAATAAGCGGCGCGGTGGTATCCATTCGTTTACGGCATTTGATGATCAGGTTTTTGGCGTCTTCTTTGCTTATTTTAGCGGCAACCATTTTGTCAGAAACAGCATCAGGTATTTTAACTTTTACCGGCGGAAACATCCCCATTAACAATAACAGGCGCCCTTCCCAGGTTACGCCGGCTTTAGTTGGCGGGCAGCTGCCATGTGTACACCGCTCCAATGCTATTGACGAACCTAAGGTAGCCTGCAATATGTGGCTGTAAACCTCGGCGTATGACCAACCGCCGCCAGGCGGAGTTTCGGCAAACTGATCATCTGGAATGGTGTCCAGTTTTTCGCGGTAACTGTCAAGGGCGGCGTTAATGTAGCGGCGTTCTTTTACGGTGCTCATGAATCGAAACTTTCTATGTATAACCTGATTGCTTCTTTAGCCATATCAATGGCTTCTTCAATCGTTTCTCCTTCAGTAAAACAACCAGGTAACTCAGGAACAGAAACACTAAATCCGCCTTCTTGCTCGGCAGTTAGTAATATACAGTATGAGGGTCGCGCCATATACAAATTTACATAATAATTTCTTTTACTATTCATTTGCTGTAAGGCATTATATTAATAACACAATTGTTAAAACTTAATAACTGAAGTACCGCGTTGTTCCGATAGGCCAACATATGTATATTTGATTTGTCTGCATTTTATCAACGGATACAACCCTATCATGAAATACATTTGCCTTTTCCTATGTTTTTTAATAACCCAACAAATTCTTGCGCAATCAAAGCTGCCGGTTATAAAAGCTACCTCAAAAACTGTATCAATAAATGATGGGGGGTATTTTGATAAAAATGTATGGTCGCTTTCGCCGGCAGCCCGGCCCGATGTTTTTACCGCCGATAGAACGCGAAAAGCCAAATGGGTTACATTTTATACCGATATTGATTCTATCAGGGTAAAAGTAAAGCCTGGTACACGGTTCAATTTTATTATTCTGCTAAACGGTAAAGATTCCTGCTACACCCAAATTGCCAGCGCTATCCCGCCCGATGATAAAATAAAAAACAAGATACTTACTACAGATACCATTCCATTTAAGCTTACCGGTTTTAACGCCATTAAGATAGTTGCCGTTATTAACAATACCGATACGTTAAACCTGCACTTTGACATCAGCTCTTTTGATTTTCATTTAACCAGGGATGCCATATTGCATAAAACAAAATTATTATCAAATCAGCCTGATGCCCTGGCGGGTAAAACCAGGCCAAATTACAAAAACCTTAACAAGGTTTTTAAACTGCAAATGGGTAACCTGGTGATAAACAACCCCGAGGTGCTTACCACCAACATAACAGCACATGAAATGGATGGCCGTATTGGCTGGAACGTGTTTGAAGGCAAACAGGTAGAGGTGGATTACGACCATAATTTACTGATTATCCATTCGGAGTTACCCCGTGCTTTAAACGGCTATATCAGATCAAAAATGGAATTTGCACGTTCGTTTCCGTACATTAAAGGCACGTTTGTAATAAACGGCAAAAAACATACGGGTAATTTCAGTATGGATATAGGGTCTGAACAAGCCATTATTTTAGATAGCACCTGGGCCGCGAGAGAAAAATTTGCCGCCAATTTAAAACTCATTCGCACCGTTATACTTCACGATCCGCAGGGAACAGCATTTGAAACAAGGACGGTATTATCACCGGCTTTTAACTTGAACAGCTTTAACCTTACAAACATACCAACGCTGATATTAGGATCTAAAAATCCGGTTGGTTTTGAGATAAACTATTTGGGTAATGATTTGTTAAAACGTTTTAATATGATCCTTGATTTTAAAAACGATTACCTGTACCTGAAGCCCAATAAGTTGACTAATATAAAGTACAGGGATAACTCATAACATCATGGTGTAACCATATTTTGCTTTAATGAAAACAACTTATGTAAGGCCTCATGGCTGTTTTTACAATTAAATTGGATAATATTGTAATATAGAAGTATTAGCACTTTAATATTGATGAAAAAAGCTTTAATAACGGGCATTACTGGTCAGGATGGTGCATACTTAGCTGAATTTTTATTAAAAAAGGGCTATGAAGTACATGGCGTAAAAAGGAGATCGTCGTTATTAAACACTGACAGGATTGATCATTTATACGCCGATCCGCATGAAGCTAATGTGAAATTTAAACTTCATTATGGCGACCTTACCGATTCTACCAACCTCATCAGGCTGGTTCAGGAGGTACAACCCGATGAGATTTATAACCTGGCCGCGCAAAGCCACGTTAAGGTAAGCTTTGACACTCCCGAATATACCGCCAATGCTGATGGAATAGGCACACTCCGTATTTTAGAAGCGGTGAGGCTGCTTGATCTTACCAAAAAAACCAAAATATACCAGGCCTCCACATCCGAGCTTTATGGCCTGGTTCAGGCTGTGCCGCAAAGTGAAACTACACCGTTTTATCCAAGATCGCCGTACGCGGTGGCAAAAATGTACGCCTACTGGATAATAGTGAATTATCGCGAAGCTTATGGAATGTATGCCTGCAATGGCATTTTATTTAACCATGAAAGCCCTATCCGGGGCGAAACATTTGTTACCCGTAAAATTACGCGTGCGGCTTCAAAAATTGCATTAGGTTTGCAGGATTGCCTGTATGTGGGCAATCTATCGGCCCAGCGCGATTGGGGGCATGCCAAAGACTATATTGAGGCCATGTGGCTGATGCTGCAACAGGACAAAGCCGAGGATTTTGTTATAGCTACCGGTGTAACCACAACCGTGCGCGATTTTATAAAAATGGCTTTTAACGAGTTAGGCATCGAAGTTGAATTTAGTGGCCGCGATAAGTATGAACGCGGCGTGATTATTGATATTGATGAACAACGTGCTTTTGAACTTGGTTTAAACCTCGATTTTTTAAGATTCGGGCAAACGGTTGTTAAGGTTGACCCCAGCTATTTTAGGCCTACCGAGGTTGACCTGCTAATTGGCGACGCCACAAAAGCGTTTGAAAAATTAGGCTGGAAACCTAAATATGATTTGCAGGCCCTGGTTACCGATATGATACAGGCCGATTTGCATTTGGTAAAAAAGGACGAGTATTTGAAAAAGGGTGGCTTTGCAACATTAAATTATTTTGAATAAAAATTGATCTATCAATTCTACATATGAAGAAAATATTTACCGCAATTATATTATTTGTTTTAACAGGTGGAATTGTAAAAGCCCAGTCTGAGTATCAACCCTATTCGTACCAGTTTTACCAAAAGCTTAACGAAGATGTGTACTCCACCAAAACCCGGGTGCACAGTTCTTTAAAACCGTTTTTGGACGATTCATTGCTGAAACATCATTATGATTCACTGATGAACAGTGCGGGTGGGTTTAAAGGTCGTTTTTTTAGTGAACATCAGATAGATGTAAAAAGCAATAATGCCACTTTTTATGCCGACCTGCTGCCCGACTTTAATTTGAGCCGCGATTTTTCAGGAAAGAAAAATACAAGTTTCGGCTCGTTAGGGCTACAAATTGGTGGTACCCTGGGCAGCCAGCTATCTTACAACATAACCGGGTACGAAAACCGGGCGCAGTTACCAGAGTATCTGGCTACTTACACCAACCAGGTGGGCATAGTGCGCGGGCAGGCATATGGCAGCCTTTACGGCAGCGAGTACCGCTGGTCGTACATTACAGGGCTGGTATCTTACACACCAAGCAAATATTTAAATGTTAGCCTGGGGCGCGATAAAAATTTTATAGGCGATGGTTACCGGTCGGTACTTTTGTCTGATTATGCATCGCCCTACCCGTTTTTTAAAGTAACGGCCACATTGGGCGATGTTAGGTATATGGCCATGTGGACTTATATGGATGATCCTTTATCTGCACGGGTTGACAATAATGATCGTAAGAAGTTTGCAGTATTTCACTATTTAGACTGGAATGTAAGCGACCGCCTGGCTTTCGGATTTTTTGATTCGATTATATGGGGTGCTAAAGACGATGCTGGCCACCAGCGTGGGTTTGATTTTACCTACATCAATCCTTTAATATTTCTGAGGCCGGTTGAAGCATCCAACGGCTCGCCAGACAATGCGCTGATAGGTTTTACCGGCAGGTACAAAATTACCGATGGCATTACCGCTTATGGCCAGTTTGCATTGGATGAGTTTGAAAGTAAAAACTTTTTCTCCAGCAACGGCAGTTCCCGTAACAAGTATGCCTGGCAAATTGGCTTCAGGGGCGCAAACCTGTTTGCCATTAAAGGCCTTAACTATTTAGTTGAAAGCAATAACGTTAAGCCATACACTTATTCGGAACGTAGCTCGGTACAAAACTATGCAGATAATGGCGAGCCATTGGCTCACCCCTGGGGAGCAAACCTGCGCGAGGTTGTGGGCTTGTTAAATTACTCGTACAAACGGTTTGACTTTAGCGGTGAGCTTGATTACGGGCATTATGGATTAGATATAAACGGCCAGAATTATGGTAAAGACCTTTTTCAATTGTACATCGATCCATCAAGGCAGTATGGCAACTACACAGGGCAGGGCTTAACCACCAACATGGTTTTCCTGGAGGGGAAAATAGCTTATTTGCTAAACCCCAAATATAACCTGCGCATTGAGTTGGGCGGCCTTTACCGTACCGAGAAAAATGATCAGTTTCATGACAAAACCGCTATGCTGAGTTTTGGTATCCGCAGTTCCTTTAGGAGTATGTATAATGATTTAGCAAGTTATAAGGCGCATTAATAAGGGATGATAGCCGAGATTTAAAATTTACTTTTTGTATATTTGGATATGATAAGGACAGTTGTTAAGCCCGTTAATAGGAATATCTCTATCAGTTTGCCGGAAGATTTTGTTGGTAAGCAAGTAGAGGTAATTGCATTTACAATTGAAGAGGCGAATAAATCAACTGAGATAAAGGACGACGTTAAGACTCATTTTGCAAGCGAAAAGGTTTTGTCAAAAGACTGGTTAACTCCCGGAGAAGATTTGGCATGGCAGGATTTGTAAAAGGCGACATTGTAGTTATCCCCATTCCATTCTCTGATTTGTCAGGTAGCAAAAAAAGACCGGCTTTGGTTTTGGCCAATCTTCCTGGTGACGACATTATTCTTTGCCAGATAACCAGCCAACAAAGTAACGATACGTATGCTATTGCTATTGATGCTATTGATTTCGCAAGCGGTTCGTTGCCCATATCTTCAAATATCCGCCCATCCAGAATTTTTACTGCTGATAAGAAAATCATTGTTCGTAAAGCAGAGACTTTAAAAGAATCAAGTATAGTAAAAGTCTCAAATGTATTTATGAAGCTATTTTCATAGAATCATCGTTGCTGTTAATCAATAATATTACTTCTGCCACCAAGTGGTCGAAACATTTATTTAAAGTAGCCGGAAGTTTATTAGGGATAAGTCATCCTGATACAACCGAAAAATCAACCTCCTACAAATGCCTTGACTGATATCCCCTCACCACGAAACTAACAATCGCCAAAAAAACGTTCAGCCCCAAAATAACAGCTATGTAAATGATGTGGTTATTGTGCGGTATGGCGCCCAGGTAATCGGCAATGGGTATGGCCTGGGTAAGCGCGTAGGTAAGTAAAAAGAAAATGATCTCGAACAGTTTTTTACCCTTGCTGATAATTCCAATGCAAACTGCTAATAATACAATGCAAACAGCCCCGCTGATGATATTGAAGATGGCGTAACCGTTGCCGGCAATCACGTAACGCAATATCAGCGGAAATGCTAAAACGATACCTAATATCGCCCCTGCCAGTATTTGTGCAGGCAGCATACGCTGTAAGGGCTTGTAGGATGCATAAGTAAAATAATGCAGGCGATAGGTTTCTTCCTTCGTAGCCAGTTCCGACAGGCGCGTTACCTGCAAAAACCAAAGTACAGGCAATATATACAGGTGCGAAATACCTATCGGCGCAAACAGCATGCTTATAGATACCCCTGCAATAATAAGCCATAACCATTTAGATCCTTTACGTACCAGTAAAAGCAACTCAGTTTTGATGAAGGGGAAGATACCGTAGTCGGTAACCAAAGGCGGCATCAGCGTGCGGTTGATGCCGGTGGCTGCAAAAGCCGGCGTGGTAAGCTGCGGGTCGGCTACAGCCGCCTTTTTCTTTAGAGCCCGTTTAAAATCAAACCGGTGAAAAAAGAACGACGAGAGGTAAACCAAGCCCATTGACAGCATAAGCCATAATAAACGGCTTGCTAAAAACAGGCCGGTTATGGTTATAGCGTTCCACTCAAATATCCGGAAGCCTCGTTTACTGTTGAAAGTGAAACCGAGGTTAACCCCTTCAATATGTTGGTGATATTGGGTATTTACCTGGTTTTTGATACTGGTTGTCATGGTGCGTACACCATACGGATCAATGATAACAGCAAGTGTTTCGTTTTTTTGCCCATTTACATTAGCCATCAGCGCGCCGAAAAAGAAAAAGAAGGCGATGTACTGCAGGATACTTTTTCGGCCCAAAAATACTTCGGCCACTACCGCCAGCGATGATATAAAAACCATGGCAGGCACCACAAACAGTAAATAAGGGATAATGAAATTGCTGATAATAAAGGAAGAGCCACTGGTGCGCACAAAAAACATAATAATACTAACCACAAAAGTGCAGCCGGCAATAGTGAGCAGCACCAACAAATTACTAAGCATTTTGCTAAGCAGGTATTCAAAATTGGTAATGGGGGTGGTAGCTATAATTAAGCCAACCTCGGTATCAATATCTTTTTTAATGCCGCCATTTACCAAAAAGAAACCATAAAGCGACAGCATAATAGCGGTCATCATGCCCGAAACATAACCTACCCAGGCCGAATTATAAACGCCTTTAAAACCAACAACATTTAAAGTAGTATATGATGCCGTTGGCGGCGGCACAAAAGAGTAGGCCGCGTAAAAGGTAATAGCCAGGGTAATCAGGAAAGCGTAGCTGCGGGTGCGCTGCAGGTAGTCGGCTTTAATAATGCTGTAAATGTATCTCACGGCGCTTTAGTTGTTATTTTGCGTTAAAAACAAATACGCATCTTCTAAACTGGCATTTACAGCTATTGCACCCATTTCGGGCTGCCCGGTCCTGGTGATAAAACGAATCCTGGTTTTATCCTTTTGCCGGCTGGTATCAATAACCTGGTGTTTGGTGCGGATACCGGCAATTTCATCATTACTTACCAGTACTTCAAATACTTTACCATCAACCAGTTTTATAATATCCGGCTGGGCAGCTTTATTAAGCAGTATGCCGTTTTTCATGATAGCAACTTCATCGGCTATAGTTTCAATATCCGAAACGATGTGCGATGACAGGATGATGATACAATCGTCGGCCAGGTCAGATATCAGCTGGCGAAACCTTACCCGTTCTTCGGGATCAAGGCCAACGGTGGGTTCATCAAATATCAACACTTTAGGGTCATTCAATAACGCTTGTGCTATGCCAATCCGTTGTTTCATCCCGCCGGAGTAGGTGCCAATAGGGCGTTTGGCATCGGCAGTTAAATTAACACCTTCTAACAACAGGTCTATCCGCTTGCGTAAGCCGCTGCCGCCTACGCCCTTCATGGCTGCTATATATTCTAAAAATTCGTACGCGTTAAGGTTTGGGTAAACCCCGAAATCCTGCGGCAGGTAGCCCAATATTTTACGAATTTTATCAGGATTGGCAACAATATCTTCGCCATCTAAAAACAGAGTTCCTTTTGTTGGTTTGCTGATGGTGGCAATAATTTTCATCAGTGTTGATTTGCCCGCGCCGTTGGGGCCAAGCAGGCCCAATACGCCTTTTTCAATGGTGATGGAGTAATCGGTAAGGCCGCTTTTATGCTGGTTATATTGTTTGGTCAGTTTTTTTATGACTAAGGACATCGGTGTGCTTTTTATGCCCTGTAAGATGCATGTTGCAGGTTTAAGTTACACCAACCGGCAAATTTACATGAGGGTATCAATTCAATTTACCGCCTCCCCGTCAATTTCTTTTATTGTAGCTTGCTCAATAACAATCTTTAGCTATTTAAATATCATCAAAACATTTCCTTTTACTAAATTGCCCCTAATTCTATATACATGAAAATACTGTTTGCCATACAGGGAACCGGCAACGGGCATATAAGCCGGGCCCGCGAAATTGTACCTTTATTACAGCAATATGGCGAGGTTGACCTGCTGGTAAGCGGCACCGAGGCCGAGGTTTCATTATCGCAGCCTTTAAAATACAGGTTTCATGGGGTTAGTTTTGTTTTTGGCACCAATGGCGGGGTTGATAACTGGGCAACCTGGAAAATCATGAACCTGCGCCGGTTTTGGCACGATTTGCGGCACCTTCCCTTAAAACAATACGATTTGGTAATTAACGATTTTGAGCCGGTAAGTGCCTGGGCCTGTAAGTTTCAGCGTGTGCCCTCGGTATCGTTAAGTCATCAATGTTCTTTTGTATCGCCCAATACCCCCCGTCCCGAAAAAAAAGATCCTTTTGCGCAGTGGCTGTTAAAAAATTATTCGCCTACTACCTATCATGTGGGCTTTCATTTTGAACGCTACGATACTTTTATAAATACACCGGTTATCCGCAGCGAGATACGGCAGATGGAAACCAGTAACCTGGGACATTACAGCGTTTACCTGCCTGCATATGACGATAAAACACTATTGAAACACTTAGGCGCGGTAAAAGATGTACAATGGGAGGTGTTTTCAAAGCGCCAGAAAACGCCGATGCAGGCCGGCAATGTGCAGATATTCCCCGTAAATAATGAGGCCTTTAATAAAAGCCTGGCCAGTTGCAAGGGACTACTAACCGGCGGCGGATTTGAAGGCCCTGCCGAGGCACTGTTCCTGAAAAAGAAAGTGATGATGATACCCATGAAAGGGCAGTATGAGCAACAATGCAACGCCCTTTCGGCCTCAAAACTGGGCGTGCCTGTAGTACCCGAGATTAACGACTCTTTCGGTGGCCATTTAACTAAGTGGATTAACGATGATAAAAAAATTATTGTTGATTTCCCGGATGAAACCGCGCAGATAGTTGATAAGCTGGTGAAGCAATACGCGAGGTAGTGTTAAGTCATAAGTACTAAGCCGTAAGTATAAAGTGGGGTTTCCCTGTCGGACGTAGAGCTGCCTAAAAAACGATCGTTATTGCCTCGTACTTACCTTGGTATTTAATTTAACCCATTCTCTTGAACGCAGGCTAAAACTCACCCGGTCGAGGCTGCGCCCGACCACCCTCTCTCCGGCTTGCGCCGCAAAGAGGGTTGAAGCTCATTTTTTTATTTTTTAGCCCCTCTATGCGGCGCAAGCCGGAGGGAGGGCAGACGCCCCGATATTATCGGGGTCGTCGGGGTGAGTTGTCTCCGCCATGCGATACCCATCATTATCCCTTTAGCGTTTCGCAAAACTTTACCATTCACAATAATGCGTGCATAACGCAATGTTTATACCGCCCATAAAATTGTGTTTTTTATACTTGTTAATTACATCTTATGCAGTTTGTTTTAAGCACAATTACCGATTTATATGTTGTTTTGAAACAAATTCAATAGCTTTACATCTAAATACCATGGAAGGCAATAAAATAATTAACGCAGTAACTAATTTATTTAAAGGCGCCGACAGTCATGACTGGGCATTAATAGAAAGTATACTGGCACCGGTGGTTACACTTGATTATTCTTCAATGAATGGCTTTGGGCCGGCAGAACTTAGCCCGGCGCAGATAGTAGATAACTGGGCTTCATTTTTACCGGGCTTTGATAAAACAGACCACCGTGTTTCGGCATTTAAGGTGCAACTAAACGGTAAAATGGCCGATGTTTTTTATAGCACGGTTGCCAGTCATTTCCTGGGCGACCAGGTTTGGGTTGTGACAGCAAATTACCATACCAAGCTGGCCAAATACGATGATACCTGGCTTATTACTTACCATAAAATTGATTTTGAAAGCCAGAGCGGTAATGCAAACCTGCCAAAACAGGCACACCAGGTTATAGCCGACAGAAAAGCTGTACAGTAAT
The DNA here is from genome assembly GCF_007971525.1 of Mucilaginibacter ginsenosidivorax. NCBI lineage: Bacteria > Pseudomonadati > Bacteroidota > Sphingobacteriia > Sphingobacteriales > Sphingobacteriaceae > Mucilaginibacter > Mucilaginibacter ginsenosidivorax. The sequence continues at coordinate 4,247,759 of NZ_CP042437.1, forward strand.
TTTTCGGCATTACCATACTCTTCAAATATTTGAGACAAATCACTTTGCGCCCCCGGCATATCAGCGCGAAAAAATCTCGTCAATTTTAAAAGCAGCCCCGGTCTTAAAATCCTTAATCCAAAAAACTTTTATCTTTGCTCCCCTAAATGAAATATCTAATAGTAGGACTTGGAAATATAGGCCCCGAATATGCCGATACCCGGCATAACATAGGCTTTATGGTTTTGGATGAACTGGCTAAACAGGAGGGCGCCAAATTTTATAATATGCGCCTGGCCTATTATACCGAGGTATCTGTTAAAGGACGCACGCTTTGCCTTATCAAACCTACTACTTTTATGAACCTGAGCGGAAAAGCGCTTAACCACTGGATGAAAGATTTAAAAATTCCGTTGGAGAATGTGCTGGTTATTGTTGATGATATTGCGCTGCCCCTGGGCACACTGCGCTTAAAACCTAAAGGCAGCGCCGCCGGGCACAATGGCTTAAAGCATATCGAGGCCACACTTGGCCATAATAATTATGCGCGCCTGCGTTTTGGGGTGGGGGATAACTTCCCTAAAGGTAGGCAGGTTGATTATGTTTTGAGTGGTTTTGATGATGACGAGAAACCCGAACTGCCTGCGCTGATTGATCGCTCGATAGAAATGGTGAAGAGTTTTTGCACCATCGGTACCGAACTAACCATGACCAGGTTTAACAAATAAAAATTTTACCGGCTGATAACTAACCAATTAGTTAAAAAGTGTTAAATAGTTGTTCCATGTTGCAACACATGGGTATCTTGCTGCGTCATATCACCTAAATTCCTTATGCAAAAATTTGTACTCACAGTAATTTGCTGTTGTTTCTCGATATTGGCTATAGCGCAAAACCCCGGCCCTTCAAACATTACCGTTAAAGGTGTAGTTATTGATTCGGCGGCAAACAAGCCTTTGGGCTATGTTACGGTTGTTTTGCAGGATGCCGCAACAAAGGCATCGGTAAAAAGCACCCTTAGCAAAGAAGACGGTAGCTTTGAGCTTAAAGCGCCCGAAGGCAAAACGTACCAGTTGGCTGTGGCATTTGTGGGGTTTGCATCAAAAACGTTTCCGGTAAAAGCTACCGCATCTGCAGTTGATGCCGGGAAAATATATATGTCGGCTGCCAGCAAGCAGCTGGGCGAGGTGAGTGTTACCGCCGTGAGGCCGGTAATGAAACAGGAGGTTGACCGGCTTACTTATGATGTACAGGCCGACCCGGAAAGTAAAGCGATATCGGCCCTGGATATGATGCGTAAGGTGCCCTTGCTATCGGTTGATGGCGACGACAAAATAAGGCTGAAAGGAAGCGGCAATTATAAGATACTGGTAAATGGTAAAGAGTCGGCTCTGATGGCTAAAAATCCGTCGGATGTGCTGAAGGCTATGCCGGCAACCAATATTGAAAGGATAGAGGTAATTACCACGCCACCCGCAAAATACGATGCGGAGGGTTTATCGGGCATTATCAATATCGTTACCAAAAAAAATGCCGACCAGGGCTACAACGGCAGTATCAACTCGCGGTTTAACAGCATTTGGGGGCCGGGCTACAATTTAAATGCTACGGTAAAACAAGGCAAATTTGGCCTGTCGGGCTACGCCGGTTTTGGTAATCAAAACAGGGTTAACAACAGCAACCAAAGTTCGCAAACACAAAACGTTTCGCAATCGGTTTTAAATCAAAACGGTAATGGCTGGTTTGAAGGGAAGTACAAATACGCTAATGCCGAGTTAAGTTACGAATTGGATAGTTTGAACCTGCTAACAGGATCGTTCGAGTTGTTTAGCGGCAATTTTAATCAGAACAGCGATCAGACATCAACTCAGATAAAAAAAGATGGCAGTATTGCCGAGGCTTATCGTAGTTTAAGCGATGGGACAAACCACGATAAGGGGACAGATATCTCTGTTAATTACCAGCTTGGGTTCAAAAATAAAAAGGATGAATTGCTTACCGCATCCTATAAATACAGCTATTCGCCGGGTAACCAGTATAACAGCAATGTTTTTAGCGACAGGCTTAATTTTGATGATGTTAACAATCCCAATTTCAGGCAGTATAATAAGGCAGGCGACAAGGCCCATACCTTTCAGTTAGATTATGTGTACCCATTTAAGAAAGTGAACCTTGAGATGGGCGGTAAGGTGATACTGCGCAATAATTTTAGTGATTACAGGCGCGAAAACCAGGACGCCAATACCGGCGATTACGTTGTAGACGCTAACCAGACCAATACATTTGATTATCACCAGGACGTATACAGTGCCTATAACTCCTACCAGGTAAAATTTACCAAATGGACGGCCAAAGGCGGCTTACGCCTGGAACATACCCAGGTTAGCGCCGATTTTGCCGGAACACCGCTGGATAGGGGATACAATAATTTAATCCCGTCAATTTCCATACAGCGAAGCTTTAAAACAAGCAGTTTTAATTTTGGCTTCACCCAGCGCATTCAGCGGCCTGGAATATACCAGCTAAACCCTTTTGTTGATAACTCAAACCCAAAGTTTGTAACCACCGGTAACCCGCAGCTGCGGCCCGAGCTTAACAATACATTTGAGCTTACGTATAGCAATTTTAAAAAAGCAGCTATCAATGCGGGGCTGAGCTACGCTTTCTCCAATAACTCTATCCAGAATGTGAGCACGCTGATTGATACCGTTACTTACACCACGTATCAAAATTTGGGCAGCAACCGCACCCTTGGTTTAAACCTGAATACCAATTTAACTATCACCAAAAAGTTTACCGTTAGCATCAATGGCGGAATTTCGCACATCTGGCTCAAGGGTACGTATAATGGTAGCTTTTATACCAACGACGGTTATACCGGCCGCGCTTTTGGAAACCTAGCCTATAAGTTTGACGGAGGCTACCGCTTGGCGCTGGATGCGGGTTTCTTTAGCGGCGATGTAACGCTGCAGGGAAAATCAAGCAGTTTTATATTTAACTCCTATGTGGCCTCCAAAGAGTTTTTCAAAAAAACATTTACAGTATCGCTGGTTGCGAACAACCCGTACAGTAAATACCGCACTTACCATGGCTATACCCGCACAAATGATTTTTATAATACCTACAGTGGCACCAACCCATACCGTAACTTTGCTATAAGGCTTAATTATAAATTTGGTAAGCTTAATAGTGATATTAAAAAGAACCAACGTGGTATCAATAATGATGATACCAAGGGCGGCGGTAGTAAAAGTGGAGGCGGAAATCAATAGCTTTGCGGTATGAAAGTTTACGGAATTACCAATTGCAATACAGTAAAAAAAGCCCTGGACTGGCTTAAAGCAAACAAAGTTGATTACGATTTCCAGGATTTTAAAAAACTGGGTGTTAGCACCGAAAAGCTGCAGGAATGGGATACAAAAGCCGGGTACGAAAAATTTATGAACAAGCAGGGCCTAACCTGGAAACAGCTTGACCCGGCGGTTAAAGAAAGCGTAAAAACCAGCACAGATGCCCTGCAACTACTGCAGCAAAAAACAAGCATGATTAAACGCCCGGTTATTGAAGATGACGGTTTCCTGTTTTTTGGCTTTGATGAAAAGGTTTATGCGGATCATTTTTTGGGGAAGTAGAAGAAAAGGAATTATCACTGCAAGTGTTAAAAAACAGCACACGAAGGTGCATCATCGGTAGTATTCAGAAAATCAGGCAAAATTCCTCATTTCGGAGTTTGTTTAGGTAATTAAATCTACCTGATTAATAGGCTATTGTAAAAAAATCAATAATTCTATAAATCAGTAATTCAATCCTTAATAAAAGCGTAACAATCATTTTACGGGCTATTTAAAAAAGCTTTTTTACGTATACTTGCTTTGTATTCTCAAAATTGACTGAAATGAATTTAAAACTAATGGCCGGTTTAAGTACGGCCTTTATGATGGCTGTTGCTGCGGTTAACGCGCAACAGGCACCAACCCCTCCTCCAGCCGCCGCACCGGCATCTGATTACAGTTATCATGAAGCTTTTGGCCCTCCGTTTTATACTAAAAATGGTACCGAGTTTCGTGCAGCCGACGGACAGCCAGGCGCAAAATACTGGCAAAACCGCGCCGACTACAGCCTGGCCGCAACCCTGGATGATAAAAGTAACCTGATTACCGGATCGGAAGTTTTAACTTATACCAACAACAGCCCGCAAAACCTGAGTTTTTTATGGATGCAGCTGGATCAGAATTTGTTTAAGTTAGATTCCCGCGGTACGGCAATTGTACCACCAACCGGCAGCCGTAACTGGGGCCGTGGCGAAGCGTTTGATGCGGGCTACAAAATAAAATCGGTAAAAGCTGTTGACGCAAAAGGCGGCACTACCGATGTTAAATTCCTGATTAGCGATACCCGCATGCAGGTATTTTTGCCAAAACAGGTAACTGCCAATGGCGGTAACGTAAAGCTGAAAATAGAATATTCATTTGTATCGCCTAATTACGGATCAGACCGTATGGGTTACCTGGATGATAAAAAATCAAAAAACGGGAAAATATACACTGTGGCCCAGTGGTACCCGCGCATGTGCGTATATGACGATGTAATGGGATGGAATACCCAGCCTTACACCGGCCCGGGTGAGTTTTACCTGGAGTATGGCGATTTTGACCTGAGCATTACTGCTCCTGCAAACCACATTGTAGTGGCTTCTGGCGAATTATTGAATCCAACCGAAGTATATACGCCTGAGCAGCAAAAGCGCTGGGCACAGGCTGCCACAAGCGAAAAAACGGTAGTTATCCGTTCGGCTGCCGAGGTTACCGACCCTAAATCGCGCCCGGCTGGTAAAGCTACACTTACCTGGCGCTTTAAAATAAAGAACGCGCGTGATGCTTCGTGGGCTTCATCTGCAGCGTTTATTATCGATGCAGCTAAAATGGACTTGCCAAGCGGTAAAAAATCTATCGCTATTTCGGCCTACCCGGTTGAAAGCGATGGACAGGACGCCTGGTCGCGCTCAACTGAGTATGTGAAAAAATCTATTGAATACAACTCGGCAAAATGGTTTGAATTCCCTTACCCTGCTGCTACTGCCGTTGCCGGTATTGTGGGTGGCATGGAATATCCGGGCATTGTATTTTGCGGGTATACTGCAAAAAAAGGCGGCCTTTGGGGCGTAAATGACCATGAATTTGGCCACACCTGGTTCCCGATGATCGTAGGTTCAAACGAGCGTTTATACGGCTGGATGGACGAAGGTTTTAATACTTTTATCAATACGTTATCAACCGCCGATTTTAATAACGGAGAATACAACCGCAAGGCCGGTGATATGCATAAAACAGCCCTGGTGTTAACAAGGCCAGAGTTGGAGCCTGTATTAAGTCAGCCGGCCAACCTTAAAGAAAAAAATACCGGTATCCTGTTATACTTTAAACCGGGCGTTGGCCTTACCTTGCTGCGTGAACAGATTTTAGGGCCCGAGCGTTTTGATTTCGCGTTTCAAACCTATATCAAGCGCTGGGCATTTAAACACCCAACACCTGATGACTTTTTCCGCACCATGGAAAATGCATCCGGCGAAAGCCTGCAATGGTTCTGGAGAGGCTGGTTCCTGAACAACTGGCGTTTGGATGTTGCCGTAAGCGATGTAAAATATGTTGATAACGATGCAACTAAAGGCGCTATGATCACCATTGATAACCTGGGTAAATTGGCTATGCCGGTTACCCTGGAGGTAAAAACCAAAAGCGGCAAAGTGGACAGGCTGAAACTACCTGTTGAAGTTTGGGAGCGCAACGCCACCTGGACATTTAAATATCCATCAACAGAAGAAATTGAATCTGTTACCTACGACCCTGACAAAGTATTACCGGATTACAACCCCGACAATAACGTTTGGACAAAGAAATAAAAATAAAGAAACCCGGTTCACGCCGGGTTTTTTGTTTGAAAACTATGTCATTGCGAGTATCTATCAGGTAAAACCTGAAAAAATCGTTATGATGCGCAATGGATATAGTCAAACGAATCTTCTAAACTACCGTCATTGCGAGGTATGAAGCAATCCCCGGCGTGCTAAGTCCCACATGGTTCGGGATTGCTTCGTGCCTCGCAATGACGAGTATTTTATATTGATAGTCAGTAACTTATAATTACGTCATTATAAGGTAAGAAGCAAAGACGTTTAAATTTTATGCTTTAGTATTTACTCCTCCGTTAACACCGTAAACTCAAACGCAAGCGGTTCAAAATGACGCACCAATTCGTCAATAAACGATTGGCCCCAGCGTACATACATTAAACCGAAATTTTCGGTGCGTTCCTGCAGGCTGTCTTTAGGGAAAAGCTCGGCTTTAACTACAGCTAATTGTTCAAGCCTGGTAGCATAGTTGCGTTTTTCGGCTTTGATCAGCTTTTTCTCCAGGTTGTCAATAGCATGTTTTAACCTTGCCTGTACGGCAGATGCGGAGGGCGATAGGGTAGGGTCTATTTTATAAGAGCGTAGCTTTATCTTTTCGAACAGGGCGCTCATTTCCCGCCATTCGCCTTCAAGGCTCAGGTTGTGGTTGCTGTGTTTTTTTATCCAGTCGGTTTTAAGCGTATCGTTTGGTTTAAACAAATCGGCAGCTGTAAGGTCCATGTGTTTAACCTTTGCTGCCTGGTCTTTTTTAACAACCAGTGCCGAGTTGCGCAGGATGAGTATGGGAAAATCAACCTTGTAAAAATCGAAGTTAGCTTTCAGTTCTAACCAGTAAACCACCTCGGCGCCGCCGCCAATGTAGGCTATATTGGGTAAGATGCACTCCTGGTACAGCGGCCGCATCACTACATTAGGGCTAAAGCGTTCGGGATAATCAGCAATTTCTTCTTTCAATTCCGCCTCAGTAAAACGGATTTCGGTATTCATTACCTGGTAATTGTCGTGCTCAAATATTACGCGTTCGCGCAGGCTATCCTTCAGGTAAAAAAAGTTGATTTCGCGGGGATTAACCTGTATGTGCACACCAAGTTTGTGCAATTGCTCGTTAGTAGCCGTGATGTTTTTAAAGCTGTTTTGGTTGATGATATCCTGCTCCATTTTTGGGGCAAACTGCTTTTTAAACTCATGGTCGTCGGCATCGATGATTACCAAACCATACTGGCCAAACAGCGCGTTTACCAGGTAGCGGGTAGCATCGGCCAGTTTATCAAATTGGGTATAGGCGGTTTCTACAATTTCGGCAACTTCTACTGCGTGGCCCTCCATCCCTAAAACGCCCTTGTACTGGTTAAGCGCCTGCCGCATAGTATCGGGATTGATACGGCCGGTTGCGCCCGAAGCCTCGTACCACCAATGTACTTTTTTGCCGCCGATGTTGGTATAATTAATCTCGGCAAAATCATGATCTTCACTGGCCATCCAGTAAACAGGTACAAAGTTTTTATCGGGATGAGCAGTTTTTAATTGCTGGGCTAACTTAATAGCTGTAGCTATTTTATAAAGAAAATACAGCGGGCCGGCAAAAATGTTGAGCTGATGCCCGGTTGTTATGGTGTAGGTATTGTTGAGTTTCAGAAGCTCGATGTTTTGAGCAGTAAGAGGTTGTACGTTGTACGTTATACGTTTTACGTTAGCTTCACTTTCGGACTTACCCGCTTTCGGACTTTCGGACTTCTCCGCATATTGTTTGGATAAAACACGGTATAGAATTTCACGATCGGCAACAACTTTTTTATTTTTCAGCACTTCGGCAAATCCGTCCATATCCGGGCGGTATCCGTAAAAAGGTTGCAGGTCGGCCCGGTTTTCGATGTAGTCAATAACAGTGGGCGAAAAAAATCCGGTTTCTTTATAACTTATACAGGAGGCTTCCATTTTGATTTTGGATTTCGGATGTTCGATTTCGGATTTAAAATATCCAAATATAAAACATGTAATCAGCATCAAATATTTAATGCCGACGCCGAATTTAGATTTTTAAATATTAAAATCAATCAACAGGGAATTGTAAATCAAATTATTTTACAATTTGTCCATAAAGGTCAAAGTCTTCGGCGCTGTCTATCTTCACGTTAACAAAGCTGCCAACGGTTGCGTAATCAATGCTGGCATCAATTAAAACCTCGTTGTCAACTTCCGGCGAATCAAACTCGGTACGGCCAACAAAGTAGTTGCCGTCTTTTTTATCAACCAAAACCTTAAATGTTTGGCCAATTTTTTCCTGGTTTTTGTCAAAAGAAATTCCCTGCTGAATTTCCATAATGGCGTCGGCACGTTCTTGTTTTACTTCGTCGGGCACATCATCAACCAATGAATGGGCATGTGTTTTTTCCTCGTGCGAGTAAGTGAAGCAGCCAAGGCGATCGAATTTGGTGTCCTCAACCCATTGGGCCATTTCTTCAAAATCCCGTTGGGTTTCGCCCGGGTAGCCGGTGATGAGGGTAGTACGCATAGCTATGCCGGGTACTTTATCACGAATCTGGTTTACCAGGTCGATTGTTTTTTGTTTGGTGATACCACGGCGCATAGATTTAAGCATATCATCGCTGATGTGCTGCAAGGGCATATCCATGTACTTGCAAATGTTATCACGCTCGTCCATTACATCTAAAACCTCCATCGGGAAGCCGGATGGGTAAGCGTATTGCAGCCTGATCCATTCTACACCGTTAACATCGCTCAGGCGGCGTAGTAACTCATCCAGGTTACGTTTACCATACAGGTCGAGGCCGTAATAGGTTAAGTCCTGGGCAATGAGTATTAATTCTTTGGTTCCGTTTTTAACCAGGTTTTGGGCATCTTTAACCAATTGGTCAATAGGTGTGCTCAAATGCTTGCCGCGCATCAGCGGAATGGCGCAGAACGAGCATGGGCGGTTACAACCTTCGGCAATTTTAAAATAAGCAAAATGCGATGGGGTGGTTAATAAACGTTCGCCAATCAGCTCGTGTTTGTAGTTTGCACCCACAGAAGCCAGCAGGTTTTGCAGGTCATTGGTGCCAAAATAGGCGTCAACGTTGGTTATCTCGGCCTCCAGCTCAGGTTTGTAACGTTCGCTTAAGCAACCGGTAACTATTACCTTACCAACTTTGCCTTGCTCTTTAAGTTCGCTATACTGGAGGATGGTATCAATAGATTCCTGTTTGGCGTTATCGATAAAGCCGCAGGTATTGATAACGATGATATCGTTTTTACCTACCTTTTCGGCCTCGTGCACCACATCAAACTGGTTGCCTTTAAGCTGGCCCATCAATATCTCAGAATCGTATATGTTTTTTGAACAGCCTAAAGTAACCACGTTAACACGGGGCTTCACTGTTTTAGGTTCACGAATTACTTCTTTAGTTCTCATAATATTAAAGCGTCATCGCGGGGAACGAAGCAATCTCTGAACTATATAGGCTGCCCTGCATAGCCGAGGATTGCTTCGTTCCTCGCAATGACGGTATTGTTATGTTTTTATTGCTTAAATAAGGAATCGACGAAAGCTTGCCTGTCAAACAATTGTAAATGCTCCATGCCTTCACCCACACCTATATATTTTACCGGGATTTTAAACTGATCTGATATACCTATTACTACACCGCCTTTAGCTGTGCCATCAAGCTTGGTTAAAGCCAGGGCGTTTACGTTGGTAGCTTCGGTAAATTGTTTGCATTGTTCAATGGCATTTTGCCCGGTTGATGCATCCAATACCAATAGTATTTCGTGTGGTGCGCCGGGAATTACCTTTTGCATCACATTTTTAATTTTGGTAAGCTCGTTCATCAGGCCTACTTTATTGTGCAGGCGGCCGGCAGTATCAATTATCGCTACATCATCTCCGTTGGCAACAGCCGAGCGTAAGGTATCATAAGCTACAGAGGCCGGATCAGACCCCATTGGCTGCGCTACCACTTTTACATCAACCCGTTTGCCCCAAAGCTGCAATTGATCAACGGCTGCGGCGCGGAAGGTATCGGCAGCCCCAAGCACCACTTTATTGCCGGCCTGCTTTAGCTTATGGGCCAATTTGCCAATGGTAGTAGTTTTACCTACACCGTTAACGCCAACCACCATGATTACATAGGGCTTATGATCGCCATATTCAAAATTGCGGAAATCATTACTATTATTTTCGGCCAGGAGTTTTTGGATCTCGTCTTTCAGCAACACATTCAGTTCGCCGGTGCCAATGTATTTATCGCGGGCTACACGTTCCTGAATGCGTTCGATGATCTTGAGCGTGGTTTTTACGCCCACGTCTGATGTTACCAGGATCTCTTCCAAATCATCCAGCACATCATCATCAACGGTTGATTTACCTGCGACGGCCTTGGTTATCTTTGAAAAAAAATTATCCTTGGTTTTTTCTAAACCGGTATCAAGGGCTTGCTGCTCCTGCTGTGTATTTTCCTTTTTCTTAAAAAAATCAAATAATCCCATTTTAGATGTGCAGATTTTAGATTACAGATGTGCAGATGATTTTTTCTGAACCCGAATTAAACGAATTTAGGAATTAATAGAATTCTGGTAATTCTTTAATTCGTTTAATTCCGGTTCAGACCTCAACAAAAAAAGCCCTCTCGTAAAAACAAGACGGCTTCGATATTTTGATCAAAAGTTTAAGCAGATATTATTTGCCTGCAATGATGTCCTTAACAGCGTCGTTAGGAACAATTTGCTCTTTGAATGAATAAGCACCTGTTTTTGGTGATTTGTTCATTGTGATAACTTTTGAATATTCTTTGCCTTTACCTGCTACTTTCAGTGTTGCAACTACTTTCTTTGCCATGTTGTTTTTGTGTTGTACGTTTTACGTGGTACGTATTACGTAATGTTAAACATTTTAATTAGCTTGATCCTACGTATAACGTAAAACGTTTAACGTATAACCTATTTAATCTCTTTATGAACAGTTACTTTCCTTAAAACCGGGTTGAATTTTTTCATTTCCAGTCTTTCAGTGGTATTTTTTTTGTTCTTGGTGGTAATATAGCGAGACATGCCTGGCATACCGCTTGTTTTGTGTTCAGTACACTCTAATATAACCTGAACCCTGTTGCCTTTTTTTGCCATTTTCTTTTTATGTTGTACGCATCACCGTCACGGCTTACGTAATTTTTCAAATTATACCGTACGTCGTTAATTTTACAATTTGTAAAACCGTTAACGTACAACTACTAAATGTATCCTTTTTTTACAAATTTATTGATACAGGCAGTAATACCATTTTTAGTGATAGTTTTTACTGCTGAAGTAGATACCTTTAAGGTAATCCATTTATCCTCTTCAGGGATATAAAACTTTTTAAGTTTTAAGTTAGGATGAAATCTGCGTTTAGTTTTAACGTTTGAGTTAGAAACGTTGTTACCAACTATAGATGCTTTTCCTGTTAGATCACAAATTCTTGACATGACAAATATTTTTAATTATCAACCCTTTATTCAAAAAGAGTTTGCAAATATCAGACTTTTTAATCAAATATTCAATAGCGTTTTCAAAAATTGTTAAATAAATTCAAAAAGCCATTATAAGTGCCAAAATTGAGAGGATAGTGCTTGTTTACAGCACCCTTATCACCTAAATTAAAGTACTTTTTAAATAATTTTAAAAAGTTACAGAATTAATATTTACATCATATATAAATTATTAAATTAGGCCCTCCATTATAAACACTATGAAGATTACATCATTTGACGAATACAAGCAGGTATACCAGCAAAGTGTTGAGCAGCCCGAAGAGTTTTGGGCAGGCATAGCCGAAAACTTTTTGTGGCAAAAAAAGTGGGATAACGTATTGGACTGGAATTTTAAGGAGCCTAAAATAAAATGGTTCCAGGGCGCCAAGTTAAATATAACCGAAAATTGCCTCGACCGTCACCTCGACACCATTGGTGATAAGCCAGCCATCATCTGGGAGCCTAATGATCCGCAGGAAGATCACCGGATATTAACTTATCGCCAGCTGCACGATAAAGTTTGCCAGTTTGCCAATGTTTTAAAAAACAACGGCGCAAAAAAAGGCGACCGTATTTGTATTTACATGCCGATGATTCCCGAACTGGCTATTGCCGTTTTGGCCTGCGCCCGTATTGGCGCTATCCATTCAGTAGTATTCGGCGGTTTTTCGGCACAATCAATTGCCGATAGGATAAACGATGCCGAGTGTAATATAGTTATTACCGCCGATGGCGGCTTCCGTGGCAATAAAGCCATTCCATTAAAAAGTGTTATTGACGATGCGTTGGTGCAATGCCGGTCTGTTAAAAAAGTAATTGTGTTAACCCGCAGCCGCACGCCGGTATCTATGATAAAAGGCCGTGATGTTTGGTGGGAAGATGAAGTTAAAAAGGTAGAAACCCAGGGTAATCCCGATTGCCCTGCCGAGGTAATGGATGCCGAGGATATGTTGTTTATTTTATATACATCTGGTTCAACAGGTAAACCCAAAGGTGTGGTGCACACCACAGGCGGCTACATGGTTTATACAGGTTATACTTTTGCCAACGTATTTCAGTACAACAAAGGCGAAGTTTATTTTTGTACCGCCGATATAGGCTGGATAACCGGGCACTCATACATTGTTTATGGCCCCTTATCGCAGGGGGCAACAACATTGATGTTTGAAGGTGTGCCAACCTATCCGGATGCCGGCCGTTTTTGGGATATTGTAGATAAGTTTAAAGTAAATATATTATATACCGCGCCAACAGCTATCCGCTCGTTAATGAGTTTTGGCGAGGAGCCGTTGAAAGGTAAAGACCTCAGTTCGTTAACCAAATTGGGTTCGGTGGGCGAGCCGATAAACGAAGAAGCATGGCATTGGTACGATGAAAAAATTGGTCATGGCAAATGCCCTATTGCCGATACCTGGTGGCAAACAGAAAATGGCGGGTTAATGATATCGCCAATTTGTAACGTTACGCCAACTAAACCGGGGTATGCAACCCTGCCGTTGCCAGGCGTACAACCGGTTTTGGTTGACGAAAATGGTAAAGTGATAGAAGGTAATGGCGTAAGCGGTAACCTTTGTATTAAATTCCCATGGCCGGGTATGTTGCGTACTACTTATGGCGACCATGAGCGCTGCCGCACCACCTATTTTGCTACCTACGAAAATATGTATTTTACCGGCGACGGTTGTTTACGCGACGAAGATGGTTACTACCGTATTACAGGCCGTGTTGATGATGTATTGAATGTATCGGGCCACCGTATTGGTACCGCCGAGGTAGAGAATGCCATAAACATGCACAGCAGCGTTGTTGAATCGGCGGTTGTTGGTTACCCGCATGATATTAAGGGGCAGGGTGTTTATGCTTTTGTGGTATGCCCTAACCAGCATGGCGATTCGGAACTTGCTCGCAAGGATATCACCATGACTGTTGCCCGGATAATAGGCGCCATAGCCAAACCAGACAAAATCCAGTTTGTAACCGGGCTGCCAAAAACAAGGTCGGGAAAAATTATGCGCCGTATTTTACGCAAAATAGCCGAGGGGGAAACATCAAACCTGGGCGATACATCTACCTTGCTTGACCCTGCCGTGGTTGAAGAAATTAAAGCGGGAGCTTTGTAGGAGAGAATCAAGAATTAAGAGTCAAGAATCAAGATTGAAATCTTTGGTTCTCGACTCTTTGTTTTTGTTCGATGATGCTCAGGCTTAACTCTTTTTTAATATAACTTGCATCATTCTATCTTAATTGTATGAATAAACGACAGTTGTATCGTGCATTTCTTTTCCTTTGCTTAGGAGCGTCAACGGCTTTTTTTTCTTTTAAAGGCCGCCCATCTGCACGATACCGGCTCGATTTTTTTACCAAAGACAACCAGTTTTACCTTTGCGATTCGGCGTTTACCGGTGAAACCGGCGATCCCGCTTTTTGGACGTCCTCTGCATATAACGATAGGATGGCGACAGCGAAAGACAGGGATATAGTTGGCCTTAGCATTGAAAGTTTTGGCCATGTAAAAGCACAGCTTGATATACTGGATGCTGCAAGCAGGGAAAAAGATTTTAAAAAATACGATCACGTGGTTGAGGCTGGCCTGAGGATAAGTTCAGGCATACTGGAAGTGCTTGATTATCCCGATAGCAAAATTCAACTGAAAGCCATTGTAACGCCGGGCTACTACCGCATCAGGGTTTATTCGTACGGCCTGGCCAATAATGATCCCGAAGCGGATGAGGGTACAGACCATTACAAAATAGAACTATGGCCCTCCCATGATTTTGAACGAAAAGTGCTGAAGCAGTTTGTTGGTGAATAGAATCAAGATGCAAGAATCAAGAGTTAAGATTTTTTGTTTTAGCCGATAACTGATTTCTAATCGCCCATGTGCGCTTTTGTCTTAATTCTTAACTCTTGATTCTTCTCAAAAACCATATTATTCCCCGGGTGTTATACAAATACATCTAAATAAAAAACATCATGGATAAATTACAAATTAAGGGCGGCTGGAACGAGTTGAAGGGCAAAATAAAACAAGCCTACGGCGATCTTACCGACGATGATTTAACTTACGAAGAAGGTAAAGACGATGAAACATTAGGGAAACTCCAGCAAAAAACCGGCAAAACGCGCGATGAACTGGTGAAATGGATAAACAGTTTATAATAAGGAAAAAGGCTCCGGGAACGGGGCCTTTTTATTTGAAAACCTTTGCAAGTTCTATTGCAAAACCAGGCAAGATTAAAGATTTGAGAGTTTCGCCTTTTTGCGCTTTTTGATGAAGGTAATAAGCGCCATCCCTTAACGCGTAAAGGTCGGCGTTTTGCGCTATAGGGTCAATAATGATGTATTCTTTTACACCGTATTTTTCGTATGTATCTTTTTTAGGGCGAAGGTCATAATAAGCGTTCTTTTCCCATAGAACCTCGACAACCAAATCGGGCGGACTATGAATATAATCCCTAATGATATCGCGCCTTTCTTCGGCAACGTAAACAAAATCTGGCTGAAAGGAGTTTTGAGTGTCGAGTATTACTTCAATTGGTCCCATTAAATAAGTGCCTTCGTTTTTAACCCTGTCCTCATAAGTTATAAACGCTGTAGCTACCGCTGCAAGGGTAAGTTGATGATTTACTGTTCGGGACGGCCAATCAATTAAACAGCCATTAATGTATTGGTAAGGTGCACCAATGGGCATCTGCATATATTCATCAAGAGTTAATTTCTTTTCAGTCGTCAGCATAAATCAAATATAATTAATTTCGCATGATGAAATCAATCAAACCGACCATACTTGTTGTTAACGATGATGGCATAACCGCCCCTGGCATCAAAGTATTAATTGAAGCCATGAGCGAGATAGGCAGGGTAGTGGTTGTTGCGCCCGATAGTCCGCAATCGGGCATGGGGCATGCCATTACCATAGGTAAACCCCTGCGTTTAGATAAGGTGGATATTTACGAAGGTATTGAAATGTACCGCTGCTCCGGCACTCCGGTTGATTGTGTGAAGCTTGCTGTAAATAAAATATTTAAAGGGCTTAAGCCCGATTTATGCGTATCCGGCATTAACCATGGCTTAAATAATTCTATCAACGTATTGTATTCGGGCACCATGTCGGCCGCGGTTGAAGGTGCTATTGAAAGTATTCCATCTATTGGTTTTTCTTTAGATGATTATAACCTGGATGCCAACTTTAGCCACTGCGTTAAATATGTGAAGGAGCTTGCCTTACAGGTTTTAGCTAACGGTTTGCCGGCCAATACATTACTCAATGTAAATTTTCCGAACACGAACAACATCAAAGGGATCAAGATTTGCCGCCAGGCCAACGCCAAATGGGCCGAGGAGTTTGATGAACGGGTTGATCCGCATAAACGGCCATACTACTGGCTCACAGGCGTTTTTCAGTTAAATGACGGGGGCGAGGATACCGATGTTTGGGCTTTAGAACACAATTACGCGTCGGTAGTGCCTATTCAGTTTGATATGACGGCGCACCATGCTATCCCGTTTTTAAACACCTGGAAATTTAATGTATAAATTGCTTGTTAAATAATATACATGCTTAAAAATAATAGTATAGTGGTTGGTTTGCTTGGCGGGGCTGTATTGCCGGGAATTAGCCTGTTTATTTTTTTATACCTGCTTAAAGGCAGCTTTTTGATATTGAATAAACCAGGTATCCCTTATCTGATTGCCATCGCGCTCAATCTTTTCATTATCCGGTATTGTTTTAAGGCAGGCAAAGACAACATAGGCGCGGGCATGATATTGACGACCTTTGTATTTGCAGCGGCGGTGTTTTTACTCAAATTACAACCCATCAGATGAAGTATTACCTGGTAGCCGGCGAAGCATCGGGCGATTTGCACGGGGCTAACCTCATGAAGGCGCTAAAGGAGCTTGACCCGGCGGCCGAGTTTCGTTTTTTTGGCGGCGACCTGATGCAGGCTGAAGGCGGAACCCTAGTGAAGCATTATGCCGATATGGCCTTTATGGGTTTTGTAGAGGTTGTAATTAATTTGCGCGCCATCCTTAAAAACATGAAAGCCTGCAAAGACGATATTGCGGCTTACCAACCCGATGTTTTGGTGCTCATAGATTTCCCGGGTTTTAACTTGAAAATAGCAGAATACGCTAAAACCATTGGTCTGTCGGTTAATTACTACATCTCGCCCAAAGTTTGGGCCTGGAACCAAAAACGGGTGTTGAAAATTAAGCGGATAGTTGACCACCTGTTTTGCATATTGCCTTTTGAGGTTGATTTTTATAAAAGCTGGGGAATGGAGGTTGATTATGTAGGCAACCCGCTTTTGGATGCCATAACCGCGTTTGAGCCTAATTCTGAATTTTTAAAGCAGAATGATATATCGGGTAAAAAAATAATAGCGCTGTTGCCTGGCAGCCGGAAACAAGAGATAAACTATTTATTGCCAGATATGATTGCCGTAGCCGGACAGTTTGCAGATTACCAGTTTGTTATAGCGGGCGCACCTTCATTTAAACCTGAATTTTACAGCCAGTTTGTGAAGGATGCCAATATTCCTGTAATATTTAATGCCACATACGATTTGTTAACCAACGCGCACGCCGCCATTGTTGCCTCCGGAACAGCAACCTTAGAGACTGCCTTGTTTAACATACCACAGGTGGTGGTATATAAGGGCAACGCATTAACCATTGCTATAGCCCGCATGCTGGTTAAAATTAAATTTATATCGCTGGTTAACCTCATTGTAGATAAGGGAATAGTAAAAGAGCTTATCCAGGACGACTGTAACGAACTGAAAATTGCGGCCGAGCTTGGCGCTATTGCTAAACAAGGGGCCTACCGGCAACAGATGCTGGCAGATTATGATACGCTTGACGCAAGAATGGGCCGGCCTGGCGCATCGGCCAAAACGGCCAGCCTGATTGTTAAATACGCTGTAAAAAAATAAAGCCCTGTTTTAGCAGGGCTTTATCGTTTTCATAGGTGCGATGTTGTACTTTAAAAGGTAGATGTAGATATATATGATGATCAGGCAGCTTTACGTGTTGATGGTACTGCTACCTTCTTGTTGTTGTGCACAAATTGATTTCTTTCTTTGAAGTTCCTAAGATCTTCCAATAAAATGTTCAGTAACTCGTCGTCAAAGCGGGCAATTAATTCGCTGATGGTTGGGTTTGTTTTAGAGGCTTTCATAGGTAGATGTTTTATATATAGGTAAGTGTGTTGTAAGTTTAATTAGGCTGCGGTTGCTAAACGGATTGCTTTAGCTTTTATAGATTTCAAATCATTCATTAGTAACAATTTTAATTCGTTATCAAAACGCGCTACTAATTTGTTGGTAGATAATTTTTTGGTGCTTTTCATAGTTTTAGTTTTTTGTATGTTTTAAATGTCTTTGTTCAATCTTTTTTTTCAGTTTCCTGGTTTTCGGTAAGGTTATTTTTGCGGCGTTTTGCTTCGTTGTATTGCCTTAAAATTTGCTCCTCATCGCGTGCATCTGTTGTTTTTGTTGGCTCCACCGGATTTTCCCATTCCTTTTCGCTTTCCTTAACCGTTGTCTTTTTAGTTTCCATAACAGCTACATTTGTTGAGTAGTATTCCAACAGCGTGCCAAAAAAACATAAAAGTCATCTTTGGCTCAAAATATTTTTACAATAACATGTAAATAGCTGTTTTTGAGTAACTTTTATTTTGAATAAAAATTCAAATTTTGGACAACGTGGGTTTCAGAACGCAAAAATCACTGTTCGCTTAGTACTCAATAACCGAACACTTGCTTTAATTCCGAACGTTTTTTTTGTAGTTAATAAAGTGCGCAGCCAGCGCGATGACGGCCAATGTAACACCAATAGCACACACACCGGTCCACTGGTAAGTTTTCCAAACCAGGCTGGCCAAAAATGTGCCCGATGCGCCGCCTATAAAATAAGACACCATGTATACTGTATTTAACCTGTTGCGGGCCTCGGGTATCAAACCGAATATGATAGATTGGTTGGAAATATGTGTGGCCTGTACTCCCATATCCAGCACAATTACACCTATAACCAAACCAGTAATGCTGCTGTTTGAGAAGTAAAAGATGATAAAAGAAATGAGCACCAATAATAATGTATAACCTGATAGTTTGTACGAGTCCATTTTATCGCTTAGCCTTCCCATTAAGCCGGCTGCCAATGCGCCAAACGCTCCTACCAGGCCAAACAGGCCGGCTACAGAACTGCCCGCGTTAAACTGGGGTTGTTTTAGTAAAAACACAAGCGTGGTCCAAAAAGCACTGAAGCCGGCAAAGCATAAAGCGCCCCGGAAAGCAGCCATCCTGAGTTTAGGCTGAGTTTTAACCAGGTGAATAAGCGATTTCATCAGGTTTTTATAGTTGCCTTTGTAGTCGGGCTCAACTTCGGGTAAAAAGAAAAATATCATTAGCCACATAGCCAGCATTAATCCCGTAGCTATATAGTACATAGTACGCCAGCCAAAATGTTCGCCAATAAAACCGCTTAGTGTACGTGATAATAATATACCTATTAACAGGCCGCTCATCACAAAGCCAATTTTTTTGCCGCGCTCTGCCGGTTTAGCCAGGTGTGCGGCCATGGGTATTAGTAATTGCGGTATTACAGATGATACTCCCAGTAAAAAACCGGCTATGGTTAGCACAAGCACCGATGGCGCCGCTGCGCTTATTAACAGCGAGATTATAACAAGAGTAAAATCTATCAATATTAATCGCTTGCGTTTAAGCATATCGGCCAGCGGTATAATAAACAATAAACCCGTAGCATAGCCAATTTGGGTAAACAGCGACACTTGCTGGGCTTTTTTATCAGATATTTTAAAAGTGTGTGCAATATCGGCCAGCAAGGGCTGGTTGTAGTAAATATTGGCCACTACCAGGCAAGTGGCAATGGTCATGATCCATAAGGTGAAAGACGTTAAATGTGGGTGTGTTTTTGTAGGCGTGGTGACTGTCATAAATTGAAAAACGGAAAAACGCGTTGCAAAAATGAGGAAGCAGTTTTTAAATTGTGCTTATTTAAAGTAAATTTTATACCCGGACTCACAATATCTTCAGATGTAGGGAGTTTAGATTATTAATAAAAAATCGGATTTTTTTTGATAAGTGAGAGAAAAAAATTAATTATATGTGATTTTTTTATTTAAGGATCTATTTTTGGAATAAAATTTGACATAAACTCAGTGAAAAAGCATTTTAAAATATTTTTTCAAGGTAATTTTTAATTTTTTAGATGTTTATTTTAGTTTGTTTTGATTTTTTATGAAAAAAAACTGAGAAAAGTATTGTATTCTTTTGGCATTAGTGACTTTTTAATACGGTGCAATTAATTTTTTAAAAAATTATCACATTAATAATAAAATATTTGTATTTTTGATAATCAAACAGCAGGATATACTTGTTTTGATAAAAGTTACAATAAAATTACAAAATAATTTAAAGGAATATAAAAACTTAGTGTTACTTTTACACCGTAATACAAACACAAAAAAAGTCTTCTCATAATTTAGGTTTATAATTGGTTAGTAAAGGCCCCTGCCCATCAGGGGCTTTACTTGTTTTAAGGGGTTCTCTAACACCCCGGTTAACAACTGAATTAAAATAATTTCCGCCTGCCCAAAATCAGATATTATAACATCAAATAAAAATTGCGCCGTGTTACCTGTAGTCACTTTTTGATGATTGTGCCTGATGTAAAGCTACTGCGGGCGGTAAGCATATTTTTATGTTGCAAAGCTAAAAGCTCACCCCAATATCAGCGTTAGGGATTGTACCGGATACCGGCCGCGGTGGGGGGGGCTATAAGGGAAGGCCGTGGCTAAGGCCCTGTGTGCGTATGAGGGGAAAGCCCGGCCCGCTTCTACCAGCGGGAAACGCCCGGTTTTAGATTTGAGATGTTAGATATGAGATATGAGATTTTTGAATTATTTGTATAGTGGCCGCTTTTTAACTTTCCGGACTTTCCGACTCAAAGCGCAAACAATTTAACCCAACCACCTATTACTAACGTATGATTACAGTAGTAGGTATTTTTGAAGATGTTACCCTTGCCGACGATGTATGCGAATACCTGTTGGGCAACGAGTTTGACGCCGATAGTTTAGACCAGCACACCCATAAAGCCCTGGCAGGCCACAATGCGCACGAGCCCGGCGCTATTGACCGGATAGCCACTTTTTTTAACCACCTGTTTGATAACAGGCATGAGGCCGAAGCCCATGCCACAGCAGGCCGTAACGGCACCATTGTAACCGTACACGCGCCATCGGCCAGGCTGGCCCAGGAGGCTGTTGACGCGCTTAACAATTACGGCGCTATAGATGTAAATGCTTTTGACGAAAATGCAACCGGTACACGCAGTATTATGGTTGAAAGGATTGTGGCGGATGATGTGAGGCTGAGGGGGATGTAAGTTGTGAGTTGGGTTTGGCGGCGAAGACTCACCCGGCGAGGCTGCGCCCGCCACCCTCTCTTCGGCTTCGGTGATCGTTGCGCAACTACTAATAATAATTACAGTCGTGAGATTGTACAACGTTCTTTGAGATATTGATTAAAACGATAGCATTGGATTTGAAAGATAATGCTGAGTAAATAAAGTATACATTCGGTAAAATAAGTCGTTTATTGCTCTTATGACTGGCATTTTCAGTTCTTTTAACCGCTTGGGTTTGTAGGCGAGCAGTTTTTTGATATTGTAAGCGGCAGCAGCTAAAAGCATCCCTTTGTTAGCTTGTTTAAGACCTTTAGTATTTATCCTTCTTAAACTGGTATAGTTAATTAAGGAACCAAAGACCGGCTCAACGGTACTGGAGCGTAGCGACTTCATCAGTTTACCTTTGGGACTTTCTACTCGCTGCCGCATATATTCATAGAGTGGCTTATCGGCCGAATCAACCAGCTTTTTAAACCCTTTTTTATTGGCACAGATTTCTTTGAGGGGGCAGTTCTTGCAATCGCTGATGTTTGATTCATAGATCTTTTTATGTACTGTTGGTTCGTTATAAGCACACTCGACACGTCTGAAGGGTAACTGTACTCCCATTAAACAAATGTATCTGTCATATTTGTCATCATATTTAAAGCCTTCATCTTCCCTTGAAGATTTATAACTTCCGGGGTTAGGTATATATCCTTTAAGTTTGTTTGCCGTTAAAGCCCTGATAGCCTTGCCACTGCTATAGCCTGTATCTGCCAGGATTTCTCTGGGCGGCGAAACATGACCGCCGGAAAGGTTGTCCATGATCTGCGGCAACATCACCGGCAGGCTGGTGTTATCGGTCTCATTCCCCTTAAAAGCCTGGATATAGGTAATAAAGTGACTGGCGGTATCCACACTCATCTGTGCCCGGTAATATAACCTCATCGGTTTTCCGGGTTTAGTGGTTAAGCGGGCATCAGGATCTGAAGGACTGTAATGTGTTTGATTCGTCGGTCCTTTTTTATCCTTTTTCTCCTGGTCATTCTTGTTGTTTTCTTTCGGCGTTTCCGGTTTCGAAGGCACATCTTCTATATTATCATTGAGTTCCCGGCTGAAAACGGATGCATCTTCCATTACAATCCTTTCAACCATACTATGTTTGGAAGCATTTGCCGGTATCAATGCACTGTCGACAGCCTGCCGCTTGCCCGAAATCAAGCCTTTGTCAATGCATAGCTTCAGCACTTGTTTAAAAATTTCAAGAAAAACTTTCTCGCCAAACAGCTTACGGGTACGGCTTAGAGTAGAGTGCCAAGGCAAATCCTCGCCAAGATTGTATCCAAGAAAATAAAGGATATCCATGCGCATTCCCGACGAGGTAATGATGCGACGGTCGCTATTGATATTTTCCAGGTAACCTACCAGCATCAATTTCATAAACACGACAGGATCTATGCTTTTTTGACCTTCTTTACCGTAGTGCTTTGAAGTGGCTTTATATAAAAAATCCAAATCAAGCATTCCTTTCAGCCGACGGTAGAAATTATCGGCCGGAACATAGTCTGAAAGCTGAAACTGAATGAACAAGCTTTCCTGCTGTACCTTTTTCCCTTGCATGCCTTTAATTTACTAAAAAGCACTGTTTTAATCAATACTTCAAAGAACTTTTTATCGTCGCGTTGTGCAACAACCACCTTCGCCGGAAAGAGGGGCCTGGAAGCGTTTTATATTATTTTTTAGATTAAGTATCAGTCGTTCAAGCCCCTCTTTCCTGCGCAGCAGAAGAGAGGGTGCCCCAGCGCAGCGATGGGCGGGTGAGTATTAACCAGCGTTGCCGCCGGCTAATTCCATCTCAAATCTCACGTCTCATATCTCAAATCTAACTCAAAACGTCCCTCTTTTTCTTATCCTCAGCAAACCATTGGCTGTTGTAACATAAATAACTCCTTTGGAATCCTGCACCACCTGGTAAATTTTGAAGCCGGGAGCGGGCGAGTTGGCGTTGTTGTAGTTTTCCCAGCTGTTTTTTAAATCGTACCGCACCAGGCCCGATTGATCGGTGCCCAGCCATAGTACGTGTTCAAACTTATCGTACATAATGCTGGTTACGTGGTTTGATGGCATGCCCGAATTTTTGTCGGTTAAATGCAGCCACGTGCCATCGGGGCGTAATACCGCGATGCCTTCGTTATCATCATCGGCAGCGGCTTTGTTGGTGCTTATTAATGAGAAATAGAGGTTGCCCTGTTCATCTTCGGCTGCGCCGGATATGCTGGCGTTTTTCAGTGGCGTATCAGATGTGGTAAATGTGGTAGGCAGCAGGTCTTTCTCGATAAGGATGGTGCCTTTTGATGTACCAATCCACAGGCGTTTGCGGTTATCCACATAAGCAAAAGTTACGTTGCTTGAGGGCAGCAGCGGGATGGTTTTCTTGTTAAGCACCACCACTTTATCTTTGCGTACCACTACCATGCCATCTTTGGTGGTAAACAGCAGTTCGCCGTTGCGGCTTTTTATGATGTGGGTAACCGGGCTTTTTATAAACTTTTTAAAATCGTACACCTGCCAGCCGGCATCGGTGCATTTGTAAATACCGTTATCAATGTAGGCCCATTTGGCGTTTTCCTTGTCGACGGTAATTTCCTGTACAGCCGTTTCGGATGTAAAGGGCGAGTTGTATTCATTAACCGGGTTAAAGGTGGTGCCATCAAAACGGGTAAGGCCGTGGGCGGTGGCGTACCAAAGCACGTCGGTAGCGTCAACCGCGCTTGATTGGCTCACGTTATCGGGCAGGGGCGAATCGTAGCGCGTCCATTTGGTAAATTCGTAGCTGTTGAGCGATGGGTTGGTATACTGGGTACTGGTATTATAAATAGTTGGCGGGCCGGGCGGCTTCATCTGCTCGAGGTCCATCCGCAGCATCTGGGCCGAAATACGGCCAAAAGCTATTTTAAACTGCACATTTACCGATGATGCCACGCGTTTGCCATGGTCAACAGCGGCCTTCCACAAGCTGCCGTTCAGCAGGCGAATGATATCGGCGGTAAGTGGGCTGTTGGTTACATCGGTATGGCTTAGTACACAGCTAAAACCCGAAGGCTCAACCAATACCTGGAAGGTTAATGACCCGTTGGCATCTTTAAACGAATACTTGCGGTTAATACGGTCGCATAGCTGGTCGAGCGTAAACTGGCTACAGGTAGCTTTGGGGCTGCCGCAGTCGATGCAATAATTTTCGGCGCTGCACAGTTCAATCTTTTGCAAAAAAAGATTTTGCGCGCAAACTACCGCGGGAAATACGAAAACTAAAAAGCATGTAAGCACCAATAGCTTACCGGTTTTGGATGGGTATAACAATGTCAGCATTAATTTCATAAAATAAAGAAAGCAAACGCAAACCACCAAACTTATAATAGTTAAATTAGGTTAAAGTTTTGTTACAAAGGGGAACGCCGGCGAAGACTCACCCGGTCGAGGCTGCGCCCGACCACCCTCTCTCCGGCTGAAGCCGCAAAGAGGGTTGAGGAAATGAAAAAAAAAATTCGCCCCTCTATGCGCGAAGCGGAGAGAGGGGCAGACGGGCGCAGCCTCGTCGGGGTGAGTCGACTCGCCGACACTCCTGTTGCATTGCAATTTTTTAGAATATATAAGTACTTTTACAAAGCCAAATTGTTGCCTACAGTTGTAAGTGCTTCGCCTGCAACAGGTAAATGCTTTTGTAAAAACAATATCAAATAAAATTAAGGCAGGCTAACTGCTACCTCTATGGATAAAATTACCGATAAATACCATCAGCCGGTTAATACAGACCCTAAGCGGCAGGATCTTTTGTTTGATTTAAAGGAAGTATCCAAACGCACTTACCAGCTGGGATTGTCGGCCTTGTCGCTTGGGGTGTTTTTATCGGTTTATGATGCTTTTATCGGCATGTATGTGTCGTCGTTTTTGCTGGCTTGCTTTTGCCTGGCTATTTTAATGTTTGTGGTACTAAAGTGGCAGGATGCCATTAAAGATCTTACCATATCTATATTTTCGGTCATCTGCGGACTGCTAATATGCCTGGTGCTGCTGGAGGGGTTGCAAACCGACCAGTACCTTTACTTTTTTCCGGCCCTTATAGCAGTACCCCTGGTTGTCGACCTAAAGCATAAGCAGGGTAAAAAGCCAGGCATTTTTGTGGGCATTATGATATTTGCCTTTGTTGCCTGTATTGTTATTGGTAACTATGTGCCCCCGCTGGCTGATTTTACCGCCGGCCAATCGGCCCGGTTGGCCCTGGTTAACCGCTTCACCGCGCTTGGCTCAACCATTGTGCTGGCGGCGCTGTACACGTTTTTCGAAAAAAAGTATATAGAAGAGATAGTTAGCCAAAGTGATAGGGTTATCAATACCAAAACCCAGTTCCTGGCCACCATGGGGCACGAGCTGCGCACGCCCTTAAACGGCATCATCGGTATTGTAAACCTGCTGAAGCAGGAGAACTCGGCCACGCGGCAGGCCGAGTATATCAGTATCCTCCAAAGCTCGGCCGATCATATGCTGCAGCAGGTAAATGATATCCTCGATTTTAACAAGATAGAGGCCGGCAAACTGGAACTGCACCCCATCACCATCAATTTAAGCAACTTTTTGCTCAATGTATGTCTACCTTTTAAAGTGCTATCGGCAAACAGTAATGTTGAGGTACTGGCCGATATTGACCGCCAACTGGATATCCTGGTACTGGCCGATGATATGCGCCTTACACAGGTGCTCAACAATATTTTTGCCAACGCCCTTAAATTTACCGGCAACGGCTACGTAAAGCTAAAAGCTACCTGCCTTAAAAAAAACGACAAGCAAATAGCCGTCGACTTTGTGATTGAAGATACCGGCATCGGCATTGATAAGGCCGACCAGGAGAAGATTTTTGAGGGCTTTTGGCAGGTGTACCACGAGGGCACCCGCGAGCTTACCGGCACCGGCCTTGGCCTTACTATTTGTAACCGCATATTACAGCTGATGGGGGCCAAGCTATCCCTCGAAAGCGAAAAAGGCAGGGGCAGCAAGTTTTCGTTCGGCTTAACCTTTAACATTGCCCATGTGGCGCCGCTTCCTATACCGCTAAAGCCGGTAGCCGACAATGGCGATCTTAAATTACTAAGGGTGCTGCTGGCCGAGGATAACAAAATAAACATGATGGTAGCCAAAAAGGCCCTCACCAGCTTTGGCGCCACGGTTGATGCCGCCTACGATGGCGTGGAAGCCCTGGCCCGACTGGAAGATTTCCCCCATTATGACATTGTCCTGCTCGACCTGGAAATGCCCGTAATGAACGGCTACGAAGCCGTTTTCGAAATCAAAAAGAAATACCCCCTGGTACCCGTCATCGCCTTCACCGCCTCCCTTGTAGACCAAAAAATGCTCGCCGACCTGCTGGCCAGCGGCTTTAACGATTGCATCCTCAAGCCCTTCAACCCGCAGCAACTATCAACCGTTATTAAAAAACATACCGGGGTTAAAGAAGGGGTGTAGCTGGGATCTAGGATTTCGGACTTTTTATTTTAGAATTTAAAAGGCCCAGGCCCAGGCCCGTGCGCTCTCGAGAGGGCAGAGAGGTTTTTTTGCATCTTGCAAATCCGTGTGTTAAGGAAGTGATTTTAATTTTTTAAGATTTAACAGCGGTCGGTCCTCGTAAAGCAGCCAAAAGAAGTCTTGTCTTTGATTTTTAACCCCTGGTTTTTGACTCTTTCCCGCTATTTTTTTAATCAAACAGCGTAACAATTAGTTTACAAATTCGGTAAAAGGTATGTGTATGGTTTTTAATAAAAACTATATTTGCCAAACCCCTGATTGAAATTGACTTTACACCGTATAGCCAGGTTTATACTATTGTTACTGGCTGCCTTTATCGCTATTCCTCAAGCCAATGCCCAACAAGGCGTGGCACTCGTGTCGGCCCACCATTTGTCGTCACGCAAGGCTGTTTTGAAAACGTCTGCAAGCCGCAAAAAAATTATTAATGTAGCGCCTATATTTAGTTTTGATTATCCCGATGTTTTGCCCAAGTGCGATAATGTGCCTTTAACGCTGCAGGTACAAGGCCATCCCGAATACCTGTACCGGTGGTATAAGGATGGTGTACTAACTACCAATGTTACCACACTATATCCCATACAGGTAACAGGAAAATACCGGGCCGAAATTAGCTCCGAAAAAGATGTATGGGTATCAACAAAAGAAGTGCAGGTTAATGTAATTTATCTTCCGGAACCACAGATACTGCCCGATCAGCCTACCCATTGCGGAGGCAGCAACGCCATTTTAAATTCAAATTTACCTGCCAGCAGTGACTACTCATTAAACTGGTACCTTAACGGGCATGAGCTTACGCAGTTTACTAACAAGGCATCAATAAGCGTGAGCGAGTTGGGAACCTATATGCTTACAGTGCGCAACCCTATTAATACCTGTTCCAAGGAGTCGCCGGTATATCATCTTGTATTTACGCCTGCTCCCACCTTTACATTTAATTATCCCGGCGATGTAAACGTTTGCCAGGGGGGTACAGCAGTGTTAACAGTTGGGGGCGATATTGCTTATCAATATCGTTGGTACAAGGACGGCGTGCTTACCGGTAATTTATCTCAAACACTTACAACAACCCAAAACGGCAAATATAAAGTGGAGGTAAGCACCTGCCCGGGTACCTGGATACCATCAAAAGAGGTACAGGTAAACGTTTACAACCTGCCAACACCGGTAATTACGCCCGATAAAGTAAGCTATTGCACAGGCGATTTAGCCCGGCTTGATGCCGGTATTACTACCGATGCCGCTTATTCCATTACCTGGCAACGCGATGGCACCACGGTAACCGCCTGGCAAAACAAGCCAACCGTTACTACAACCGATGCCGGTAATTATTCGGTAATTGTTACCAGTACAGCGCTGGGCACCTGCGTGGTTAATTCGGCAGCATATCGGTTGGCCTTTAATCCATTGCCCACGGTGAGCATTACCCAGGCCGTTACAACTAAATTATGCGAAGGACAACCGCTGGAGCTTACTGCAGTTCATAGCGCGGGCAGCACGGTCAGTTGGTCAACCGGCGAAACTACCGATAAAATTAGCGTAAGTACCACGGGCACTTACAGCGTAACGGCAACTTCGGCAGCGGGCTGCCAGGCAGTTGCGGGTATCGACCTACAGTTTTTACCGGTAGCTATTCTTAATATGGCCGATACCTCATTTTGCACTTATACCGGCGCGCCGGTTACCATAACCGCGCCCACGGGTTTTTCAAAATATACATGGAACGGTGTTGACGGCGGCAATACGTTTATTGCAGATCGCCCGCAAACAATAAGTCTTAGCGTAATAAATGCCAACGGCTGCCCCAGCGATAAGGTGATACATGTAATAAGTTCGTGCCCGGATATTCATATCCCATCGGCATTTACACCCAATGGCGATGGTAAAAATGATACATGGAACATTACAGGGCTGGAGACAGATGCATCGGTACTGGTAAAAGTATTTAATCGCTACGGATCAATAGTTTTCCGGAGCACCGGGACTACAGCATCGTGGAATGGCAGAAAGAACGGACAACCTGTGCCGGCAGGCGTTTACTACTACGTTATATCGGGCAAAAACGGCAAACAATTGTTTTCAGGATCTATTACCTTACTGAATTAGCAATGCCATGTATTTAAAAAGCCCCGGCATTTTTAAAGCACGGGCCGACTGATATTGGTAACTTGTGTACTGGCGTTCTGATATCCGAGGCTGTTTGCCATTCCTGTTAACAGCGTTGTTTATGGCAATGATTTGTTAAAAATTTAAATAATATTGTTCCGGCGACATCCGGCCACGTAATTCTTGATGGGCATTAACCTTTTTTATGTATGTTAAATGAAAGTTGTTGTCACAGTTTGCATTTACTACCCCGGAGAATATAATAACTGAAGATTTATTGATAAGTTTGTTTAAAGGTTAATTTTGGCACAGGAAGCAAAAATTATTAATCAAAACAAATGAAACCTTTATTTTAGCTGAAGCGTACAAACCCAAAATGAATAAATTATGGATATTGTTGTAGTACTCGGTATCATACTATTGAGTTTAGGTATCTTTTTAATTGCGGCTATTCTGTTTTTTAGCGCCTTAAAATATATTAAAAGACAGTACTATCCCAACTGGAAGTTTCCAGATTATATTAGTGTGGGATATGCCGAATACTTGTATAGAAAGTATATAAAAAGAAGTAAAACTTAGTTTCTGGAATTTAGCAGTCGCGCCATGGCGGAGATTGAAATAACAGATAAGGTGAAGTGATAAACTATCCGCCCCTCGTTGGTGTACGATACCAAAGCGAGGGGCGGTTTTTTTAATTGTTATTATTATTGCTGCTGCCTTCCTTCAAGTCATCATTGTTAATGGCCTTTTTGGGTTTCTTAGGCTTCTCTGCCGAAAGGCCTCCAAACTTATAAGTAAATGTAAGTTCGATACTGCGGTTGTGCATAATGTTTACCGCATTCTGATTAATGTTGCCCGAATTAACAACTGTTGGTATCCTGAAACCATTAGTCAGGAAGTTATCTGCACCAATCCCGATGCTTCCTTTTTTGTTGGCAAACTTCCGGTTAAAGCTTAAATTATATACCCCGAAACTGCCCTGGTAACCCTGTAGCTGTATTTGGCGCGAGCGGCGAAAGGCAAATGCCTGTACCGAGTACTTGTCTGACAGGTCATAGCTGCCAAATATGCGGTAGTTGGCCACCCAGCCATGGTTTGACGCGCGGAAAAGCGGGTCGGGGTCCTGGTTATCCAAATCTAAATAGTACATATCAAGGCCGCCATTGAGACTTAGTTTGCTGGTGAGCGTAAGGTTGGCCGATAAGCTCATGCCATAGGCATTTTGCTTGCCCAAATTTTGATAGCTTGTTTTTATGGTATCGCCGCTGCTTGACCGGATGGTTTGGATAGCATCATTGGTATTGCGCATAAAAGCCGAAATATTGAAATGGTTGCTCTTGATATTGGTGCTGTAGGCCAGCTCAAAATTATTGGTAAACTCGGGTTGCAGGCCGGGGTTACCGCTGGTTATATTTAGCGCATTGGACGCCTGTATATTGGGATTTAAAAACTCGATAGATGGGCGCTGTATGCGGCGGTTGTAGCCCAGTTTAATCATGTCGCCGTTATCAAACTTTTTGCTGATGTTAAGGCTGGGCACCAATATGCCATAATCGGGGATGTTGACTGCCTGCCCGCTCTGAAAATCGGCGCTGATGGAGGTGTACTCGTACCGGGTACCGGCCTTAATGGTGTAATTTTTAAAGGGGTTAAAGGTAAATGACACGTATCCCGATGCCACATTTTGCTTGTAATTAAACGCGTTTGACAGGCTGGCCGATGATACAGGCTGATAGTCAAGCGAGCCATCGGCTGCCGATAGGTAGGTGTAATTACTGGTTACTGTTCTTACAATATCCTTGGCGCCAAATTCAAGCAGCTGGTTTTTGGCAAGCGGCGTTTGGTAATCGGCCTCAAGGGTAAGTTCTTTATTAACGCTGTTGTTATTGTTTTTTAAACCACCCGTTGATGCGCCATCTGTTTGATCAAGAAAAATGCTTTCAAAGTTGTTGTGGCGGTTATTCTGGCTGTACTCGGTCAAAAAACTGAACTCCCGGTCGGGCTTTTTGCCGGTGAGCGTGTAAGTTAGGGTGGCATCAACCGAGTTGGAATTGTTGGTGATATTGTTTTTTTGCAGCGACGAACCGGTAAGCACATCATTCAGGTAGCTGTTGGTTAAAAAGTTGTCCTGTACGGTGGGGTGGTTGTTGGCACCAAATACTACCCCCAGGCTAAGCGAGTTATGCGCGCTGATATCATAATCTAATCCGGCATTATACCGGGCAAACAAATATTTGTTGTGTGTATTGGCCGATTGTGTGGTTTGTAAGGCATCGCCGTTAGTAAGGCTGGTTACTGTTTGGCTATTGTTAAACTCGCCGGGGATATTGTAGCCAGTACGCCCAAAGCCACCCAATGAAAAGGTAAGCTTGCCGGTTTTGTAGCCGCCGTTAAGGCCCAAATCGGCACCGCGTGTACCCGCGGCTGCATTCAGGTTAAGGGTAAGGCCCTGCAATGTGTTTTGTTTCAGGATGATGTTGATAATCCCGCCAGATCCTTCGGCATCGTATTTGGCCGATGGCGAAGTGATCACCTCCACGCTTTTAATCAAATCGGCAGGGATTTGTTTTAAAGCGTCGGACACGCTGGCCGAGGCCATGGCCGAAGGCTTGCCGTTAATGAGCACTTTAATATTTGAGCTGCCGCGCACGCTTACATTGCCATCAAGGTCAACAGATACCATGGGCACGCGTTTCATTACGTCTGTGGCATCGCCGCCGCGGGCGGTAAGGTCGTTTTCGGCGTTATATACGGTGCGGTCTATCTTTTCTTCAATCAATGCTTTTTTGCCGGTAACCTGTACTTCTTTCAGCAATTTGCTATCGGGGCTAAGTAAAATTCGGCCCAGTTTAAGCATGCCACTCTCAACTTTAATATTGGCGATGGTTTTATTGGCATAGCCCATAAAGTTTATCCTTATGCGGTAAGTGCCCGCAGGTAATTTATCAATGGTAAATTTGCCATCGGTAGCTGTTACGGTGCCATTTACAACCTTATTACTTGCCTGGTCAAAAACAGATACGGTAGCATAATCTACCGGTTTTTGGCTCACTGAATCAATAACGGTACCGGTAATGCCGGTGCCCGCATCGGTAATTATAGTAGCGGCCTTTACCATAGTGATTGGTAAAAGGAACAATAGCAGGAATTGTAATTTTAGTTTCATGCTCCAAATAAAAACTAATGAGGCCGTTTGGTAAAACGCGATAGACGGGCGTAAAGAAATAATCGACCAGAAGACAAATCAACATGACGGAGAGTTGCTTGGGTATAGCTGGTAGCGGTTTATCGACACAAACAGCCCCCTGGTCGATAGATAAGCGGGATTAATGGTTTGTAGGAACTTATAAGAAACAATGCCACCATTACGAACGGCCGGGGCGTCTCCCTGGGGCGCTACAGGCAACCGCATGCAATTGGGTTAACATAACTTAACACATTTTAGATAAAATATTATAAATATTTGGTAATCAATATTTTATATTTTATCATGGTTAACACCTGATACCTCTATTATTTAGGCAGGATCAGGGTAATAAAAACAAAGTATCGCTTAATACTTGTATGTCACAAGCTTATTCCGTCAGCAATCAAGTTGCCCTCAAAACCGCCCCCCTCTTTTTTACACTTATGTTGTATTTACAAGCCATTATTGTTTTAAAGCAAATATTGATTACATTGATAGCATGCTTTAAAAATACTTTCTTAGTAAAAGAAGTAATACAATATATTGGCGCCTATAAATATTTATTGTAACCAATAATGTATTTAAACGTTTAATTTAATAAATAATTTAACGCGAAGCTAATGCGGCATGGTGCTTTACGGATAGCCATTATTTATATCATTATCAGTTTGCTCTGGATCACTTTTAGTGATCGTTTGCTGTTTTATCTGGAGCATAATTTTACCGGTGAGCAGGTTTTACTTATCAGCAGTGCCAAAGGGTATTTTTTTGTAATAGCCAGCGGGTTCTTTTTGTATTACCTGATAAAAAAGAACGACACGAAGTTAAAACAAAGCGAAACGCAGTACCGCAGTATGTACCAGAGTAACCCGGTGCCTATGTGGATATATGACGATAAATTAAACATAGTTTCGGTTAATGATGCCGCTGTTAGCACCTACGGTTACAGCCGCGACGAGTTTTTAACAAAAAGTATCCTGGATATTCGCCCGGCCGAAGATACTGAAAGGTTGATTGGGGCTGCCGGACGTTTATCGGCCAGTTTGAATTTGAACGGCAACTGGCGGCATATTAAAAAAGATGGCAGCATTATTCATGTAAGCGTTACATCGCATAAAATAACTTTCAATAATAACCCAAATGTGATGGTAATGGTTCGGGATATGACCGAGCAGTTATTATTTGAGCAGAGGTTAGAGAAGATAAACCAGGATATTTTAAGTAAGAAACAAAACTTAAGAGAAACGCAACTGATATCAAAGGTTGGCGGCTGGGAATATTTTCCGGATACCCGGAAGCTGCTATGGTCGGATGAGTTGTACACGCTTACCGGTATCAATCGGGATCATGAGCGTGAACCTTTTGATATTTACCTGGAACATGTTTTTCCGGAAGACAGGCCAATGATGATTGCCGGCCTTAATGATTTAATGACCCATGGCAAAACGCTTGATGTTACTCACCGGACAAAAGTGCTTAATGGCGAGACCCGGTATATGCGGCAACTGGCCCGTTTAGAAACCGTGCCGGGCATGCCGCTAAAGGTAATTGGCTCGATGCAGGACATTACCGAGTTAAAGGAGCTGGAAGTAGAAAAAAACAGGCATTTAAGCAACCTTGAAAATACCCTGAATAGTATTAGTGATGCTTTTTTTGCATTAGACTATAACATGTGCATTACCCGTATTAACCAGGCTTTTGAAGACATTGTAGGCGGCAGATTTGCCAAAATTGTTGGCGAAAGTATTTTTACGCTATTCCCCAAAGAGCGAAACCGCATGTATCCTTATTATCAAAAAGCGCTGGAGGAGCGGGTGATAGTAAAAATAGAGGAATATTCGCTGGTATTAAACAAATGGATAAGGCTGGCTGCCTACCCAACCGACGATGGCGTTGCGGTTTATTTTTCGGATATAACCGAAAACAAACTAAAAGATACTAAGTTAAAGGAGGCTGTTGAACGGTATGAACTGCTGGCACAGGCAACCAAAGATGTGATTTATGATTTAAATATACCCGCAGATACTATTGTTTACAACGCCAGTTTAATGCAATTAATTGATGTTGCTTATCACCAGATAGTTTATAACCTGGCATGGTGGCGCCAGCTCATCCACCCAGATGATGTTGAAGAAGTATTAACAAGCCAGCAAAAAATCAGAAACGAAGGCAAAACAAACTGGGCCTGCGAATACCGCATAAATTGCGGCAATGGCGTTTATAAATATATTATGGACCAGGGCTATTTTATTTATAATGAACAAAAGGAGCCGGTAAGGCTGATAGGGGTTATTAAAGACATCAACGATTTAAAGCAATCCATCCAGGAAAATAAGCGGCAGAATGAATTTTTAAAAGAAATAGCATGGCTAAGCTCGCATGAGATCAGGCGGCCGGTTGCCACCATGCTGGGCCTGATGACACTGGCAGATATGGCCGACAGTGCAGAAGATAAGGAGGAAATATTTGCATTGCTTAAAATTACCCTGAACGAGATGGATGGCATTGTTTACCAAATACACAGCAAGATAGATGATGCTGTGGATTTATCGTAATTGCCGATTTACGGTGTCATAATGGGCAACAAAAAATCCCCCTGGCAATTAAGCCATCGGGGGATTCAATCAATGTAACCTATAACAAAATTCTTGTACTACCAGAACTTGGCATACAGCATGGTAAGTAATAAAAGTGTAACTATAATTAATGCCAGGGTTTGTTTATCAACCTTAAACATAGCCTTCGGAATATCAAAAGCTTTAGGGTTTATTTTTGGCCCGGCCAGGCTGATGATCACCATCACAATGATGGTAAACATAAACGATAAGCCCATACAGATCAGGAATGGAATTTCCCAGCCTCCTTTGCCATTAGGGAAGGCGGTGTACAGGATAGTTTCGTGACCAAATAAAGCAGGTGCATAGTTATTAAACAGTACCGACATGGCAAAGCCTGTAAGTATCCCTGCAATAGCAGCCGCGCCTGTAGTACGTTTCCAGAAAAAACCTAAGATGAATATGGCGAAGATACCCGGGCTAATAAAGCCGGTATATTTCTGGATAAAGGTAAAACCTCCTTCGCCGCCAATACCTAAAAGATCTTTCCAGGTAAGGATGATGGAGAATACAAGCGCCGCCAAAATGGTGAGCTTGCCCACCCAAACCATCTTTTTCTCGTCGGCATCTTTAACCATGTGCTTTTTGTAAATATCCAGCGTAAAAATGGTGCTGATACTGTTGGCTTTACCCGCCAATGAAGCCACAATAGCCGCAGTAAGCGCCGCTACCGAAAGCCCTTTTAGCCCGGTGGGCAAAAAGCCCAATATAGCCGAGTAAGCATTATCCGAATTGAAATGTCCGCCCGATGCCATTTCATGTTGCAAGCCACCATTTTTGTATAATACATAAGCTGCAATACCCGGTATTACTACGATGATAGGCATGGCCAGTTTCATTAAACCGGCAAACAGGATACCTGTACGTGCGGTTTTTAAATCGGCCCCTAAGGCACGCTGGGTAATGTACTGGTTACAGCCCCAATAGTTCAGGTTCACAATCCACTGCCC
Organism: Mucilaginibacter ginsenosidivorax; assembly: GCF_007971525.1. Taxonomy (NCBI): domain Bacteria; kingdom Pseudomonadati; phylum Bacteroidota; class Sphingobacteriia; order Sphingobacteriales; family Sphingobacteriaceae; genus Mucilaginibacter; species Mucilaginibacter ginsenosidivorax. The sequence goes on from NZ_CP042437.1 coordinate 4,283,002, forward strand.
TGCAAAATACATGGCTATACCCGGCAGTGCCAGGTATTTGGTAATCTCGGCTTGTGGCGCGTCTGTTTTTGGTTTAGCCATCATCATTTTAAAGTGCTCGGGCGAATCCTTAAACATCATTTTTAAACCGGCTATAGCATCTTTGCCTAAACCAAAATGCTCGCTCACCAGCGTTAAAGCTATGTAAGTAGTAGCCAAGCCGCCTATTACAAGCACCAATACCTGTATTACATCGGTAAAGCCAATTACCTTCATACCACCAAGGGTGATGAATAAGGCAAACACAGCAAGCGCTATGATGATATTGTGCATCGAACTGATGTCGCCGCCTATTAGGTTATTAATAGCCAGCGCGCCCAGGTACAATATACTGGTAAGGTTAACAAACACATATAAAAACAGCCAGAAGATGGCCATAATAAAACTCACCGTTTCGTTATACCGCGTATGCAAAAACTGCGGCATCGTGAAAATTTTGTTCTTCAGATACACCGGGATAAACCATACCGCTACTATAATGAGCGCTATTGCCGCCACCCACTCGTAAGCTGCCACAGCCAAGCCCACTGCGAAACCCTGCCCGCTGGTGCCAATAAACTGCTCGGCCGAAATATTGGATGCAATAAGCGAAGCTCCGATGGCCCACCAGGTAAGTGACCCCTCGGCCAAAAAGAAATCATGACTCGCCGATATGCTGGCCTTTTTTTTGCGGCTGTACACCCAGTAACCATAACTGGATACCACAATAAAATAGATCACGAATATGACGTAATCAATGGTTGAAAATTTGTTCATAAATTGGGTTTAAATTAGTTTTATTGTATTCGTTCTCTCTTTTGCTGTTTTGTATAAAAACACACAACCGGAATCCCATCGTGGGTTGTGTGTTTGGTATTATTGTTTTTAAACAACTGTCATCCTGAGGAACGAAGGATCTATTCTACGCCATACCTGACCTACAGAACAGTTCGCGAATAGATGCTTCGTACCTCAGCATGACAGTATTTTATTAATGTGTATTCTCTCGTCCTTACTCCCCAATCCTCAAAAGTCTTAACTCTTGATTCTAATCTCTTGACTCTTTCCCCGGCGTTGCCTTTGGCCCGGGCTATCCGCTCATACTACATAGGCCTTAGTCACGGGCCGGTATCCGCTGCTATCCCTAACGCATTGTCTGAATCAGAATTTAAGAATTAACAGAATTCTTCGTTTTCTGCTAACTCTTAAATAATCCGTCATTGCGAGGTACGAAGCAATCCCCTACATGCTAAGTCCCACATAGTTCGGGATTGCTTCGTACCTCGCAATGACGGGTTGATGTCATGCAAATCAAAAGTCTCCCCCTTCAGGGGGAGATTTAGAGGGGGCTTCTTCTTCCTATTTATAAGCCACCTCGTTCCACAATATCTCATTTCTGAATTGTGGTATAGTTGTATCCTTGCCAATCCTTAAAAACTCAATGCCTGCCATATCAGCAAAATCCTGCAAGTGTTCGGCAGTCAGATTTTGGCTGTAGGCGGTGTGGTGTGCGCCGCCGCCGTAAATCCAGGCTGCGCAGCCGGTTTTCATGTCGGGCAGTGGTTTCCAAAGTACGCGGGCAACAGGCAGGTTTGGCAGGTCTTCAACCGGTTCAACGGCTTCAACCTCGTTAACCAACAGGCGGAAACGGTTGCCCATATCTACAATTGATGCATTAAGCGCTGCACCGCCGGCCACGTTAAATACCAAACGCGCAGGATCGGCCTTGCCGCCAATACCCAGCGGGTGAACTTCTAACGCTGCCTTGCCATTTGCCAATGAAGCATCCACCTCCAGCATGTGCGATCCTAATACCAAGGCGTTGTTAGGGTCAAAATGGTAGGTGTAATCTTCCATAAAGGCATTACCACCCGGCAGGCCAGCACCCATCACTTTAAATGCGCGCACCAGGGCGGCAGTTTTCCAATCGCCTTCGCCGGCGAAGCCAAAGCCATCGGCCATCAGGCGCTGGGCGGCAATACCTGGCAACTGGATCATGCCGTGCAGGTCTTCAAAAGTATCCGAGAAGCCTTTAAAGCCGCCGTCAACCAAAAACTTGCGCAAACCCAGCTCAATTTTAGCAGCATCATATACCGACTGATGTTTAGCGCCGCCTTTTTTAAGGTCATCGGCCATGGTGTAAGTAGCCTCATATTCTTCTATCAGTTCGCTAACCGATTCTTCGCTTATTGCGTTAATCACCGCTACCAGGTCACCAATACCGTAGGTATTTACCGAGAAACCAAATTTCAGTTCAGCCTCTACTTTGTCGCCATCGGTAACAGCTACGAAGCGCATATTATCGCCAAAGCGTACAAATTTGGCACCTTGCCAGTCGTACCAGCCGGCGGCAGCACGGGCCCATGTCTCAATTTGTGCTAATGCCTCAGGATCCTGCCAGTGGCCAACAACCACCTTACGGTTCATGCGCATGCGCGATACCATGAAGCCAAACTCGCGGTCGCCATGGGCACTTTGGTTCAGGTTCATGAAATCCATATCTATCGAGCTCCATGGAATATCGCGGTTAAACTGGGTATGCAGGTGAAGCATCGGTTTTTTAAGGATGCTTAGCCCGCGGATCCACATTTTAGCCGGACTAAAAGTATGCATCCAGGTAATGATGCCGATACAGTTTTCGGCAACGTTTGCAGCCTGCAGGGTTTCATAAATTTCTTCGGTCGATTTTACCACAGGTTTGTATACCACACGAACAGGGATATTGCCGGTCGCGTCAATGCCGGCAGCTATTTCCTGCGAGTGTTCGGCAACTTTTTTTAGTGTTTCTTCCCCGTATAAGTTTTGGCTCCCGGTAATAAACCAAACTTCAAATGTTTTAAGGTCAATCATTTTATAATTAGTGTATTAGTGATTTATTGAGTTATTGATTGCTTGTTTAGTCGGTTAGTTTGCAGGCGAAAGTCTTAGTAAGGCTGCACCATGCAGGTTAATGTTTTGCTGGTAGTTGTTCTTAAACTGGCCAACATCTTGTTTTTTCCATAAGTCGCGCACTTTTACTTTGCCTTTAAGGCCAAGGGCGGCAAAGTTTACAGCTACGCTTCCGTTTGCATCGCTGATGTTAAATAACCCAACGTATACATCTTTAGTGCCCGGAATAGTAGAATACCATACCATAGCGCCATCCTTTTTGTACAGTTGTTTGGGGCTTGCTCCTTTTTGGTTAACGGCCAAAACTTCGTCGTTGGTAAACAGGCTTAGTTCAAATTCCCGATTTTCGGGCATATTGCCGCCAATCATCAATGGTGAACGGAAAATGCTCCAGAAGGTCATGTGAGTAATTTCTTCATCTTCGGTAAAGCGGCTGTAACGCTCTTGCCCAACCGGGCCACGTTTGCTTAGCTTACCAATTTGTATCATATCGCAATCGGGCCAGTGGCCAGCACCACTTACACCTTCCCAGCTTTTGGCATAATCAAACATGTGCAATATCTCTTTCCAGTTATCCCAAAAATCATCGGCCATGCGCCACATATTGGCATACTTAACCGCATGAGCCGCTTGTGCTACAGGAGTTTCGCCCGGCGAAAGGCTCAATACTATAGGCCTGCCACAATTTTGGATGGCTTTTTGGTAACCTTCCACCTCGGCATTACTGTAAGGGCGCGATAGGTCATCTACCTTAATAAAATCAACACCCCATGAGGCATACAGTTCTAAAATAGAATTGAGGTATTCCTGTGCGCCGGGCTTTTTCATATCCAGGCCGTACATATGGTTCATCCATGGGCATTTGCTGTTGGTATCGGCAACCATATCGGCCGTGATACCGTTGGTGCCCTTTACCGGCGACTTTGACCAGTAAGCCTGCCTTGGAATGCCCCGCATTACGTGGATGCCAAATTTTAAACCTTTGCCATGTACATAATCAGCCAAAGGCTTAAACCCGTTACCGCCAAATGCCGATGGAAATTTGGTGGGTTGAGGTGTTAACCTACCAAATTTATCCATACTTAACCAGGGCACGTATGAGCCATCCTGTAAACGCAACTGAAACGGATTCCCGATATTGCTTCCCGGAGGGTTATCGTACGACCATAAAAAATCGACTACAATGTACTCCCAGCCATGCTGTTTTAAATTGGCGGCCATGTAATCTGTATTGGCTTTTACCTCATCTTCATGCACTGCCGAACCAAAACAATTATAGCTATTCCAGCCCATGGGCGGGGTAGCGGCTACAGTTTGTGCCGATGCGGTGTTCGCGCCCAATAGTCCTGCCGCCAGGATACCGATATAAATTAAAGTCGATTTCATTTTATTGGCCGTAATAAGAGTTTGGTCCGTGTTTGCGTTCAAAATGCTTTTTAATGAGCGAATCTTTAAGGCGCGGCGCCTGGTTGTTGATTTGCTCGGTAAGGTAAGCCATTTGGGCTACGGCCTCTAAAACGGCGCTGTTATACACGGCTTTATGTGGCGTTTTACCCCATGTAAATGGCGCGTGGTTACCTACTAACACCATTTCTACCTCGTTATAGTCCAGCCCTTCGGCGGCAAAATGATCCATGATCTGGAAACCGGTTTGGTATTCATAGTCGCCTTCAATCATTTCATCGCTCATAGGCGGGGCACAGGGGATATCGGCTGTCAGGTGATCGGCATGTGTGGTGCCGAAGATAGGAATGTCACGCTGAGATTGCGCCCAGGCGGTGCCATAAGTAGAGTGTGTATGCACAATACCGCCAATGTTTGGCCAGTGTTTATAAAGCACCGCATGCGTTTTGGTATCCGACGACGGGCGCAGATCGCCCTCTACCGTAACCCCATCAAAATCAACAATCACCATTTTTTCGGGCGACAGATCTTCGTAAGGTACACCGCTTGGTTTTATAGCAAAAACGCCCAGTTCCCTATCTACAGCGCTTACATTGCCAAAGGTGAAAAGCACCAGCCCCAATTTGGGCAGCTGCATATTAGCTTCATAAGCAGCTTGTTTTATGTGTTGATACTTACTCATGCCAAAACAGAATTATCTTTAACACCCTGGGTTGCTTTTGCAGCTATTTGCTGAGCGATAAAACTGCCTAAGGTTTTGTATTTATTGTAACGGGCCAGGTATAAGGCTTCTTTTTCTTTATTAGGATAATACTCCACATCAAAGCCGCGGCCCATGCCCTGCATGGCATCCTCAACCGTTGGGTAAATGCCTGCAACAACAGCCGCAAACATGGCCGCGCCAAGAGCGCAGGTATGTTTAAATTGGTGAATGCGGATAGGCATACCCAATACATCGGCCATCATCTGCATTACAAACGGCGATTTTTTGGCCACGCCGCCAATACCTATAATACCTTTAACCGGGATACCCTCGCTGATAAAACGCTCTACAATGCTTTTAGCCCCAAAACAGGTAGCTTCGGCCAGTGAACGGAATACGCGTGGCGCATCGCTGCCTAAACCTAAACCGGTTATTGCGCCTTTTAACTCCTGGTTGGCATCAGGTGTACGGCGGCCATTAAACCAATCGATAGATAACTCGTTATCAAAATCCAAAGGCAGCAAATCGGCCTGGCGGCTTAATTCGGGGATGATCAGCTCGGCCATTTCGGCTTTTAAAGCCTCGGCGGTTGCTGTATCTATAATGGCTGACTGCGATAACAGGTTATTTAAAGGCCATAAAAGCACATTTTTAAACCAGGCATAAGTGTCGCCAAAGGCCGATTGGCCTGCTTCTAAGCCCGTCATCCCAGGTATAACCGAGCCATTTACCTGCCCGCAAATACCTGCTACCAGTTTGCCTTCAACCTCAACAGATGGCGCTACCAAAATATCGCAGGTTGATGTACCCATTACTTTACTTAAGTGGTAAGGCTCAATTTGCCCGCCTACCGCACCCATGTGCGCATCAAAGGCACCGGTACCTACAATAACATCGGTAGATAAGCCTAATTTTTCGGCCCATTCTGCACTCAGTGTTCCTGCGGCTTCATCTGCGGTATAGGTATCTTTAAATAGTTTATCGGTAATACCCGTCAATAACGGATCAAGCGACGAGAAAAATTCATCAGGTGGCAAGCCGCCAAATTCCTCGGCCCATAAAGCTTTATGACCGGCAGAGCAGCGGCCACGTTTAATTTCCTTAACATCGGTACCGCCTGTTAACAGGAACGGGATCCAATCGCAATGTTCTACCCACGAGTGCAGGGCTTCGCGTACCTGGGCATCAACCCTTACAATATGCAGCAATTTGGCCCAAAACCACTCGGAAGAGTAGATGCCGCCAACATATTTTAAATAATTGGTATCGAATTTTGTGGCATGTTCATTGATCTGGGCGGCTTCCAATACCGAAGTATGGTCTTTCCATAAAATGAACATGGCATTGGGGTTTTGCTCAAAACCGGGTGTTAAAGCTAATGGCTTACCAGTTTTATCAACCGCAATTGGGGTCGATCCTGTAGTATCTACCGATAGGCCTTTTACCTTTTTTGCAACTTCGGCGCCGCCTGCCTTTGCAATACAGTCTTTTATAGTAGTTTCTAATCCTTCTATATAGTCAAGGGGATGTTGCCTGAACTGGTTTTCGGCCGGTTTGCAAAATAAACCCTGCTGCCAGCGTGGGTAATTGAATACTGATGAGGCTATTTCTTCGCCGTTGTGTGCGTTGATTAACACGGAGCGAACAGAGTCGGACCCATAGTCCACTCCAATCACAAATTGGTCTTCTCTCATATTGGTTAAATAATTCGTGTTGAAGTAACACTTATTTTTTTACAATAAAAAATTTTTATTCAAAAACATTTTAATTGCTACTAAAACAGGGGCTTTAAAACTTAATTTGATAGTGTATCGGGGTTGGGGATAAAATTCATAAATGCCTGAAATTTAGCATAATAGTTTTGCATATTCAACTGATAGTAGTATGCGCCTCGCTTTGAGCCGGATTTATCTTTATCGTTTAGTTTAATGAGCAAACCGGTGGCCAAAACTCGTTTGCTGAAATTCCGCTTGTCAATCTGGGTGTTAAAAACACTCTCGTAAAGCGTTTGCAATTGCGGAATTGTAAACCTGGCCGGTAAAAGTTCAAACAAAATAGGGTGCATGGCGGCTTTGTACCTGATGCGTTTTTTTGCAGTCTCTACCATTTCCTGCTGGTCGAAAATGAGTTTGGGAACACGCTTTAGGGGGAACCAATCGGCATGGTAATCTTTACTTAGTTGTATCTCGTATTTGTTGATATCTATTAAAGCAAAGTAAGTAATTGATACGGTGCGTTCAATAGGATCGCGCTTTGTGCTGCCAAATGTGTGTAATTGCTCTAAGTAGACACCTTCAAGGCCGGTTAGTTGCTTTAAAATACGGTTGGCAGCCTGGTCAAGGCTTTCGGCAACCTGTACAAAACCGCCCATCAAACTCCAGTTCCCTTTCTCGGGTTCGAAGCCTCTTTTAATCAGCAAAATTTTCAACGTATCGCCATCAAATCCAAATATAATGCAGTCAACTGCCAGTAAAAGTCGCGTTTGTTTAGAATATTTTTGCATGAAGTGGGATAAAAAAGCGCCAAAAGTAATTTTTTTGACCGCCAAAAAATCAAAATACAATGCCATTTTACTGGCAAAATAGGTTTAAAATTGATTTAGCGAACTTTATTGGTGTTTGGCTTACACCAATAAAAGTAAAAATATTTTAATTGTTTTTTTCACAATTAAATAAATTTTATTCTACCTTAGATTTTAATTAGGGTGGCCAATTGCCCCGATCACAAAACCAAACACCAAATTATAACCAGTTAAACCGTTAAAAAAACTTCAAAAAGGTTTAAGAAAGCGGCAAAAAACTTCAGGAATTATGCAAAAAGTATACAAAAAACAGTACTTATTTTACAGCATGGCGTTATCGCTATTAGTTGGTTGCAGCGGCCCAGCCGAAAAGAAGCCTGCCGCCGATTCTACATCAACAGTTAAAGCTGCAGCTCCCGATGCCAAAAACTTTGAGGCTACCATAAATGGCAAGGCTGTTAAACTTTACACGTTAAAAAACAGCAAAGGCGCCAGCGTAGCCATTACCAACTATGGCGGCCGCGTTGTAAGCCTGTTGGTACCCGATAATAAAGGAGTTTTGACCGATGTGGTTTTAGGATATGATAGCGTAAAAACCTACCAGAAACCTAAAGAGCCATTTTTTGGCGCCATTATAGGCCGCTACGGTAACCGCATTGGCAAAGGGAAATTTAGCCTGGGCGGCAAAGCTTACCAGCTGGATATAAACGATGGTGTTAATACGTTGCATGGCGGCTTTAAAGGGTTTTACGCACAGGTATTTGATGCCGCGCAACCCAATGACAGTACGCTAAACCTTACTTACGTATCTAAAGATGGCGAAGGCGGTTACCCCGGTACGCTTACCAGCAAAGTAACCTATACGCTAACAGCTGATAACGCCCTGAAAATAGAGTATACTGCAACAACAGATAAAACTACCATAGTAAACCTTACCAATCACGCTTATTTTAACCTGAACGGCGCGGGCGACTCTACTATATTAGATAACGTTGTAAAAATTGACGCCGACAACATAACCCCGGTTGATACAACACTGATACCGACAGGGAAATTACAGCCGGTAAAAGGCACGCCTTTTGATTTTACCACTGCAAAAGCCATTGGTGCCAACATTAACGATAAAGACGATCAACTGAAAAACGGTAAAGGTTACGATCATAACTTCGCGTTGAATAAGCATGATATCAGCAAATCGATAGCAACGGTAAGCAGCCCTAAAACCGGTATTGTGATGGACATATACACCGACGAGCTGGGCCTGCAGTTTTATAGCGGTAACTTTTTAACAGGCGCCACCAAAGATGGTAAAGGCGGTAAAGCATACCTGCACCGGTCGGCATTTTGTATGGAGACACAGCATTTTCCTGATGCGCCAAACCAGCCTTCGTTTGCATCAACTGAGTTAAAGCCAGGGCAGACTTATCATACCACAACCATCTACAAATTCAGCAATAAATAGAATTTTTTAAGCTAATTGGTATTATCGTTTGATGATTATTATCCCGAATTGAGATGTTGGATACCGAAATAAAATATCTGCTAAATGATATTGCTTTAAATAACAACAGGACATCCTTTAAAAGGGTGTACCTGTTTTATTACAGCAAATTATTTTGGTTTGCCAAATCGTTTGTAAAAACGGATGAGGCCGCCGAGGAGATCATAGACGATGTGTTTTTAAACCTTTGGATGCAGCGGGCAAGACTAACCGACATTGGTAACTTTAGCAATTACTGTTACATGGCGGTTAAAAACAAATCATTAACACATGTTTCAAAAGCGAAGCTGAACCAGGTAAATATTGATGATGTTGAGGTAGAGATTGCCGATTCGGCAGCTACAGGCGAAGACAAAATGATATGCAGCGATACTACAGCACTTATCAACAACTCGCTCAGTAAATTATCCGACCAATGCAAACTGGTTTTTAAACTGGTAAAAGAGGATGGCCTTAAATATCGCGAAGTTGCCGAACTGTTAAACCTGTCTATCAAAACGGTAGAATACCATATGGGTAACGCGCTCCGACAGATTTCGGTTGGGATAATTAATTCGCAAAAAGACCAGGTTCCGGCTCACGGAAAAGTGCTTTCTGAAAAGTAATGAGGGATAGCATCTGTTTATACTGATGGATTCAATTCTGATACAGCGTAGATTGGTTGTGAGTAGTGGTTTTTTGTGCAGTTTGCATTTATACAAGGCAATAAGGGTCGAAAGTTTACATTTATACAAGGCAATGTCATTCTTTAGCTTTTTCTTTAACTTCCTGCTTCACCAACCGCAACTTCAAATACCCGCCTAAAACAGATATCGGCGCAAAAATAAACATAGCAAATAGCTGCGTCCAATGGCTGCCGCCGGATGTTAGCATGGATATGGCCGCCAACAAAAAAATAACTAAGGCTAAAATGAAATTTAATGTAAGTTTTGTTTGTCTGGCTATCAATTGCAGTATAAATCCGGCTAAAATTGAAAAAAATGCACCATAAACTATGGTCAACATTTTAAAAGTGACTGGTGCATCCTGGTGAGGGGGCTGGGCCATTAACTTAAACAGCAAAACCGAACTGACTGCAAACACGGCATAGCCTGCAATAACCGATATTATCTTCCTGGTCATTTGGTGATTTTTTTGATCAAATATCTGGTATATAAACATAAACAGGCTATTGAAAATTGCTTTGTTAACACCATGAAGCTTCCTCATCAGCCCGTCACCATCGCGTAAGCCCTTACCGGGAAGGTGCCTACGCCCTTAAACTTAGGTGGTACAGCGTTAAATTTATAACCATCCGGGGGGAGTTTGTCCAGGTTGCATAAATGCTCCACTATCAAAATGCCGGCACCCAATAATGTGGTATGTACCGGCCGGCTCTTGCCTGTAGTATCATCAATATTATGGCTATCTATACCCACCAGTTTTACTTCCTGCTCCTTTAAATATTGAGCAGCTTCGGCGGTAAGGTAGGGGTGGCTTTCAAAATAGGCGTCGGTATTCCAGTGTTTGCTCCAACCGGTAAATACAATTACGGCCTTACCCCGCACATCTTTATCACTAAAAAAATCGGCGCCAATTGATGTTGCATTGCAGGCATTTACGGTGATGGCCTCAAGGTTGGCAAATTGTTCAAGGGAAACTTCGGCCAGGTCGGCGCCATGCTCAAACCGGTGGAAAGGGCAATCAATGTATGTGCCCGTATTTGTTACCATTTCAATTTTCCCTATCTGGAACTCTGTGCCGGTTTCATAAAGCCCTCTTGATTTTTCGCGACTTAAATAATCGCAAATGATGGGTGCCGGCAGGCCTTTATAGGTTATTAATCCGTCGAAAATGATGTGACTCAGGTCTATCAGTTTGGGTTTGTTGTTGGATGGCTTCATTGGCTGCGAGAACTGATGGTTTTTGGGTGGATTTAACTTTACTGGTGCTTTAATATAATATATCTGTTTATTCCAGCTGTCTTTTAAGAGCTTCTTTGCTCGGTAATACCGCTTTATACTCTTTGGCAAATATTTGATTGTTATCCTCCGGAAGAGTGAATTCTATAACCGTTCTGTTTTCCTCTTTGCAAAGAATTATACCTATTGTTGGGTTTTCATCCTTCGTTTTTATTTTTCTGTCGTAAAAGTTTACATACATCTGCATCTGCCCGATATCCTGGTGGGTTAGCTTTCCAATCTTTAAGTCGAAAAGTACAAAGCATTTTAAAAGCCTGTTATAAAAAACAAGATCAACAAAAAAGTTATCTCCTTCAAATGTGAACCTGCGCTGCCTTCCTTCAAATAGAAACCCTTTACCAAGTTCCAGCATAAAATGCTCTAACTTATCTATAATGGCGGTTTCAAAGTCACTTTCAGAGTATTTACTTTCTTCCTTTAACCCGAGAAACTCTAACACGTAATGGCTTTTAAGTGCGTCGGCAGGCTTTTCTACTATTTGCCCTTTTGTTGCAAGCTGTTTAACTCCGTCTTTATCTTTGCTTAAAGCTAACCTTTCAAATAACGCTGAATTGTATTGCCGCTGCAATTCTCTTACCGACCAATTATTTCCCGCCGCTTCTATTTCATAAAAGTTACGTTCATCTTCGTTTTTAATTTTAAGGAGCTGGATATAATGAGTCCAGCTTAAATGAAATGGGATGGTTAATTCCCCAGACACTGTCTGGGGAATTAATAACTGATTGAATTTCCCAATCACTGATTGGGGAATTCGATGGCGGTAAATAATATAAAAGCTTCTCATGTATTCCAGGTTTGACAAGGAATACCCCTTTCCAAACTCTTTATTCAATCCATTACTTAAATGCGTCAATGTTTCTTTAGCATATTCAGCACGTTGGCTTCCTTGCTGCTCATCTTCTACAATCATTTTACCTATTTGAAAATAAGTAAGGATCATAGCTGCATTAACATTCCTGACGATATAATGCTGTGTTTCGGCTATTATGGTTTTGATATTTTCAAAAAGCGGGAAAGGATTGTTTTTTGATTTCATTTTTACATGCTGCTATTTCAAAACTAATAAGAATCATTATACCTACGATAGATGTGGCCAACAAAAATCGCAAGCTGATCTTTTTTAAATAATTTTCATTTTCCACCAGGGTATCCTCATTAATTACAGTCTTTACAAATAGAGACATAAATAATGATCAACAATATCTGGATACTTATTGGTAAAAAGTTAAGTGGGGAGGCTACCGCCGAGGAGTTGGCCGAACTTGAAGAACTTTTGCGACAAGGCGGTACCGATTTATATCCGGTTGATTTGCTGGAAAATTTATGGCGCGAAGAAAATAAAATAAAAGCCGACGACAAGCTGGAAGCCAAATGGGCTGCCTTTGAAGATAAGCTTGATACAGCCGATAAAGCAGAGGCCGACGAGTTGGCCCAATCAGAAAACCAGGAACACGGTAAATCCAAATCGGGCATTATTAAGTTTCTTAAGTTTTTCTCGATGGTAGTGGCCGCCTGTTTTGCGCTGCTGTTTTTTGTGATAAATAAAAAAGATGCAACAGGGCCTGTTAAGTCAAACCAAATAACTGCCCCACAAAACGGTATCAGTAAAATTCAGCTGTCTGATGGCACCAGGGTATGGCTAAACGCCGGCAGTAAACTGGTTTATGATGCCAGCTACGGGCTTGAACAAAGAAAAGTCACGTTACAGGGCGAGGCGCTTTTTGACGTGGTTAAAGATGCTCAGCACCCGTTTATAGTTACCACCTCTACAATCAGCATTAAAGTACTGGGCACCCGGTTTAATGTAAGGGCCTATAATAACGATAAAACATCCGAAGCATCGCTGATACATGGGCGCATAGAATTAACCATCTTAAAAACACCCGAGAAAAAGATCATTTTAAAAGCCGCCGATAAGCTCACCATCAATAATGAGCAGCCCGTTTTAACCGGCAAGGCTTTAGTGCCATCAGACAAAAGCATAACCGAAGAAACGCCATTGATGGTTTTGGGGCAGATTCACCAGGCCAAAAAAGACACGCTGCCTTCTGAAGCCATGTGGGTTGAAAATAAGCTTGCTTTTGACGCCGAAGACTTTGAAAGCCTGGCCAAACAACTGGAACGCCGCTATAATGTTACCATTGTTTTTAAAAACGATGAGCTTAAAAAACTAAGGTTTACCGGTAAGTTTAAAAACGAAACCATAGGCAAAGCTTTAAAAGCATTAAAAACTACAACCTATTTCCATTATAAAACCGACAATAATCAAGTTTTAATTTATTAACCATTAAACCATTAATTAACAGCCTATGCTTAAATAAGTATCTAAACTGAAAGCCAAAAAGCGGAAGAATGTTCCACCATTCCCCCGCTAATATGGTAAAAGTTAACTACCAGCCCTTTTGAAAACCAAATAGTTAAAACAACCTTAATGCTAAATTATGAAAAAAAATGTACCCCGCATTAACCAAGTGCGGTTAAACCAATTTTTGAAAATATTTCTTATGTTTAAATTTATCCTTGCCCTGGTGATTGTATCGTCATTTCAGGTTTTTGCAAAAGGATATGGCCAGACAGTTATCAATGTTAATTTCCAGAATGTTACCTTAAAAAAGGCGTTCAAGGAGATCGAAAAAAAATCTGACTACCGCTTTTTGTACAACGACGATATACTGGCAAAAAATGAATTGCCCGCCAGCCTTAACGTTGCCAATGCATCGTTAGATGAAACAATGGCCGCCCTGCTTGCCAAAACAAACCTGGTTTACAAGTTAAGCGAAAATAACCTGGTGATACTGTCAGAAAAAGGTGCCACGGTATCGGTACTTACCGTAACCGGTAAGGTTACCGATGAGGCAGGCATGCCTATGCCCGGCGTAAGCATCAAAGTAAAAGGAACAAGCGCCGGCTCGCAAACCGATGTTCAGGGAAGGTATGTGTTAAACATTCCGGATGCCAGCGCCAGTAACGTGGTATTGGTGTTTTCGTTTGTAGGCTATACTACGCAGGAGGTGCCTTTGAACGGTAGCTCGTCGCTTAATGTTCAGCTTAAAGCATCGTCAAATTCATTAAACGAGGTTATTGTTGTTGGGTACGGATCGGTAAAGAAGAAAGACCTTACAGGTTCTGTATCGGTAGTAAACGTTGATAATGCCAAAAAAACAGCATCATATGATGTGGCCAAGCTATTACAGGGCCAGGCAGCCGGTGTAAGTGTACAGGGATCTGGCGAGCCGGGGGGCTTTGTACAAATCAAAATCAGGGGTATATCTACATTTGGTAACAACAGCCCCCTGTTTGTTATTGATGGCGTGCCCATTGATGCGCCGTTTGATTTCCCTACCGATAATATAGAAACCATACAGGTATTAAAAGATGCGTCAGCAGCAGCAATTTATGGTTCGCGCGCGGCTACAGGTGTGGTTATCATTACATCTAAAAAAGGCAAATCGGGCCCTTTAAAAGTTAATTATAATGGCTATTACGGCCTGCAAAATATTGCCAAACGGATGGATGTTACCGATAGGGTAGGTTATCAAAAAATAACTACCGCAGCGGAGTTAAATGCCGGCTTAACCATTGCCCCGGCAAATGACCCTACAAATGCTGCTTTCATCAGTAAAACCAATACCGACTGGCAAAAAGAAATGTTTAAAACCGGTAAAATACAGGATCATAACCTGAATTTATCCGGCGGCAGCGATGCCATAAGCTATAACGTTGGCCTTGGGTACTTTGATAACACCAGCACATTATCAGGTCCGCAAAGTTACAAGCGCTATAACTTTACCGGCAGTTTCCAGGGTAAAAAAGGCATATTTAGCTTTGGCGGTAAAACAGCCTACACTCAATCGCATAAAAACAACCCGGCTATCACAAGTTCGCACGCGGTATTTGGCGGTGGCCTTACCAGCATGTTAACTGCTATACCTACCATGCCGGTTTATGACCCTAACAGGCTGGGCGGCTACGGCGGCAGCGATAACGTAACCCAAAGGGCTATTACCCTTAACGTTATTGGTATGAATAACCTGGTAACCGACTACAGCAACCGTAACCGCATGTTCGGCAATTTTTGGGGCGAGCTGGAACTGGTTAAAAATCTTAAATACAAGGTTAACGTAAGCTACGACCGTACCGATTATGAGAACTTTCATTATGAACCCTCATACGACCTTGGTTTTTATTACCTGAATACCAAATATTACCTTAACGATCAAAACGGGAACGCGCATACCGGCCTGGTTGAAAATACCTTATCATACCAGCTAACCGCAGGCAAACACAAGTTTGACGTTTTGGCGGGTACATCATACCAGGAAGATCATAACCAGTTTGTTACCGGTACAGCATCGGCAGCCGGCAGCCTTCAGTTTTTTACCTTCGGTTCCATTGCCGATCCAACCTCAAAAGGTTTAGATGGGTATAAAGATGCCAGCACCTTGCTATCATACTTTGGCAGGTTAAACTACAACTACGATAGCCGTTACTTGTTAACCGTAAACTTCAGGCGGGATGGCTCGTCAAGGTTTGGTCCTAAAAATCGCTTTGGTAACTTTCCTTCAGTTGCTGCTGCCTGGAATGTGGGTAACGAAAAAGCTTTTCATTTACCATCATTCATCAGCAGCTTAAAGCTCCGCACCGGTTATGGTGTATTGGGTAACCAAAATTTTGCCAACTACATGTACCAATCGTACATCAATGGCAACGCCAGCTACCTGTTTGGCAATACCCTTGCACCTGGTGCAACTACAGTGGCTGTGAGCGATCCTAGCATTAAATGGGAGTCTACATCAACTGCTAACGCAGCTATCGATTTTGGCTTCTTCCAGGATAAACTGGCATTTACCGCCGAATATTTTTATAAAAAATCTACCGATATCCTGGCGGGTATTCCGCTGCCTTTATCGGTGGGTTCGGTACCTGCATCGGTAACTACCAACGCGGCATCAACAGAAAATAAAGGTGTTGAGTTTTCTGTGAGCTATCGCGAAAATATTGGCAAGCTGCAATTGAATGTTACTGCCAATGCCAATACACTTAAAAACAAAGTGTTAAAATTGGGCGGCACCAACAACCCTATATACGGCGCAGGCAGTAAAACAGAAGTTGGCCGCGAAGTAGGCGAGCTATATGGCTTTGTTACCGAAGGTATATTCCAGAACCAGGCCGATATTACCAGCCATGCCACCCAAACATTGGCAGCGCCCGGCGACGTTAAATTTAAAGATGTGAACGGCGACCATGTGATTACCGATGCCGACAGGGTTTACCTGGGTTCGGTAATTCCGAAACTATATTACGGCTTAAACGTGGGCGCATCGTATCAAAACTTTGATGCTTCGTTCTTCCTGCAGGGCAGCTCTGGCAACAAAGTATTTAACGGTGTATATCATGATCTGATGGTTGGCCAGTACGGCAATTCATCAACAGCCGAGCTGAATTTTTGGACGCCCACAAACACCAATACCAACATCCCGCGGCCAATCATTGGCGATCCTAACGGCAATGCGCGTTTCTCTGACAGGTTTGTGGAAAGCGGAAGCTATATCAAATTACAAAACGCGCAGTTAGGTTACACCATACCTAAAAATATTTTAAATAAAACACATGTTTTCAGCAGCTTAAGAGTGTATCTGTCTGGTCAGAATTTATTGATCATTTCTAAATACCGTGGCTACGACCCTGATTTTATAAGCGACGGTTTATTTAGCCGTGGCTACGATTACGGATCGTTTCCAAATCCAAGAACGGTTATGTTAGGTGTACAGGTAGGATTGTAAAATTTATTAAAAACAGAGTCATGAAAACAAACACAAAATATTTTATATGGGCATTCGCAGCTGTAGTATGCCTTAGCGCCTGTACTAAGAAGTTAGACCAGGTAAACCCAAATCAGCAAACAGCGGCGTCATTCTGGAAAACGCAGGCCGATGCCATCGCGGGCTTAAATGCGGCTTATGGCAGTTTAATTATTGATGGTACTTACATGCGTTTTACACCCGCTATGCTGGATATAAGGGGCGATGATGTACGCAGCAACAGCCCGTGGACAGCATTTTATAACATTGGCCGTTTTGCGTTGGGTACTGCCGATGGCGCAGGCTACGGCTGGGCTTATGGTGCGTATTACGAAGGTGTGGCCCGCGCCAACCAGGTGCTGGATAATGTGCCTAATATTACAATGGATGCTGGTTTAAAAAGCCGCATACTTGGCCAGGCCCATTTTTTAAGAGGATTGTACTTTTTTCACCTGGTTAACTTTTTTGGTAAGGTATCATTACCTACCCATTATGTAAAAACATCGGCCGATTATTTTGTAAAACAATCAACCGAGGCCGAAGGCTGGAAACAGGTAGAGGATGATTTTACCGCGGCTGCTGCTTTACTGCCGGCATCCTATACATCAACCAATGGCCCCGATGCAGGGCAAATTGGCCGCGCAACTAAAGGCGCCGCCATGGCATTCCTGGGCAAAGCTTTATTGTTTAATAAAGATTTTGCCGGCGCCGCTACGCAGTTTAAAGCGATTATTGACGCAAACGTGTACAGCCTTGTTGCAAACTATAAAGACAACTTTACCGAGGCCAACGAAAATAATTCTGAGTCGATTTTCGAAGTTCAGTTTTCACGCGATGCCGGGGGAACCGACCTTGGCTGGGGCGGTGCGCCGGTATCAACCTGGGGCCGTACATCGGCAAGGGCTATTACATTTGCTCCGCGTAGTTTTGGGTGGACAGACGTGCAGCCTACATTTTCGGCATTGAATGAATACATGATCGAAAAAACGGTTGATGGCAACGTTGACCCAAGGGTTGATGCCACCATTTACTACAACAAACCGGGCGAAACTTTATATGGCCAATCGTTTTTTGAAAGGTACAAGAATAACCCTGCCGATTTGAACGATATATTTTGCCGCAAATATGAAAACGGAGATACCCGTGCCGATGAATTTGACTGGCGCTCGGGCATCAACGAAAGGATTATGCGTTACGCCGATGTATTGCTGATGTATGCTGAGTGTCTGAACGAGACCGGCCAGACAGCACAGGCTTATCCGTACATACAGATGGTGCGCACCCGTGCCAAACTGCCCGATTTGGCAACTACCAAACCAGGCATGAACCAGGCCCAGATGCGCGACCAGCTTGCACACGAAAGGTTGTTGGAATTTTGTTTGGAAGGCCACCGTTTTGATGATATCCGCCGTTGGGGATGGTTGCAGGATCCGGCTAAACTGGCTTTATTAAAATCGCGCGACGCCGAGTTTAATACTTACCAGGCCGGTCGCGAATATTACCCTATCCCGCAATCAGAAATTGATAACAATCCTGGTTTTAAACAAAATGCTACTTACTAAGCAAGGTTAAATATTATGCAGAGGCGTAAATAAGCGCTTCTGCATAAGAGTAAATAATTCAGGTTAGGTTAAAGCTGTGCCGTTTTTTATAAACGGTGCAGCTTATTTAACTCCAAAAAAAATTTGCGGTGATAAAAAAACTTTGCTTTATAATTTGCATATGCCTTGCGTTTCAGCAACGGGTTAATGCGCAATCCATAAATCAAAAGGAAGCCGTTGTTGATGTTACTATTGATGCGGACCATAAAGGGCCGGTAATATCAAAACTGGTGTACGGGCAGTTTATTGAATTGTTGTTTAATTATTTTGAAGGTGGCCTGTGGGCCGAAATGCTGGGCGACCGGAAATTCTTTTACCCGGTAAACTCAAATGAAAAATTAATACCCGGTAATTCCCGTAACTATTTAGGCCGATGGAAGCCGCTTGGTCCCGATGCGTTTGTAAAAATGGATAGCGCGAACGTCTACACAGGGGAGCATTCGGTTAAAGTTATCATGGAAAATAAGGCAGCACACGGTATACAACAAGGCGGCCTTACTTTTTTTAAAAATAAGGCTTATGCCGGTTACGTAATTGTTAAAGCCAAAAAAGGCACCACAATAAATATAAATATTACTGCTGATGATAATTTAGGCAACCTGAGCATCGCGCTTCCGGTGATAACCAGCGGGTTTCATAAATATCCTTTTAAGTTTAGGGCAACTACAGGCAAAGCCACTTTTCAGGTTTCGGCAAAAGGTAATGGTTTCTTTAATATCGGCGCGGTTTCTTTAATGCCTGCCGATAATGTACAAGGTTTCAGGGCCGATATTTTGCATGATTTAAGGGAGATGAATTTGGGCATCATCCGCTGGGGCGGTAATGCATCATCCGGTTATGATTGGCGCAATGGTATCGGCGAGAGGGACAAACGAGCCCCCAAATATGATTACGCCTGGAGCGCCATGGAATCAAACGATGTTGGTACGGATGAATATATGACCCTTTGCAAGTTACTGAATGTGGTGCCCTACATTGGCGTAAATGCCGGTTTTGGCGAGGCATATTCAGCTGCTCAATGGGTACAGTATGTTAATGGTGCGGCATCAACTCCAATGGGTAAACTGAGGGCCCAAAACGGGCATCCGCAGCCCTATAACGTAAAATGGTGGGGTATAGGTAACGAGATGTATGGCGAGTGGCAACTGGGCCACATGCCTATAAAATATTACGTGATAAAACACGAGGTTTTTGCCCGGGAAATGAAAAAACAAGACCCATCAATTATCCTGGTGGCATCCGGCGCATCGCCATTTGAAATGGGTGCGACATCGGTATATGTTAGTCACCCCGAAATTGCACATGTGCCGTATAGCTACGGCTCGGAGCAGGATTGGTCGGGCAATTTGCTGGCCCGCGATGCCAGGTACATGAATTTTATAGCCGAACATTTATACCCCATATCCGATTCGGCCTACAACGAAAAAACGCAACGGTTTGATCATGTAAACGATTCGTTACCGCAACGCATCAGGCGCCTGCCCAACCGTATAAAAGGGGCGACAGAAGCTTTTGAACAATACCTGAACACTATCCCCGAAGTTAAAAGCAGGAACATCCTGATGGCGATGGACGAATGGCGCATGAAAGATGGCTGGGGATTGGAAGACGCGCTGGCAACTGCCGAAGGTTTTAATGAAATAGCCCGGCATACGGATATTATCAAAATGTCGGCCTATACATCTACAAGCGCGCCGCTGGGTTTGCTGTACAACGCAACCGCAAGCGCCATGCAGCCCAATGGCCTGGTTATTAAACTATATGCCGATCATTTTGGCAGTATCCCGGTAATGGTAAGCGGTAATGCCGATCAGCCCCAAATTGCCGGAACCACAGGTGCCGACAGGCCGGCTGTTTCATCGGGCAGTAGCACCTATCCGTTAGATGTAATGGCCGCGCTGACTAATGATGGTAAAAAAATAACCATCGCGGTGGTTAATCCAACAAGGCAAACACAAACGCTGCATATACTATATAAAAACATAAGCATTGCCGCCGACGGGCAAAAATGGACTATAGCAGGCAGCGATTTAAAAGCCATCAATGTGCCGGGAGCTAAACCAACAATCGGCATTATACCATCAGCAGTAAAAAATGCCGGTCAGGTACTCATCACCTGGCCTTTAAGCGTAACACTATTCGAACTCAACATAAACAATTATAAAACCGGGAAATAGCATGATGAAGAAAGCAAAATACCTATTGGCAACAGCAGCATTAGCAATAGTAATGTTATCCTGCTCAAAAAAGGAAACACCTGCGCCAGCCAAAACAGATACAACTACAACACCGGTGCCCCCCGCAGCTTTTGATATCAATTCCATTACGGATACCTATGCCGATATCTCGGCTTTTACTTATTACCCAAAATGGACAGTATACAACGTACACGATCCATCCATCAAAAAATTTGGCGATTATTATTATTGCTACAGTACCGATGTTGGTTTTGGGATAGATGTCCGGTCGGGCCTGCAAATCCGCCGGTCAAAGGATTTGGTGCAATGGGAATTTGTGGGCTGGGTGTTTTCAACATTACCGGCGCAGGGTTCGGCGTATATCACAGGCAAGGGTGGTACGCCGTTTAACTCGTTATGGGCACCCTATGTAATGAACGTAGGGTCAGAATACCGGCTGTATTATTCCCTGTCATCGGCCGTAGCGCGTTTAAGCGTTATCGGCATGGCAACCGCCACATCGCCCGAAGGGCCGTGGACCGAAAAAGGGGTAGTGGTAACATCGGCCAATGATGCATCCATCCAAACCAACGCCATCGATCCAACGGTCGTAACCACCACCGCAGGCGAGCAGTATATGTATTACGGTTCGGCATGGGATGGTATTTATATTTTAAAGCTGGATGCTTCAACCGGCCTTGCGGCATCTCCCGGCGATAAAGGCAAACGCATTGCTAACCGTGGTTTTACGGGTGGCAAATACAATGGCAACATTGAAGGCGCCGAGGTGATTTACAATCCCGACCTGAAAAAATATTTCCTGTTTATCAGTTACGATTGGCTGCAAACCAAATACAATGTTAGGGTGGGCAGGGGCGATAGCCCAACCGGTCCGTTTTATGATTATAACGGGGTGGATATCAATACCAATGTTGATCATGGGCCGATGGTTTTGGCACCATACCAGTTCAACGGCCATGGTGGCTGGCAGGGAACCGCGCATTGTGCCGTATTTGACGATGGCAGCGGGCAATATTTTATGGCGCACCAGGGCCGGCCGGGCGTTAACTCCTATTTTATGGATCTTCATGTTCGCAAAATATCATGGACACCTGATGGCTGGCCGGTTGTATCGCCGGAGCGTTATGCCAATGTTGCCCAAACAGCTATTGCCAGTGCCGATATAGCAGGTACTTACGAAAAGATAACTTTAGGTTATCATGTAGTGGTAGGTTACGGCACCGAGCAAACCAATCCCGATTTCCAGGTAGCTACTACCTTTAAACTGGATGCCGCCGGTACCATAGATGGCAACGCTACCGATACCTGGACTTACGCATCGCCTTATATCACCTTAAAGTACGCTGCAGGTGCCACCTACAAATTAAAAGTTGAACGCGAACGCGACTGGGAAAACAAAGTTGCATCAACGTTAATATTTACCGGGCTGGATAATGCTGGTATAGCTGTTTGGGGGAAGAAGAAATAGGTAGTAACAAGTTGTAGGATATATTCATTCTCACTTATAAATTGGTTACCTATAACACGTTCAATTTTCCTGTCATCCTGAGGTACGAAGGATCTATCAGCCATGCATAACCGATAGAAAAGTTCACGAGAGATACTTCGTTCCTCAGGATGACAGTAGTTTATTTTTAATGTCATTTCCTCCGACAGAACCGCAGATTTTATAACCCGAAATGATATTTGTTTATTTTTTAAATAATGATTGTGAAAATTACACTTATTAATATTTTTTTGTAGTTTTAGCGTACCAATACAAACCAACAATGATCAGGAAAGCTTTTTTTACTTTTTGCGGTGCAGGCATGCTTTTATCGGCACAGGCGCAAACGCCCCGGGTTTATACCATACAGGCCGATAAAATTAAAACACCCATACAAAAAACCATGTACGGTATCTTTTTTGAAGATATTAACCAGGCTGCCGACGGTGGTGTGTATGCCGAATTAATAAAAAACCGGTCGTTTGAGTTTAACATGCCTATGATGGCCTGGGACGATCATAAAAAAGACGGCGGCGAAGGCCGGGTAGAAGTAATTAACCGTGCTACCGAAAGGCCGGAAAACCCTCATTTTATAAAAGCCTATGTAACATCAGAAACCGGATCATTCGGTTTGGAAAATGAAGGCTTCCGTGGTGGAACCGGCATTAAGGAAGGCGAAACGTACAGCTTTTCGGTAATGGCAAGGCAAAACGGCGACAGTAATGTAAAACTGAATATAGAATTGCATGGCGATAATGATGCCATCATTGGCAAAGCCGATTTGAGCGCGCCCGATAAAGAGTGGAACCGTTACAGCGTAAAATTTACGGCATCGGCTACAGCAAAAAAAGCGAAGGTTTATGTTTGGCTAACAGGCAAAGGCGTTATCGACCTGGATATGATCTCGTTGTTTCCTGAACATACCTGGAAAAACAGGCCGGGAGGCTTACGCGCCGACCTGGTACAAAAGCTTGCCGATATTAAGCCTGGCTTCCTGCGTTTCCCCGGCGGATGTATTGTAGAAGGCCGCGAACTGAATACCCGCTATCAGTGGAAAAAAAGTATTGGCGATATTGACAAACGCACCAACATTATTAACCGCTGGAACACCGAATTCGCACATCGCCCGGCGCCCGATTATTACCAAACTTTTGGCCTGGGCTTTATGGAATATTTCATGACAGCCGAAGATATCGGCGCATCGCCGCTGCCTATCCTGAATTGCGGTATGGCCTGCGAGTTTAACACATCCGAAATGGTTCCGTTGGATCAGCTTGATCCTTATTTACAGGATGCACTTGATCTGATTGAATTTGCCAATGGCGATGTGAATACCCAATGGGGCAAGTTACGTACTGATCTTGGCCACCCGGCACCTTTTAACCTGAAATTGATTGGTGTGGGTAACGAGCAATGGGGCCCGCAGTACATTGACAGGTGGAAGATATTTACCAAAGCCATTAAAGAAAAATACCCTGATGTGAAAATTGTATCGGCCTTAGGTCCGTTCCCTAAAGGGCCGGAGTTTGATTTGCTGAACAAAACTTTCCGCAGCCTGGGCGCTGACATCCTGGACGAACATTATTACGCGTCGCCAAAATGGTTCAGGGACAATGCCCGCCGTTATGATAATTACGACCGCAAAGGGCCAAAAATATTTGCCGGCGAATATGCCGCGCAGAGTGTACAAACAGGTAGCCCGCTAAACAAAAATACATGGGAATGCGCCCTTGCCGAGGCAGCCTTTATGACCGGCCTTGAACGTAATGCCGATGTTGTTAACATGGCATCATACGCGCCACTTTTTGCCCATGTAGACGGCTGGCAATGGACACCAGATTTGATCTGGTTTGATAACCTGAAAAGCTACGGTACGCCAAACTACTACGTACAGCAGTTGTTTTCGCTTAACAAAGGTACCGATGTGGTACCCCTGATGCTGGGCAACGAGTCGGTCGCCGGGCAAGACGGCTGTTATGCCACCGCCAGTTTGGATAAAAACACCAACGAGCTGATCATCAAATTTGTAAATACTGCCGCCACGGCCCAAAATGTAAGCTTTAAAATAGACGGTGGAAACTACCAGAAAAAAGCTACGGTGATTACACTACACAGCGAAAAAGGCAGCGACGAAAACTCGTTGGATAACCCAACCGCGATAAGCCCGGTACAAAGCAACATCGCGGTAAGCGGCAAATCGGTAAATGTTAACGTGGAGCCTAATACGTTTAAAATAATCAGGTTGAAGAGTAAGTAGGAACTGAGTTTATGTCATTTCGAAACGAGGCACGAGTGAGAAATCTTATACGCTTTGCATCCTAATTAGCTTGTGAATGTAAATTGTTCAAGATTTTTAGCAATAGGTCAAGAGAGGGTTTCTTACTCGTCCCTTGTTTACGGATGACATACCCAATTTTCCTGTCATCCTGAGGTACGAAGGATCTATCAACTGTACATGACCGATAGAAAGTTCGCAAATAGATCCTTCGTTCCTCAGGATGACAGTCTTTTATTTTTAAATGTCATTTCCCCATTAGAATCCGCGGATTTTATCACTCGGAAATGACAACTAATTTCAAACATCATTTTGAAAAAACTAACCATCGCCATCCTTTTAATAACCTCCTGCATTATCACGCATGCGCAGGAGTTAAAAACCGATATATCGGTGCATGATCCGGTGATCATGAAGCAGGATAGCGCGTATTATATTTTTTGCACCGGCATGGGTATATCCATGTGGTCATCGGCAGATAAGGTGCATTGGAAACGTGAACAGCCTGTGTTTACAAGCGCGCCACAATGGGCGGTTGATGCTATCCCCGGCTTTAAAGGGCATATCTGGGCACCAGATATCTCGTATTATAACGGGCTTTACTACCTGTTTTATTCGGTATCAGCATTTGGCAAAAACACGTCAGCCATTGGTGTGGCTACCAATACCACTTTACATCCTAATGATCCGGCTTATCAATGGGTTGATCATGGTAAAGTGATCCAATCTGTGCCCGGTAAAACCAATTGGAATGCTATCGACCCTAATTTATTTACCGATAAAGATTGTACGCCTTACCTGGTATTCGGCTCGTTTTGGGATGGACTGAAATTGGTTAAGCTTAATAACGACAGGTTAAGCGTTGCCGAAAATATAGATAATATCCCAACCATTGCAACGCGCAGAAAAGTGGTTAGCGAAAACCTCCCCGCTGTGGATGGTAACCCGGTTGATGCAGGTGGTAACGCCATTGAAGGCCCGTTTATTTACAGGCATGATAAATACTTTTACCTTTTTGCATCGATAGACTACTGCTGTAAAGGACCTAAGAGTACTTACAAAATGATCATCGGCCGTTCAAAAACGTTAAAAGGGCCTTATCTTGATAAAACCGGCCTGGCCATGAACAAAGGCGGCGGCAGCATTTTATTGGAGGGCGATAATAAATGGTATGGCGTAGGCCATAATGGTGTTGCCCGCTTTGACGGCGACGATTACATCATTTACCACGGTTACGACGCTGCAGATAGGGGTATATCCAAATTACAATTAAAAAAATTGAGCTGGGTTGATGGATGGCCGGTGATAGGGGAACGGTAAAAAAACGATAAATAAAAGTTGCGTCATTGCGGGTATCCACCAGGTAAAACCTGAAAAAAATCGTTATGACGTGCAACGTATATAGTTAAACGAATGTTCTAAACAACCGTCATTGCGAGGTACGAAGCAATCCCGAACTATGTGGGACTTAGCATGTAGGAGATTGCTTCGTACCTCGCAATGACGATTTATCTAATACATTATGAAAACATCAAAATACCTGCTTGTACTATCACTAACACTATGCTGCCTCGCTTCGGCCCAAGCGCAAACTGTAAAATCGGATACCGTTATCCATACCGACGGCAACCCAATCATTCGTCATGAATTTACGGCTGATCCTGCCGCTATGGTATACAAAGGAAAAGTATACCTGTATACCGGACACGACGAGGCCCCAGCCAACCATAACGGCTACGTAATGCACAACTGGACATGTTTTTCATCTTCGGATATGGTTACCTGGACAGAACATCCTTCGCCGATGAATGTGAAAGATTTTACCTGGGCGCGGGATGATGCCTGGGCATCACAAGTAATTGAGCGCAATGGCAAATTTTACTGGTATGTAGCGGTTGAGCACGCTACTATACACGGCAAAGCCATTGGTGTTGGTGTAAGCGATAGCCCAACCGGCCCCTTTAAAGATGCCCGCGGGACGGCCCTGGTTACCAACGATATGACCAAAGCCGTTAAACACTCCTGGGACGACATAGACCCATCGGTTATTATTGATAAAGACGGGCAGGCTTACCTGTTTTGGGGCAACGGCATTTGCTACTACGCCAAACTAAAGCCCAACATGACCGAACTGGATGGCGAAATTAAAACCATTACCCTGTCGCACTATACCGAAGCGCCGTGGATACATGAGCGTAATGGCTGGTATTACCTTTCATACGCCTATGAGTTTCCCGAGAAAATAGCCTACGCCATGAGCCGAAATATTAATGGCCCCTGGGTTTATAAAGGCATCATCAACGAAATTGCAGGTAACTCCAACACTAATCACCAGGCTATCATCAACTTTAAAGGCAAAGATTATTTTATATACCACAATGGCGCCCTGGTGCCCGATGCAGGCAGCTTCCACCGTTCGGTATGTATCGATTATTTGTACTACAATAAAGATGGTACTATAAAAAGAGTGGTGATGACCAGCGAGGGGGTGAGTAAGGTTAAGTAAAACGGTTAAAAAAGATCGGAATGTGTGCCGGTGCGCACTAATTCAAGAAGCATTATTTGTTCATTTTCATCCCAAATAAGTAGTAGATCAGGTTTTACGTGACATTCCCAATAACCTTTATAGTCGCCGCTGAGTTTATGGGCATTGTGTTTTTTAGATAATCCGCTGTGCCCTTTTTCGGCAAGCGTAGTAATAACCTGTTGTAATAACTGTAAATCTTTAGCAGATCGTTTTCTAAGCAGTTTCAGATCTTTTAAGAATTTTGTGAGGTAACTATTTCAAACATCTTCCTTGATCAGATACTACCGAACAGTTCATCGACACTTTTGAATTTTCGTCCTTCTCCGGCTTTAAGTTCCGCCATAGCTGCAATAGTATCCGCATTTGGAATGCTGGATTGTTTTTTCACTTTAACAGTCACTCCAAGTTCCTTTAAAAATTGCTTAACAAGGCGGGTTTTATTATCTGGTACATTTATTTCAAGTATTTGCATAATAACACTTTTGTATTTAAAACAAATTTACTGAATTGTGATGAGCTTGAATAGAAACATGTTATGTTTTTATAACCCTGATGAGTTTTGCTGTTACTTTAGCTTTAGTCGTTATGCTTAAATATGTGTGTTCGTTATTTTCGCAGGTATTTTCCTTAAATTTGATAATATTTAATGGCTTAAGTTATGGAAAAAGCGAAGCAATCATTTGATAAGGCAGAGTTAGAACTTTTAAAAGAGGGTTTAAAGCGAAGCTATAAAGAGCGTTTTGAAATGGCTACCCGTTTATATAAAATACATCAAGCCGCCGGCAAAGCTTCAATAACTCATAAACCATTTATCAGTAAATAATTGTGGATGTATTTGACGAGGAAATTGTAAATTTCTGGAAAGCCCTTCAAAACCACCATGTGCAATATATTCTGATAGGTGGCTATGCTATAAATTTCTATGGATATCTGCGTTTCACAGGCGACCTGGATATTTGGCTTAACGACAATTTAGAAAACAGGCGAGCTTTACGTAAAACTTTCATAGCCTGTAATATGGGTGACTATCCGATAATAGAAACCATGCAATTTGTACCTGGCTGGACTGAATTTCACCTAAACAATAGTCTCCGGCTTGATATACTCACCGAAATGAAGGGTCTGGAGCAATACACCTTTGAGGAATGTTTGCAAATGGCCTCAATAGCCGATATTGAAAATGTAAAAATACCGTTCCTGCATATCAATCAACTGATAATCAACAAAAAGCAGGTAAACGGGCCGAAAGATCAAAGCGATGTTTTGGCGCTTGAACAGATATAGAAATTAAGGGATGATATCTAAAGGTCGTTTATTGCCGAAGTAAGGATCAAATCACATTGCATAAATGGGCTAAAGATACTACCTCTACGCAGCCTCCTCTTTTAACCCGTATGTTTTAGCCCTTAGTATAGGCAACAGTTCGTCGTTTTTTTGCTGTGCATGGAAGTCACTGGGCGATATGGGTTTACCTATGCGTACCCGAAGCACCATTCCTTTTTTATTGAAAAGTTCAGCGGGTAACATGGCTGTTTGGAGCGAAGGGTGGATGTAACGCAGCAGGCTGAAACCTAAGCCATTGTCGCCATGAAAATAGATAGGCAGCACGGGTGCGCCGGCTTTGGCAATCAGCTTTCCAACAACGGGGTGCCATTCCCTATCGGTAACACGCTGCGTTTTAAAGTCAAATGCCGAAACTTCGCCTGCCGGGAAAATGGCAACGGGGGTGCCGTTCCGCAGCTGACTCAATGTGTTTTTTAGTCCGCTGATACTTGAACCGTCTTTGATTTTTTCGAACGGATTAACTGCTATGATGTAATCGGCCAGGTTGGGCACCCGTTTAAGCAAAAAGTTACCCATAAACAGTGTGTCGGGCCTGCGCGATACCAATAAATTAAGCAGCGCCAGTGATTCAACAGCGCCATAGGGATGGTTGGCCACCGCGATGAATGCACCTGATGTCGGGATGTTGGCCAGGTCTTCTTCGTCAACCCGGATGGTGATGCCTAAAAACTGAAGCGCAAAACTGGTGAATTCAACACCCGTTAAAATCCCAGCCTGTTGCATCATATTATTAAAAGCATCTATCTTCATCAGTCTCATCAACAGCGAAGCCAAACCGGGAAGCCTGGCGGTGCCGGTAGCTTTTATGATATCGTTTTTGCTGATTAAACTCATTTGGTAAATATATGCCGGCAATGTAAAGGAATGCCCCCGGTTGTTGCTATGCTTTCTGCATGTTGACTGGGTAACGTTTTGAGAGGAAACAGTTGCTTTTGTGGCCTTATCGGTATCGCCAAAAAACAATGATGGATTATAGCAAAACGCTTTCGAGTTTTTTGAGTGCGATGGCCAGTTGTGCAAACACCGTTTTATCAGATAAGTTAAGGATGGCAGCAACTTCTTTACAAGATAAGCCGTCCTGCTTAACCATTTTAAAAATGAGCTTACAGCGTGGCGGCAAGCTATCAACAGCCGTTAAAAGAAAAGCCTGCAACTCTTTACTGATAAGCAATTGGGCGGGATCAACCGAGAGGTGAAAATAGTAAGCTTCGGCTATGTTTAACTCTTTGAGTTGTTTGGAGGTGGCTCCCCTTAAGTAATTTAAACAGGCGTTTTTTACCGTAACGTACAAGTATACCTGGATATTGAGCACCTGGCCCATATCTTTACGGTTCAACCAAACTTTAAGAAACACATCGTTGATAATTTCTTCTGCCGCCTCCTTATCTCCTAAAAACGAAAAGGCAAACTGAAATAACTTAGCAAACTGCTGTCTGTAAAGCTCGTTAAATGCAGATTCATCTTGATTAATCTGGATACGTCTGATCAAATCCTGTATACTCAAACCGGTTAATTTTCTCAGTATATGAAGTTATAAATCGCCTGTTTAGCAGTATAAAAATAAGGTATTCACAATTGCAATTTTAACAATTTAAGCCGGTTCCGTAAAAAACGTTTTCAGTAAAACTTATCGACATGAAAGTTATGGCAGTTCAGGCTTAATCATTACAACCAGTAAGTACAATTGCGCTTATGATTAAATACGCAGTTTGCAGAAAAGTAAATCAAAAATCGTGACATTCAATAAAGCATCGGCTATCCAATAATCACGACATTTATCGCATGGAATCAAAAATATTTTCTTATAAGGCCGATGGCATTGTGCTTGAGCCGGTAACCGATCAACTGAAGCTGAGCCCGGTGTTTGATCGTAAAGAACTGGTTGAAAAGATAAAAGATGTTTTAAAAGCAGATGGTTTTAAGGTTGATGAACGCAGCCTTCAGTTTAAAATTGAGGATGGGCAGCTTTTTATACAGGGCCTTGCCGGGAAGGAGCAGGAAGCCCGCTCTATCGGTTTTATGAGTGGTAAAATTTAAAGCCTGGAATGGTAATTCGGTTGTCCCTACAAAATCAGGTGCCTGCAATTTTTCATAAGGGCTGCATTGCTATGGCTTTATTTTGCCCTTAATGCGGTTAAACAGCCGTTCACTCTGCCCTTCCTCAATTTCAGCTTCGGTATTGAAAAAGGCGGTCATGGTATTTACAAAAAATGCATCTTCGGGATGGTTTTTTACCAGGTTATCAAGTGCTAAAAGCTCATCGGCGGTTGCCTCGCCGATGAGCTTTTTGATGGTAAGGTTTAGGAGTTGTTTTTGGTGCACTGGGTAAATAGTTGGCCGTTTATTAAAAATCTTTTGAATTATCGCCCATAAGCCGGTCTATCAGTTTGTTGTATGGGTCGATGCCTGCGTTTACGGGTTTGCCTTTTACAATCATGGTTATGGTGTGCTTACCGGCGGTAAGCTTATGCCGTTTAAGGTAAAGCGGATTGGTTACCAACCGGCCTTCCTTGTTGGTGGTATTGGCCCCAAACACGCCGATATCTATATAATCGTTCATGTTTTTGGCTTCTACATCATTGCCTTTTTTGTCAATCCAAACCTTACCCACATTTACTGTTAAGGTAACCTTGTACTCATTTTTCCTGCCCGTTGGCGTCGATTTTAAATCAACCAATTTATTATCGTACAACGTGATTTTTTGCCAGGTATCGGTTAAATAATATTGTAACGAATCGGGCACGTGCTTTTGCAGGTAACTGTACAAATCATTGCTGCCCGCATAAGGTGGCTTGCTTTTAAAAGCATAGGCATTTTTAAATTCGCGCAGGGCGCTGTTCAGGCTGTCTTCGCCCATTAAATCTCTTAGGGTGTACAATACCAGGCCTGCTTTGCCGCCCCATAAAAACCACTCATTTGCCTTTATCAGCGGATGTTCCCTTTCTTCCAGCCTGTGCCTGATAAAGGTGTAAAAGCTCACCTGGTCATACAATATCCATTTCATATTGTCTTTGCCATACTTTTGCTCGGCCAAAAGCAGGGCGCTATAGCTGGCAAGGCCTTCGGGTATTACTAGCGATCCTACGGTTGCGTTTGGCGCAACCTGGTAGCGCCACCATTGCTGGGCCAGCTGGCGGCCGGTGTTAAAATATACAAAATCAAACTGGTTGGGGTTTTCAAAATTGGCGTTCCAGGCATAGCGCTCGGCATAAGTATCAAGCGTACTTAACGAGGCATCGTGCGGACCAAAATCACTGGTTTCGGCCAGGCGGATATCATTGAAAGGATAGGGGCCAAATGCTTTTGAAAAATAATGCAGCCCATCCTTATATGCCATTATCATGCGGCCAATATTGGTGCTATGCCTGGGGTGATAATAAATGTCGATGTTTACCTTATGGTCAAGTTGGACGCTTTCGTGCCGGTTTGCATACCTGGCCGATACCATTGCCAGCGGGCCATAAAATTTGTTACTGGTATAACGGTAATAATTCCGGCCGTTTTGCCGCCATTGCTTCTGCAGATCGCCGGGTGCTATAGCTGTCTGGTTGGCAGCAGTGCTTACCGTAATGTCGATGCCAGATAAATCGGATGCATTGCCAGATTTGAGGGTGCTGATACCTGCCAGATCATTTTGGGCTATTTCTTCTTCATGCTTCTCGGGCAGGCCATTTTTTTTACGCTCGTAATTGCTGTTTAATTCATCATCCTCATCGTACCCCATACCGGGCAGACCACCGTTAAAAAATGTGCCGTTATGCAGTTGGTTTTGAGCATACAGACCATTCCCGAAACCCTGGTGTGCTATATAGGAATTGATTTCGAACACCGCCGAATCGCCGGGAGCCAATGGTTTTTCAAACTGATATAACCTGAATTCGGCTGTATCCTGTTTCGGCCTGAACCAGTTAAACATGCCGCGTTTGTATAAAAGCGGATAGGTAAAAGGTACAGGCCTGCCCGCTATTTTTATGGAATAGCCGGTCAGGTTGTCTCCGTCCAACAATAACTTTTCAATGGGTTTTGCGCTACGGTTAAAAACGGTGACAAAAGCCTTCACCACTTCCTGTTGCTTGTCCGGATAAATGTCGGCAAACATTTTTATGCGGGTAACCTTTGGCAAGGGCAGGCCGGCGTATTTTTTTAACGTCTTTTCGTAAACAATTGCACGGTCGTCGTTTTCGCCTTTGGTTAAAAAGTTGTTCAGGTAGCTAATGTTGTAGTAATTGTAAGCGCCTACAGCCAAAAAAGCGATGCCCACAACCGCGGTGAATAGCCTGGTTTTGGTATCAAACCGTTGGCCAACTAATTGCAGCCGCTCTTTAAAGGAACTGGTAACGCCACGGTAATAAAACAAAGCGGCTATAATGATGAGCAGTCCGCCACATAACAGCCAGTACAGGTTAAACCAGTAAACCGGCGCCTGCATGTGGCCAATACCATCCATATCTGATATGCCGTACCACGGGGTATATGAGTAAATGAGTAGGTTGTAATTGAATATCCCGGTGGTATTTAAAAAGAAAACCAGCACCCATATAGCTACCCCAACCCCGTGCGCCACAAACTTATTGTTGATGACAACATGTACCACATAAGCAAAAATCACCATCTCCAGGAAACGTGGCATAATTACCGTAAATACGTACATTAAAAAGAACGACAGGTTGTATTGATGAAAGCCTTTGATGGTTTGTACAACTAGGCCCGTTACCAGCGGCACCAGTGATAAGCCGAAACCCAATACCAGCAAGGCGATGAGCTTTGAACCATTAAGTACCCAGTTTGGCGGCGGTAAAGAATCATTAATGAAAGCATAACGCGTAACTTTATCGCGATGCAGGGTTTCGCCGGTGTAAAATATGATGATAAAGAAAATGAAGAAAGGGAAGACGTCGTTGAATATAGCCATTAACTGTACCGTACGCGGGAGATAATCGACCCCATAATCATTCATGCCCAGCCAGAATACAAAGCCCAGGAAACCCATGCCGGCCAGTAAAATTATCCAGAAATAATTATCGCGGATGATGTTGGTGAGTTCTACCCGTGCAAGGTTAAACAAGGTTTTGCGGTTGTACGAGCCGGTAAAACTAATATCGGCTTTTAATACCAATGGTCGTTTTGTTTTTGAAACCACATCATCGATTGCCGCTTTATCGCGCTTGCCGCTAAAAAATCTTTCGAAGCTGAACCGTACGTAGGTAAATATCAAAATAGCCAGGCCAACACCCGTCCATATTAACCGGTTGGCCAAAAAAGCGCCGGTAACCGGGAACAGCATCGTGTTTTTATCGGCCGATGTGGTAATGCCCGACATAAAACGTACTGCACTAAGGCCGAAAGGATCGGCATTGATAATTACTGTGGCATTACTGGTGTGCTGCAGGAAAAAAACAGAAATAAAATAACCTAAAAACAACAGGATGCCACCCGTATAAATCACCTTTACGTTCCGTGTAAGCGCCACCAGGCCAAAAAACAACGACGAGGTAAAAAACAGGTTGGGCAAGGCCATCACCAAAAAAGGGTGCAGGTAATAGATCAGTTTATTAGGACCATATTCTTTTGCATCTTTCCAGCCCATGGCCGGCCCAAGCTTTGTGCCTATATAAGCCCCGATAATAATGGAAGTGGCTATAAAAAGCATAAATACAAAGCTGCCTAAATATCTGCCCCAAAAATAGCCTGCCTTGGTAATTGGGTAGGTCAGGTAATAATCTTTAGTGTTGTTTTCAATATCCCGGTAAAGCGGTTCGCCCATGATTGATGAACTTACCAGCATCATAAACATGGTAATGCCAGCGCACCATAAAGCCAGCACAAAAGGTGCGTTGATGTGCTCCTTATCGCCCAGGGGTAACGATCCGGTGGCAAATGTCATGATGGTAAATGCAAGGGCGGCGGCAAAATAAAGATAAACCGCGGGCCTTCTGAGGCGGTTTTGCACCTCGAAAATGAATATTTTCCGAAACATAATGTTTTGTTTTTAAGCGTGTTAAATAGTATTTACATCGACGCGGGTGGCAATATTGCTAAAGTATACATCCTCCAGGTTTGGGGTTGCGGCAATAAAGCCGTTGCCCGGTTCCACGTCCTGTATAATGCGGATGTGCAGCTGCCCCGTTTTTAACTGGGTAGAGATAACCGAAAAATCATCTTTGTAAAAATTAAGATCGGCCTTGTTGATGGCTTTGCTGTAAATTTTGCCTTCCAGCTCGTTTACGGCGGTATCGGGCTGGCCGGCATATAGTACTTCGCCCTGGCAAATAATAGCAAAGTTGGCGCAAAGCGTGCTCACGTCCTCTACAATATGGGTAGATAGTATCACTATCGTATTCTCGCCCAACTGGCTCAGCAGGTTGTAAAAGCGGTTGCGCTCGGCAGGGTCAAGGCCCGCGGTTGGTTCATCAACTATGATGAGTTTGGGGTTGCCTATCAGTGCCTGGGCGATACCAAAACGCTGTTTCATCCCGCCCGAGAAGGTGCCCAGGTGTTTTTTGCGGTCTTTAGATAGGTTCACATTCTCCAGCAGGCTGCCTACCAGTTCTTTACGCTCGGCAGCATTGCCAATGCCTTTAAGTTGCGCAATGTGGTCAAGCATACGCTCGGCCGATATTTTGGGGTACACGCCAAACTCCTGCGGCAGGTAGCCAAGCAGCTGCCTTACCTGGGTTTTGTTTTTAAGCACATCCAGGTCATCTAAAAAAATGCTGCCTTTATCGGCTTCCTGCAAGGTTGCAATGGTACGCATCAGCGATGACTTGCCGGCGCCGTTTGGGCCCAATAAACCAAACATGCCGTTATTTAAAGTGAGGGATACATCCTTTAATGCATGTACCCCGTTGGCGTAAGTTTTTGAAAGGGAATTGATTTGTAATTTCATAAGTTACTATTGTTTAAGGTGGATATAGGGTAGCAGGCTGTTTTTGGCAGCCCCGTTTATAATGAGCCGGGTACTATCGCCGGGGCGATAGTCCAGCTGGTTTATTTTAGCTTCGTTAAGGTTTAGGGTACTTTTGTTAAGCAACTGTAGTTTTGCCACATTAAAGCGGTTGTTTTTTAAAATGGTAATGTGCGAACCGCTGAAAGGGCTTAACCCAACGGTAGCATTTAACAAGCCTATATTGTTATTGGCCAATACAACCTGGCTGCCATAATCCTGGCTTATGACTAAGCTATCCTGCTTAAAGCCATTAATCATTATTTTACCATAATTCCAGTTGTCGTTTGTTGTAGTATCAATAACACGTTGTTTATTGATAACGATGAAGGCATTGGCGGTTACGCTTGAAAGGCTGGGGCAGGATATGATGATGCGGTAATTTTCATCATTGTAAAACCGGTTGGTATTGTATTGAATATTCATTTGCAGCAACCCGCCCTTTTGGGTAAACTGTACGTAATCAAGTATATTGGGATCGGCTTTTACACCAAAGGGGCCCTGTACTACCTCAACACTGGCTTTATGTGCTGCATTTATTTCCAGGGCATCAAAATCCTTATATGGCAGCGGGGTAAAGTGCGAATAATAGTTTTTGTACCGGCCGGTTAAAAATTCCTTTTTGAGCAGCAGGTCGTATCCCCCGATGCAGAGCACCAGGAACACTAAAGCGGCTATAAATATTTTTGTACTCGTTTTCATTTGTTTTCATCTGCTTTAGGCTGGCTTAAACCGGCCGTGTATTCCTTGTACATGTTCTCCAGATCCTTGATATCGATATCCAGCAGGTATATATTCCTGAAAAAATCGGGCAGTTGCTGCTGAATAAAACGCTGCTTGCGATAGGCCTTCACTTTTTGCGGTCCATCGGGCGCCACAAACAAGCCCAGCCCGCGTTTATTGATCACCACCTCCTGCGATTGCAAAAACTCGTACGACCGGATAACAGTATTAGGGTTCACCTCCAGTTCAACAGCCAGGTCGCGTGTAGAGGGGATCTTTTCTTCGGGTAGCCATTTGCCCAATAATATATTTTCGCTCACATAAGCTGCTATCTGCAGGTATATGGCATCCTTATCTTTAAATTCCATAATGCATTACACCTGTTTTTCCTTTAGGCGAAAGTAAGCAGCCGTCCATAAAATAAATGCCATAATGATGTATACCAATTGGCCCGTCCAAACAAAATCTTCGGGGTTTACGGCATAGTACTTCCCTTTTTCCATAAAACCTACTGATGTAAATGGCACCACCTGGATAATATCGCGGTGTATCATATATTGCATAGCGATGTTGTTAAGGGTGATGAGTATGGCTATCACGATAAAAAACAGCAGCGCGGTTTTTACAAAATGAAGTTTTTTGAAGTAGATAGCCCCCAAAAAAGCGATAGAATGAAACAGCGAGTACAAAATAAGGATGATGAATACCACATTGCCGCCAAAACCAACCACGCGGTAAAAAAGGCTGAATATTTCAAGCGGCGGACCGGGAAAATGTTTAGCATGTAATAAAAACAGCATTACCAGGTAAAAACATCCTGTTGATACCACCAAAAATACCACGAACGAGTATAGCCAGGCCACCAGGTATTTTTCAAAATGAGTGCTTGGCAGGGTTAATGCGCCCAGCGCTTTTTTATCGTCGCCAAGGTCGGCAAATATGGTACTGGTAAATATGGTGCCGGTGAATAGTATAACCCAGCCCAATAGCAAAAGCTGCAGTGGCAGTTCCATACGCACATCCATCAAAAACACCAGTAAACTCCCTCCCAGCAACAGTACGCAGGTAAGTACCGTTATTGACATCAGGTAGCTTTTATAATGCTCGGTTGTATGTTTGTAAAACAGCCGTCCAAAACGTTTCAGGTTAAATATCTGGTTCATTTGCTGTTGCTTTTAAGGTTTGTAAAACAGGGTGGTTGCCGGTAATAATGGCGTTAAACAGCAGCTCAAGATCTACTTTGCTATACTCGCCGGTAGTGTTTTGCATAATAACGTTTTTGCCGCGCTGGCCTTTTTCTTCGTACAGTACAGGCAAGCCTTCGGAATCGGGATAGCTGCCAAAGGTTATTTTTTCGGCCACTTCATCCATCGATTGGTTAACTACTATATCGCCTTGATGTAAAATGAGCAGGGTATCAATCAGGCTGTCCAGGTCGCGTACCTGGTGGGTGGATATCACGATGCACCTGTCTTCGGTTAATACCGAAGCTATCAGTTTGCGAAACTGCACTTTGGACGGAATATCTAATCCGTTGGTAGGCTCATCCATAATCATCAACCCTGTGTTGGTGGCAAGCCCGAAAGCAATCATCGCCTTTTTTTGCTGGCCGTAGCTTTGCTTATCCATCACAGCATCCATATCAACATCCAAAGCGGCCAGGTACCGGTAAAAATCGGCTTTGCTGAATCTGGGATAAAATACAGCGGTGCTTTTAACATATTGGGCAGGTGTAATATCGGGCACAAAAAGCTCTTCGGCCAAAAAGTAAACATCTTCCAAAACAGAAACCGGCCTGCCGAAAACATTTTTGTTGTTATAATAACAGGCGCCCTTTGCCGGGTAGGTAAGGCCTACCATATTTTTGAGCAGGGTTGATTTGCCAGCCCCGTTTTTACCAAGCAGGCCGTAGATATGGCCTTTGCTCAGGGAAAGGTTTAGCCCATTAAAAAGCGGCTTGTTTTTTTGGTACCCGAAATGCAGTTCTTTAATCTCTATCATAATAGGTGCTATAGTTAGATAGTGCACTACAAATGTACATAACTAAATTTGAGAAATACAAGCCCTTAACAAATAATTTTCGATAATATTTCCGGTGGAATATTTTCAACATATAGCATTAGCCCAACTTTTAATGCATCATTGTATTATTGAGAGATACGAAAGCTTGATTGTATATTTGTTTATGAAACTTACCACCCGATTTGCACTTCTGTTTGTACTTCTTCACAACATTTCCTTTTTTGCTATCGCACAACAATCTCCGCAGGTTGCAACGGTTGCACCTGGTGTAAAAAAACTCACATCGGGCCAGCCGGAAAAGTTTTCGCCTTACAGCTTTTGTGGTGAAAAACCGATGGTGGCAGAGATGAGCAGATTGCCTGAAGCCAAACTGCCCTTCAATGTTAACGACATTAAGATCAATGTTTCTGATCGCGGGGCGGTTATAGAGATACCTTTAGACAACGAAGAACAGCTGTATGGATTCGGCCTGCAAATGGGGTCTTTCAATCAAAAAGGCCTTCGGAAAAAGCCGATAGTAAATGATAACCCTTCACATGACCTGGGTTATAGCCACGCTCCCATGCCATTTTATGTATCGAACAAAGGTTATGGCATCCTGGTGAATACTTCGCATTACACTACATTTTACTGTGGCAGCACCGCTAAAAATACGGGTGCGGTTCATGTAAATGATGGCAAAAGCGGTAACTCTGTTGAAGAACTGTATAAAAATGATCGTCCTGCGTCGGGCTATGTGGCGGTAGATGTTCCGGGTGTACAGGGCGTTGAGGTTTATATATTTGAAGGCCCTGACTTGATTAATGTTTTACAGCGTTATAATTTATTTTCGGGAGGCGGGGCCTTGCCGGCTATGTGGGGCCTTGGCGTTAAATACCGTGTAAAGGCCGACTTTAACCAGCAACAGGTAGAAAAGATGGCTGATTATTTCAGAGCGAATGACATTCCCTGCGATGTGCTGGGCCTGGAACCGAAATGGCAAACAACCGCCTATTCCTGCTCATACGTGTGGAATAAGGATTTTTTTCCTGATCATGACAAGTTCATAGATACGATGAAAACTAAAGGGTTTCACATCAACTTGTGGGAACATGCGTTCGTAAATCCTAAATCGCCGCTTTATGTACCCCTTAAAAATAAATCGGGAGATTACCTGGTTTGGAACGGACTTGTTCCGGATTTTGTTGATCCTGCAGCCAGTAAATTATTTGCCGACTATCATAAGGATACCTTTGTGCTCAAAGGTATATCCGGTTTTAAAATGGATGAGTGTGATAACTCCAACCTCACCACGGGGAATGCTACCTGGAGCTTCCCGGAGCATAGTCGTTTTCCTTCAGGAATTAACGGCGAGCAGATGCACCAGGTTTTCGGTGTTGTATATCAAAAAACAGTTTATAATATTTATAAAGAACTTAACACCCGCACTTTTCTGGATGTGCGGTCCTCTAATGCATTTGCATCCTCTTATCCTGCGTCGCTTTATAGTGATACCTATAATCACCATGAATATATCCAGATGATCAGCAATTCCGGATTTTCAGGTTTGATCTGGTCGCCAGAGGTGAGGGAATCAAGGTCTGTTGCCGACCTGATGCGCCGCAGCCAAACGGCGGTACTTTCTGCTCAAACACTTTACAATTCCTGGTATCTGCAAAATCCGCCATGGCTGCAAATCAACAGAGATAAAAACAATAAAAACGAGTTTATGGAGAACGCGAAAGCTGTAGAAGCCGATGTGCGTAAGCTTCTGAATTTCAGGATGAGCCTGGTTCCTTATCTGTATAGCGCTTTTGCCGACTACCATACAAAGGGCATTCCGCCGTTCAGAGCCCTGGTTGTTGATTATCCAACTGACCCGAAGGTGTTCAATATAGATGATGAATATATGATTGGACAGGGAATTTTGGCCGCTCCGCTTACTGAAAATAGCGATGAGCGAAAGGTTTACCTTCCTGCAGGCAATTGGTACGATTTTAACACCCGTAAAAAATATCCGGGCAGACAGGAATATATCATAAAAACCAGTTATACCGACCTGCCGATATTTGTAAAAGAGGGCA
Organism: Mucilaginibacter ginsenosidivorax; assembly: GCF_007971525.1. Classification (NCBI taxonomy): domain Bacteria; kingdom Pseudomonadati; phylum Bacteroidota; class Sphingobacteriia; order Sphingobacteriales; family Sphingobacteriaceae; genus Mucilaginibacter; species Mucilaginibacter ginsenosidivorax. The sequence goes on from NZ_CP042437.1 coordinate 4,322,982, forward strand.
CTATATTGCCTTTGGCCAGACCCGTAGAATACATAAGCCCGGAAACCCGTTTTGAACTTACCTGCTATGTGTATGGCGATCAACCGAAACCTTTCTCCTTATTCGAAGATGATGGCGTTACCTTCGACTTTGAAAAAGGGAAATACAATACCCTTAGTTTGAGCTATCAGAATGGTAAGGGTGTGGTGAAAAAAACCGGTGCTTTTAAAGGCAGCAGGTATTATTTAAAAAGCTGGGAAGTGATCAGGTAAAGTTCCTGCCCGAAGTTTTAAACATCTCCCGTTGGGTATGTTCTGTATGATGCTTATTTGTAATGAATTAACAGTTGTTAAAAAAATAGACATTCCTTGGCGAATTTTAGTTTAAAAGCTTCGCGTTTGAACCTGGCACTAAGGACGCAGAACCTTTTTTTTAACTGTATCAGCTACCAACTCGTTTCGGACTATCCCACCCTCATTAACGGTTCGGAGAACAATATCCGCAGTAGTGTAACTACTAATAAGCTTTTTAATTTCCTTTAAGGTAACCGGCATAACAGTACCGTGCCGTGGTTTAAAATTCATGGTTACTTCTTTGTCTATAACCTTAAAGTTTTTTAAATCGGTCGATTTTGTAAACTGGTAACGGCCACTGGTATACATATCGTACATCAGGATAAATCCGCTGCCATCATTTAATTTAAAAGTGCCAGCCCCTTCAACCGGTAGCGTAGTTTGCTGAACGTATTGGTCACTTTGAAGCTCATATCCACTGGTTAAACTTTTGGAAACCGCAATCTTAATTCCCGGTACCCTATCTTCAGTTTTAAAGAACAAATAGTATTTATCATCGTTTTGTTCTATATCCCCATCTATGCAGGCCGCGTTATCCGGACTAAAGAATAGCTGTTTAGGCTCACCTTCAAAATCAGTAAAATTTTTATTGGCGTATATATAGTATATCTTATCCGGGTTACTGCCGTGCTTTAATGAAAAGTAAACCATATACTTTTTGGCAACATTGTCATATATGGTTTGAGGTGCCCATACCCGCAAAAGACTATCCTGATTTGGGAAACGTTTTTGAAAATTGATAGGGGATGAAGCCCAGTGGATGAGATCTTTTGATTTAAGTAACACCAGCCCGCGGTTAGCGTTCCATCCATTAGCAGAAACCATATCTGTTGCAACCATATAAAATGTTTTCCCGTCGGCACATCTCAGGATATGAGGGTCCCGAACGCCGCCGGTTTCGCTGATAACCGAACTATTTATAACCGGTTCATTATGGTTTAATGCAAGATAGTGATATCCATCCATGCTGATTGCGAACCGGATGGCCTCTTCACTTTTCTGATTGCCGGTAAAGTAGGCAAATAAGTAGCCTTTATATCCCTGGTTAAAATTGTGTTTGCTTTTTTGCCCCAAGGCTGCAAACTGACAATTGAGCGAGAAAAAAGCAATTAAAGCAATACTGATTTTAATTCTTATATGGTTCATGTTAAAATAAAAGGTCATCCTTTTTGCAAAAGCATTAGCCTGCAGTTAAAGTATATATGATTAGCCGCCCGACGATGTTGCCATCGGTAAGCATTTTTCAGAAGCGTTGCGAATAAAATGCCGGCTTATTGTAAACGATCTAAAATCGGTTTGTCCACCGCGGAAAGTTTTTGGCTTTGGGGTTTTAGCAGTTCAAAAACCAATACCTCATTTGTGCCGGTGTGCAACCATTCGCGTGGCACATATAGCGTTTGTTGAGGGCCGGTGCGCCAGTATCTGCCTAAGTTATGTCCGTTAATCCAAACCATGCCCTTACCCCAATCGCTCATGTCCAGGTAGGTATCGCCTAATGAGGCCAATGAAAAAACCCCCTTTTTCATAACTGGTGTGTTTGAACTTGCCAAACCAGGTTTAGGTTTGTAGCTCCCCGCAGTTTTTAATGGCAAAGGGAAGTTTTGCCAACCTGTTATTTCATTATTTTGAAAAAATACCTTGCCAACAATTCCCTTTTTATTCTGTAACAGGTATTTACCAAAATTGATACGACCCAGGTTTTCCACTAAAATATCCAATGTTACATTTCCAGCAGGCAAGCTCACACTAATACTATCTAACCCGGTACGGCGGTCAAGGTTTCCCACCGTTTCCCCATTGATCATCACTACTGCGAAATCTCTGAGGTTTTTAACCTTTAATATACCGGATTTTCCTCCTGTAATCGTGGTTCGGTATAACATAAAACCGTAATCAAGTTTCATATCCTCAAAGGTTAACGGATTTTGACTGTTCTTACTTTCAAGTTTTAAGTCGTCAAGTCCTGCCACATTATTAAGCTCAATTTGAGGTATTACGATGGTGGGCTTAACCGGTGGAACAGCAGGCAAATTAACGCCGGCGGGTAAATGTTTTTGAATTATGTTTCTAAAAGCCCAGAATTTGGGTGTTGCGTTTCCGGCTTCATCAAGTGGGGCATCGTAATCGTAGCTGCTTATTTGCGGTTCAAACGGGGATTTGTCATTATAATTGGCCCCATTCATAAATCCCCTTGTTGTTCCGCCATGAAACATGTACATATTTATCGAAATGCCGGCTGAAAGTACAGAGTCTAAGCGCCCGGTATACTGTTCTGCCGGCACCGTATGGTGTTTTGTGCCCCACCAGTCGAACCACGCCGGATACCACTCGGCAATATAATAAGGTCCTTTGCCATCGTGGTTTTGATTGATGAGATCCTTCACCTTCGCCGGGTTATCTAACCCATTTACCGCAGGCAGTAAACCTGGCAAATGTCCTTTCACCAGGTCAGCAGCCGGATCGCAGGTATATAACAGCCCGTCAAATCCAGCGTCTTTAAACATTTTTTGGTTAATGGCCAGGTAATCTTTGTCAGAGCCGTATGACCCGTACTCATTTTCAATTTGTACCATCAGGATGTTGCCGCCATGATTTACCTGGTAGCGTGACAATCGCTTTCCTAATTCCTTAATGTACTTGTCATATTCGTTTAAATATTGTGGATTCTTACTCCTTACAACCAGGCCTTCTTCATTTTCCAGCCAATACGGATAGCCGCCAAATTCCCACTCGGCACATACATAAGGGCTTGGGCGCAAAATTACCCACAAACCTTCTTCCTGGGCTATTTTAATAAATTCAACAATATCATTGTTGCCGGCAAAATCAAATTGCCCTTTTTGAGGCTCGTGCAGGTTCCAAAAAACATAGGTACCTATCGTGTTAAGTCCCATGGCCTTTGCCATTTTCATTCTATCGCGCCACGCCTCCCGTGGTATGCGTGGATAGTGTAATTCGCCCGAGATCATCTGGAAAGGCTTGCCATCTAACAGAAAGTCGTTATCGCCTAAAGTGAATTGATGTTTAGGTTGAGCTTTGACCAGGCCGCCCGTTAGCAAAATGGTTGCTGTCAAAAAAAGAATAAATGATCTCATTAAAAATAAATAAAGTATAATTGATTAGATAATTGGCACACTTTCTCAAATTGTATTAACGATGCGGTTAAACTTCACTAATACTTCAGGCCATTGGCTGATGCCGCTAAAATGGATTTAAAATCAATTAATAAAAAGGGGGCTAACCAGCAAAATTGAAGGGGCAAACCACTAAAAAAAGACCAGGGAAATTATTTTCGTAAAGGTTTCTGCCGGCTAAAAAAAATATCATTGCACAATACCCAATACATTGCCAACTGAAGATTTTTTTAAGATTTCAGATAGGGACAAAACCAAGTTGCTACTTACCAGTCTATTTTCTTTCGGCCACCTGGTTGACCATAGCGTTTTTGAAGTTTTTTCTGAATTTTTTAATGTATTCGGAGGGTTTTAAGTCGAACACTTTTTTAAACTGCTCACGAAAATATTTGATATCTTTTATTCCAACAGCATAAGCGGTTTCCAATATGTTTAAATCGCTATGTACAAATAGCTGGGCCGCTTTTCGCAACCTGATAGACCGTATAAAGCTATTTGCAGATTGCCCGGAAATCATTTTGATTTTTTTATAGATTCCGGAATAAGACATGTTTAATTCGGAGGCTAAGGATTGCAGGTTAAAATCCGGATCGGTGATATGATCCTCAACAATCCGGATGCAGGAATCCAGGAACCGTTTGTACTCTATCGAGATGCTGTGGGGGTTGGTGTTCAGGGTAATTTCATTATAAAAATATTGCTGAAGGGTATTCCTGCTCCTTAGCAGTCCATTCACCTTTGCTTTCAGGATATCTTTGTCAAAAGGTTTTCCGATATAATCATCAGCGCCACCTTCAATGCCTTTTAACTTTATCTCATTTGATGCACTGGCCGTTAAAAGAATTACCGGAACGTGTGAAGTTGCCATATTTCCTTTAATGGCCGCACAAACCTCTATGCCTGTAATACCCTGCATCATTACATCACATATAACAATATCCGGCCATTGTTCATTTATTATTTTTATGCCGTCTTCGCCGCCCGACGCAACAAGAACGTTGTATTCAAGTTTGAAAATCTGACGGAGGTATTCTCTCATATCCTCATGATCATCAATGATTAATAACGTTTTGAAGTCAGACAGTGATTGTTCTTCAACCGGGTCTGCTGCCAACACTATATCATTGGCGGTAGTTTCAGAATCAATCAACTCTTTCAAAAACTCGGAAGTAACTGCTGGTTGCTCTAAAATAACCGGGTCTTTAACGTGCGAACTACCTTTTTTAAAAGTGATGGTGAACGATGTACCCTTCCCAATCTGACTTTGGTATTCAACTGTTCCGGCCTGGCGTTCTACAAAGTTTTTGACAAGGTACAATCCAAGCCCAAATCCTCCGGTTGGTGTGCTGGTTAAATCGGATACCTGGTAAAAACGACTAAAAAGTTTATCACCCACTTCGGGTGGGATTCCACATCCATTGTCTTCGACAATTATTGACACCACTTGCTCAGTTTCTTCTATAGAGATGCGAATCTTCCCATGCTTCGCAGTAAACTTTATAGCATTCGAGAGGAGATTAAATAACACTATTTCTGTTTTTTCTCTATCTACATAAATATTCAGGCAATCGGCCGATGATATGAATTCAAGATGAATTTGTTTCCTTTTCGCCTCGTGTACAAAACATAAATAAACCTCCTTACATAAATCGACAATGTTAACATTGCTTATTTTAAGCTGATCGGATTCTGATTCGGCCTTTTTGAAAAGAAGCAACTGATCTACCAGGCCTAATAGCCGGCGCGCGTTTCTGTAAACAATGGTTAAACTGGAGGCATCCATAGCCTTCTTTTCGTTAAACAAGAGCTCCTTAACAGGGTTAATGATCAATGTTAATGGCGTCCTGAACTCATGAGAAATATTGGTAAAAAAAGCAAGTTTTCGTTCGCTTAGTTCCTTTTCTTTTTCGCTTTCATAATGTGCAATCTGAATTTCATATTTTAATTTGGACTGATGATCCCTGTATAACAGGTACAAATAAACCAACCCTGCAAAAAATATGGTGTAAATTGTATACGCCCACCAGGTTTGATACCATGGTGGAGAAATAATTATGATTAAGGATTTGGGCGTTCTGTTCCACACGCCGTCATTGTTACTTGCAATTACTTTAAATGTATAGGTTCCCGGATTAAGATTGGTGTAGGTAACCTTTCGCTGGCTGCCGTTAAAATTCCATTTCTCGTCAAAGCCTTCTAACTTATACCGGTAAACATTTTTCTCGGAATGGGTATAATTAAGTGAAACAAATTCAATTGAAAATACATTTTGGTCGTAATTAAGCGATGCCGTATCAGCCAAACTAACCGGCTTTTTCAATGGCGAATTGTTACCCGGTTTTACAGATTTATTAAAAACCTGAAAATCGGATAAGTAAATCGGGGGAACCTTATTATTAAGCTTGATTTTTGACGGTTCGAAAACAACTACACCAGAATTTCCGCCTAAATAAATCTGCCCATTTGCAGACTTGTAAATAAGCGAGTGGGAAAATACGCCGTCGCCTTCATCAAAATTGGTAACAGTTAATGTTTGGGGAGTAAATTTTGATATTCCCGTAGCCGAGTTAATCCAAAGATTTCCAAAGCTATCTTCAACAAGGTTATTGAAAACATTGCTTGCAAATCCGTCTTTGCTTGAGTAAACAATAAAAGCATCATTTTCCGGGACATACTTATTCAGGCCCGCGGCTGTGCAAATCCAAATATTCTTTTTACTATCCTCAAATATACAATGTACAATATTATTGCTGAGGCTACCGGCATTTTTGTCGTTATAAGCATAATGATGAAAAATACCCGTTTTTTGGTCAAAACGATCAACCCCATTTCCGTTCGTTCCAATCCACACATTGCCTTTTTTATCTTTTAAAAGATTATAAATGTGGTTGCTGGCAATTGAATTAGGGTTTTTATCATCGTTATAATAATGTTTGAATTGCTGTTTTTCTTCGTTGTATATCTTAAGCCCGGCATCTGTAGCGAGCCAGTATTCATGGGGCCTTACTTCAAGAATATCCCTGAAAACATCTTCATTAAAAAAATTGCTCAGGGCCGAATGATGAAAGTGGTGTATAAACCGGTTGTTCTTAACGTCAAACTTATCAAAGCCATTTTCGGTAGCGGCCCATAATACACCATCATTATCTAAATATATTTTGCCAACCTGGTTGCTGCTGATACTTGACGGATCATTTGTGTGATTAAATAGCTTTGTGGTTTTCTTTATTAAATCAAACTGATAAAGTCCGTTGTTTGTTGCCAGCCACAACATGTTGCCTTGTAGCAGCATGCTTTTTGCTTCGCGCGGTTTAATTGATAATGGAATGAAAAGGAATTTATATTGTGTAAAATCCACTTTTGTTAAGGCATCTTTACCGCACAGCCACATAATCCCGGTGTGATCATTGTAAACGTAGCCATCGGCTGTACTGTTAGCATCGCCAATTTTATGCCATTGGCCATTGCCCTTATTTATAAAGTAAAACCCGGCGTTGCTTCCGGCAACTAAGGTGGAGTCGTTAGCATTATCGATGCTAAAAACGCCTATATTAAGATTGTCATGACTTGGAAATGCGGTATATTGTTGAATTTTAGGATCAAAACAGAAAAGGCCGCTCCAATAGGTACCAACCCAAATACAATCTTTTTTTTGATCGTAGAAAAGGCTCCAGATATCATTAGGACTTTTTTTATGCAAAGGTTCAGGTTGCGGATAATTGGTAAAGCGTTTGCCAACCTTATCAAACTTGTTCAGCCCGCCATTCCAGTTGCCCAGCCAAAGATTTTTGTTATTATCTTCAACAATGGCGTTTACCGACTTTCCTTTTATCGAAAACTTGTTTTGTGAGTTAGGTTTATAGGTAATAAATGATCGGCTGCTTGCCGCAAATTGGTCAAAACCATCATCTGTTCCTATCCAGATAGTTCCTTCGCTATCGCATAAGATCGAAAAAATCTTGTTGTTACTTATTGATTGTTTGATGTTATCGCTATGATAAAACCGTTCAAATTTTTCGGTGTTGGCATCTAAAACATTTAAGCCGTCCATCGTCCCGACCCATATGTTGCCGTTTTTATCTTCGGCAAGCGCATTAATATAATTTGAACTTATACTTGTGGTGTTTCCCGGAATGTTCACTAGGTTTTCAAAGGAATAGCCATCAAACTTACAAAGGCCATTGTCGGTTCCTATCCACATGTAGCCGCGCCTGTCTTTAAGTGCTACGGTTACATTTTCGGATGGTAGCCCGTCGTGCGTATTATATGATTTTAAGGCAAAATTCTTGATGTCGTTGGTTGGAGAGGTAGGTAGGGTTTGTGCATTTAGGCCGGTTACACACAAAAAATTAATGATGAAGAACAAGACAGCTTTATACATAAATCCGTTTCACTTTTAATTAGATAAATACTATACCGGTTTATTGCCGGTATTTTGCGCCAGAACAAAATCAGCTTCACAACCTTGTTTAATAGGTCATTTAATATAAATATTGTATTTAGTACACTTATTATACATAAGCGGGCCCGACTCCGGCCAAGTGCAGAACACAGACCGTTGACATATTAAAAGCGCAGGTGTAAGGCCGAAGTGTTAAATCTTTATTTGATACACGTCTTTCCTTAGCGGTGATAAGATCAAATTTTATTTGACCAGGATTGAATGATCTATCGGTGCTTTTAAATTTATAGCCGAACCTTTCGTATAACGTGAAACATTAAGTTTATATGGCACTCAAATTTAAATAAATATTAATTGTATTTATAACAATAATTTAAACGCATATCATCTGAAAGGCGGTACCTTTTTCGCATTGATGAGGCAAAAAAGAATTAATGAAATGGAAATAAGTTGAGCTATTGCCTTAAAAATCAATTGAAATGACACTTTATCCCCGCAATATTGAGGCTTTGCCCCTTTTCAATACATCCTTTTAATGGGACATTTAGATTAAACCATATAAACACGGATTTCCTATTTCCATCATTACTTACAGCCCCTTTTGCCGGCTAACCAGATTGCTGACGGTAGCATCCGGCAGCGGTTGATGAATAGTTATTGGTTCGGGAAATCTGAATTTTTTAACACGTTTACCATGAAAATATTAAAACTGTTGCTGCATATTCATTTGGTTGTTTTGCGGTTGGCCGATGTTGTTACTTGTTTTGTGCCCACGCCGGGAAGATCTCCTCCATGTTTAAAAACAAAACCAATTGATTGTAAAGACTGATTATTTAACATTTAATATAAAACTTATGAGAAAAAAATTAACCACCCGGGTACTATGCTGCCTGTTAGCCGTTATTACGGGCTGTTCAAAAAACACCATTCAAAAGAACCCTGATATCTCGGGCTTATCTACTAAGAAAAGCCTTGCCCTTTCAACTACCAACACCAATGGCTTTCGTGGTATAAACTGGGCCGACCCTAACGGTAACGAGGGCGATGGAAGGGTTGTATTACCCAGCGGCATGACAACATCGCTCACCGCTACCCAGGCTGCTGCTTTAGCCACCAGTATTTCAAGCGCAGTTAAAATAAGCGGCGGTACCACCATCAGGATGCCCATAAACCCATGGACGGCTTCAAGTTCCACCTATTGGCCGGTGTACCAGGCTGCAATTAATGCAATTGTATCCAATGGTTGCAAGGTTATACTTTGCTACTGGCCTGTAGGCGTGCATCATGTACCTGATACTTCGCAATGGACCACCATGTGGACAACTGTAAATAATGTTTATAAAAACAACACATCTGTTTTGTATGAACCTATAAATGAACCTGTGGACTATTCAAGTACCGATTTAAATAATTTGTATGCCGGTTTCCTGACCACATTTAGCACTGCAGACGGGAAATGCATTCTGGATGGTACCGGTTACGCAGCTGATGTAACTGCGGTTGGCGCCGATTCAAGATTGGCTAATCAATACCTGGGCCTGCACTGCTACTGGTGGTTCTGGGGCTCCTATAATGTTTGGTCAAGCTACTACAATATCATGTCGGCCAGAACAGGTTCCTATGCCTCACGCACTGTAGTAACAGAAGTTGGTATAGAAACATTCAGGAATATGAGTTTCTGGTGGCAATGGGATACCGGTGTATATGTTGATCAGGCATTTTTAACCGGGGCGCTTGCTTATGCCAAAGATAATTCAATGGGAACAATAGCATGGTCGGGCGTTAATGATATAGATACCTACCGGTGGTACCAGGCTAATAACAACCTTGTTGAAGTTAGCCCCGGCACAGCAAATATGTTCAGGTGGTCATGGAAGCTTACTGCATCGCCTGTATGGTTGGGCCCTATTGCAGATGGCCGGTACAAACTACAAAATCGGGCATCGGGCCTGATGCTTGATAATTTAGGCAGTACAACCGATGGTGCTACCGTAGCACAATGGGCATCAGGAACAAGTGCCAACCAGAAATGGAATATCAGCTATACCGCCGGTTATTATACGTTAAGCTGCGTAACCGGTAAAGAATGCCTGGATACCGGGGGTAATACCGCCGATGGATCGTCAGTTGAACAATATACAGTAGGCACCAGTAATAACCAGCGCTGGTCAATAGTTTCGGCCGGAGGCGGTTACTATAAGATAGTTAACCTGGCTACAGGCAAATGCCTTGATACAGGAGGTTTAACTGCCAATGGCTCTGTTATGCAACAGTGGACGAGCGGCACAAGCTATAACCAGCAATGGACGCTTATAGCTCAGTAAAAACATTATAAATTAAGATAAGAAACACTACATCTGGGAGGCTGCCTTAAAAGGGCAGCCTTTTTTATTTTACGATTTGTTCCTGATAGTAACTGGTAACTGAAAATTCGCAAAGCAGTGTATTCATCAATATAAAAGAATTGAAATTAAAATCGGGCAGATTGCTTTAACTCATCGTTTCCACAAAAGGGCATCTTAATCTTAAGTAACGCTTATAAAGCCGGCAAAAGAAATTAAAAGCTGCATCATAGGGAATGCAGCACTTACGCAAAGCAACCTAAATACAGGAAAAACATACATCTTTTGCGGCATCATGGGAGTAAGTGCTTTGCTGCAATACTGCTGATATTATGGCAGCTGCGAAATTTCAAAAACGTGTACAAAGCAGATATATCGTATTTAAAAATAAAACCCCCGATATGCCGCTATGCGCGGTTCTATCGGGGGTTAAATCGCTAAGGCGATAGTAAATTATATCATTTAATGATGTAATACCACAACGCCTTAATATCCCGGGTTGTTGGGCAACAATTTTTTGTTAATGTCAATATCAGCCTGGGGCACCGGCCATAACCATGCTTTGGTAGCATCAAATGTCCGGGTATCTAACTTAACCTGACTAAATTTCCAGGTAGATGCGCTTGCCGGATTGCTCAACAACGATTTGTCATAGCCATAAACATCATGAACCAGGGACTGATCTTTCCAGCGTAACATATCTGCATACCTTGTGCCTTCCATAAAGAATTCAACCCTGCGTTCATGGCGCAAAATTGCTCGCAATTGTGACTGGCTTAAGCCTGTTCCTTCTACATCTTCAACCTTTGGCATGCTTACTCTGGCCCGTACCTTGTCTATAAGTGTATAGATTTCCGTTGCGGTGCTTCCGGATTCAATCAGGGCTTCGGCACGTATCAGCAATACGTCGGCATAACGCATCAGTATAGTATTGAGAGAACAATTATTGGGGTCTGCAATACCTATTGCTGCGTATTTACGGGGGCGTGCTCCGGATGGAACCACATCATTAGCAGGTATGTAGGTTGTTGTGCCCCACAAAGAGCCCGGCAACACTACCGAGGCCGCCAATCTTGGATCGCGATTGACATATGGGTTTTGAGCATTGTATCCCGAAGCTGAATTAGTAATAGGCAATCCGTTAGTCATGTAATACGAATCTATCAAATCGGCAGTAACGTTTGGTGTTGGCCAAACGCTTAATGATAGTGCAGATGATGGCCATGGTTGTGGCTGGGTAGTTGGTATATACTGGATATCAAAAATTACCTCGCTGTTATTTTCATGCGATTCATCAAACATCAAACCATAATTAGGATATAAACTATACGCATTCAGATTAATCACATCTTGTGCAGCCTGTGCAGCATCGGCCCACTTTTCATTATACAAAAGTACTTTTGCTTTGTAAGCCAATGCGGCTCCTTTTGTTACCCGGCCAACATCAGAACCCGAGTAAGAGGCAGGTAGTGCCGTTGCGGCGTCTGTAAAATCAGTTATGATCTGGGTTAGCACGGTGGCTTTAGCGGTCCTTGAAACATATGCTTCCGAGAGCGATTGAACTTTGGTAATTAAAGGTACATCACCAAAATAGTTAATCAGATCGGCATATGCATAACCACGTAAAAACTTCGCTTCTGCCGACATCTGGCTTTTTACAGCAGCATCAACGTTAGCGGAGGCAACATCCTGCAAAAACTCGTTGGCCCTGGAAATAATAGTGTAGTCCTGGGTCCACTTAGCATACGGAGCCCAGCTGTTAGATGTGGTTTGCCATGCCCCTACTTCCTTTGAACCCTGCCAGGCATCCTGGCAATAGGCGTTATCCGATTCAAATTCAAACTGGAAAAAATGGCCGGGAGTAGCGTTTGGCGGTAATGCATTGTAAATACCGACAAGAGCCATTTTTACCTGGGTTTCATTTTGAAAAAATGTTGACGGAGATAACTGGGCTTTAGGCGTCTTATCCAGAAGGTTTTTCTGGCAGCCGGCAAGATTAATAACAGATACTAATAATGCGATTTTATATATAGTCTTCATGATTTTATCCTTTAGAAATTAACATTTATACCTGCGGTCATTATCCGCACCTGCGGATATGCTTCAGCTCTTGTTTGATCGGAGGTCTGTTCCGGGTCAAATCCTTTGAATTTGGTGAATGTGAAAGCGTTTTGCACATTAGCATATATCCTAAGCGAGCTTAAACCGATCTTTTTAATGGCAGCCGGGCTTAAAGTATATCCTAATTCGATATTTTTAATCCTCAGATAGGATGCATTTTCTACGTAGAAAGAAGAGTGGATATTATTTCTTACGCCATCCAATGTAACGCGGGGATAGGTATTAGATGGATTTTGCGGCGTCCACCTGTTTAACCACCATGTACCAACGTTTGCAAAGCCGCTAAAAGGCGAAGCTATTTCATAGTAGGTATAACCCTGCATGCCTTGTACGCCTTGTAAAAATACGCCAAGGTCAAGGCCTTTCCAGGCTACATTGAAGTTAAAGGCATAGGTTATATCAGGAAACTGCTTGCCAATAATTTTACGATCATGATTTTGGTCTACTATGCCGTCACCGTTCAGGTCGGCATATTTAATATCGCCGGGCTGTGCACTGTAATCGCTTACTTTAACAACACCTGGTTTAAGTGTATAGGTGCGGTTTGCATAAGGAATGGATGCATCGCTGTTGTTTTGCCATGTAAAGTCCGAGATCTGGTAAATGCCGGTCATCTGGTAACCGTAGAATGAGTTTATAGCAGAGCCAACAACAATAGCTTTGGGAGAGGTATACTGCTGAGGTACGTCCATGCTGATAATTTTGTTGACGATGTGGGAAACATTTAAGGAAGTCCTCAACTTAATACCATTGTCAAACGTGGTTTTATAAGATATGCCCAATTCAAAACCCTTGTTTTGCACTTCGCCTGCATTTGCCCATGGGGCGGCCTGAGCCATGGTTAACGGAATCGGTTGAACCAGGCCCAGGTTTTTGGTTCTTTTATCAAAATAATCTGCTGTAAGTTCAATGTTATTATGAAGAGAGATGTCAATCCCTAAATCCAGTTGCTGGGATGTTTCCCAGGTCAGGTATTTGTTGGTCATTTGTGTAATGGCAACACCGGAGTACAGCGTTCCGCCGAACGAATAATTCTGGCCCGAGCTTAGGACATCGCTGCCATTATAGTATTTACCAATATTCTGATTGCCTAAACGCCCCCAGGATGCACGAATTTTTGCAAAATCCAGCCAGTTCAGATTTTTCATAAAATTTTCCTTTGATATAATCCAGGCGGCCGAGAATGATGGAAATGAGCCCCATTTTATACCATTTGAAAACCTGGAAGAACCATCCCTCCGGATATTGGCTTCAAATAAATATTTGTCGTCAAATGCATAGTTGAACCGGCCAAAAAATGAGCGAAGGCCAAGGTCGTAGCTGTCGGAGTTATTGGTCTGCGTGGCTGCATCGCCAAGATTCAATACACGCTGCGTATTGTTCACAAAATTTGCGCGATAGCCACTTTGCCAATCATAGGTAAAATCCTCTTCACTATAACCGCCCAATAAGTTGAATGAATGCCGGTTAAATGTTTTATTATATTTTAATAAGCCATTAAGCAGCGAGTGACCATCAATTTCGTCGGTCACATTCAGGTTTGAAGCCAGTTGTGTAGTTGTTCCGTTTTGATTTTGCAGCGATACATTGGCATGAAAAGCGTTTGTATTTGTGTAAATGGCACTATAGGCGTAAGTAAGCTGTGCGCTTAAACCGGGAAGGATTTTATATTCTGCTTCTGCCTGTCCGTTAAAGTTGTAACGTTTTTGCAGGCTTGTGCTGCCTTCTTTAATTTCTCCGTAGTAGTTACGTTCTCCGTTAACAGAAACCCAGTTTCCGTTTGCATCTTTAAGGGGGTGTATTGGAGCGAGGGTAGAATACCATTCGGCATTCCAAAGGTCGGTAGGTTGCCCCGTTACTCCTAAATTACCCGAAATATTACCGGAAACACGAAGCCTTTTATCTTTTAAGTGGTAGGTGTCAAGGTTCAAACGGAAGTCTGTTTTTTTGTAATTGGTGGCCACCAGGATTCCATCCTGATTCAAATGGCCCAGCATAAATGCATAATTAACGTTGTCATTACCGCCCGTTGCGCTTACACGATGATTTTGCATATAGGCATTTCCATAATACACCTTGAAATAATTAATATCGGGGTATAACGGGTTGTTGTGGGCCGCGTATTTTTGAATAATCGAATCCGGATACGCAGGTGCCGATCCGGTATTTACCGCGGCTTCGTTGTAAAGTGTGGTATATTGAACCGAGTTTAATACATTGGGTAGCCTGGTTGGGCTTTGGATACCTGCATATGCGCTATAGTTAACATGTATTTTACCTGCCGATCCCCGCTTGGTAGTAATTAAAATAACGCCGTTTGCCGCCCGGCTTCCGTAGATGGCCGATGATGCAGCATCTTTCAACACCGAAATGGATTGAACATCGTTGGGGTTTACATCGCCTATGCTTCCGGGAAAACCATCAACTAACACCAGTGGCGAATTATCTCCAAAAGTGCCTACCCCCCGAATGTCTATAACTGTGTTATCATCGCCGGGTTTACCTGAACTTTGCAGCGCAAAAACACCAGAAACAGTACCTTGTAAGGCCTGGCCGGTGTTTGTTAATGGCCTGCTTTCTAAATCCTTTGTGTTTACAACGCCTACTGAGCCTGTCAGGTTTTCTTTCTTCTGCGTTCCGTAACCTACCACCACTACATCGTTCAGTGTTTTCATTGAAGGTTGAAGCTTTATTGCAATGTCAGTTTTTCCACTTACTGCAATTTCAACTTTCTCGTAAGAGATATAAGTTACAACCAGTACTGCATTTTCGGGTACATTCAAAAGTTGAAAGCTTCCTTTTAAGTCACTCAGGGTACCTTTGTTGGTTCCCTTTATACTGATAGAAACACCAACCAGCGGCTGGCCATCAATAGCGTCTACCACGGATCCTTTTACAGTAATCGCAGCTTTATTCGAAGCTATTTTCGCTATTATAGGGTTATTGTTGTGTGTTATTAAATTAGGGGTTAAGGCATTTGCACCAATTGGCAATATAAATAATGCCAAAGTTTTAAACGTAGTGCGGCCCCCCCTGGAATACAAATAATTTGGAAAAAGTAATTTTCGTTTCATAATTGGGTTATTAAAATTTAAGTTGGTTGGTTCAGTGGGCAAGTACAAGTTATATGTTAATGCTGCTGGCGATAGCGCATAGACAAACGTAATATTGGCATCCTAACACAGCCTCCGGAGTTAACAATAACAAGCAATTGCCAGGGCCAGGAATTTATCCCGGCATTTTCGTCGAAATGTTTTTAATAAGATGCCGGCGGCTTCTCTTTTTTGAAAGCATACGCGGTTCTTGGAATTTTCCTCATGATGGTGTTTAATTAAATAGAGTAATTGGTTAATATGAAGCCGTCATTTTTAGACGAGTATTCAAGAGGGCAAAGTCTTTGAAAAACGCTAAAAACAAAAGGGGCTAACCTGCAAAAAAGAAGGGGCAAAAAGGGAGTTTTAGATTGAAAGAACGCTTCCCGAAGGTTTCGCCATGAAAATTTGTCCAAAGAATGGGGTGTATTCCATTTCCAGCTTTCTGTGATCTTTTAAGGTTTATTGAAGTAACGATCTTATGTTTCTTCATTGGTAAATTTCATACCAACATTGTTACGCCAGAAACAATCATTTTAAACTTGTGATGGATTTGGGCGAACGATTTTGATAAAAAATATTGATGGGGTAATAAACCGCAATAGCCTTATTAAATTGATTAAAATACGTTCTGTTATGGAACATTGGCCTGCTATTGGTCAGGGATTTAAATACAGACACCTAAATGGCGATTCTTCATTGAAATCCTATTTATTTTAATTATTTTTGAATTTACCGCCCGATTTATTACTAAATTGATAGTGTAAGTATATTTTGAGATTAAGCCATACCGTTGATGATAAGGGCCTTTTGCAAAAAATGATTGCAGGAGATGAATTGGCATTTGCCCGCTTATTTGGAAAGTACAAGGGGCTGATTTACCATTTTGTAATGAAGTATGTTCACTCGCCATTGCTGGCAGAAGACCTAACCCAAGAGATATTCATTAAATTATGGGAAAACAAAAGTAATCTGTCCGGTGTCACATCCTTCAAAAGTTATTTATTTACAACTGCCAAAAACCACACGCTAAATTGTATGAAGGCGGCTTTTCGTTCCGAAGCTGCACTGGGCCTGGTTGTAAATAGCTTTAATGCGGCAAGAAATAGTACCGAAGATGAATTGATACACCAGGAATATCTTGCATTTTTAAGGCGGGTATTAGAAAGCCTGCCGCCAAGAACAAGGGAAATTTTTTATATGTGCCGTGAACAGGAAAAAACTTACGACGAAGTGGCGCAGGAACTGGGAATTTCGAGGAATGCGGTCAAAAATCATATGGTGGCCTCCATGAAGGCGCTGAGTTTTTCCTTAAAAAAAGAACTTGGTATTTCTTTGACTGTTTTTTTTGCAATAGTATCCCGTTAATTGAACCTTGGTTTCAACTGACTTTGCCAATTGTTCCGGTTTTTGGCAGGTAATCCTTACAAAATACCCGATTTTTCTGTCGTGGCGTAGTCATTTGGCCATCCTTCTCGTCAATATTAACTTTTTTTTAAATTTTTATAAAATCAAGCTACCCTACAGGTGGCTTTTTGTTGTCTTAGGCATAGAAATCTGTTTTTATGGATAAAGATTATTACAAAGAGCTTGTAAAACGATACCTGGAGAAAAAGTCGACCGAGGAAGAACTGGAGGTTTTTTTCCACCTGGCCGAAAAAGGGGAACTCGATGAATACCTTTCGGATTCGATGGACGAAGAATTGGGATCACCGGGAGAAGAGGAGGAGGGTAGTCATGTTAAAAAATTAGCTCCTGCAAAATTGTGGATGCCTATAGCTGCATCAGTATTGATTTTATTGTCGCTCGGTTTTTATCTCCTTTTAAAGAAGCCGGATGTTAAGCAAAGCGGCGTTCATATTGCAAACGTTCTTCCAGGCGGTAATAAGGCTTTTCTGACACTTGCAAATGGCAACAAAATTGTTTTAAATAATGCCAAAAACGGAAGTATTGCAACCCAGGGTAACGTAACGGTACTTAAAGTGGCCGACGGCCAGTTAAGCTATGCTGCAAAGGGAAAAGGCCAGGCGGCAGAAGGCTTCAACACCATAACAACCCCTAAGGGGGGCCAATACCAGCTCATTCTGGAAGATGGTACCAAAGTTTGGCTAAACGCAATGTCCTCCCTTCGTTTTCCCACTGTATTTAAAGGGGTAGAACGACAGGTAGAGCTAACGGGCGAGGCTTACTTTGAAGTGGCCAAAAACAAGGCCATGCCATTTATAGTTAAATCGGGTTTTCAGGCCGTGAGGGTACTTGGTACCCATTTTGATATAAATGCTTACGCTGACGAGAACAGTATTAAAACAACCCTGCTTGAAGGCTCTGTTGAAGTTAGTAACCAATATGCTAAAACCATAATCGCGCCGGGGCAGCAAAGCATATCCGAAGATCGGGGTGGTTTGCTGAAAAAAGAGGTTGATACTGAAAAAGAAGTAGCCTGGAAAAATGGCATTTTTTCTTTTGACGGCGATGATCTTAAAACAATTATGCGCCAGGTGTCGCGCTGGTACAATGTAGATGTAAGCTACTCAGGAACCATCTCTGATGAGAAATTTCATGGCGAAATTTCCAGGTTCAGCAATTTAAGTGATGTGTTAAAAATCCTGGAGCTTTACCAGGTTCATTTTGAACAAAAAGATAACAACCTTATCGTATCCTATAACCCACATTCAACTAATGATTAAACTAAACCCTAAAACGAAAAATCGCCTATGATAAAATAATACTAAAAACCTCCGCAAAAGAAAAGCCGAAAGACGCTAATCTCCCGGCTATCAAAAAGGCAAGCAGTAAACTTTGACCGGTGTCCTGCTTAATTATCACCTATTTCTAAATCAAAAGTATGAAATTAAAATTTCTTTACCCTCTTCTTTGCTTATTACGGGGGTTAAAGCAAAAACACGCTATCATCAAACTAACTACATTATTTGTATTCATTTGTGCCTTACACTTATCTGCGGCAACTTTTGCGCAAAACGTAACCATCAAAAGGCACAATGCATCGCTCGAAACTATTTTTAAAGAAATTAAAAAGCAAACCGGGTATATGTTCTTTTACCCGGAAAAGATCAGCCTTAAACAAACTCAAGACATCGATATCGATAACGTACCGCTTGAAACGGCTTTAACAAGTTGTTTAAAGGGGCTTGATTTGAGTTATACCATTATCAACAAAACCGTTGTGATCAGTCGTAAGGCTCCTGAAAAACATGCACCGGGCGCCGCAACGGGCAGCTTTGCCGCACCGGTAATTATCCAGGGAAAGGTGATTGACTCGGTGGCAAATATTCCATTAATCGGAGTTAATATCAGCGTAAAAAATAAAGCCCAATACACACAAACTAATGCCAGCGGTGAGTTTACTTTAAGTGTTCAGCAGGGCGACGTGTTGTTATTTTCATATGTTGGCTACCAAACTAAAGAAGTGACCATTAAAAATGGCCAGTATCTGAAGATAAACCTGTCATCTAAAAACAGCACCATTAGCGATGTGGTGATCACCGGTTACCAGGTTATCAAAAAAGACAACTATACAGGTAGCGCCATCGTGATCAAAGGTGACGACCTGCAGCGGGTAAACCCTCAAAACCTGATTAAAAGTATTGCCACGTTTGATCCTTCTTTACGGATTGCTGATAATAACCTGCTCGGATCCGATCCTAACGCTTTGCCAAAGATCACCGTTCGCGGTTCAACAACTCTGCCATCGGTAAATGGTGAAATCATTGATCGAAATAACCTTTCAAGCACGTATAATTTACCTGTTTTTTTACTGGACGGATTTGAAGTGTCTTTAGAAAAAGTAGTGGATCTGGATATGAACCGTATCTCGTCGGTAACTATTTTAAAAGATGCTGCAGCCACCGCTGTGTACGGCTCAAGAGCTGCAAACGGCGTAATTGTAATTACAACCAAAGCGCCAATACCGGGTAAACTGCAGCTTTCATACAACTACCAGCTTACGGTACAAGCGCCAGACCTTACCGGGTATCATGTATTAAACGCAGCCGATAAATTACAATATGAAAAACTTGCAGGTTTATATAGTACTGTTAATAATACTGCATCGAGCCAGGATCAGTTAGATAATGAATATTACAGTAAACTGCGCAATGTGGTGAGTGGCATAAACACCTATTGGCTATCGCAGCCCCTTATTAATTCATATGGCCATAAACATTCACTATATGCCGAAGGTGGTGATTCAACTTTCAGGTACGGCATCAATTTGAGGTATCAAACCAATCCGGGCGTAATGAAAGGGTCGTCACGTAACCAGTATACCGGCGGAATGAGTTTCTTTTATAATCCCAGCCGTAACGTTTTGATAAAAAACGAGGTTACCGTGAGCCAGGTTAACTCCGTTGTATCAAAATACGGCGATTTTTCTAATTACGTAAGTATGAACCCGTACTATCCCATAAAGGATGCAAACGGCAATTACATCAGGGAGATAGCCAACTGGGTTGTAGATACCCATTATAATGATCCGGTATACGGCCAGTACAGGAACGAACCTGTTTATAACCCCTTGTTTGAAGCCAGCCTTGGTAATTTTAACAAGTCGGCATACCTGGAGCTTTTAGACGATATTTCAATCGATTGGAAAATTTTTAAGGGCTTGCGGTTAATTGGTTTAATGAGCGTTACCGATACCAAAGGGACTTCAGATGTATTTGTATCGCCCCTAAGCAACAGTTTTTTTTACGGTCCTACTGCCGATATTCAAAACAGGGGCAGTTATGATTATGTGGCCGATAACTCTTTAAAGCTTGATGGTAATTTAAGGTTTGTTTACAATACACAACTTGGCGATCATTACGTAAATGCCACTTTAGGTTCAAATATAACATCAGCAACTTCAAGCTATAAAGCGTTTGAGGCCCGTGGCTTTTCAAACGACAAATTCACTAATATTGGTTTTGCCCGTACTTACACGCCAAATGCCGCGCCCGCAGGGAATGATGCTACAAGCCGGTTAATTGGTTCTTTTTTCAGTGGCAGCTATTCCTTCAAAAACAAGTATTTACTTGATGCTACTTTTCGTCTTGACGGTTCTTCGGCTTTTGGTTCAAACCAGCGTTTTGCGCCGTTCTGGGCCACCGGTATCGGTTGGAATATGCATTATGAGGACTTTATTAAAAATAACTTTCCTTCTATTTCAAGATTAAAAATAACCGCGTCAACAGGTATCACTGGTTCTGTAGATTTTCCACCATCGTTGTCCAATACCACTTACACTTATCAAACATCTAACTGGTACTCAACCGGAGTAGGTGCAACGGTTAACGGTTATGGCAATTCTGATCTTAAATGGCAAAAAACAAACAATTTTGATCTGTCGTTAGAGCTGGGATTATTTAAAGACCGCATCGTACTTAACCCTCATTATTATTACAAACTTACCAAAGGCTTACTGTCTGACATTAACATAGCCCCATCAACTGGCTACAGTACCTACAAAGCCAATTTAGGCGATATGGGCAACCGCGGCTATGAGCTTTATTTAACCGCCAATGCTTACCGGTCGAAAGATTTGAATATCAATATCGTCGGCAACTTATCGCACAATACCAATAAGATAGTAAGCATATCTAACGCGTTAAAAGCCTACAATAAAAGCGTCGATGATTATCAGTCAAACGCCAGTAATGGTGTACAAGGCACCCCGTTATTGCGTTTTGCAGAGGGCCAATCCATCAATACCATCTGGGGTGTAAAATCATTAGGTATCGATCCTGAAAGCGGCAAAGAAATTCTTGTTAAAAAAGACGGTTCTTTAACCTACAATTATGATATCGCCGATACGCAGCCAATTGGCGATTCTGAACCCAAGGTTGAAGGATACTTAGGCAGCAATATCACCTATAAACAATTTTTACTGAGCTTTACTTTTCACTACAAATTTGGTGGCCAGCAGTTTAACCAAACCCTGATTGACCGGGTTGAAAACGCCGATCCGCGCTTTAACGTGGATAGCCGCGCCCTTGCACAAAGATGGCAGAAACCCGGGGATGTAGCGCTATATAAAAACATTGCCGATTTGGGTACCTCTTACGCCACATCGCGCTTTGTGCAAAAGGAAAATACCATCGATCTTCCGGCGGTAACCCTATCATACGATATCAAAAAAAGCTTAGCTAAAAGGTTAGGTATGCAAATGGTTAGGGCCAGCCTTACAGTTAATGATGTTTTCCACACATCAAGCATCGAAACAGAACGTGGCATTACCTACCCTTATGCCCGCAGTTTAACATGTTCAATACAAGCCACATTTTAATAATGACTAACATGAAAAAATATTTATACACCGTAGTGGTTATCATGTTGCTTACATCATGCAAAAAGTTTTTGGATGTAAAGCCGCAGTCACAAATCAATGAAGACGATCTTTTTACTACAGAACAGGGATTTAAAGAGGCTTTAAACGGGGTTTACACCCTATGTGCATCGTCATCGCTGTACGGTGGTGTTCTGACATTCAATAATGATATTTTATCGCAGAATTACCAGTTTAATGATGTGATACTACAATCTACCGCTAATTTTAATTATAGCCTTAGTGGTGTGGTAGCAAAAAACGATAACACCTGGTCATCAGCCTATCGTGCAATAGCCAATTGTAATTATATCCTGGCAGCTATTGATGATAAAAAAGCACTGTTTGCCGATAAGGATTATCAGTTGATTAAAGGCGAAAGCCTGGCTTTAAGGGCTTACCTGCATTTTGATATACTTCGCATGTTTGGTCCATCATATAAAGTGGGGCCAAATATCAAAGCAATACCATACGTTACCACCGTAGGTGTTACCAGTACGCCGTTTTCGACTACTGCCGACGCGATCACGAAGATAATTGCCGACCTCACCGCTGCGAAAACATTGCTGATGTCTGATCCTATCATTTCATCGGCCTATGTAATTGGCTATCCATCAACAGTTGGTAGTACCGAAACAGCAAGTAATGATCTGTTTTTGCAAAACAGGCGTCATCGCCTTAATTATTACGCAGTATGTGGCGAGTTGGCCCGGGTTTATCTGTATAAAAGCGACCAGGTTAACAGCCTTGCCAATGCATTGGAAGTAATAAACGCTAAAAGATTCCCTTTTACAAATCAGGACGATTTTTTTAATAGCGACATTCAGAAAAAGGACAGGATTTTTTATAAAGAACTGATTGCCGCCTGGTTTATTAACACTAAAGCCATAAACGGCCAGCTTCAAAGCCTGTTCACTGTAAGCAACCCGCTTTACAGCGCCACTGTTGACCAGGTTAATGACATTTACCAGGTAGGACAGGATGGAGCCGAAGACTGGCGCTACAAGCAATGGTTTTTATCAACCGCGGCTACTACAGGTGGGCCAAACAGGGCTGTTTTGCAAAAATACATTACCAATCTTGATCCCGAACCTAATCTCCATCCATTGGTTGCGCCGGCTATTCGATTAAGTGAAATGTATTATATAGCTGCCGAAGCAAGCTACGACACAGACCCGGTTAAGGCGATAGGCTACTATAATACCATAAGGGCGAAACGCGGGATAGGCAACACACTTACCGATGTACCGGCTAAAAACACCTTCATCGATTTATTGCTGGCCGAAGCCCGTAAAGAGTTTTATGCCGAGAACCAGATGTTTTATATGTATAAGCGATTAAATCATGCGGTAGTAGTATCATCAACGCAAAATATACAGCCATCAAATGGTGTGTTTATGTTCCCGCTGCCACAAGATGAACAGGCTTACAGAACCAACTAAAAAAACAGATATGAAAAGAAAATTAATATTTGCCTTTCTTATTTGCGCGGCCCTGGCCAGTTGTAAAAAAGAGACGTTAATTACATATAATGCACCTGGCGGCAAGGATAATATTTACCTTGGGTATGCCAATACCGACAGCGTAGTATATTCATTTGCCTATAACCCAACCTTAAACCAGGATACCGTTTGGGTGCCTGTAAAAATATCGGGCAACAGGGTTAACCATCCCCGCAGCTTTGTGTTGAGTGTTGATGCGGCCAATTCTTCGGCTGTGCGCACTTTGCATTATCAGCCGTTAAAACCATCATATATCATGCCTGCCGATTCGGGCACGATACATGTGCCGGTTATCATTTTAAATACCGATACAGGTTTGGTTAATTACTCGGTAAAACTTGCACTGCAGGTTTCGGGCGGGACAGATTTTTCGTCGAACCTGCCGTTGGATATCCGCTCCAAGCAAATTGTTTTTTCTAACCGGTTAGAGGAGCCCGTATGGTGGCCATATTGGGGACAATTGGGTGGTTACAGCAGGGTAAAGCACCAACTGTTTTTAATTTCATCAGGCACTACAGATCTGGTGCAGCTTGATCCACAGGTTGATCCTAATTACTTCTTATATATCCCCCGCGATTTGTACTATATCAACAACATGCATGAGTTTTTGATAGATCCCTTTAATTGGATCAAGCAAAATCCAAGCAAGGGATTTGTGCTTACCCCACGGAACGATAACACCGGCGACTATGATTTTTATAATCAAGCCGCGCCAAATAAAAAGTTTTGGCTCAAATACTTCCCAACAGTTAAGCAGCTCATTTTTATGGATGAGAATAAAAATCAGATACTGATATAACAATTAATTTAAAAGCAATGAAGTACAAAATATTATATATACCTATGCTGTTTGCCTTGTTCTTTTGCGCCTGCAAAAAGGATTTAGGTAACTATAAGTATAATCCGCCATCGCAGCCCATTGTGGTAAATTTTACTGATGGTACGTTTAACGCGCTGGTCGGCGATACCCTAAGGCTTGAACCATACGTTCAGTTTGATGATGCCGATTACCTGAAGGATCTTTCTTACCAATGGGACATTTACGTTGATGAAGATGCGCGTACAGATACTTATACTGGTTACCCGCTTGCCATAGTGTATAACCTGCCGCCAAAGCTGCGTAACGCTAAATTAACAGTTACCGATAAACGCAACGGCATCAAATACTTTTTTCCGTTCAAAATACAGGGCAATACCCAATTTTCCACCGGCACAACAGTATTGAGTGTTGATAATGGGGTAACCAAACTATCGTTTATTAAGCCCGACAGATCTGTGTTGAGTAACCTTTATTTTTCACTGATGGGCGAAAATCTGCCCAATAACCCTATCCAGCTATTTGCCAAGCCATTGGCCTATCAGCCCGGTACAGCCGAAGATTACTGGGTTATTTGCCAGGACCCAACCAAAAACAGCGTTACTATTGATGGCAATACCATGCTCAGGAAAAAGTATTTTAATGAGCAATTCTTTGTGGCGCCGGCCACCATAACCCCACAGGGTTTTGAAGCCTCCATAGGGGTACCAACAGGTGTTATCAATAATAAGCTTTATTTGTCCATTACTTCAACGGCGCCGTTTGCACCTGATTTTGGGAAGTTTTCAAACCCGCAATCCGGCACTTACACACTATCTAAGTTTTTTACCCGTACGCCAGGCTACTTTTTTGGTTTCGATTTAGCAACCAAAGCATTTGTTTCTTTTGACGGCGGCGGTAATTATATGGGGGCCGACTATACTGTAAAAGGTAAAGCCTTTAACCCATTAAATACAGGCATGAGCGACATTGTATTTATGCAGGCGCAGCCCGGGCAGTCTTACGCGTATTTCAGGGATACCGATGGCAAGATATATGAGTTTTCGTTTTACATAGATATGGATGATTACTCGCAACGCGCTATAGAAACATATTACAAACGCGAGTTTAAAGGCGAAACGTATGTAAAAGCCGATACCAAATGGCAAAAATCGGCAGTAGATGTCTTCTACTTCACATCCGATGATAAAATATATCGCTACAACCCTTTAAATCAGGATTTACGCACTTTGGATGCCAACATGGGCGGCAAAAAAGTAAGCATGATAAAATTGAGTGCCGATGGTAATACACTTACTGCGGGTGTGCCCGGGAGCTTGTATACCCTTGATGTTAGCGTAGGTAAAAATGGTGTAGTAACAAAACAGCTTGACGGTATCCCCGGTTCGCCGGTTGATATCGTGATTAAGTAAGTAAAAAATTAAGATCATGAAATTTTCAAAAAACATAATTCTTGTTTCGGCCATGCTTTGCGTTTTCCTGGCAGCAGGATGTAAGAAAAATAAACAAACAGCCACGGTAGAAAAAGACCCGCCGGGATCGCCACCCAAAACCTGGCAGGAGCATTGGGGCGGTCCGCATACATTTTTGCTAAACCGGGTTTATTTTGATAGCGATGTAGCGGTGTATTACGATCCGTCAATGGATAAATCGGTAACCTGGCCTTACAAAACCATGTCTGATACCTGGAAGTATGTTAAAAAAACGTATGGCGCTTTCGGCGATTCGGCCAGGCTATACGTGGTTTTACACGGAATATCTACCCCATTTGAAGAAACTCTTGGCGGTGGCCATCCGGCATCTTATTTTGATGAAAGCCATGACTATCGCAACGCCATAGATTGCGGGCTGGGCGATTGGAAGTATCCTACAGGGCAGCAAATAGGCATCCCTATTCATGAAACCGGCCACATTGTTTGCGGAGCCAATAATGGCGTAAAAGGTTCCCCGTCTGACGTATTATGGGGCGATAGTAAGTTTATGGAGATATACAATTATGATGTGCTCATGAACATTGGCAGGCAGGATGAGGCCGCAAGGGTATATGATCAGCTTAAGGCACAGGTAGATACCTTTCCGCGTGCCGGCTCGCAGTGGTTTAAAAATTGGTTTTATCCTATTTATTCCAAATATGGCCATGCTGCTGTGCTTAGCAAATACTTTAAACTGCTGGCTGCCAACTATCCTAAAATGGCAAACCCGCACGGAGCAGAATATACCCAGAATTTAAACTGGGGCGAGTTTATCCATTTTTGGAGCGGTGCTACCGGCGATAACATGAAAGCCCAGGCAACATTCGCATTCGGCTGGACTGATGAGTGGGAGCAGCAATTCAGGCAGGCCCAAAAAGATTTTCCTAATGTGAAGTACGCCTATTAGATTTTTAATAACAAGAAATTACAACAATGAAGGCCATTAATAAATTAAGCATTTTAATATGCCTGGCATGCCTTGCCTTATTAAGCGCGTGCAAAAAGGATTTAGCAAAAAGTACCGGGATAATTTATGGCGGCCCGCCGCCTAAAACCTGGCAGGAGCATTGGGGCGGCCCACATGTTTATTTACTGAAAAGAGTGTATTATGATGCTGACGATGCTATTTACTATGATGCCAATATGGATACCACGGTTACCTGGCCATACAAAACAATGTCGAAAGTTTGGCAGTATGCAAAGAAAACGTACGGCGCTTTTGGCGACTCTTCGCGTTTATACGTTGTATTACACGGTATAGTAACGCCATTTGATGATGCGTTAGGAGGCGGCCACCCGGCATCGTATTTTGATGCCAGCCATGATTACCGTAATGCAATTGATTGCGGCCTGGGCGATTGGTCTACACCAACCGGGCAAATCATCGGTATCCCGGTACATGAAACCGGTCACATTATTTGCGGGGCCAACAACGGCGTACAGGGTTCACCTTCAGATGTGCTTTGGGGCGATAGTAAGTTTATGGAGATATATAATTATGATGTACTCATGAACATTGGGATGGAAGATGAAGCCGGTCGTGTATTTACGCAAATGCAGTCACAATATGATAATTTTCCCCGGGCAAACTCGCAGTGGTTTAAAAACTGGTTTTACCCTATTTATTCAAAATACGGCCATGCGGCAGTATTGAGCAAGTATTTCAAGTTGTTGGCAGCAAATTTCCCCAAAAAGCAAAATGCCATAGGCTATGAGTACACCCGCAACTTAAACTGGGGCGAGTTTATTCACTTCTGGAGCGGGGCCGCGGGTGTAAACCTGAAGGCGCAAGCCACCCTGGCATTTGGCTGGAGCATGGAGTGGGAGCAGGAGTTTAAAAACGCGCAGGAGGATTTTCCAGCTGTGAAATATCCGTATTGAAACTAAAATCAGTAATAGTTAGCTTTTGGAAAGGCCGTCAAAAAAGCTCCCGGCAGCAGTTTCGGTGAGAACGAAACATTGTCGACGGAAAGCGTTGGCGGCCATCCATTAGTTTGTTTAAAAAAACATCAAAATGAAACATCTAAAACACATAAAAATGAAAAAAGGAATTATAATGATCCTTACCGCTTTGGCACCATGCATCGCATCGGCACAAACAGCTAACAATTTCACCATTACCGGTCATATCGGTAATCTGAACGCACCCGCCAAAGCTTATCTTGACTATATGGATAATATGGACAATGGGGCAAATCACACCGACTCGGCTGTGCTGGTTAACGGAACTTTTAAGTTTACCGGCCATAACTCGGGCTATGCTACCGCGCGTATGGCGCTATCTCACGATGGCAGTGGTAAAGACCGGGCTATTTACATGCCAACTTCCGATGTGATATATATTTACTTTGGTAAAGAAAATGTAGTGATCGCCTCTAAAGATTCGTTGGCCAACGCTGTTTTCACCGGATCAAAAGTTTATGACGAGTTCCAGGCTTATGTAAAAACAACCGGCGGCACGGTAATGCAGTTTGCAAAAGAAGCAAATGCCGAGATAAGCAGCTCACCGGAATTACAAAACGACCAGGAATTTGTAAAGGAAGTAGGCGAGCGGTACCACAAAAAAATGGACGAACATTTTGCTAAGCAAATCCAGTTTGCCAAAGATCATCCTGATTCTTACTTCGGTTTGGTAGGGTTGTCTGAAGGTATAGGGAATAAATTCGATCCTAAAATAGTTAAGCCGATTTTTAATGCCCTCAAAAAAGAATACCAGTTAACAGATGCCGGTAAGGAGCTAAAGCAACGTATTGAGGCAATGGAAAACATTGTTATTGGTGCGCAAGCCCCTGCATTTACGCAAAATGATGTAAACGGCAAACCGGTTTCTTTAGCCAGCTACAAAGGTAAATACGTTTTAGTAGATTTTTGGGCAAGCTGGTGCTCGCCATGCCGGGCAGAAAATCCTAACCTGGTTGATCAGTATAAAATATACAAGGCCAAGGGTTTCGAAATACTCTCCGTATCCCTTGATAGCGATCATGGCAAATGGGTAAACGCTATTGCTGCCGATAACCTTACCTGGACCCACGTATCCGATTTAAAAGGTTGGAACAACGCTGTTGGTCACCTTTATGGCGTTAGGGCTGTACCGCAAAACTTTTTACTTGATAAAGATGGTAAGGTGATAGGCGTAAACCTGATAGGAGAAGAGCTGAACAAAAAACTGGCCGAAACATTTAAAAACTAATTTAAAACCCAGGTTATACAAAGATAGAAGGCTGATTAATTTGCTTTGAAAAACTGTATACCTGGGTTTTTAATATGCACCCGATGTGCGATGTTATAAAACAGCTGATGAAGAAATTTTATTTTATTTTCCTGGCGGCAGTGTTACTAACACAATATGCCTGTGCTCAGCAAAACAAACCAAACAAAGCCGAAGAAGCGTTAAAAGCTGGTATTAAAAAAGCTTACCCGGCCTGTGTACGTATGTGGAGTTACGATACAACGGCCAATAAGCGTACCGGCGGGCAGTTTAGCGGGGTTGTTGTAGATAAAGAACACCACATACTTACAGCGGCCCATGTTACCTGGCCTGGCCTTACCTACAAGGTTATGTTCCCGGATGGAAGAGAGGCAATTGCAGTTGCCTTGGGTAAGATAGAATTGGCAGCCGATAAAACCCGCCCTGACGTAGCCATAATGCAGGTCATAACCAAAGGCGATTGGCCTTATGCCGATATGGGGAGTTCGGCCGCGCTTGTTGTAGCCGAACCATTAATCAGCATTGCCTATCCCGAAACATTGAACCAGGATAAGCCTACCGTAAGGTTTGGCCATGTAACTGAAGTGAAAAATAGCCGCGGATTTATCAAATCAACCTGTATGATGGAACCGGGGGATTCGGGAGGCCCGCTGTTCGATCTTTCGGGAAACGTAATCGGTTTGCACAGCGCCATAGAGGTTCCCGAAGACGCCAACTACGATGTGCCGGTTGATCTTTATAAAAAATATTGGAAAAGCTTAATGCTCCCAACGGTTTATCATGCATTGCCCGATAGTGTAATTATATCGGTTCCGCGGGTTAACAAAAGCGTTTTTAAAGAGCCTGCCGCAGCCCGTTTATCCAAACTTAACGGTACTTGTGTAACCATCCGCAGCAGTTCAAATGGTGTAAGCCAACAGGCCTTGGGTGCGCTTTTTTTTGTTGATGGATTGCATTTGAAAACAAGTAAAAACCATACCATCATTGTAAGTAAAAGTTCAATAGTAGCTGATGCACCAGTGGTGATGGTCGGCAAAAAAATGGTTGCTGCTACTATTATTTCCCGTGATAAAGAAAACGACCTTGTACTTTTAGTGCCTGCATCTGATATCAGGGGAGGAATAAATTATCAGGCAATATGTAAAGATACATTGTTGGATTTAGCGCCTGGCACGTTTTTGCGCTCGCCACAGCCCGATACCGCAGATATAACCGGAGTTTTGGGCAGCAAACTATTTTTGTTGCCCAAGGTGGTGAACGCAGGTTACCTGGGCATATTTGTTGGCGATAATAATGCGTCAACGTCGGCATTATGGGTAAAGCCAAATTCGCCCGCGGCCAAAAACGGAATAGTTGCAAAAGATGCTGTAACCGAAATAAATGGCCTGCCAGTTCATACGGCAAGTGAGTTTAAAGCCCGGATGCAAGCGCATTGGCCGGGTGATACCTTAATCTTAAAAATAAAAAGAGCAGAAGTTTTTATGACTAAAGCAACCGTGCTTGGTACGGTTCCTGCAGTTCATTTTGATCACCCGGCAGAGTTATTTGCAGGTGGCAAAAGCGACAGGAGGGATGGTTTTAAGGAAGTATTTGCGCACGATTCAAGGCTAACGCCCCAAAGGTGCGGTGGGCCGGCATTTGACTGCGAGGGCCATTTTTATGGTATCAACATTGCGAGGTATAGCCGTGCCGTCAGCATAACTATTCCCTCAAAAAAAGTGTTGAAATTTATCGCCGATTCATTTCAAAAGGAGTAGCGCGTACCTTAAATGCGCTGCTGCTTTTTACCTGGCACCGCTTCTGATTTTGCCGTATACACTTAAGTACAATAAAAGCCCCTTTCACGGGGCTTTTTGTCAATGTAGCCCTTACCGGCAATTCTTGGACTATTTTATGATTGATTTAGCTCTTTTAACCGATTTTTAGCTATTGCTTTTTGCTTGTTTTCTTGAATTATAAAATACACCATAAATGCCTGAGCCAGGAAAAAAGACGCTATAATATAATACTTGAAAGGTGCTAATTCAGATCCTATATTTGAAAAGTTTTTTCCTATTAGTGCTAACCCAAATGTAATGTATGATACAATTTGGCTAGCTAAGAACTTTTTGCTATTACTAAAAATTTTCATTGCCCGAATTTATGACGATTTTATATAACAAAAAAGTTATCCGGGAGGATAGCAGCGCAAACGGCATCTAAGTAGTTAACGTCGATAAGCTTTTATTTAATAAAAGCTAACGGAATAAGCTTTAAGCATCAAACTATACTTTTTTTATAACCTGATCGTGGTTAAATGATCCGGTTACCAAAGAGACTGCCATTGGCCGGCAACGGCACAAATATTGGGATATGCCTAAATTGCACTATCAGTTTAATGTTAACCATGATTAAATATAAAATATTGATTATGAGGTGTATATAAAAAATATCTCTGAAATGTGTTAAGTTATGTTAACCCAATTAGATGCGTTTGCCCTGGGGAGGATAGCTTTGAAAAGTTGCAGGGTGTGTATTTGCCTCATTTGGCGATGTCGGCGTTCATATATATTATAAATCAGTACTTTACGGGAGGCCTGTAAGCCAGAAAATTCTGTTATATTTGACTTATACCATTTTGCCGATGCCGTCATTTGAGTATAAGCGACTAAATATCCTGGATAACCTGGAACTGTTTTCTTCGGAGAACGAGAACAACTATTTCCCTTTCCATTACCATGATTACTACTGTATTTCGCTGATTACCAAGGGTACGGAAATATTAAACAATCAGGAGCAGGAGTTTATCGCGCCGGCCGGTACAATCAGCGTTACCCAGCTTAACGAAGTACACCGGAATTATTCGCTTGCCGAACCGGGCTACAGCTACAACACCCTTTACCTGAGCAAAGAGCTGCTGGAATACTATAGCGATGGCAAGGAGGTTGCGGCGCTTGAAAGGGTTATTAATGATCCTTTGCTTTTTAACAGCCTGCGGCAATTGTTCGACACCAAACAGCACCAGGCGACACAGCTTGAAAATAGTATTCGTTCGCTTGCCGGGTATTCGGTTAATCCGGGGCAGAGTAATCGCTGGTTAGGTATCTTCGGCCAAATCGATGACATCATTGAATCGCACCCGAACAAACCGATCGATACGGAGTGGTTGGCCCGGATGTTCCGGATGAGCAAATTCCATTTTATCCGGGAGTTTAAGAAAGCGAAAGGCGTTACGCCCCAAACCTATATCATGATATACCGGCTGGGTAAAACCAAACAAATGCTTATAAACGAGGTACCTTTAGCGGAGGTGGCTTACCTGAACGGCTTTTATGACCAGAGCCATTTTACCAACAGCTTTAAGAAGTACTTTGGCGTTACGCCGGGCGGCTACCTGGGCTGAACTGTTACATCCCATCCGTTTTTTTTACAAGAGCAATATTTTACAAAGGAAAAAAGTTTCTGTTCAATATTATTGCAGTTTAACAACCGATACCATTGAGCATGAAAATTCAACGTACCTTATTCACTTGTTTTATCGCATTTGTACTGGGCTCCTGCGCTAACAGCATACGCGGCTGGAGCAGCTACCCCGCTGCAGGCTCCAATACCATTCACTTTGATTATTTAAACGGGAAAACTACCGATACCATTTATCTGGCCACCGGCGAGCTGTTACGGCTGCACTGCAAAGCCAGCAACAACACTGGTACCCTCAACCTATCGGTTGTTCTGGGAAGCAAGATGATCTGGCACAGCGAGATTGATGGCGCGGTCGATTCTACGTTTACGCTACCAATTACAAATAGCGGAAGGTATAAAATTGTGTATGAAGGCAGGAATGCCTCGGGAAAATTTGAGCTGGATTATTCAAGAATGCAATACAAGCATATACAGGTTATCACCAATAAGAATATCGAACTGTTTGGCCTGATGCTGCAATTGGACAATGGCCCGGACGTGATGAATACAAAAGACTCGGTCACTATCTATGGCAAAAGGGTAACCATCGCCGAGTGGTACAAAAAAACCATTGCCAATTACTATCATTATCAGCACTTCGATTCCTGCGCGATGCTGCAAAATTATCGGGCTTACCAGGCTAAGGGCTTCTATAATGATTTTTTTATCAGTCTAATGCTGGAGGTAGACCAGGTACCTAATGCCCGGCTGAATGGGGGCACCGATGAGGACCAGATCATGGCCTTTTCATCCAGGGGCGACCTGGAAGAAGGAAAACAAAAAGCCACGGCGTTTTTAAACATGCTGAATGCTTTTTATAAGCAGGTAAACTTTGGGCAATATCTTAAAGAGAACGAACCTTTTTATGCACAGGCGAGGGCTAACGTGGAGAAAAACCTGCCGCCTGCTAATTTTATTTCGGTTATGGAAGGCTTTTATCAAAAAAGCTTTAACGGCTATTATTTGGTACCGAGCCTGAACATACCGTCGGGAATGGGTTTTGGCAAGCTGAACCGGAAGCCGGGAAAGATCTATAATACGTTCGGACCTTTTACGCTCCAGTCCTTTGATCCCAAACATCCAGCGGTTGGCTATGACGACCCGCAGCATATCCGTGATCTTTCGGTGCATGAGTTCGGGCATTCATTTGTCAACCCAGCCATTGAAAAAGTCCCGGACACATTGATCCGATCGTCGGCATATCTGTTTACACCAATTAAGGAAAAGATGACCAAACTCTCTTATCCCAGTTGGCGTATCTGTTTAAATGAAAGTTTCGTACGCGCGGGAGAAGTTGTGATCGCCAGGAACCTGGGTGATCCGGCTACAGCAGACCGGATCATGAAAGATAATTTGCAGTCGGGATTCGTCTACCTGCCGGACATCGTAACCGAACTCGAAATTTATAACCATAACAAGCACCGGTTTCCTTCCTACGATGATTTTGTCCCCCTGGTATTGCAAAAACTGAAAACTTTACACCCCAAATCGTGATCCCGGATGCAACCTTTCCCGTTATTATTTCATCTTCCGTGCATGAAACCTAACAAACTATTAGCAGCCTTATTATTACTATGCTCTTTAACATCAATGGCAAGGGCGCAGGATAGCGAAAATAATGAAAAGCATTTCAGCAGGCAGCAGTTGGAAAACGATATCACCTATCTTACCGCTGTAATAGCGCGGGTACATCCCGATATGTACCATCATTGCCCTAAAGTACAATATGAAAAAATTACGGATAGTGTGCGGCAAGTTATGTATGACGGCATGACCGAACGGGAAGCCTGGCCGCCGCTGGCCCGGCTGGTAGGGGCTATTGGCGAGGGGCACAGCACCTTTGATTTCCCTCCGGGAATTATCGACCGGCTCAAAAATGGCGGGCGCTTGCTTTTCCCGGTCAGCATCAGCCGGTTTGATGGCAGGAACCTGGTAGTCAACCTCGACCGCTCTAATGAGAACCAGCTTTTACCCGGCGATCAGATTACTTCGATCAACGGAATCAGCGCAGGCAAACTCATCGATACGCTTAGCGGCTATGCGGGTGGTCTGAAAACCTTCCGTGCCCTTGATGTATGCCGGAATATTATCACATTCATGTACCTCTACCGTATCGAATCGCCCTATCATATCGCTTACCTGCGTAATGGGAACCCCGGAAGCGCCACGCTCACCGCCGTTAACTGGCCGGAACTGCGCGACAACCAGGCCGCACGCAAAGTTAAGTTACCGGCTGCATCCGGGCAGCCTGCAGACAATTTTACCTACCTGGATAAAACTACGGCATACTTCAACATCACTCACCTGACGGAAAAGCCGGAAATATTCAAACATTACCTCGACTCCTGTTTCACTATCTTAAAGAAGAGGCCAGCCGTAAAGCTCATCATTGACTTCAGGAAAAACGGCGGCGGCAACTCGGTTCTGGGTGAAACGCTGCTGGGTTATATTACCGGCAAACCCTTCCGCATGTCGGGCGGTGAACGCTGGAAGGTAAGCGCTGAATACAAACAGCGGATCAGGGAAAATTCGAAAGACACGGCCCAGATGGCTTTTTACCTGAATGCGCCTGATGGTAGCATCATTTCCGGTAACGCGGAAAAGCCAAAAATACCTGCTCCCAATCCCCTGCGCTATACCGGAAAAGTATTTGTGCTGATCGGCCCTAATACTTTTTCCAGCGCCAATATGACGGTAAACGCCATACAAGACTATCACCTGGCCACGCTCGTTGGCGAACCTACCGGCGAACCCGCTAATGACTACGGGGAACTGATCTTTCTCAAACTGCCCAACACAGGCCTTTCCTTTGCGACATCCACCAAACAGTTTGTGCGGGCAAATGGTGATTCGAAAGACCAGCATCCGGTTTTGCCAAAATATGATATCGCCGATGATCTGGCAACACCACAGGATGAGGTGCTGGACTTTATAAAGAAATTATAAGATCAAAGATTAGCTTTGTGCTGTTGATCTTCTTTAACCTGTCGTTTCTTCGCGGCACTGGCAAGAGGTACCGCTGGGCAGCATCAGTAAAGAGCTGTCCTTTTTATAATTGATTTACGCATTTTCGACGAGGAGCACAAGGGAAAGACCGGGCGGATTATGGCAATTACCTCACTAAATTTATTGCTGGTCAGTTGGAGCCGGAGTATGGCAGTGGATTTTAAAAACGGCAGATAGAATTATTTCGTCAGTTTCACCGCACATTCCCAATTGCGAATACACTGCGTTCGCAATTGGGCTGAACACACTACAAGACACTACTGCGTGTTGATAGTTAAGATAAAATCGACTTCTATATAGCAGAGTCGATAAAAAACAACTGGACCACCCGCCAGTTAGAAAGACAAATTCATAGTAGTTTATGGCAACGGCTGTTAATGAGTAACGACAGGGATAGTATATTAGCTGTAGCACGAAATGAAAAGCAACAGTCTGATGCTAAAGAAATCATTAAAGCCCCCATGTACCAGGAGCTTTTAGGATTACACCAGGTGGCGTCTTATTATGAAAAAGACCTTGAGCAAGCTATACTGTGTCAAACGGTTTAAGAGGTTCTTTGCTAAAATCTAACTACCAAAAGGATTATCGTAATTGTTTGACTAACCGGTTTTTATGGGCATAAAAAAAGGAAACAACTCCGAAGTGTCGTTTCCTTAAGTAGCGGGGAGCAGGATCGAACTGCCGACCTTAGGGTTATGAATCCTACGCTCTAACCATCTGAGCTACCCCGCCGTTTTTAATTTAATCCTCTTTTTATATGGTTGTTAAAAAGAGTAGCTATGTTTATAAAACAATGTGCTTCCTTAAAAAGGTTTGCAAATATAGCAGAAATTCGTTTTCTTTAGAAAAAATGTTAACATTTACTGCATAACCTGTTTTCAAGTATAAACCCCGATGTCCGAAAAAAAGAAATTTACTATTGAGTATGAGATAAAATCATCTCCCAGAATACTGTTCACTTTCCTAAATGAGCCTAACGGGTTAGCACAATGGTTTGCCGATGATGTAAATGTTCGTGACCAGGTTTTTACTTTTACCTGGGATGATGAGCCGCAAAAAGCAAAACTTATTTTAGTTAAAGAAAATAAACTGGTTAGGTTTAAATGGCTT
Source organism: Mucilaginibacter ginsenosidivorax (assembly GCF_007971525.1). Classification (NCBI taxonomy): domain Bacteria; kingdom Pseudomonadati; phylum Bacteroidota; class Sphingobacteriia; order Sphingobacteriales; family Sphingobacteriaceae; genus Mucilaginibacter; species Mucilaginibacter ginsenosidivorax. The sequence continues at coordinate 4,359,283 of NZ_CP042437.1, forward strand.
GAGGATGAGCCACAATGCTATTTTGAAATGGAAATTTTGCAAGACGAACTTACCAACGATGTAGCCCTGAGTATCACCGACTTTGCAACGGAAGACCAGATCCCTGAACGAAAATTGATATGGGACAACCAGATCGATTATCTCATTAGCGTACTGGGCGCGTAAGGCCAATTTAATTTTAGCTAATTTTGTATTACCAAACGCTAATTTTGCGTTAATGAAAATTAACCTGCACAGTTGCGCGTTTTTATCCTGTAAATACAAATTGCCCCGATGAAAAAGATCCACCTTTTACTGCTTAAATCATTTATAAGGCCTTTTGTAAGCACGCTTTTCATCGTAATGTTTGTGTTGCTGATGCTGTTTTTGTTTAAATACATCGACGACCTTATTGGCAAAGGCTTTGCCTGGTATATCATCCTGGAGCTGATGATGTACAACTCGGCAACCAACGTGGCCATGGCACTGCCGCTATCGGTATTACTGTCAACCATTATGACCTATGGCGCCCTTGGCGAAAATTACGAGTTGGTGGCCATTAAAGCTGCAGGCATTTCGTTACGCAGGGCAATGTATCCCATGATCATTGTTGTATCGGTATTAAGTATAGCAGCTTTCTTCTTTTCGGATTACATGCTGCCGATAGCTAACCTGAAATACTATTCTCTTTTGTATGACGCCCGAAAACAGAAATCGGCCGATTTACTACCCGAGATGATTTTCAGTTCCAGCTTTCCGGGCTATACTATTCGCGTAACCAAAAAAGATCCCGACGGACAAAGGCTTTACGGCATTATTATTTATAAAAAAAACGACGAAACCAATAACACCGAAGTAACCATGGCCCGCGAGGGTACCATGTTCCGTACCATGGGCGATAAGTACCTGGTGTTAAAACTAAAGGAAGGTGTAAACTACGTAGAGTCAAAAAGCGATGGCGCCAATTATGATCTGCGGCAACGCTTTACCCGCTTCCGGTTTAAAGAGATGGAGCAAAAATTTTCGCTGGATGGCTTTAAAATTAGCCGAACCGATGAAAATGAGTTTAAATCCGCATCGCAGATGATGAATTTAAGGCAGCTTAAGTTTTTTGTCGATTCGAGTCAAAAGGCTACCGATGCTGCCGTAATGTTAAATTACAAACTTATTACGCCATACATCAAGTATTTTAATTTACCGGCTAAATCAAAAGTAAAATATATTGCTGCCGATAAGGATGTATTAAAAAGCATGAAAGTTGCAGATCAGCAGATGGCCTTATCCAGCGCTGCATCTGAGGTGCGGTCGGTAAAGGATTTTTTGAAAAATCGAGCCGATAAGTATAGCAATGATGCATCTACCATTCGCAGGTACGATTCGGAAGTGCAAAAGAAATATACGCTATCTGCGGCCTGTATTGCATTGTTTTTAATAGGTGCGCCGCTTGGCGCCATCATCCGTAAAGGGGGGCTGGGGCTGCCGGTGGTAATTTCGGTGATATTTTTCCTCATCTATTACATTATATCTACCATAGGCGAAAAATCTGTAAAGGCAGGTAATGTTAATACTGTATTTGGTATGTGGGTGGCTATTATTGTGCTAACGCCCATCGGGCTCTTCCTTTCTTATAAAGCAGCTACCGATTCGGTGATATTTGATATGGAGGCCTATAAAAGATATTTTAATAAAATCTTTAAACGCAAGGAAGCCTGATAGGCAAGCTACCGATCCAAAATCATTTTACATAGCACCGACCAGAATCATTTTAATATAGTTTAAATTTGTTTAAACTTTAATACATCATGGCACCCTTTTAGGCTTGCCATACGTAATATCCACATAATGTTAAATACAATACAAGAAGCTATAGAAGATATACGGTCAGGTAAAATGATCATTGTGGTTGATGACGAGGACAGGGAAAATGAAGGTGATTTTTTAACTGCCGCCCGTAACGCCACCCCCGAGGCAATAAATTTTATGGTACGCTATGGCCGCGGCCTGGTTTGCGCGCCTATTACTGTAGATAGAGCCCGCGAGCTTGAACTGGAGCCGATGGTGAGCCATAACACCACATCGCACGAAACTAATTTTACGGTTTCTGTTGATTTACTGGGGCACGGCTGTACAACCGGTATATCCGCCACCGACCGTTCAAAAACAACCTTGGCATTAATTGATCCGGCCACTAAGCCCGAAGATTTAGGGAGGCCGGGGCACATATTTCCGCTTATTGCCAAAGATGGAGGCGTTTTACGCCGTTCGGGCCATACCGAAGCTGCTATTGATTTGGCCGTACTGGCTGGTTTTGAGCCCGCCGGAGTAATATGCGAGATCATGAAAGAAGACGGCGACATGGCCCGCCTGCCCGACCTGCTGGTTATGGCAAAAGAGTTTGATCTGAAGATTGTATCTATTAAAGACCTGATAGCTTACCGCTTAAATGCCGAGACACTTGTGAAAAAAGAAGTGTCGGTAAAAATGCCTACCGAGTGGGGCGATTTTGAAATGATAGCCTACACCCAGTTGGATACCGGCGAAAATCATCTTGCTTTGGTAAAAGGCACCTGGGAGCCCGGTGAGCCCATTTTAACCCGGGTGCACAGTTCATGCGTCACCGGCGATATTTTTGGATCGTGCCGGTGCGATTGTGGTCCACAGCTGCATAAAGCAATGGAGATGATAAGTAAAGAAGGTAAGGGCGTTGTTGTTTACATGAACCAGGAGGGCCGCGGCATAGGCCTTATCAATAAGTTAAAAGCATATCACCTGCAAGAAAACGGCTACGATACCGTTGAAGCAAACGTTAAATTGGGCTTTAAAATGGATCAGCGCGACTATGGCGTTGGAGCGCAGATATTGCGCAGCCTTGGAATTTCAAAAATGAGGCTGATGACCAATAACCCCAAAAAACGCGCAGGCCTTATTGGTTACGGGCTGGAGGTTGTTGAAAACGTTCCTATCGAAATAGCATCAAACCCACATAACGAATTATACCTGCGTACCAAACGCGACAAAATGGATCATGCCATTATGCGCGATCATTAAGATTTTAGATGTGCAGATACACGGAAATCAGATAATAAAAAAGCAGGTTGATTAATGTCAGCCTGCTTTTTTTGTATTGGATAGGACAATTTTCTGTGGCCATGGGTGTATTTATCTGCACATCTATTGATCATCGTCATCCGGTTTGGTAACAATAGGATTGGGGTTTGTTACCGGTAATGGTGTTACCGGGGCCTGGGCGCGCTTGCCGCTTCTGAAAAGGTTGCGGATAAACTCGCGGAAGGTGTCAAAATCCCGTTGATAAACCAGGCCCAACCCGTTTACATACTGTGGCAGCAACTGGTTATTTAAATTGTTTAGCGTGGTGCTGTTTAAAATCCGGTACGAGTACCGGGCTGTTAAGTTACCATCTTTCCGGATGCGGTACAGGGCTTCAAAATCTTTGTTAATGGAATTAAAGCTTTGATTGAAAAGGGTAGTGTTATTGTTGTTAAATAAATCGTTTGAGGCGGTATTGGTAAACAAACTTCCGTTGAACGATAGCCTGTCATTAAAAAAGCGCAGCGAGGCGCTGGCCTCATTAAACGAGCGGATGTTTAAATCAAAGTTTTTAATGTTTGATTGTGCTATCAGGTTGTTTAATTTGTTAAAAGCAAATTCGGTAACGGCATCGCCGGCGGTGCTTATTACCTGGTTGGTTAAACTGTTGTTACTGCCCGACGAAAACTGCCTGCGTACAATAATGCTTAACGCCTGCTGGCTTCGGTTGTTATTATCGGATAGGTAAGTGGCCACATCATCCTTTACCGATGGATCGGTAGGGAAGTTAAAGTCGAAGTCGATGACAGGTAATAACAACGATTTGGTCAGGATCAGTTCGGCCTGTACCAATACCTGCTTATTACCCTGCGGCGATTGCAGGCCCGCGGCAGTATACAACGGCGAACGATCTGTACGTACCTCGTATAGCGCTTTCAGGTTTATCTCGGCATTTGCCGGGTTGCCTGTCCACCTGATGGTACCGCCCTGGCTTACGGTAAAGTTTTTACTGATAAAGTTTTTGGCGGTAAATTCAAATTTGCCCGTGGTTATTAAAAAGTCGCCATACATTTCAAAATCGCCCAGGCTGTTAATGTTCAGCTTTAGGTTATTGGCTACCCCGCTGCCTTCCAGCAATCCATAATCGGTGGCTATTCTTACTACGGTTTTTTCATCGGCGGTTAAATCAAAATTAAGGGTTACGCCGTTGAATGCACGCTCTTTGGCTACAACCTTTGCGGTATCGCTATGGCTTACAAATTTTATAAAATCGTATTCGCTTGCTGTTGATGAGGTATTAAGCGGGATATTGAAAATTGTGCCTGCCTCGGTACGCGCGGTTATATCAATTTTCATGTTATCAACCGGCCCTTTAAAGCTAAAGTTTCCGGTGCCATAAGCAGTACCGTAATAAACATGGTTGTCCTTAAAAGTGGTATTCAGTGCCAGAAGGTTTTTTGCAACCAGGTCAACCTCAATATCCGGATTAGATGGGTTATTCAAATCTACCGTTCCATTGGCCGTGCCTGTGCCGCCTTTTTTATCTTTTAGCACCATGTTGTCTACCTTAATAATGCTATTGGTTACGTTTACTTTGGTATTGACGGTATAAGCCGTTTTTAAATAATTAACGGTTACACCTGTGTTTACCAGGGTTACATCACCATTCAGTTGCGGTTTTGATAATGGCCCCGTCAGCTTCAGGTTGGTAGATATATTGCCTTTAATATCTGATACCAGGTCTTTAATAAAGGGTTCAAAAATGATAGCCTCGGTTTGGTTCATTTTTACATCAAAGTCAAGGTTGTTTTCTGTATCTTTTCCAAAGGCGTATATACCCGATAGGTTCATGGTTTCCAGGCCGCGGTTCACGATGTTTAATTTCATATCGGCCTGCTTGCGGTCGTTATCCAGCGCTGATACCAGTTTTACATTGCCGATAAGCGTTTTATTCATGGTAAGCGAATCGATAGACAGTTTTGCGTCAACCCCGGGATCTGCGGTAATGGCGGTCATGTTTACATCACCATTAAGGTAGCCCTTTAAAAATATGCCCGATGTTTTGGTAAGCTGGTTAAGCGTACGCATATTAAATTGCTCAAACGAGAGTTTTAATACATCAGTAGGGTTATCAGATATAAAACCGTTTATCCGTACCTTCTGGGTTCCGTTTGATAACTCAAAGCCGGTTACCTGGGTTTTGCCATTAAGCAGGCGGATACGTACCTGGTCTTGTATTTTCCATTTTTCGTGCTCCAGGATCACATCCGAGGGTAATAGTTTTAATTTGGCGGTAGTATCTTTACCAAATTCAACCAGGCCGTATAAATCCAGCTGGTTCACCGCATTTTTATCGGATAGCTTAACGTTAAAATTTAAACTATCGTTTTTAAGAAAGTTGGTTATGTTAATGTCCTTTATAAAAAGGCTGTCGGTTAGGTCAACTTTTTTTAGCGAAACGTTAAGCCCCAGCAAATTGTCGGATGTGCTTTCATCAATAATAAAATCATGAAAAACTGTTTTGCCGAATTTAAACGTTTTGATGTAGCCCGATAGCGTAGCTGTTTTGTTATTGGAATCAAAATGCCCGGTAAAATTCCCCTGGTCGGGGATTTTTAATTCGGGTAAAAATATTGATGTAAGCGGATCGAGTTTTTTGATGGTCAGGTTAAAATCAAACTCTTCCGGCTTGGGTGGTACAATAGTAGTTTGTAACGAGGGGATATACTTTTTAACAATGGTTTTAAAATACGATGGCAGGGTAGCAAGGTCAAAACTGCCTTTAATATTGGCATCCGCAAAATCAGATTTAAGGGCTATCTCCCTTGCATTACCGCTGCCATTGGCCGATAGGTAAAGTGAGTCGGCCTGGTAGTTATTGCGTGGGTCTACAATTTTTATGGGCGATAGCAAAATATTGCCCTGTAAGTTTTTGAGGTCATCGCCCTTGAACGTGGTTTTTAGCTGCGTACTAAGGGTGATAGTATCTTTTATCAGTTTTAAGGCGTTTAATTTGGCATCCTTAATAGTGGCAGCTAAATCATAAGCAGGCAGCTGGCCGTTTAGATTTACCTTGCCCTTCAGGTCCAGCTTTATGTTTTTGTCATTGATAGTAATATGCCCATCAGCAAGTTTTTTTATAAACGAGCCATTGATGGTAAGGTTATTATAAGTGTAATTATTAAAATCGATGTATTTGATTTTAGCATCGCCCTTTTCGCTCAGGGTTTTCAGGTCGTCGCCGCTGCCTTTTATGTTTGATGTAAACGTGGTGCGGCCCAGGCTGTTTTCATCAAGCAGGGTGCCCAGGTCAAAGTTAAAAGCATCCAGTTTACCGCTGTAACTGGGGTTCCCTTTTTTGTCAATCTTTAAATTAATGTCCGAATCGAAGCGGCCAAGTTTGGTTTTAAAAATACCGTATGCCACAAAATCGTTCTGCAAGCCGCTAAACCTGCCTGTGAAATTGATATTACCAAATTTGTTAATAATATCGGGAACTTTTAGGTTAGGCTGGCCCGAAAAATGACTGATAAGATAATCGATATCTTTTTTGTTGGATGCTATCTGGTCAAACCTTAACTCCAGGAAGGTGTTATTCCAATCGGGCAGGCCCCTTAAATTAAAATCGCCTTTTATAAAGGTAGCCTGGCCGCCGGTTATGGTAACTCCTTTTGATTTTAGATTGCTAACCGGCCCATGGGCCCGGCCATCCAAACCAAGATCGAAGCTTACTTTTTCGAGCCCGCTGGTAAAGTAGGCGATATCTGCCGATGATACCCGCGACGATTTAAAATCGCCATCCATGTAAACCTTCGTGTTAAATTCATCAAAATCGCTAAACGATTTGAATTTCATCCTGAAATAATCTTTCAAATCAGAATGCCCGGTTTTTAAATGAAGGTTTTGAGCCAGGATCTGGTTAGTATCTATGGTGATGTTTGAGGTTAAATTTTTAACGTAAAACCCGCTTTTTTCTACAAGTGTTAGCTTTTGCACGTTGCCTTTAAACAGGTGGTTTTTGATATCCATGTTTAAAACTACCGTGCTAAAATGTTTTACATCAATATCGTCAAAATTAACCTGGGCCATTGCGGTATCAATCAGCTGGTTTTTGTACCGGAAGTGGAAGTTGTTAATAGTGATCTTATCAAAATTAAGTGTCCAGGGTTTGCTGGTGGTTTTTGCAGTATCGCCCGAGTTAAAATAGTTGATAATAAAATCGAGGTTGGTGGTACTGTCCTTTTGTTTTTTAAGGTAAAACGAGCCGTTATCAAGCTCGATGGCCGAAAAAGTGATAAGCCGTTGTTTGATGCTGTTAAAAATAGAGAATCCATTAATATCTACTGCCAGCTTAGGGGTATTCAGCAGCGTATCCTTCTTTTTATCCAGTACATATAAGCCTTCAATAACTACGGTGCTAAAAGGCCTTATGTAAAGGCTTTTTATACTTACTGTAGTACGCAATTCATCCGACAAATATTTGGTCGCTTTTTTAGCAGCCCATGTTTGTACAGGTTTATATTGAAAAGCCAATAAAAGTATGCTAAGTGTCAATAATATCAACAACACCAGCCCGAATACTATTTTGAGTGCTTTTTTAATAACTTTGCCTTTTTAATTAATGAGTTATTGAATTATTGATTTATTGAATTTTCTTTCATTTACAATTTAACCAAATGATAGTTTGAAAAACATTTACTAAATCAATAATTCACTAATTCAATAAATCAATAATTTAAAACTGTGCCTGTAATATTAGGAATTGAATCTTCTTGCGATGACACATCTGCCTCTGTTTGCGTTGATGGGGTTATCCTGAGCAATGTTATTGCTAACCAAAGCATTCATGAGGCATATGGCGGCGTTGTCCCCGAGCTTGCCTCAAGGGTACATCAGCAAAATATTGTTCCTGCCGTTCAACAAGCACTATTGAACGCAAAAGTAAACAAAAATGATATTGATGCGGTAGCTTTTACCCGCGGGCCGGGCCTTTTAGGCTCATTATTAGTTGGTGTATCGTTCGCCAAGGCATTTGCGCTTGCCCAAAACGCGCCATTGGTCGAAATTAATCACATGCAGGCCCATATCCTGGCCCACTTTATTGGCGATCATAAGCCCGTGTTTCCATTTTTATGCCTTACCGTATCGGGCGGGCACACGCAAATAGTTTTGGTAAAAGATTATTTTGAAATGGAAATTATTGGCCAAACACTGGATGATGCCGCAGGCGAAGCTATGGATAAAACCAGTAAGATATTAGGCTTACCTTATCCGGGTGGCCCGCTTATAGATAAATACGCTCGGCAGGGTAATCCGGATGCTTACAAGTTCCCCGAGCCACAGATCCCGGGCTTTGATTTTAGTTTTAGCGGACTCAAAACATCGATATTGTATTTTATTCGCGATAACGTGGCCAGGAACCCCGATTTTATCAGCGAAAACATGGCCGATATTTGCGCATCGGTTGAAAAACGGATAGCAACCATATTGCTCAATAAATTTGAAAGGGCGGCAAAAGAGTACGGTATTAAACAATTGGCATTGGCCGGCGGCGTATCGGCCAATACAGGTTTAAGATTGGGCCTGCAGGCCCTTTGCGAAAAAAACGGCTGGGAAAGCTTTATTCCGGCTATGCAATATTGTACAGATAACGCTGCCATGATTGCAATTGCCGGTTACTATAAATATTTAAAAGGTGAATTTGCAGGGCAGGAAATTGCACCTATGGCAAGAATGATATTTTAATTTTGAATTACTGAATTATTGAATTGAAGGGAATGTCTAATAACTACTTTGCAATTCTAATCAGTAATTCACTAATTCAATAAATCAATAATTATGAGTATTCCATCATTAATATTCTGGGCGGTTTTTGTGCTGCCGCTGGTTGCATTTTTAGTATGGCTAATGCGCCAGGATAAAAAGAAAGGCGTTACAGGGCTTATTGTATTGGCCATTACCGTTATAGGCGGTATTATTTACATGTACGTTAAAACGGGTGGCAAATAGTTGATTAGTTAAGTGGTTGATTAAGTTAATGGACTTAGAAGCTGTTTGAAAATAAAAGAAAGACGATTATTGAGCGTTAAACCCATGCGACACGCAGCGGAGTATAGCATGGCGGAGACGACTCACCCCGGCTACGCTGCGCTGGCCGACCCTCTCTCCGGCTTACGCCGCATAGAGGGTTTAGGAAATTTATATTTTGTAAGTAATTGATTAATAATACACTACTATGCGGAGCCCTCTTTCCACCGGAGGTGAAGAGAGGGTGGCCCAGCGTAGCGTCGGCCGGGTGAGTCGTGGCCGGCGTTCAACCGGATGTATATATAGCCTAATACGTGATGGTGTGTATAAAGCAATGACGTTTTTATTTAATAGAGCTTCTTAGGCATGTTGATTATATTTTATGAAGCTGGAAAATAATTGGCGCTACAAGTCACTACAAAACCTGGAGAAGATAGCCCTTGAAGATCCGGCAACAGCACCAACGCGACTTGTAAGACGTTGCCTGGAACTATTAAAAGTCCCGCTAAATGAATTTAACACAGAGAATCTGCGTTTGATGATAGGGCAGGAGTTTAGTTTGCCATATCTTGTACCGCTGGCTATCGAAAAACTTACCGAAGACCTTTTTGCCGAGGGTGATTACTACCCCGGCGACTTATTAGCAGTTGTGCTAAAAATCAAAACTGCCTTTTGGGAGGATAACCAACAATTATTTAACGCTGTAACAAGCTTGATAAACAGCCGGTATGACGAAATTGAGGACGCAGGAATTTCCCTGGGCTCTTTCGCCACCTAAACTCCTTTGCTTATTTTAAACCGGCGCGGTTAATCCTTTATAAAACGTTTGAGCATATCCCGCAATGGTTGTGGCCTGGTCAAGGCCATTAATTATTTTGCGGGCGTTTATCCAGTCGGTTAAGTCTGGTGTAAAATATTTGCCAAGGCTCTTGCCTGTAAATAGCCCGCCAACCATCCCTTTAACCATGATGTTTGCGGCTATAGTTGGATCTAAGGCAAGTTCGGGATTTCCGAGCAGGTCGACATGCAATAAATGGCCCATGCTCTCATAATTTTCATACCAGGTTAGTTGTACGTAGCCCCTGCCATAATATAATTTATCGGGCGTGGTATAGGGTACCCGGTGACCAGGACCAGCCCCCATTTTTAATTTTTTGCCATAATCATGGCCGGCGCCCTTGCCAAATTCGGCTATTGGCTGCATTTTTTGAGCGCATTCATGAAACACCGTAGCCAGCATATAAGCTGTTTTGCGGTTATCGGTTATGCCAGCTGCTGCAATAACGGTTAAGATAGTTTCGATGCCATCAATCTGGCTTTGAGAGAAATGTCCGCCAAACAATGGGCGAATGGTGTCGTAAAATGCTTTACTTCCTGGCATAATAGTGTAAGTTTAGGTATGTTGATGATTGAGCCGACGCCCGCCCGGGTAGAAAAAACTGCAAAGTTTATTTGGGTAAGGTGTTGGATGTTAGTCAAATATAACGATTTAGGAGCGAAGTAGCAAATCTTTTTAAGGATTTTAAGTAGTGCTGCCGGGGATATCGGGAGATAAAAAAACGGCTATGCTGTTATAAAGCGTAGCCGTTTTTTGAGATTTGGATTACCTATCGGGCAGCCCTGAATATCTTATTGGAACCTGTGGTGGTATACGCGCTGATGTAATAATAAGATGGAGTAATTACAATGCCTCCTAAAGTATATCCCGTTGGTATAGTGTATTTTGTAAATGTATCACCGTTATTAAAGGATAGGTTAAGGTAAGCTGCGCCGTAAGCTACAATATCGCCGGCTGTTTTTATTACTCTGCATGCTTCGCTGCCTATGTCTTCCCATGTGGCGCCCTGGTTTACAGAACGATATATGCGGGTGCTGCCAAGGCTTTGTCCCGAGCCTTTATAACTAAAGGAACAAAATACATTGTATGACGATGTTGTTAAAAAATCGCGCTCGCCCAGGTTATAATTGTAGATACCTGTTACGCCGCTGGTTTCTCGCCAGGTGCGGCCCTGATCTATCGACTGGTAAAAAATTTTCTCTTCTTTCGAAGTAAAATTCTTACTGGTATCAACAGCAAACATGTACTTTTCATTTGAAAAACTACTGATGTAATTGAGCGTACCCGGACCGGAAATATCTGCGCTTGACCAGGTTGAGCCGCCATCAGGCGATTTATAAACCTTTTTGCCCGCTATTAAAGTGATTTTATCCTGGTTAACAGTAATGCCCGTAAAACTCCTGTTGGGCGATGTAGCATCCGGAACTAATTTTACCCAGTTAGTGCCATTTGTAGATTTTGCAATGCCAAGGCTTGTGGTAACGTAGTAGTTGTTGTTATCGGCTTTGATAATGTTGATAGATGGTTTTTGCCCCTGGCCAAACGGTAAATTATTATAAACGTCGGTATATGATTTGCCGTCTGCACTAAAATACAGATAGCCCTGCTGTGGCCCTCCTGTAACCATGATGCTGCTCCCTGTACTTACCATTTGGTTGCTTTGTTGCAAATTAATTGATGAGAAAACCTCTGCCCAGTCAAGCGAGGTTTTTGGAGGGTTCACTGTAAAAATCAATGCTTCATTGACACTATTCCCATCAGCACTTAAAATTATCTTGCCGGTAGTAGCGCTGGCCGGAACTTTCACTGTAAGCCTGGTTGCAGTAGCCGTTAGTACCGTTGCGCGCACCCCATTAAAGAAAACAATATTTGTGGCTGGAGTGGTGCTAAAGTTGGTACCGGTAAAAGTGATAACATCGCCCGGGTTGCCCTGTGCGGGCGATATACTTTGCAAAATGGGTTTGTTAGTATACGTAAACACCGGGCCGGTAATGTTTGTGCGGGCATTATTAACATTTACAGCTATTGCACCTGTTGACCCGCCGGCAGGTACCCGCACGGTTAATTTTGTACTTGTAGCGGTTAATACTATGCCAACGCCTGTTTGAAAAAATACCTTGTTTTCTGCCAATACTGTACTGAAGTTTGTACCGCTAACAGCTACGGTATCGTTTGTTTTTCCGCTCGCCGGGCTAATTCCGGTTATTGTTGCCGGTAATAAATACGTGAATACAGGGCCGGTTACCGAAGTGCCGTTGTTTATGCTTACTGTAATGTTTCCCGTGCCTGCCGCTGCGGGCGCGATAACAACCAGTTGGGTAGCGCTTGCCGAGCTTACAACTGCCTTAGTGCCATTAAAGCTAACCTCGTTATTGGTTTTTACCGCACTAAAATTTGTACCGGTAATTCTAACTGTATCTAAAGCAAACCCTTTTTGCGGACTAATACTTTCGATAGTTGGTTTATCACTTACAGGTGTTGGGTCAACTATATCAGTTTTTGGTTTAACATTGGCCCGGAAATTAGTAAGATCGAATGAGCCTGATGAATTAAACGAACGGCCCCTGGCATCGGTAAACTTAATATCCCATTTCACGGTTGCCGTGCCATTGCTTTTTATAATAACCGTGATAGTGCCCGATACCGCATAATAAGTATTGCCATCTTTAATGTATTGGATATAGGTTTGAACCGGCGGGGTGGTTACTACCGCATTTATCTTTAAGTGAGGATTACCCGGGTTGAAAGACGTTCCGGCTTTTTTGCTTAACTCAATGGCGCCGTCTTTAAAATCGTTAATAAAAAATACAATCTTATTTCCTGTTGTATTTAACCGGCCTGTAGCTTTCAGTGCTTTTACGTCATCCCCATCCGTACTATAATAAGTTGATGTAATAGCCGCGGCATCCAGGTTATAATCGGTGCTGTCTATTTTTGCCGTAAGCGAGGGTTTTGTAATTAGCGAAGGATCCGCTGAATCGTTTTTGCCTTTTGAGCATGAATAACCTACCATTAGCAATAATACCAATGCAGATAATTTAGATAGATTTTTTAACGCCATGTTTATGATGATGATAAGGAATAGACCTTTTGTTGTATTTTTTAATTTAAACGTAAAATAATCGGATAAGGTTAACCATAAATATCGTTAATGGTAATAACGGTGTTGTTACAAAATGATGTTGTTTATTCCTTTATACACCATTGAACATAAACCGGTTAACGACGCCGACGTTAAAGCGGGCATTTTTTTGCAACCATGGTTTATAATTGGACTGCGGCTGCCGCAAATAAAATTTAAGAGGGAATAAAAAAGACTCCAATTATGAAGTCTTTCTTGATTTTAGATAGGTTATTTCCCAAACCGTTCTTTTAAATAATGCCCGGTATGCGATTTTTTTTCTTTGATGAGGTTTTCAGGGATGCCTTCGAATACCACTTTACCGCCACGGTCGCCGCCTTCGGGACCAATGTCAATCACCCAGTCGGCGCATTTAATGACATCCATGTTATGTTCAATAACAATAATGGTATTACCATGTTCAAGCAGGGCATCAAATGATTTTAGCAGCTTTTTAATATCGGCAAAATGCAGCCCGGTAGTGGGTTCATCAAAAATAAATAACGTTTTGTGCGTATTGTTACCTTTTACAAGGAACGATGCAAGCTTTATACGCTGTGCTTCGCCGCCCGATAGCGTATTTGATGATTGGCCCAGCTGTACATAGCCTAACCCAACATCAACCAGGGGCTTTATTTTGGATATGATCTTTGGCTCTTTGGCAAAAAACTGCAACGCTTCGTCAATGGTCATGTGCAATACTTCGGCTACGTTCTTTTCGTTGTAGGTAATATCCAGTATGTGCTGTTTAAAGCGATTGCCACCGCAGGTTTCGCAGGTAAGGAAAATATCGGCCATAAACTGCATCTCTATTTTTACTTCACCCTCGCCCTGGCAAACATCGCAGCGGCCACCCTCTACGTTAAATGAGAATGCCGATGGTTTCAAGCCGGCTGCTTTAGCTGCCGGTTGTGCGGCGTAAAGGTTGCGGATCTCGTCCCAGGCTTTTACATAGGTAACCGGGTTTGAGCGCGATGAACGGCCGATAGGGTTTTGATCAACCATTTCTACCTGTTCTATCTTGGCATAATCACCTTCAATACTATCATATGATCCGGTTTGCTCGCCCGAGTAATTGCCCAGTGTTTTTTGCAGGGCAGGGGCCAGTATGCGCTTTACCAAACTGGTTTTGCCAGATCCGGATACGCCGGTAACTACGGTAAGTACCCCCAACGGAAATTTAGCATTTACGTGCTGCAGGTTGTTTTCGCGGCCGCCCTTTATCTCGATGAAATCGTACCATTTACGGCGGGTGGATGGTATGGCTATCTCATCCTTACCGCTTAGGTAGCGGCCGGTTAAGCTGTTATCGTCTTTTATAATCTGGTCATAAGTTCCGGTGAAAATCAGTTCGCCGCCATGGGTACCGGCCTCGGGGCCAATATCAATAATATGGTCGGCTGCCTTCATAATCTCTTCCTCGTGCTCAACTACCAAAACGGTGTTGCCTACATCGCGCAGGGATTTTAATACGCCAATCAGGCGTTGGGTATCGCGCGGGTGCAGGCCTATGCTCGGCTCATCCAATACATATACCGAGCCCACCAGGCTGCTTCCTAACGAAGTAGCCAGGTTAATCCGTTGCGATTCGCCGCCCGATAGCGTGTTTGATAAACGATTTAGCGTTAAATAGCTCAAGCCAACATCATTCAGGAAAACCAAACGATTGGTTATTTCCATTAACAAACGTTTACCAATTTTGGCGTCGGTTTCGTTAAGTTCCAGGCCCTGGAAAAACTCCAGCGCTTTATCAAGCGGCATCAAAACCACATCGGTAATGGAGCGTTCATTAATTTTTACATACGATGCATCCTGGCGCAAACGGCTGCCCTTACACTCGGGGCAGGTGGTTTTGCCCCTGTATCGCGATAGCAAAACGCGGTATTGGATTTTGTAGGTTTGCTCTTCCATCTCCTTGAAAAATTCATCAAGGCCGCGGAAAAATTTATTACCTGTCCATAATAACTTTTGTTCCTTAGCGGTAAGCTGGTTATACTGGCGGTGGATAGGGAAATCAAATTTCAGGGCATGCCTCACCAGGTTGTCATTCCACTCGCGCATCTTTTCGCCGCGCCATGGGGCAATGGCCCCTTCATATATCGATTTGCTTTTATCAGGGATAACCAAATCTTCATCAATGCCAATTACCTTACCATAGCCCTCGCATTTTTTGCAGGCGCCGTAAGGGTTATTAAAGCTGAAAAAGTTGGGGGTAGGCTCTTCAAATTTAATACCGTCCAACTCAAAACGGTCGCAAAAAAAGCGCTCGGTTTCCTGCTCAGCGTCGGCCTCCTGGTAACGCACGTAGCAATCGCCTTTGCCCTCAAAAAAGGCGGTCTGGATAGAGTCGCCCAGGCGGCTTACCGTTTCATCCTCTTCGTTTTTGCTGATACGGTCGACAACAATACGAACCGCGTTGTAAGTATCGGCAGAGTGCATGGCGGCGGTAGCACTTTCAGTATCGCTCACCGTCTTTGTTTTTTTGCCTTTCGCCTTTGTTTTTTCAGTTACGGCTTCGCCGGATATTTCTTCTAACAGCCATGAACCGTCATCTACAATGCTGGCATCCTCTAAAAGCGCTTCAATTTTTGATAGCTTGCCTTGGTACTCCACCCGTACAAAACCCTTTTGCATGAGTACCGCCAGCTCTTCTTTTAAGCTGCGGTTATTGTGCGGGTATAAAGGTGCCAGTATGGTTACCTGGCTTTCATTGGGCAGGCTGAGTACAAAGTTTACCACATCGGTAACCGAATCTTTTTTTACCGGCAGGCCGGATATGGGTGAAATGGTTTTACCAATGCGCGAGAAAAGCAGTTTAAGGTAATCATAAATTTCTGTTGAGGTGCCCACAGTTGAACGCGGGTTTGATGTGATTACTTTTTGCTCAATGGCTATTGCCGGGGCTATACCTTTTATATAATCAACATCCGGCTTGTTCATGCGGCCCAGGAACTGGCGGGCGTACGATGAAAGGCTCTCTACATAGCGGCGTTGCCCTTCGGCATATAACGTATCAAAAGCAAGCGACGATTTACCCGAGCCCGACATGCCTGTTACAACAACCAGCTTGTTTTTGGGGATGGCCACATCCATATTTTTAAGGTTGTGTACACGCGCCCCTTTTATAATAATATGTTTTGATGGATCTTTTTCTGCTTCTTTGCTCATGCGTTGAATTAGTTCATGGTTCATAGTTCATGGATCATAGCTGTAAGGAAGCTAAATAGGTTGATGGCAAAATTTATACCATGAACCATGATCTATCAACTATGAACTTTTTGCGAGTGCAAAAATCCTAAAATATTTAGCATAATCCAAATCGCTTTCACTTTGTTTAGATGATTATTGTAATTAAATATCCGAGTTTACAGTTTGTTGACTTTTAATTGTTTAGGAAGAATTTTTGGGGATTGGCAATGAGCCAAATTACTTTAGTGTAAACACGCGCAGGAGTTAAACTTTTAAGCTTTTGATTTAACCGATACCTGCATATTGGTGTAATAATGCTTTTGAAAGCTGGCATCATTTTGTAATTTTACAATATAAGCTAATATAATGACTACGCTAACTGTAAATATTGAGGATAAAAAAACCGAGAAAGCCATCAAAGCTGTATTGGACGCTTTTGGCCTGGATTATAATGTTGCGAAAGACAACACTAAACGCCCGTTATCAAAGTCGGAACAGGTGATGTATAACCGGCTAAAACGATCTGTAAAAGAAATAAATCTTTATAAAGAAGGTAAAATCGAACTTCAGGATGCAAGAGAATTTTTAAATGAGCTATAGAGTTGTTATTGCTTCTGCATTTGGTAAAGAAGCTAAGAGAATTTCTAAAAAACATCCTGGCATAAAATCAGATATCAATAAACTCATTGCTGATTTAGAAATAAATCCCACTATCGGGACAAACCTGGGACAGAACTTTTACAAGATCAGGATGGCTATTACCGGAACCGGCAAAGGAAAGTCAGGTGGAGTCAGGGTGATAACATACGCAATAGTAGATGGTGAAACCGTTATTTTGGCAGAGATTTATCTTAAAAGCGAATATGATACATCTGATATCAACGTGCTTTTAAAAAATTTAAAGGACGATGGCTTGATATAAACTCTTGTTATGCGTCTTATCTTTATTCCTTATCCACGGCATTAGTCTTTGTTAACGCCAATCACAGTTAATATTTAACATTTTTTAACATCTTGCCGGGCAATAAGTTGATGCCTTTTAATAAATTTACAGTACAAAATATTTGTAACGGACTTAATACAATTTAACAGTACCATATTTTTTTATCAATTCAATTTTTAAAATTTATTTTGGTACCCATTAAACCTTTGGTAATATAATTTAGTCTAATATTATTGCTGCCAAATAATAAATTGTTTTATCGCTAATTAACCCGACGAATATTTAAAAAATGACTGGTTGGAAAAATTTTATTTGTTTTTTATCCGGGAATTTGTTTTATTTGACGTAACAATTTTTTTACCCTAACAAGAACGCTATAGGAAATACTTTACTTTTCAAGAGTTTAACTAAAAATTAAGTTTAAAGTAGTACTTTCTATGGATTTTCAATTGAAGAGTGATCAGGATCTAATCCATCTATACATTGCCGGTGATGAAGCGGGGCTTGTAGAATTGATCAGGCGTTACCAATCAAAAATATACACCTCTGTTTACTTGCTTGTAAAAGATGAATACCTTGCCGAGGATATTTTTCAGGATACTTTTATAAAAGTAATAAATACCCTTAAAGCCGGGAAGTACAACGAAGAAGGTAAGTTTTTGCCCTGGGTTACCCGTATTGCACATAATTTGGTTATCGACCATTTTCGCCGTGAAAAACGTGCGCCAATGGTAAGCAATGGCGACGACTTTGATATTTTTGAGGTGTTGGGCAACTATGATGAAAGCACTGAAGACAAGATGGTTAGAGAGCAAACTTATAAAGACCTTAAAGGCCTGATACAGCTTTTGCCATCTGAACAAAAAGAGGTGCTGATTATGCGTCACTTTGGCGATATGAGCTTTAAAGAGATTGCCGATATTACCGACGTAAGCATCAATACCGCTCTTGGCCGTATGCGCTATGCACTTAATAACCTGCGCAAAATGATGCAGGGCAGGGAACTTAGCCTTAAAAATTAGTCATAAGCATTAAGTAATAAGTTATTTTAATATTGAATCCGGTTGTTGATTAATTATCAATTAACCGGATTTTTTGTGTAGGTAACTTTATTAATCACATTTCCAGTTAATTAAATAATCAGGAAAAATTAATTAATAAAAAATATTTCATTTAATTTTCATCTAACAAAATATTATCTTTAAGCCACCGTTATAAATCGTATAAAAATTACAGTAATAAAGCTTATGGATGAAACCTTTACAAGAACGTTGAATGCTAATGCTAACCAAGCTGAAATGAACGATAATGTACATTTAAACCTGGACGCCGACGAGTTGATTTTTTACAATTCAATTCGCGCCGATTTGGACCTTTTGGCTAAGAAGCCCAAAGTGCAAACCATACACCAGATATTGGACTATTCGAAGAGCCTGCGTTAAGCATTGCACCCCCTCACTGGTTCATAGATCATAAATTGTTGATTACGGTACCCGATGTGAATCGATCCTGCCAAAAATCCGATAAATGATTTATGAACCTTTCTATTTTTATTAGTTCATTGGTTCATTGTCGCTGCGCTTGTTCATTAGTTCATTGGTGAATAGTTCAATAAATTTTATAGTTGATATTTTTAGTGGTTTTGCCAATTGCAATTTATTGAGCATAATTGCAGTATATTGATTAGCAATCATACTAATAAAGCGTGTAGCTACCAATGAACTAATGAACCAGTGAACAAATGAACTATGCTGAAAGCCGATCGCTACAAACACTTTGTTGAATACTTTTCTAAAAATCAGCCCAATCCTGTTACCGAACTGCATTATGATAACCCGTTCCAGTTATTGGTGGCGGTAATCCTGTCGGCGCAATGCACCGATAAACGCATTAACCAGGTAACGCCGGCGCTGTTTGAACGTTTCCCTACGCCTGAAGCATTGGCGGCATCAACCCCCGACGAGGTTTTTACTTATATCCGCAGTGTAAGCTATCCTAATAATAAGGCAAAGCACTTGGTGGGCATGGCCAAAATACTGGTAGATGTATTTAACAGCGAGGTGCCATCGGGCATTGATAACCTGCAAAAAATGCCGGGCGTTGGCCGTAAAACCGCTAATGTTATTGCATCTGTAGTGTTTGAAGAACCGGCAATGGCGGTAGATACACACGTTTTTAGAGTAGCCAACCGCATAGGTTTAACCAATAACGCCACTACACCCTTGGCTGTAGAAAAGCAATTGATACAACACATTCCTAAAGAGCATATAGCCGTGGCCCACCACTGGCTGATATTGCATGGCCGGTACATTTGCGTAGCCCGCAGTCCCAAATGCGATATTTGCCCGCTCACCTGGTTCTGCAGGTATTATGAGCGAAACAATACAGAAACCGCTTTATTGAAAGCCGAGGCCGCAAAAATTAAAAAAGCCAAAGAAGCTAAGAAAAAGACTGCACTTAATAAGATCAGTAAGGAATTAAAGAAAAGGAGTGTGGAGAAAAGTTGATTAGGTGAGTGGTTGATTGAGTTGATTAGGTGAGTGGTTGGCTAAGTTAATTAAGTGGGTAGTTAGTTTGTATATTTGATGCTTTTCCGGCAGCTAAAACTTAATCAACCTAATCCAACTTAATCAACCACTCACCAAACAAAAAAATATTTACTAAAAAAATTAGTATTTTTAAATAATACATTTATATTTGCTAAAGATAATTTGAAGATGGCTAACACAGATAAAAATAACTCAGACAAATTAAAGGCATTACAGCTTACGCTGGATAAGCTTGAAAAATCATACGGAAAAGGCACCATCATGAAGCTGGGCGATTCTGTTATTGAGGCTACGGAGGTAATATCAACCGGCTCATTGGGGCTCGACATCGCCCTGGGCGTTGGCGGTTTGCCTAAAGGCAGGGTTATTGAAATATACGGGCCGGAATCATCCGGTAAAACTACTTTGGCTATTCATGCCATTGCCGAATCGCAAAAGAAAGGCGGCATTGCTGCATTTATTGATGCGGAACACGCATTTGACCGTTTCTACGCCAAGAAATTAGGGGTAGATGTGGAGAACCTGTTGATCTCTCAACCAGATAACGGTGAGCAGGCATTGGAAATAGCCGATAACCTGATCCGTTCGGGGGCTATTGATATCCTGGTTATTGACTCTGTTGCCGCGTTGGTGCCAAAGGCCGAGATTGAAGGCGAAATGGGCGACTCAAAAATGGGTTTGCATGCACGTTTAATGTCGCAGGCCTTGCGTAAATTAACCGGTACTATCAGCAAAACGGGATGTTGCTGTATTTTTATCAACCAGCTGCGCGATAAAATCGGCGTGATGTTTGGTAACCCCGAAACAACCACCGGTGGTAACGCTTTGAAGTTTTATGCTTCGGTACGTTTGGATGTACGCCGTATATCACAAATTAAGGATACCGACGAAGTTTCCGGTAACCGCGTAAAGGTGAAGATTGTTAAAAATAAAGTTGCGCCTCCATTCCGTATTGCCGAGTTTGATATTATGTTTGGCGAAGGCATCTCTAAAGCCGGCGAAATTATCGATCTGGGTGTTGAATATAACATCATTAAAAAAGCAGGTTCGTGGTTTAGCTACGGCGATACCCGCTTAGGCCAGGGCCGCGATGCGGTTAAACAATTAATATTGGATAATCCCGAGCTGATGGAAGAACTGGAAACTAAAATTAAAGAAACCGTTACCGGCGATCATTTAGCAGAAGTTTAAATTCGGATTTCGGAATTTCGATTTCGGATTTTGACAGATATAAAAAGGCCTTCCATTTTGGAGGCCTTTTTTATGGATTTTATTTAAACTAACATGGACGCCTTTACGAGCCGATTAAAACCACTCACCTAATCAACCTAATCCAACTACTCACTATTCAAAAACCTTCATCCCTGCGTAATAAATCATTAACGCGTCAGGTCGCTTAGTCAATAATTATTACATTAGCTTTTGATGAATAAACTGATCTTATTGCTGTTTTTGGGATTGATGATCCAGCTTTCTGCTTGCTCTTCAAAATCTGCAAATTCGCATAAAACAGTTTTCAATATCAACCTGGAGGAAGGCCTCACCTCGCTCGATCCTGCCTTTTGCCGTAACCACTACACCATTTGGATGGATAACCAGGTTTTTAACGGCCTGGTACAGGTTAATGATAGTTTAAAGGTTACACCATGCATTGCAAAAAGCTGGGATGTTTCTGCTGATGGATTGCTGTATACATTTCACCTGCGCAATGATGTTTATTTTCACGATGATCTGCATTTTAAAAACGGCGTAGGCCGGAAGGCTGTGGCATCTGATTTTGTTTACAGTTTTGGCAGATTGATAGATCCTAAAGTTGCCTCATCGGGCTCATGGATTTTTAGCGATAAAGTAAAAGGTTGCGATGCCTTTACAGCGCCTAATGATAGCACGTTCCGGATCAGGCTGAAACAGCCTTTCGCGCCTTTTTTAAGCATGCTTACGGCGCAATATTGCTCGGTTGTACCTAAGGAGGTTGTTGAGTTTTATGGCAAAGATTTCAGGAGCCATCCTATTGGCACGGGCCCCTTTAGGTTTAAGTATTGGAAAGAGGGGGAGGTGCTGGTGCTGCTTAAAAATGATAGGTACTGGGAGACCGACAAAAATGGCAGGCACCTGCCATACCTGGATGCCGTAAGGGCTACATTTATTGCCGATAAACAAACGTCATTTTTGGAGTTTGTGAAAAAGAAACTTGATTTTTTGAATGATATCGATGGTAGCTATCGCGATGATATCCTTACCAAATCGGGCGCGGTTACTCAAAAGTATAAGGGCAAATTCATACTTAATACTGCTCCCTATTTAAACACCATGTACCTGGGGATATTGGTAGATAGTAACCTGGCCATCGTCAAAAAATCGCCACTGAAAATATTAAAAGTAAGGCAGGCCATAAACTACGCTATCGACCGCCAAAAGATGATAAAATACCTGCGGAATAGCATGGGGACTCCTGGCTATGCAGGCTTTATTCCGCAGGGCATGCCGGGTTTTGATGGTAAATGTGTTAAAGGGTACGCTTACGATCCGGATAAAGCCCGGCGCCTATTAGCCGAAGCCGGTTTTCCCGACGGTAAAGGCTTGCCCGAAATATCGTTGGCTACCACCGTAGGCTATCGCAGCCTGATTGAATATGTGCAAGGCCAGTTGGACAGGATAGGCATTAAAACCAGTGTAGAAATTACCCAGGGGGCCAGCCTGCGGGAGCTGGTATCCAAAAATGGCATCAATTTTTTTTACGGTCAATGGATAGCCGACTACCCGGATGGCGAAAATTACCTGTCGGTTTTCTATTCAAAAAACAAGATCCCCTTTGGCCCCAACTATACCGGTTTTAACAATAAAAAGTTTGACGCATTGTTTGAACAAACCTACCAGGTAAAAAACGATTCGGCCCGCTATGCCATTTACCAGCAAATGGATAACCTGGTAATGGAGCAATCGCCGGTGGTGGTTTTGTATTATGATAAATTGGTAAACCTTTATCAAAATAACATATCGGGCTTTAGCTTAAACGGGCAAAATTTGTTAGTGTTGAAGAGGGTTGTGAAACGGTAAGAACAACTTTTGTTAATGAGATGCTTTAGATGTACTCTTATCAATTACCTATCCCTGATTTAAATACTTAATGAGTAATGCACATTCTTACTGTTTTGTAAATATTCAATAATGGCATTTTGATTGTTCAATTGTCGATTAATAGTTCCGGTCCAAAAATCTGTTATCGTTTCATTATTATATCTTATTAAAACAAGGTGAACTGTTACTCCAAAGCCCCCGGTTAAATAGCTTATGAAATATAAGTTTTGACCCTTACCTTGACAAATCAGTTGACGGTTGGGCAATTGATCATTCTGAACACAGCAGCAGTTCCAATCTTGATCGGGTTTTGCCATAGTGAAGTTGGTATTACCAAAAGATTCTAAAAAGGATTTTACAAACCACGGTATATAATTCAAACTACTGGACGGGGCTAATTTTACTTTTTTAAGATCGGTAACAAAGGCTTGGAGGTTTTTATTTTTAACAATGACCATCTGATTAATTGAAATACTGTCGCCATTGTATTTAATACTGCTAATCGTATTGTTTTTCGCGGGTTGCGGCTGTTTAGCTGACTTTTTCTGGCCATAGATATGACCTGACATCATTAATAAAATCAGAATTGCTAAACAAGGTCGCATATTGTAAAAGTTGAGGGAGAGTAAATATATTTAATTGTATACAACAAAAAAGCCTCCCCAAAGGAAGGCTTTCAAAAAAATAACTAAATCCGAAATCTTAAATCCGATATCCGAAATTAAGATGCCATTTGTTTACGGATGATGTTTAGCGCACCACCTGCTTTAAACCACTCAATTTGCTGAGCGTTATAAGTATGGTTAACAGGGAATGATTCAACCGAGCCGTCTTTGTGGTTTAACACAACGGTTAACTGTTTGCCGGGGGCAAATTCTGTTAGGCCGGTGATGTCGATAGTATCGTCTTCCTGAATTTTGTCGTAATCGTTGTTATCAGCAAAAGTGATACCCAGCATACCTTGTTTCTTAAGGTTGGTTTCGTGGATACGGGCAAATGATTTTACCAATATGGCACGTACACCAAGGTGACGTGGCTCCATAGCAGCGTGCTCACGTGATGAACCTTCGCCGTAGTTTTCGTCGCCTACTACTATTGATCCAATGCCGTTTGCTTTATAATCACGTTGAGTAGCAGGAACCGGGCCATACTCGCCGGTCAGTTCGTTTTTAACGCTATCTGCAGTGTTGTTAAAGTAGTTGATGGCACCAATCAACATATTGTTTGATATGTTATCCAGGTGGCCACGGAATTTTAACCATGGGCCGGCCATCGATATATGGTCGGTAGTACATTTGCCTTTTGCTTTGATCAGCAATTTAAGGCCTTTAATGTCTACACCTTCCCATGCGGCAAAGGGCTCCAGCAATTGTAAGCGCGATGATTTTGGATCAACCAATACCTGTACCTGGCTGCCATCTTCGGCAGGGGCCTGGTAGCCGGCATCTTCAACCGCATAGCCTTTAACCGGCATTTCTATACCCAGTGGCTCATCAAGTTTCACCTGCTCGCCATTTGCGTTAGTTAAGGTATCAGTTAGCGGGTTGAATGTTAAATCACCGGCAATAGCCAAAGCCGTTACAATTTCTGGTGATGCTACAAACGCGTGGGTGTTTGGGTTACCATCCTGGCGTTTAGCAAAGTTGCGGTTAAACGATGTGATGATAGAGTTTTTGCGTGTAGGGTCGTCGGTATGACGGGCCCATTGACCAATACATGGTCCGCAGGCGTTTGCCAATACTACGCCACCCATTTGCGCAAAAGTGTCAAGGTAGCCATCGCGGTCAACCGTATAACGCACAAGCTCCGATCCCGGGGTGATAGTAAATTCGGCCTTAGTAGTAAGGTGTTTATCAATAGCCTGTTTTGCAATAGATGCAGAACGGGTAATGTCTTCGTAAGATGAGTTGGTACATGAGCCAATTAAGCCAACTTCTAATTTTGCAGGCCAGTTGTTTTCTTTAACGGCGGTAGCAAATTTAGATATAGGCCAGGCCAGATCCGGGGTGAAAGGACCGTTAATGTGTGGTTCCAATTCACTCAGGTTGATTTCGATAACCTGGTCAAAATATTGCTCGGGGTTGGCATAAACTTCCTCGTCGCCGGTTAAGTGTTCTGCAACGGCATCGGCTAATTCGGCAATATCTGCACGTTTTGTTCCTTTAAGGTAAGCAGCAATTTTATCATCATAACCAAATACCGAAGTGGTTGCACCAATTTCGGCACCCATGTTACAAATGGTACCTTTACCTGTTGCAGAAAGTGAACGTGCACCTTCGCCAAAATATTCAACAATAGCACCTGTACCGCCTTTTACGGTAAGGATACCTGCTACTTTTAATATGACGTCTTTAGCTGATGACCAGCCGGATAATTTGCCGGTTAATTTAACACCAATCAATTTAGGGAATTTAAGCTCCCATGGTAAGCCTGCCATAACATCGCAGGCATCGGCACCACCAACACCAATAGCTATCATACCTAAACCACCCGCATTTGGCGTGTGCGAATCGGTACCAATCATCATACCGCCAGGGAATGCGTAGTTTTCTAACACCACCTGGTGAATGATACCAGCCCCTGCTTTCCAGAAACCAATACCATATTTATCAGATACTGAAGCCAGGAAATCATAAACCTCGCGGTTAATATCAACGGCTGTATGTAAATCGGCAACGGCGCCAACTTTTGCCTGTATCAGGTGATCGCAATGTACGGTAGATGGAACAGCAACCTGCGGACGGCCAGCCTGCATAAACTGCAATAAAGCCATTTGCGCTGTTGCATCCTGCATAGCCACGCGGTCTGGTGCAAAATCAACATAATCCACACCGCGGCCAAACGCTGTTTTGGCGTCGCCTTCTGAAAGGTGGGCGTATAAAATTTTCTCGGTTAAAGTAAGATGTTTACCAGTCGCTTTACGGGCAGCATCCACGCGGGTGCTGTAGCGGTCGTAAACTTTTTTGATCATATCTAAATCAAAAGCCATTTGTATTTGATTTTTAGGTGAAAAGTAAAAGAAATTGACACTAAAATTGATTGTCAGAAACTTAGTGCGGCGAATTTACAAAATATAACATCTAATTAATAATCAAGGTTTCGTCAATTCTTATTTGGATAGGTTCTAAATTAGGTTGTGGTTGATTGGGTTGGATTGAGTTGATTGGGTTGGAATAAGTTGATTGGGTTGATTGAGTTGGATTGAGTTGATTGATTAAGTTGGATTGAGTTGACTAGGTTGTGTCCAATTCGATTAATAACCTATTCAACTCAATCCAGCTTAATCAACCACTCACTCAACCTAACTCGTCATTCTTTTTCTTTTTGATAAACGAGATGTAGCCGTTTAATAATTTGAGACATTGATCGTAGTCATTTTGAAATGATTTAAATACAGCGTCATTAATGTAGTTTTCATCTCTCGCAATAATCATGTGATCAAGCGTTTCTGAAAGTGAGCCGCGGGCTATGATACAAAAACGAATATTATCCTGAAAATGGAAACGGCCATGACCTTCGGCGATGTTGTTTCCTATTGATCTTGAACATCGAATTATTTGATCCGTTAACCTGAATTTTTCCTCATTTGGAAAGCTTTTGACAAGGTCAGAAACCGACGTCCGTATTTTTCGGGCCTGTTTCCAGGTTTCCAGTTCGGTAAATGATGCCATATAATATTTTATTTTTTTGTGAAGGTACTTCCTCATAGTTAATTTTCAACCCAATCAACCCAATCAACCCAATCAACCCAATCAACCCAATCAACCCAATCAACCCAATCAACCCAATCAACCCAATCAACCCAATCAACCCAATCAACCCAATCAACCCAATCAACCCAATCAACCCAATCAACCCAATCAACTCATTCCAACTTAATCAACTCAAAACTATACCCCTCTTTACTCCAAATCTCCATCGCCCTCGGCAAAACATACTTCAGCCTGTCAAATGCTTTCAAACTATCATGAAAAACAACTATTGATCCTGTTTCGGTATGTTTTATAACCTTTTTAAGGCAATCTGCCGGCCTCA
This sequence comes from Mucilaginibacter ginsenosidivorax, assembly GCF_007971525.1. NCBI lineage: Bacteria > Pseudomonadati > Bacteroidota > Sphingobacteriia > Sphingobacteriales > Sphingobacteriaceae > Mucilaginibacter > Mucilaginibacter ginsenosidivorax. Next base: position 4,386,090 of record NZ_CP042437.1, read on the forward strand.
GGTTAATATCGAAATCGCCGCTAAGCACATCCCACATAATAACTTTGATGTCGGGTTTAACAGCTTTTAAATCCTTTACCTGTTGTTTTTTGATGCGGCCGTAAGGTGGCCTGAATAAATTAGTGTGCAGTATTTTATCTGCCAACAGATAATTATCAAGATAAGTTTTGTTATCAGTTTTCCATCCTTTAAGGTGGTTGTAGGTATGGTTGCCAATAGCATGGCCATCGTTAACTACCTGCTTAAAAATATCAGGATGTTTGCCTACATTGTCGCCAATACAAAAGAATGTTGCTTTGGCATGGTACTGTTTTAAAATATTTAAAACAAATGGTGTAACAATAGGTATGGGTCCATCGTCAAAAGTGAGATAAATACAACGGTTAGTTTGGTTTACATTCCAAATAAGCTCGGGGTAAAGCTTTTTTAGCAGCCAGGGAGTTTTAACCAGGTACATATTCAAAACAAAAGTTAATGTTAAATTTTCCGGTAGATAGAAAACAACACCGCAAGGTAGTAATCAGTTGCTTACCATTGTATAGAAAAACCTTATGAAACTAAAATTTATACCATCTTTTAAAGCTACTGTAATTTGCGCCATTATGTTTTCGTCGTTAAGCTTCCGGGCTAAAGCGCAGGAGGTAATATCGTTGCAAAAGGCTGTTGATATGGCCCTGGAGCGTAACCTTACCATCAAACAATCGCAGTTTACCGAGGCTTTGGATGATGAAACTTTAAAACAGTCGAAATATAATCAGCTCCCAAACCTTACCGCAGGCCCACAGGCATCGTTCAACTTTGGCCGTAACATCGATCCATCTACCAACCAGTTCATCAACCAGCGGATTTTTGCGTTAAATGGTACCGTGCAAACACAGGTAACCTTGTTTCAGGGTGGCCAGTTGCGCAATACTATCATTCAGAACCGTTTATTGCTTGATGCCGATAAAACAGCCACAGCAAAAGTAAGGAACGACCTTATTTTAAATGTGGTTACTACCTATTTACAGGTATTAACCAATCAGGATTTGGTAAAGGCCGCTCAACAGCAAATAGATGTGTCTAAAATTACGTTAGATAGGGCACAAAAAAACTTTGATGTTGGCAACCAAACACTGGCCGATCTGTCGCAGGCTAAAGCAACCGTATCAACAGCCGATTTGAACTACACTAATGCTCAAAATGCCTATGAAATTTCATTGCTTACGTTAAAGCAATACATGGAAATGGCTCCGCAAACAAATATCGTGGTTGAGAAACCCGATATCAGCAAGCTTACAGATGTTCAAACATTATATAATGCCGAGGAGGTTTTAAAAAGCGCCGAATTGGTTAACCCGGATTTATTGCTGGCAGAACAACGGGAAAAGGCCACCCAACAGGGGATTAAAATAGCCCAGGGCAATTATTACCCCAGCGTGGTATTGTTTGGCCAGTTAGGTTCAAATTATTCAGACGCGCGTACCTTATTAGGGGGGATAACGCCCACCGGCCGGATAGACACCGTTGGTTTTGTTAACGGCAACCGTAACCAGCCGGCTACAGTACCTCAATATGCTGCTGTATATAACAAGTATCCGTTTTTTAAACAACTAAGCGATAACTTTAACCAGTCGGTAGGGGTTAGTTTGCAGATACCCATCTTTAACCGTTTTAGCTCACGTACATCGGTACGCAAAGCAAAAATACAGTATGAAAACGCAAAAGTAACCACGCAACTGGCACGTAATAACTTAAGTAAGATTATTTACCAGGCAGTATTGGATGTAAAAGCTGCCGAAAAATCATACCTGTCATATACGCAAACTTACCAGGCCAATAAAGAAGCCTTTAATATTATACAACAGCGTTATAATGTTGGCTTGGTAAACTCGCTTGACTATAATACATCGTTAACCAACCTCAATAAATCGCAGTTTGACATGATCAACGCGCAATATATGGTTGTGTTTAGGGCGAAAGTGATTGATTACTACCTGGGCAAACCTATATCATTGTAAATAAAAAAACTAAAACCGTAAATATCCAAACTCATAATCATGGGAAAAACTACTAAATATATTCTGATAGGACTTGGCTCGCTGATTGTTCTGCTGATCATTGCCAAAGCAACCGGCCTTATTGGGAAGCCGCCTTTAACGCAGGTTGCCACCGAAAAAGCTGATACCCGCGTAATTAATGAAACCGTATCTGCCAGCGGTAAAATAAAGCCGCATGTTGAGGTTAAAATAAGCCCCGAAGTATCTGGTGAAGTGGTTGAACTGCCAATAAAAGAAGGCGACGTGGTTAAAAAAGGCCAATTGCTTTGTAAAATCCGCCCGGACATTTTAAAGTCGGGTTACGATAGGGCTATTGCATCATACAATACTCAAAAAGCCAGTGTGGGTAACTCCGGTCAGTTGTTAAAACAAGCCCAGGCTACATTTGATAACCAGGCCGGTATATTTAAACGCAGCCAGGAGCTATATAAAAATAAGGTACTTACCGTATCTGAATATGAAAATGCCAAAGCTGCTTATGAAGGTGCCAAAGCTTCGTTAGAAGCGGCCAAGCAAAATGTAATTGGTTCACAATATGGTTTGGCGCAATCATCGGCATCTGTTAAAGAAGCGCAGGACAACCTTGCAAAAACAACCATTTACTCGCCGGTTGATGGCGTGGTATCAAAACTATCCATTGAGCTGGGCGAGCGTGTTTTAGGTACCCAGCAATTTGCAGGTACCGAGATCATGACCATATCTGACCTGAGCAAAATGGATGTTAACGTTGATGTGAACGAAAACGATATTAACCGCATTTCATTAGGCGATTCATCGAATATCGAGATTGACGCGTTTTTGGGTAAGAAATTTACGGGTGTTGTTTCTGAAATAGGAAGCTCGGCCAACGTGGTTGGTACCACTGCCGACCAGGTGACTAACTTTACTGTTAAAGTACGCATCAATGCAGATTCATACATGTCGTTACTAAAAAAATCTGCAGATAACCCGTCACCTTTCCGCCCGGGATTAACAGCTACGGTTGATATTAACACCAACCAGGTAAAATCATTATCGGTGCCTATTCAATCGGTAACCACCCGCGAGGAGAAAAAAGACCAGAACGGGCCGCCAAAAAAGGACGATGACAAGAGTAAGCCATCAATTACACAACCATCAAAAGAATATGTATTTGTGTTAACTGCAGGTAACAAGTTAAAACAAGTACAGGTTACTACCGGCATCCAGAACGATTCTTATATCCAGATATTGAGCGGGCTTAAAGGAGGCGAAGAGGTGGTATCTGCCCCTTATGCTGCCATCACTAAAACGCTGGCCGATGGGATGATTATTGAAAAAGTTGATAAAGCAAAGCTATTTAATGCCGATAATAACAAGAGCAACTAAACAGAAGATATTTGATATTAATAAAGCTGCAGGCCTGTTGGGTTGCGGCTTTATTGTTTTATAAACATACCCTTAAATAATTAACACCAGGCTATTGCCAGAAATTTTGAAAACCGTAACTTTGCAAACTTAATTTTGTTATAACAATGTCAAAAACCCAGGCGAATACCAAAGTTGCTGCACCGGATACTACTTTCGGCCAGAGTGGCAACTTCGTACGCGAGAATCAAAAAAGCTTACTTTTTATAGGCGGTGCTGTAGTGGCCCTTATTGTAATTTACTTTTTATACCTTAAAGTGTACTTAGGTCCGCTGGAAACCAAGGCGGCCAACCAAATGTATGTTGCGCAGGATTTTTGGGCTAAAAAAGATTGGGACAAAGCCATTAACGGCGATGCCAGCTACCCCGGCTTTAAAAAGATCATAAGCGAATACAGCAATACCAAAGCCGCAAACCTGGCTTATTTTTACCTGGGCACCGCTTACCTGAACAAAGGCGAGTACCACAAAGCGATAGAAAACCTGACCAATTACCGTGGCGACGACAGCATGGTTGCTGCCGAGGCTTACGGAAGTGCAGGTGATGCTTATGTTGAATTGAAAGATTACAGCAACGCTGTAACTTATTTTAACAAAGCTGTTGATAAGGCAAAAAACAAATTCCTGTCGCCGCTTTACCTTAAAAAATTAGGTTTGGTTTACGAAGAAACCAAAGACAATAAATCGGCCAGCGAGGCTTACAACAGGATTAAAACAGAATATCCTGAAAGCGCCGAAGCACAAAATATTGACGAGTATATTGCTCGTGTAGACGCGAAACTTTAATTGATTTCGGATTTCGGATGTTCGATTTCGGATTTGCAAATTGGTAATATTACCTTTGGCAAATCAGGAATCGAACATTTTTTATATAATAAGCACCCTGTCATGCTGAGGAACGAAGCATCTATTAGCGAACTTTTCTATCTGGCCATGCATAGTTGATAGATCCTTCGTACCTCAGGATGACAGGTTAAAATAACGAGAAACAACAATGGCATCGCAATTAAAAAACCTTTCAGATTTTTCGCATACTACCATCCCGTCTGCCGCACCATATCGTTTTGGCATTGTGGTGGCCGAGTGGAACGCCGAAATTACCAATGCACTGTACCAGGGCGCTTACAACAGCCTGGTTGCTAACGGGGCTTTGGATGCTAATATCGTGAGCTACACGGTGCCCGGCAGCTTCGAGCTTACATCTGGTGCCGACCTGCTGCTAAAAACCGGCAAGCTTGATGCCGTAATTTGTTTGGGCTGCGTTATACAGGGCGAAACCCGCCATTTTGATTTTATTTGTAATGCCGTTGCAAATGGTGTAAGTAATGTTGCCATAAAATATGCAAAACCTGTTATATTTGGTGTATTAACTACTGATAATCAGCAACAGGCCATTGACCGCGCAGGTGGTAAACATGGCAATAAAGGCGATGAGGCTGCAATTACCGCCATAAAAATGGCAGCGCTGGCCGAAACATTGAAGGGCTGATTTACGTTATACTGTTAAGCATAAAATACAATGAAAAAACTTATTTACATAGCTATTATAGCTCTTGCGGTTGGTACCATATCGTCATGCTCCAATAAATTGTGCCCTGCTTATGGTTCATACCCTAAAAGCGGCCGCTAACAGGCAAATGTCATTTTTGTAATCTGCCGGTAGCTATCGGCACATTTTGTGTTATAATTACATTTGTGAAGAAGACTTAAGAATCAAGAGTCAGGAATCAAGACAAAAAAGCAACCGTGTAGTAACACTGTTGCCGCAAACTTAAAGGAATGATATTGTCTTGTTAACTGACCACTTTATTGCAGCTATCTTGATTCTTGACTCTTGATTCTTAATTCTAAAAATATGAACTGGATATTGCTTACGTCGGCCGATCAGTTGCACGAGATAAAGAACCGTGAGGGTTACAGCCTGATTTTTAAACATAGCACACGTTGCTCTATCAGCATGATGGCCAAGCGGCGTTTCGAGCTGGATTGGGAAGACCTTCCCGAAGATATGCCCCTTTACTTTTTAGACCTGATTAGCTATCGCGAGTTATCGGCCCAGGTGGCCCAGCTGTTCCAGGTTCACCACGAATCGCCGCAATTGCTGTTGATAAAAGACGGCGAGTGTGTGCTTGATCAATCGCACGGAGCCATCTCGGTAGAAGAAGCACTAAGCGTTTTAAGCTAAAATTTTCCGGTTTGCCTCCTGATTGCTAAGCAGGTGTTTAAAAGTACCGTTGTAGTAACGCAATATTATTATATTGTTGTGTATAAGCGTTAGTATAATGAGGTTTTATACCATATATGTAACATAATCGGCTACTTGCGTGTTGAGTAATGCCCCGAACGTTTAATTTGCTGACAGTCAAATTTTTAAGTGTTCGGCGCCGAACACCCGAACGGTCTCGTAAAAAAGCGAACACCAAAAGCATCTGCACATCTGAAATCTGGAATCTGCACATCCGCAGTATTTGCACATCAGTATTCTGTAATAATTCTTACAACCTGCGTGTAACCTTATAATTGGTTATATGGTTTTTAACTACATTTGTACCATGATTGAATTGCCGGTAGTTCCTGCTGCGAGCCAGATCCAACGTAAGCCCGATTGGCTTAGAGTGAAGCTCCCCATCGGAAAAGAATACGCTCACGTGCGCGGCCTGGTTGACGGGCACAAACTACACACCATTTGCGAAAGTGGTAACTGCCCCAATATGGGCGAGTGCTGGGGTGCCGGCACGGCCACTTTTATGATATTGGGTAATATTTGTACCCGGTCATGTTCGTTTTGCGCCGTAGCCACCGGCAGACCGCTGGCTGTTGATGTTGATGAGCCCAACCGTGTTGCTACGTCGGTTAAACTAATGCAGGTAAAACACTGTGTGATAACCTCGGTAGATAGGGATGACCTTAAAGATGGTGGCTCTATCATCTGGGCCGAAACCATCAATGCCATCCGCCGCGAAAGCCCCGAAACTACTTTAGAAACCTTATTGCCCGATTTTCGTGGCAATTGGGATAATCTTGCGCGCGTTTTAGAAACCCGCCCCGAGGTGGTATCCCATAACCTGGAAACCGTAAGGCGCCTTACTAAGGAAGTACGTATCCAGGCTAAATACGACCGTAGTTTAGAAGCATTGAAACATGTATCGGCTGCCGGCTTACGTACCAAATCGGGTATTATGCTTGGCCTGGGCGAAACAGAAGATGATTTGCTGGAAGCTATGGACGATTTATTGGCAGCTGGTGTGCATATATTAACTTTGGGCCAGTACCTGCAGCCAACCCGTAACCATCACCCTGTTTTAGATTGGATTCACCCCGATCAGTTTGCCCGTTTAAAACAAATTGGCCTGGATAAGGGTTTCAGGTATGTGGAAAGCGGCCCCCTTGTAAGGTCATCATATCATGCTGAAAAACACTTATTTGAATTATAACATTTCCTTTATATATTCACCCCGTTGAGTAAGAAACACAAAATATCGCTTTCGGAAGATGAATTGGTGCTTGCATTAAGGAACCATGAAAAAATTGCCGTCGAGGCACTTTATGACATGTATTCGGCATCATTATATGGTGTAATATCCCGCATAGTTATTGATACCGCCGTAGCAGAAGATATTTTGCAGGAAACTTTCGTGAAAATCTGGCATTCCTTTTCAAGTTACAGTGCCGAAAAAGGCCGTTTATTTACCTGGATGGTTAACATTGCCCGCAACCTGGCAATTGACAAAATCAGATCAAAAGATTTTAAAAACCAAAACAAAAACCAGGAGATTGAAAATAACGTAACTTTTATTGACGAACAAAGGAGCACAGTTTACAAGCCTGAGTTAATGGGTGTTAAGGATTTAGTTCAGGCGTTAAAGCCTGATCAGAAATCAATTATCGACCTGGTTTATTTTAAAGGGTACACACATGTGGAAGCCGCCGAAGAGCTGGGCATCCCGTTGGGTACTATTAAAACAAGGTTGAGAATGGGCATACAGGAACTCAGAAAACATTTTAATTGAAAGTGGAAGATTTAAAAGGATATATAGAGACAGGGGTACTGGAACTTTACGTTTTGGGGGATGTAACCCCCGACGAAAAGCGCCAGGTGGAAGAGATGGCTTCAAAATATCCGGAGATAAAAGCCGAACTGGATGAAATTGAACGCTCGATGGAATTATATGCACAAGTTAACGCGGTTGAACCCTCAGAAAATTTGCGCGACCGCGTGTTAGGCAGCCTGCTTACCAACCTGGGCGATGACAGGAATTTTAGCAAAGCGCATCCCCAAAAAGATAATGAGACGTACGAAGAGGATGAGGATAATATTGTAACCCTGACTGTTCAAAAAAAGGAAAGTGGTTTTTATAAATATGCTTTTGCGGCCAGCCTTGCGCTTCTGGTAGCAAGTACCATTGCCCTGCTGAATGTTTACAGTAAGCTGCAAGCCTCAAACGAGCAATTGGTTGCCCTGCAATCAGATAAACAACATTTTGCCAATCAGGTTAAGCTGATGGACGGCGAGTTGACGGTTTACCGCGATACTACCTTCAAGCTGCTAAGATTAAAAGGCACCGCCAAAACACCAGGATCGGCATTAACAGTGGCGTTTAGCCCGGTACATCAAAAAGTGGTTATCGACATGGCCAACATGAAAATGCCGGTAAATGATAAAGCACATCAATACCAGCTTTGGGCCTTGGTAGGCGGCAAGCCCGTTGATTTGGGTGTATTTGATGCGGGGGCTGATACGCTTACCAATATTAAGGAGATGAAATCGCTGGCTTCGGCAGATGCATTTGCGGTAACGCTTGAGCCACGTGGCGGCAGTGTTAACCCAACTATGGACCAAATGATGGTTATTGGTAAATTTTAACTCAAAAATTTTCCTGATTATTATACATTAAGCATATATTATGCTGTATTGTGTGCTTTTTAATATCTGTTGATTGTCATTTTGAGGCAAATTGCAGTCTGTTTGTTAAGTAGTTACCCGTTTTGTGAATTATTTAATGGTTATTTAACAATAAGCCAAACCATTTATTCGTTTTTTTGTAACTATTAGGATGTCACCGACGTCTTATAACCAGTTAGATTAAACAGAGCCTGTGAAGTAACGAAAATGAAAGTGATAGATCTAACTCATAAACATGAGTATTTAGTTCTTTATAAGATCAGTTAATAGTTAATAAAAAAGGATGTATGATACTTGCATCCTTTTTTTATGCCATCAACTTTGCCATGGTAACCGGCAATTGAGTAATAAGTTTACCCGGCAATACTACATTAAGCCGGCTTGGCAAGGCAAGTTCGTCCCCGGCCTTTCCGTGTATATAAATTCCTGCCAAACAAGCTTCTAAGGGAGTATATTTTTGAGCCAGCAAGGCGGTAATTATGCCGGTAAGCACATCGCCCATTCCTCCGGTTGCCATCGCTGCATTCCCTGTGGGGTTAAAATAACATTTGCCTTCAGGGGTTATAGTTATGGTATAGTCGTTTTTCAATACAATATAAATATTCAGTTTCTTGGCTTGTTCCAGGCCGGTTTCAAGTCTTTTCCACCAGCTTGAATGTTCGCCAAACAGGCGGTCAAACTCTTTCATGTGCGGCGTTAAAATACTTCCTGCGGGCAGATTTTTTAACAAATCTTTATCCCCCGCCAATAAATTAACGGCATCGGCATCAATAACCAATGGTTTTTTATAATTTTTGATAAGGGCTGTTAATAGTTTTACGGCATCATCGCCCTGCCCCAAACCGGGCCCAACGGCTGCGGCATTAAATTTTGCCCATTCAACTTCCGGTAATTCACGCTCATTACGTACTATTGCCATAATTTCGGGCAGGTAGCTATTTAAAGCGGTTAACCCGCTCGCGGGCACACAGGCGGTTGTTAAACCCGCGCCGGCATGTGCCGCAGCGGATGCGCTAAGTAAGGCCGCCCCCATGGTTTTTTCCTGCCCGGCTATGATAAGCGCGTGCCCGTAAGTGCCTTTATTGCTAAAAGGGCGGCGAGGTTTCAGTATTTTACGAATATCTTTCTCTTCAATAAACTGGTATTCGGCTTTTAACGATTGTACAAAACTTTCATTAATGCCAATATTTACCGCTTCCCAGCAATTGATATATGGCGCAGATTCGGGCAGCAGGAAATTGATTTTAGGCTGCTGAAAGGTGATCACCAGGTCGGCTTTTATCGCTACAGCTTTAGGTAATATCTCGCGTTCCGAAAAAAAGCCGGTTGGCACATCAACCGCAACTATTGTTCTGTCAAGGTTGTTGATGTAGCTTACCAGGCGCTCATAGTCGTCGCTTAGCGGTTTATTTAACCCGGTGCCAAGCAAGGCGTCAATTAGTATAGTGCCTTCGTCTGGTGGCAGCGCAGCGCCTTTGTTTATTTTGATAATATTAATGCCTGTTTGTTTTAGCCTTTGCAGATTGATCTCAAATTCGTCAGTCTGCCGTTCGCTGAAGTAAGCTATTTTAACGCTTAGTTTTTTATATTGATGATCGTTTAGCAGGCGGGCAATGGCCAATCCGTCGCCGCCATTATTACCGGTGCCACAATAAAAGGATATACTTACATTTTTATCCGGAAAATGATTGACGAACCAGCCTACAAATGCTTTCGAGGCCCGTTCCATCAAATCGATAGATGCTATAGGCTCGTTGGCGATGGTAAAGGCATCAGCCTGGCGTATTTGGTGGGAGAGGAGTAAAGGCAGCATATAATGTTAAAGTTAAGAATTATATGTTTTGTTTGGGCTTAAATGGTGTTGCAAACTAATTCCGCATAGTTGGCGTGTGAATGGTGTAATAACTGTATTTTACAGATGGCGTAATGATGCTCTAAATGAATCAAAATAGTAATCCTTGCTTCAAAAACCTTATAATCCGGATATATTTTTAATTACCTTTACTCTTAGTCTTCCTCCTGCTCAAGGTACTATTACATTTTAACACATTGTATAGCTATGAAAATCAAAAAAAAGCTTTTGTTAGGATTTGGCCTCTTGTTTGTTGTTGTGGTTGTTTTTGGCATTGTTTCTATCTATTACATCAAAGTAATATCCGAGACAGCCAGCGTAACCTTAAAAAACAACTACGCTACGTTAACTTATACCCGCCAGATGCGTGCTGTTTTGGATGAAAACGACCTGCCGCTAAAGTCCGCAGTAGCCGAAATATTTGACAAGTCGTTAAAAAAGCAGGAGAACAACATTACCGAACCGGGCGAAAGCGCGGCGACAGCCCAGTTGCGCAAGGCTTTTGTTTTGTTAAGCAATCCTTCGCTGCCTTTAAATCAGCAGCAACAGGCCGAGCGTGATGCACGCCTGCAGCTGAAAGATATTGAGGGTTTAAACATGCACGCAATCGAACTTAAAAATAATTACACCCACTCCACCGTCAACAAATCAACCCTGTACCTTGGGGGGATGGTATTTATTACCTTTTTGATCCTTTTTATATTAATTGTCAATTTTCCGGGATTTATCCTTAACCCGTTAGAGGAGCTGGCCGATGGCCTGGAGCAAATCAGCATAAAAAACTATGATACCCGTTTGCATTTTAAAACAAGCGACGAGTTTGCCCGCCTGGCCGAAGCTTTTAATACCATGGCAACCAAACTTGGCGAACAGGAAAATGCCGGCCTTACCAAACTCATAGCAGCCGAATTGCGGATAAAAACACTGGCAGAAGAAATACCCGATGCTGTAATTGGCATCAGCGAAAGCAAAGAGATACTGTTTGTAAACCAGGAGGCGAAAAAAATGTTAAATCTGGGCGAAAAGCCCGTTATTGGCCAGTCTGTTATCGCGTTGTCCGAAACCAATAAACTACTGAAAATATTAGTAGACGATACCGAAAATCCTTTAAAAGCCGCCCATTTTCAACAGAAAACGCTTAAAGTAATGGTGCCCAATTTAAAGCCCGATCTTGACGCGCTTACCGTTGCAAGCTATCCGGCAGGTACAATCCATGTTTTTAAAGCAGTGGGGGTGTAGATTATTGATTGAAACACAACGCTTTTTCGCTTTAATGTCCAAACCCTCAAGCCTGCCAGGTAGGGCGAGTCAACCATAAACCACACCCGTGACTTTTTCGCTGAACTGCCATAAGGCGGTTGCCTGGCCCGGATTGATGGCGAAGGAACGCACGCCGTACCCTGCTTGCAAATCGTCGGGTACCAGTTCTGCAATATCGCAATCTTCGCAATAAACGCCCCCTATACCGTCAAGCTGATGGCTTAGGGCACACCAGACGGAGGTAGCTGCCCCCTGCTGTGTTGTTTTAATGCCTTTTACCCGCTGTACCCAGGCTTGTACTTCTTCGTCGGTCATATAACGGAAGGCATCGGTAAGTATGGCGCCGGGATGTACTGCAAATGCCCTTATGTTGTGTGGCTGTCCAAGTTTGTCCAGCTCGACGGCAAAAAGTGAGGTGGCGGTTTTGGATTGCCCGTAAGCTTTCGATTTATCAAAAGGATGCTTTTCAAAGTTGGGGTCATCCAGCTGCAGGCCCATGTACCGGTGCCCTATGGAAGATAGTGACACCACCCGTGCACCGCCGGCATTTTTTAAAGCGGGCCACAGCCTCCCGGTCAGTTCAAAGTGCCCCAGGTAGTTTACACCAAACTGAAGTTCGTAGCCCCGCTTGTCTGTAAGGAATTGTGGCGGACGGTATAACCCCGCATTGTTAATGAGTAAATGCAGGCTGTTATATTCAGACAGGAAGCGTTCGGCAAATGCATCAACAGAAGCGGGATCGGCCAGGTCAAGGGGGACAAAGGATACATTTTTAAGATCGGCAAGGCGCTCTTTTGATTTGCCTGTATCCCTGGCGCCCACTACAACATGCGCCCCTATATCGGCCAGCGTTTTAACGGTTTCATAACCTATCCCAGAGTTTCCGCCGGTTACTACAGCTATCTTCCCGGTTAAGTTATGGCCTGCGGCAACTTCGGCCGCTGTGCTGGTTGCATTAAACCCGGAGTGAATTGGTTTTTGTTCTGTTTTCATATGGAGTGATAAAATTAACAGAACAAAATTAAATGGGTGATTTTTTTCAAAAGGTGCGCGGCTCAAATCAATAATTATGCTCGGGCGCAGCGATCAAAGGTGCCTTTACCATTGTAAAGTCTCTGCAAATTACTTTCCTTCGCATATGCACGAACCTATTCCAGTTAAACCATCAATGAAATGGCCTGTTAAACGCATCGTGGCGTTTGCTTTTATTGTTCTACTGGGCCTGGTGCCATGGGAGTCGTTATTATCCATCCAAATTATGAATGGTGTTTTAAGGCTGCTTACAGGTACAAGCTTAAGTTTGTTTGGACTGGCTGGGCTGTTATTTACTTTGCTTATTAGTTTTATGTTGTATAAGCCGCCATTTGCCTTGCTTGCAGCCATATTGTTAAGCATTGCTGTATTGCCTGTAAGTGCCCTATTTGCCGCAAGTTTGGTACTGCCGGATTTTGAATGGAAGGATGGCGCGGTTTACCACAATGGCAACGATTACCTGGTAATACAGGAAAAGGAAACCTTTGTAACCACCAGTTGGCAAAAGCCGCGGGCGCTGCGCACAACATCGCCTTATGGCATGGTAAGGCGGATTGAGGAATGGGTTGCGCCAAAGGATGTTGATTTGTTTAACGGCACCATGGTATCTTATAAAGGGAAGCGCTGGAATAAAGAGGAAATTCAGGATCGATAAGTAATCAAAATTCCAAGCTCCGGCCCTTTCGTTGTGTTTGGCGAGGTGAATACCTATTTGGTAGTTATCGTACCCATTTTGGCATATTCTACATCATTGGGTTCCCAAAGTTCAATCTTATTACCTTCCGGGTCCATCAGGTGAACAAAACTGCCATAACTGACCCTTTCCACCGAATCTGTGGGCAAAATGCCGGAGGCTTTCAGTTTGATAAGCAATGCATCCAGCTGTTCTACCCGGTAATTGATCATGAATTGCTTTTCTGAGGGCTGAAAATATTTGGTTGTTTCCTTAAACGGCGCCCATAAGGTAAAGCCTTTTTTGGTACTGTCTATTCCCTGGTGCCATTCAAAGTTGGTACCACTGCCCACCATGCGCATGCCCAGGTTTTTCTCATACCAGGCCTTTAGCACCGCAGGGTTTTTGGCTTTAAAAAAGATTCCGCCAAGCCCTGTTACCCTTGGGCCGCTGATAGACGGGCGGGTTAATTGATTGAAGCCATAACCCAGCAAAAAAGCAAGTGACAATAAGGCAGCGAGTGTGATTTTTTTCATCAGCAATAATTTTATCTTAAAGATAGCTAAATAATGCGCCGGATTTGATAGGTTATTTATGTCAAATTAATCCGCTGATCGAGTTTGTGACCTCGGCTCATACTGCGCTATGCTTTATTGCATAATTACTTCGGACAGCGGGTAATTTTCAAAAAAGTAATTCAAGTTCACCTATTTTTTTCTGAATGATATTTTTATCTGCCGGGGTCCTGGCAATAGCCAGGGCGTTTTGAAAATTCGTTTTCGCTTTCCGATTATCAATACCGGTATAAAGCTGGCCCAATAGCGCGAAATAAAATTGATTGTCCCTCAGGTTCAATTTCTCGGCTTCAACAATGGCTTCCTCTTTACTGTTGGCTTTAGCCAGGGCATAGGTACGGTTAAGTGCCGCCACAGGCGAATAAGCAACCTGCAAATAACGATTGTAAAGCTGTAATATGTTTTCCCATTTCTCCTTGGTATCCGCCCTCTGCGTATTCCAATAGGCTATTGAGGCTTCCAGGTGGTATTTTGAAAGTGTGCTGCCAACGGCCGACCTGTTTAAATAATATCCGCCTTTGAGGATCAGATCCGCATTCCACAGGCTTGTATCCTGATCGTCGTATAAAATGATCCCGCCGTTTTCATTTACCCGCGCATCAAACCGCGAGGCGTGAAAATACATCAGCGCAAGTAAGGCATCAACCGGGGGCTTATGGGTATGCTCGTTATCGGCAAGCATTTGGCAAAGCCTGATGGCCTCAAAACACAAGTCCTGCCGAAGCACCTGGTTTTGGCTAATGGAATAGTAGCCCTCGTTAAAAAGCAGGTAAATGGTTGTCAATACAGCATCCAACCGCTTATCTATCTCCGCCGGAGCGGGAAGTTCTATTCTGATTTTCTCTTCGCGTAACTTTTCCCGGGCCCGGTATAAACGCTTGTTTATGGTTTCTTTGTTACTCAGAAAAGCCTCGGAGATCTCATCAATGCCAAACCCGCAAAGGATCCTGAGCGATAAGCCCACCTGCGCCTCGGGAGGGATACACGGGTGGCAAATGGCGAACATCATTTGTAACTGGCTATCGCTGATGTTTTGCGGCGACAAATCTATCCCGGTTTCATAATGTTCTGAAAAATTACTTTTTACTTGCGGCGCAACTTTAGTTTCGAAGGTTAAATTGCGCTGTAAATAATTTTTTGCCTTGTTTTGGGCAACACGATACAACCAGGCGACAGGGTTTTGGGGCAGGCCGTTAAACCCCCAGGTTTGCGCGGCGGTAAGGAAAGTTTCGCTGGCAATATCCTCGGCTGTCTCCATTTCATCAAACCCAAAGCGCCTGCACAATACCGAGACAATCTTCCGGTATTCCGACCTGAATAAATGTGGTATTAATTCCTGTTGTTCCATAAAAAGTGGAAAAGCCTCTGTAAATGTACAGAGGCTTTTTTTAAGCTTTTAGTGTGCTCCATCATTTTTGGCAATGCGGCGTACTTCCATCGTATTGCCTTCGCCCTGCAAAACCGGGCAGCCTTTTGCAAATTCAGCAGCCTCGTCGGCAGATTCGGCCCTCACCACAATAAACCCGCCTATGGTTTCCTTAATCTCGCCAAACGGGCCGTTGGTAACCATTTTGTTGGAGTGTACTACACGGGCATCATCAAAAGGCAGGCCCGTACCGCTCACAAATTTGTTTTGGGCGGCGATACTTCCTATCCAGTCCATGGTTTGTTTCATCCATATTTGCATTTGCTCCGGCGAGGCTATCTTTGTGCCATCCTCGTGTCTCATAATTAACGCGTACTCGTTCATTTTCTTAAGCTTTAATTGTTATTGAATTTATGAATTATAACCCGATAACAATTGAGGTTTTTGGAATTGGACAAGTGCTGAAAAAAGTGTTCGCTCATTTGATCGAAAGGTTTGAACTCGGGTACTGCCAGCTATCTTTGCTAAGTTCTTTAAAAAGCCCCCTAAACGCCTCTATTGTCTTGTCAATGATAAATTGACGGATAGTCTATAGCGCAAAGCCTTAAGTTCTAAGCCAAAAAGAAAACAATCAACTTTAGACTTGCGACTTAGTACTCTTGACTTAGCACTATGCCAATGAACATCGTCGCAAAATACCTCCATATTGGCGCGATTGCCCCACATGTGTTTACTCCCTTCATTTTAATTTTATACAAGCATTATAATTATTTTAACGCACTAATTTTAAACATCATGAAGCTGCTTCTCACGTCTGCCGGTATAAGCAATACGAGTATCCTTAACGCACTGATTGAATTACTGGGGAAGCCCGTTGCAGAAGCCCGAGCGCTTTTTATCCCTACTGCCATATACGCCATAGCCGGTGGTGCCGATATATCGCGCAACGTAATTTGCGGGCAGTTAGGCGACCCTTTCTGTGAGCTGGGTTGGAAATCATTAGGAATACTGGAACTTACCGCACTGCCAAGCATCAAGGAAGAGCTTTGGTTGCCCATGTTGCAGGAAACTGACGCCTTGCTGGTTGGAGGGGGCGATTGCCAGTATTTGTGTTACTGGATGCAGCAATCGGGCCTGGCAAAACTTTTGCCCTCGTTGTTGCAAAAGATAGTATATGTGGGCCTAAGCGCCGGAAGCATGATCATGACCCGTTTTGGAACTACCTACGGCAACCATAATTTGCCGGCCGGAAGCGATAAGTCGCTGAAACTGGTTGATTTTGCATTACATCCTCATTTAGATCATGAATGGTTCCCGAAGAATTCTATCGACAATATCCAAAAACTGGCCGCTACTATAGCAGTGCCTTCATATGCGATTGACGATCAGACTGCCATAAAAGTGACTGACGACAGCATTGAGGTTATTACTGAGGGACACTGGAAGCTGTTTAATCTCTGAAACCGGGAGGTGCTGCAAATTTGCCCATTGTTGTTTTGATTTTATCGATTGTTGGAGTTAATTTATGTTTCGATCAAAATAAATACTCCTCATGCCAATGGCCCGCTTTTGGATAGTACTGGCCGGGAGGCAATAAATCAAAAGGCAGAGTTTTTTTCATGACCTGGGGAGCATTCGCTAAATTTAGGCAAAAAATGGACTATGAGCTGGACCTGCCCGAAATGTGAGCGCGAGCTGCCGAAGCCTGAACAGCGCCATTATTGCGCACGGGTTAGCCTTGACAGTTTGCTTGGAGGCCGCCCGCCGGAACTTGTGCTGGTATTTGATAAGATACTGGCCGAAGTAGCCGGTTGGGAGGATGTGCTGGTTGGCACTACGCCTAATTGCATCGTTTTCACCCGGCGGCTGACTTTCCTGGTAATCCGGCCGATGAAAAAAGAGTTGGACATTAAGTTTTACTCGAAAATGGGACATACAGAAAAGCCAGTTCTTAAAAGTGTGGCCGTGGGTAATAAGTTTGAGAACCATATCCGTATTGCGTTGCTGGATGAGCTGCACCCCAAATTGTTTACTTATCTGCGGGAATCATATGAACTTTTATAGCGGTGTTATGTCAAAGGTAAATTGACGGATAGCCTATAAACAACGGATAGCTCTTACACCACAAAAGTAACAGCTAACTTTTCAACGTTCGTTGACACCACAACGTTTATAAGGGTAAATTAGGATAAACTTATAAGTCGACCACGCCAGCCTGTAAATGTGTGCTGCGTGTGAAGTCGTCAATAAAAAAATGTTTTGGGCATAAGTAATTCGAACGCCGACCACGGCCATAAAATATTGCGGGGGTACTTTACGAATGTAATTTAGTTGCAACCAGAAAATTACAAAATTACCCGATCAAAAAACAGGCTTTTAGAAATTAATCTAAAAGCCTGTTTTTAATATGTGGAGAATATCGGATACTCCACTAAATGGCTTTTCAAGTACAAAAATGCGTTTTTTTTGAGAAAAAAATCCTAAAAACGTGCTGAATTATCCCAAACGTTGTTTATCTTTGACTATACGATTTAAAGATGGAAACACGCAAATATACGCCCCCGGTTATTAAGAAAGGTAAAGAGGTTACATCTGCTCCAAAAGGTAGCAGTAAGGCTGCGGAGCAAGCCAAGCAGTTGTGGTATATTGAATACTACTACGAAGGTAGACAGGTTAGGATTAAAAAGGGACTTAACAGACTTAACCATGACCACCAAAAGAAGCAGCAAGAGGCTGAAATCATTTTAGAAATGACTAAGCAAAGATTAGCTAATGGCTATAACCCTTTCGCACCAACCGAATACATCGAAAAACGTAAAAAAGATTTTACCACGGTAGCAGAAGCCATTATCATTTTTAAAGATTACCACATCTTACATAACAGCCGTGCCAAAACTATCGGCACCTACCTAAGCAAGCTAAACGCCTTGTCTTCTTACTTCCCCGGCAAATTACTAAAAGATGTTACTACACGTGACTTAGAGAAATTTGTTCAATTAAAAATTAGTGATGGTACGTACTCTCATAACACAGTAGGTGCGGCTAAAAGAATTTTCAGTGCATTCTTTAGTGTTATGGTGAAGTTAGATTACATTACAGAAAATCCAAAAGATGGCTTCGATAAGAAAATCAAAAGTGTTAAGGAAATTCCAAAAAAGCATGCGCCATATAGCGATACTGACTTAAAGCGTATATTAACTTACTTAGATGAACATGATACCTATGCAGCTTTTTTCTGTAGGATGGTTTACTACACTTGTATCCGTCCCGGTGAAATTCGTGGTTTAAGAGTTAAGGACGTGAACCTGACTACAGGTAAAATCACTGTCCCTGCATCGGTTAAAAAAAACACCCATAACAATAAACATCAGACAGTTGATATTGATGGTAATTTTTGGACAGCACTTGAAAAACTAAACCTTTCCGAGTATCCCGGCGATTATTTCTTAACTGGCTCAACTACTAATATTGTCGGAAAATACAAGGTGGGTATTAACACACCGTATGAAAAGTTGATGACCGCTTTAAAAAAAATCGATGCTCAGGATATGATTGATAACCCGGACATGAAAGAAACTGACAGGATAATCAATAAAGGCTATGACCTATACGGGTTTAAACACACAAGCAATATCAAACGTTACCTTAGCGGAGAATGGAGTTTAGCGCAAATCATGAGTGCCAACCGCCACGGTAGTATCTCAATGACCGAAAACTATTTAAAAGACTTAGGTACATTTGTTGAAACTAAGCATTTAAAAACACAAGCAATATAGCAATCAAGCCCCGGCAAGTCCGGGGTTTCTTATTTTATGTGTATTATATCGGTTAACCGTGTAGTGTACTTAGGGCTTAGGTTATCCTGCTTCATTCTCCAATCAGCCTGAAAGCCTTGTTGCGCCGACCGCACTGTGTCACGACCGTTAAGATGGTTCAGGCGGTCAACTCTTTTAATAATTGCAATTTCCCTTTGCCGGGTATCAGCCCGAAATAAATTTTGTGTACCATCGCTGTTATGCCGTAGGTCTATCAACATAATACCTACACGTTTATACAAGTACCCTTTTTTATAGATGACATGCAATGCCTCGATAGCACTTTTAATCAGGGATGGTGTGTAATCAGTAGGTACATCACATACCGTGCTTATCTCCGGGAAATACTGAGCATCTGTCTTTGAAAAATTATTTGTACCCAACCAAACCCGGATACCACCAGCAACAAAATTTTGCCGTCGTAGCTTTTCAGCAACTCGTGCAGTGTAGTTGGCTAAAGCCTCTGCCATCGGCTCAAATTCAGTCTGAAATTTACCGAAGCTTTTTTGTGAGGCAATGTTTTGTTTGTCCGGTTGCACCAGTTCCAAGGGGATGCACTGCACCCCGTTGAGTTCATAAATAGTACGCTGCAACACTACACTAAAATTTGTCTTTGCCCACTCAGGGGCAACCATTGAAAGGTCGTAGGCGGTCGCAATTCCCTTAGCATTTAGCTTTGCGCCCAAACGTCTTGCCACACCCCATAAATCGGTAATTTCAGTGTTTTTAAGGGCATCAATGCGTTTATCTTCGGTATCCAGTATATAGACCCCGGTTTCTCGAAATTGCTTCTTAGCAATCCTGTTTGCAAGCTTTGCCAACGTCTTAGTTTCGGCTACGCCAATTGATACAGGTACGCCAGACCATCTGCTAATTTTATCCCTCGCATCCTTAATGTAGCTAAACTGGTCACGGTATTTTAAGCCCTTACAGGACACGAAACTCTCATCGATTGAATAATCCTCAACCTCGTGGAAAAACTGCCTAATAATAGCTTTAATGCGCTTTGACATGTCGCCATATAGGGTGTAGTTACTACTAAATCCCTGAATGTTGTGAATTTTCATTAACCGCTTAATTTCGTACATCGGCACTGCCATTCCGATACCTAACGCTTTGGCTTCTTCACTTCGGGCGATTACCGCACCATCATTGTTACTGTAGATAATAACGGGTACATCTTTCAGGGCAGGATTAAATGCCCGCTCACAGGATGCGTAAAAATTATTACAATCAATAATGCCAACCATCGCTACGGCTTTTAATGTTTTGGATAATATATGTAATCACCCCCCAAACCCGAAAATCAGTAAGTTCATTAATGATTATAGGTTGAAAGTCGGTGTTTGCCGATAACAGTCGTATGCCCTGTAATTTATCTATATGCAGTATCTTAGCATTAAATTCTCCATCAATTGCACATAGCACCAAATCCCGGTGTTCAGGTTTCAGGCTTTTATCAATTACGGCTATATCACCGGGGTAAATCAGTAGGTCTTTTAGTGAATGCCCGGTGACCCTGCCTAAAAATGTACTGGCTGCGTTAGCTATACATATATCATCTAATGATAGACATTCCTCTAAGTAGTCATCTGCCGGGGAGGGAAAACCGCATCGTATCTGTGATAGAAATAGCGGTAACTCATTATCCGACTTCTTAAACCTGTAAACCTGAATATCTGCAACACTTTTCACAATTACAAAAATGCTAATAATGTTAGCAATATGATGCTGTTGTTAAAAATTTAATTATTTAGTTGTAATACAAGCTGGTACCATCAAGTAATTGGGCAAAAAACTATATTTGTTTCATCACAAAATAATAGTTTAATCTAAACCCTCTTTCATACACATGACCGAGTTAACCTACAACAAAGACATCGCAGAATTTAGAATTGTAAAAGAGTACCACGTATCAGGGAAACAACTAAAAACCTATGCCATTCATGACTACTATGGGAAAAACAAATTTGCCGAAGTTGACGGCAACATTGAATGGGTAAGAAGATTAATATGGCAATTCAAGGACGGTAATAATAGCGCAACGGTAGCGAACAAAATCGCTCAGGCTTTTAGGGCAAAAGGCTTCTCTGTTACCAATGCCTGTTTAATGGTAATTCCTGCATCCGACCCAATCAGAAATACCAACCGATTCAGAAACTTCTCAAACTCATTAGGTAACGCTTTAGGTTTACCAAACTGCTACGATGGTATCACCACTGTAGCGCACGAAGCAACCAAAGGACACGCCGGGGGCAATAAGATTGAACATTTTACTTTTCACAATGCTAAGTACACTGGTAAAACTGTTTACTTATTTGACGATGTTTGTACCAGTGCAACATCATTTAAGCAAGTAGCTGCTGAACTTCTACGTACCGGGGCATCTAATGTTATAGGGTTGTTTTTGGCAAAAACTGTTTCCACTTATGTGCAGTATGAGCCTGACTTTGATGTGTTTGATATTGATGATTTATTTTAACGAAAACGAACTTAAAACATGGCGATAAGAACCGAAGACTTAGTAAGGATTTTGCAATTGCGGGGCATGGGGCGTAAGACCGCTAAGAAGCTGTGCGACCTTGACTTTTCAGGTGACACCGCAGACCTTGTAGACTTTATACTCGAAGTAAGCAGTAGCAAAACCTTACAGCGTTTTCCTGAGTATTCCAAACCCGACATAAATGAAGCTTTTAAAAAGGGGGACGACATCCTTGAAAAATCAGACCGGGGCAACATTAAGATTACTTCTTTTTACGACAAGAAATTTCCTCCGGCATTGACGAATATTATCGACCCTCCGCTAATAATAAACACCAAAGGTAATTTAGATGACTTATCGAATTTAATAGGAGTTGCAGTAATTGGTACGAGAGAGCCAAGTCCAGCGGGAATTAAAGCAGGTGAGTACTTTGGTAAACAGTTAGCATTGCAGAACTTCAATGTCGTTAGCGGTTTAGCAAAGGGTTGTGATGCTTCGGGTCACCGTGGGTGCTTATCAGTTAACGGCTTTACTACTGCAATATTAGCGCACGGTTTACATACCATCTATCCCAAAGAAAACTACGCATTAGCTGAGGAAATTTTAGACAAAGGAGGTGTGTTATTAAGTGAGTACTTTGTCGGTACAGGTGCATTAGCGAACTATTTTGTTGAACGTGACCGATTACAGGCGGGACTTTCTGAGGCGACCATTGTAATTCAGACAGACGAGAAAGGCGGCACTATGCACGCAGTCAACGCAACCTTAGTTAGTAGAAAATCATTAGCTGCAATTAAGTATAAAGGTGCTGAATTGGAGTACTCCAAAACAAAAGGCAATGAAAAATTAATCAGAGAGGGCAAGGCGTTTGCATTAACTTCTGATAATCTTATAGAGTTTATCTCCCTTTTTAACAAGTCCGAAACAGCGAATAGTTTACCAGCCCCGGCACTATTAACTAAGCAGGAAAACTCGGTAGAATTAACAGAGTCGGCAAACAGTGAGATACCTGCGGTAGAGCCTGAGAAACATGTAATCAGTGAGGCACCTACGGTAGAGCCTGAGCATCCTGTAACCCATGAGATACCTACGGTAGAGCCTGAGCATCCTGAAACCAGTGAAATACCCACGGTAAAGCCTGAGCAATCTGTAACCAGTGAGATGCCTACGGTAGAGCCTGAGCAACCTGTAACCAGTAATATGCCTACGGTAGAGCCTGAGAAGTCCTTAACCAGCGATGTACCTACAGTTAAGCCGTTAACATCAACGGCAAAAGAAAAGCCGTCAAAAGGGCAAGTAGCAAAGGAGAGAAAGGAATCCGTAAAAAAGAAAATAACAAACCAACCTAAACTATTTTAATCGTGAAAAAATCAATAATTTTTGACCTTGACCAAACTTTGGTTGATAGTTCTTTAGCTGAAACCGAGCGAAAAAATCGCAACTGGTCTGCCGTATATTCATTAATCCCATCATTCAAATTGTATGAGGGTATGAGGGTAGTTTTGGATACTATAAACCATAACGATATTGAAATATGCGTTATCACCACCAGCCCCGGTAAGTATGCTCAAATGGTTTTAAGGCATTTCAACATTCCCTATAAACACCTAATAGATTACTTCGCTGTAAAGAACAGAAAACCTCACCCTGAATCGTTTATTAAAGCTATGAGTTTAATGGAGTGTGACTGTGACGCTATTTATTCATTTGGCGACCGTGCTATTGACATTGAAGCATCCAAAGCATCAGGTATTAAAAGTGTAGGCTGCAAATGGGGGTCTGACGAGTTAAACTTGTTGATTAACTCAAAGCCTGACTTCTTGATTGACCAACCAATTGAAATTTTGACGTTGTTAGGTTTGGAGCCATACTACAAACCCGAATACGCCTTTTAAGGTACCAATTTTTTACTCTGCAAAATGCTCCTTACCTTTGTCTAAACCGTAAAGATGAAACCCTGTTGTGGGGTATTCGCAAAATCGCTTCTTAAACACTCTTACCCATAATCTAATGGCAAAAGAAACTAAGAAGACGATAATCAATGCGATTATCAAAATCCTTACTACTGTAGCAATTGAGTATTTAAAACACCATTGTTAATAGATACCCGGCAGCGTAAAACCTGACCGGGTTTTTATTTCAAATGCAGTGGTAAACCCAAATTTTGAAAAATTTTAGACTTATAAAGCCGGTGAATTGTCGGAGTAAGTACCCTATCGATGTCATCGGTTGGTCACTTATTCCGATTTTAATATCAATTTCTAAATATCCCTAAAGACCCCGGCTCCTGGCCGGAGCCTTTAGGGGGTATTATGGTACCGATAAAGATGGGTTTTGGTACCAAATAGTACAATTAATTTTGCTGTAGCAGCGGTATGACTTCGGTATCCAGTGTCTGATTAAATTGTTCGTTCTCAACAATTAATTCTTTCATTCGTTCCATGTTTGCTATTAGTTCGTTAAAGATAGACGGCGTGTATTCCTGATTATTACTAACCTGTTGATGAGTTGCTACATAGTCGTCTACAGTGTTTTTACCCTTGTTTATTTGGTTCCATTTCGCCATAAGTGATTTATAGGTATGGTCTACCTTATTGCTCAATACAGCGTCAATGTTCTCAGCACCCTGACTCTCGATAAGGTTCATTTTATTTTCAGTAACGAGGAAAGCCTGACTGTAACTACTGGAAGTCTGTTTTAGCCCGTCCATAGCGTATGAAAAGTCATTAAGTACGTCATTAATATTTAAAGGTTTGTAGAAGCTAAATCGGTCGCCCGACCTACTTAGTTGGTAACGCCCCTCAGATAATTTATCCATCTGTACAAGTGCGTAACATGGGTTACTTAGGTTGCCGTTTAGGTTGTAACTGCGTTCTACTTCGCTTACATTTATACCCATCTGATAACCCCGGTCTTTCACATCGTACCCTGATTCAATTTCATAGTAAACCATGTCATCTTTCTTGTCTGACATTACCCCGGCGTAGTTTATGGCTATAATATTGTTAACCTCGTCATAGGTGAATGAGCAAATTTTGTTCGTAAAGAAACAGTATGAGCCGTTAATCAAATAGGTTACCGTATTGCTGCTGTTAACGAAGCATCGATTAGCTTGAAATGTAGCCTTTACTTGTTGGCTACTCGTTTGTGATGTGTTAGGCATCACCATGTTGCTGGTGTCTACTGCTTCTCCAATACCTGAGTTAGATTTTGTTTTATTTTGGCAAGCAGTAACCAATACTGCTAATGCCAAGCATATTAATAAACTTCTCATCCTTTGCCGGTTTTAAAAGTTATCTTGTACACATGGTCATCAATTATGACCGACCTTATTAATCCTTTGTCGTCGAAATCGTATTTGATGTTATATGTTTTGTTCCAACTCTCATGGTAACCCTTTGAATCATTGTAGGGCGAGAACATATTTTTATAGGTAATACTTGCAATCAGTCTGTTATTTTGCACCCCAAATAACTCTCCCGGTATGCCAAGAAACATCCGGTCGGCTAAGTAATCTCCGTAAAGATTTTTTTGAGTGTATAACATTTGCAAAATGAAATTCATATTGAGGACTGACTCTTTATCGTAGTATGTCATAGCGAAATCTATACCTTTATTATCCGGCTGCCCGGCGTTGAAAGCAGTTTTGAGGTCGCTAATATTACCACTGTCATACATGACTTGATAGATATATTGCAATGACTTATCCCCCCTCGAATACATATTTATACGTTCCAAGTACCCGGCATTTGAATATGTAAATTTCCAGATGTAATCAAAAAAATATTCTTTTGAACTCCATGCAGCCGAGGTAATTTCTTTTACGTGTCCGTTAAGGTCGGTTTTAAAGGTTTGCGGACTGTCACCGTACTCGGTACCCCGGCTTGTCATCACAATTTTGTTAGGCAGGTACTGTAACGTAAACCGCTTAACATCGTTCAGGTTATACTTATTAAAAATGGTAAATGAAGTTAACCTATACTTACTATCGTATTGGTATTTCATAGTGTAACCATCGCCGTCAATTTGAGAAACTAAGTACTCCCGATTAAGTGGAGCCATGGGCGGTAGGTCTTGTGCTTTAGTCTGAGTGACGATACTAATTAGAAGTACCCATAACAGGGTGACAGGTTTAAAGATTTGTTTCATATTGTCGTAAATTGTGGTTTGCTCAGCAAAAAAATAGGGCGTGGACACATACCAAGCCACCACAGGGTTACGACGCCCCGAACAAGCAAAGGTATAGCCACGCCCATACGGGCGTACCACACACATTATTGCTTGTTCCTCTATTTGTCGTAATTCGTGGAAGCAATGAACGTATTGTACGTTAATATTTTTTCACCACTAAAGTATGACTTTTCAGTTAACCTCGGTAGTTTACTTAGGGATTTTATAGCAAGGTTTCAACAAACGCCATGGTACAGGCGATACGCACCATCTCAGGGACTACCTTATCAAAGGTTAATTGCATTTTACCATTAACTACATCCAGTTTGACAAATTCTTCTATTTGTCCCGGTAAATACACACCATCAAATTTTTTTGCTAATCCCTGCATCGCACTGACGAAAGCATCAGCTTTTTTCTTTTTTAATATTAGTTCCATATCTTTTTATTAATAAATAGCCACAAGTTTGTTTTGTGGTGTTATGCGCTTATCCATCTTCGCTTGTATCCTATTAAAAGCCTCATTTAAGGTCATTCCCGGAATAATTAAGGAACCTGCCGGGCGTTTGTATTCGTAATCTTTACTCCGTCTTATATAGGCTAAAAAGTCGGGGTTTCTAAACAAATCAACCTGTACTACTGGCTCAGGTATTTGATAGTAATCCCACGTATCTATTAATTCCTGAATACTGTGTTTTCTACTCTCAGGTTGCAGTTGCTTTAAGCAGTAGTTAACTGCTTTACCTTTATCGAGTTCTGACTTAATTCTCTTGTAGTCACAGTTACCGTTCTCTTTCCACCAACGCTTGAAGACCCCGGCAAGGTCTTTGGCTACCGCTGCATCTTCCACCAAAATATGGCAGTGATATTTGTTATCCTTGTACTCATTAACTTTAAAAAAACAACTGATAAAACCTTTGCCCACCATTAATTTTAACTTTCGGTTTATCAACACCTCATGCTGTTTAAGTGTAGTCCTACTCTTATGAGTAAGGGTTACCATAGCATGAAAATTTTTCAATATCAAATATTTAAACAAGCCAGACCTGTACCTATCATTAAAATTACCATACAAGGGCTTTATCATTGCCTTTGGTTTCTTCTTTTTATTACATCTAACTTTTGATGCTCTTACGGCGTTTACCCGTTCTGTTTCCGTAGGATACTTTGGTTTCCTTTTCTTTCTCTTTTTTATTTCAATCGCACTCATCATCTTCACTGATTATTAATAACTTATGTTTGTTTTTTTGTTAAACTATCCATTCACTTTAAGGCAGGCAGCGGCATCCAGTCCCTAATTTTCAGGGTTCAGTAATGGGTATTTATTATAACTATCTTCTATTACCGGGATTTACAGTAATCCCGGATTAAATGACACAACTTTGATAAAGGCAAACTTTTCCAATTTTTTGGGGCAAAAAAATTTTTTGGCACCTGACCCAATCAAATGGGTTGAAAAGGTATTGCGACAACAACAGGATATTTCTACAGCTATTTAGTTTTTGAGTAAGGGCTGAAACAATTTAGATGCTACCAGCATGGGCAAAACCAGCCCCCGGACTTTGAGAAAATAGAGTTAAAACCGTGCATTGGGTCATACACTGAGCAAAAATACACCATAAATTTCCGTTGTCAAGCAGCCATTTTTGTCAAGCGAAAACCTTATTTTTATTGTCATTTAAATGTCATGTAATTGTCTGTATTGACGTAGCTGAGGTATAGTCATCAAGGGTTAAACTTTTATATTTGAGGGATGAAAGAATACATCTTATCTCAGTTGCAATCGGTACAGTTAGTAATGGATGGGCTTGACAAGTTGAGGGAAGAGCATGACCCGTTTACCACGTTCTGGTATTTTTGGCATGTGTTAGAATTTATCAACTGGATGAAAGCTAATCACCCTGACGATTACGAATTATATGAGTTAGAAACTGACTTTGAATTTTTAGATGAATTTGGTGATGCGTACGTTAATATATTTGACCGAGGCCCGGTTAAGTTCTATAGACGATATGATGACGGTATTTATAACATTGATGTACCGATACCTAAAATGATTAAGAAGCTTTATGACTATGTTATCAACTTACAGGAAGAAGAACTGGCGAAAGCAAATGCAGCTTTAGCTAATGGTACCGCTTCATTCTCTCAGGTCATGGATATGCTGGCAATAATTAACACCAACGTAAACAAGGTGGGTACCGCAGTAGGCAACATCCCCGTTATTGACCCTGCCGACCTTGCAGAAAAATTTGTAGAGCATGTTGCTAACCCGCCAAAACCTGAGCAAAAAATGACTAAAAAAGAGCAATTAAAAGCCGAGGCGACAAAAAGGATTGCACAGGAAGACCTGAAAGAACTTCAAAAAAGGCACAATCAGGGCAACTAAGGCACTTTTCGTAATAAATTTTCGTGCTGGTAAACGTGCTGGTTAAACACTAAAATCACCCAAAATGGCATAAAAAAACCCTCTAAAACGTCGATTTTAAAGGGTATTTGGGTTGGTGGAGAATATCGGAGTCGAACCGATGACCTCTTGCATGCCATGCAAGCGCTCTAGCCAGCTGAGCTAATCCCCCGTTTCGGGTGGCAAATATATAATTTTAAGTATTAAAAAAGAATTGATTTTAAAATTAGTTGTCCGGCTTGAAATCATTATCCAATATCAATTGCATGAATTTCAAATCGAGCCAATTGTTAAATTTATAGCCAACCTGTTTAAAGGTGCCTATTTCTGCAAAGCCCAATTTTTGGTGCAGGCTAATGCTGGCTATATTATTGGCATCAATACCGGCAATTATGGTGTGTACTTGTTTTTGCTTAACGGTTTCAATGAGGTGCACTAACAGTTTTCCGGCTATTCCTTGTTGCCTGTAAGACTTGTGCACGTAAACAGAATGCTCTATAGTATATTGATATGCAGCCCAGGCCCTGAACGGTCCGTAAGATGCAAAGCCAGCTACTTTTCCATCTGCTTCGGCAACAAAAACAGGTATATTATTCCGTTTTTTTTCTTCCAGCCACTCCAGTCTCATATTAATGGTGTGTGGTTCATAGCTATAAACCGCAGTTGTATTTAAAATGGCGTCGTTATAAATGTCAAGAATGTCACCGGCATCCTTTATAGATGCCTGGCGAATGATTAGATCATTGCTGTTTTTGTCCATATATCTTTATTAATGGAATGATATATAAATATATACATTGTGAATTACGTACGAATAAACCAAGTGAAACTTTAAATGGTTGGTGTATGCCATGAGAATAAATGTAGCGGAATAAGGTGAGCATAGTTATGGTTGCGGTCGGTATCAAATTGGTTACTTTACAATAGCGTCAGGGTGGCAATCTTGGCTTCGGATTGTTAGGCTGTGGAATACGTTTTTTACAAAAACATATTAGTTATTATAGCTTGTATAGCAAATTATATTGCGCTAATTTTATAACCGATAGAATCTCAGATTACTTTTGCCTCAAATCTTATATCTCACATCTCAATTCTGTATCAATTACTTAACTTAGCGCCGTTAAAAACACACAATGAAAAGAGATAAACTGATATTTAAACTTTTGGACGAAGAGCAGCAACGCCAGGAAGAGGGCATTGAACTGATTGCGTCTGAAAATTTTGTAAGCCGTCAGGTAATGGAAGCGGCCGGTTCTGTTGCGACCAACAAATATGCCGAAGGTTTACCGGGCAAACGTTATTATGGCGGTTGCGAGGTAGTTGATGAAATTGAAACCATTGCTATTGAGCGTGCAAAACAACTGTTTAATGCCGAGTGGGCAAATGTGCAGCCACACTCTGGTGCGCAGGCTAATGCTGCTGTTATGCTTTCCTGTTTACAGCCCGGCGATAAAATATTAGGTTTTGATCTTTCGCACGGTGGCCACTTAACACATGGTTCGCCGGTAAATTTTTCGGGCAAATTATACGAGCCACATTTTTACGGTGTAGTTAAAGAAACTGGCTTAATTGATTACGATCAACTAAAGAGAGTGGCTTTAGAGCAAAAACCAAAGTTGATTATTTGTGGTGCTTCTGCCTACTCACGCGATTGGGATTATGAATTTATCCGTGCAGTTGCCGATGAGGTTGGTGCTTTGGTGTTGGCCGATATTTCGCATCCATCAGGTCTTATCGCCCGCGGGTTGCTTAAAGATCCGCTCCCGCACTGCCACATTGTTACCACTACTACGCATAAAACGTTGCGCGGCCCGCGTGGTGGCCTGATTTTATTGGGTAAAGATTTTGAAAACCCTTTCGGTGTAAAAACGCCTAAAGGCGAAACCCGGATGATGTCGTCATTATTAGATATGGCTGTGTTCCCTGGTACCCAGGGCGGCCCGCTGGAGCACATCATCGCTGCTAAAGCCATTGCTTTTGGCGAGGCTTTGAGCGATAGCTATATGAAATACATTGTACAGGTAAAAAAGAATGCCGAAGCTATGGCCGAAGCATTTGTAAAACGTGGTTACCAAATTATTTCAGGCGGTACCGACAATCACCTGATGCTGATTGATTTGCGTAATAAAAACATCACTGGTAAAGCTGCCGAGAATGCCTTGGTTAGTGCCGATATTACTGTGAATAAAAACATGGTACCTTATGATGATAAGTCGCCGTTTGTAACATCGGGTATTCGTGTTGGTACAGCGGCTATTACCACCCGCCATATGAAAGAAAAACATATGGAAGAAATTGTTGACCTGATAGATGCGGTAATTTCCGACCCGGAAAATGAACATTCTATAAAGAAAATTCGTAAAAGGGTGCACAAGCTGATGCACGATTTTCCATTGTATCGCGAAGAAGGATCAGAATAAATGGCAGCAAAGCAGCATGGATTTATAGACAATGAGGAAGAGCGTTTAACCGCGCTGCAATCATACCATGTGCTTGATACATTGCCCGAAGAAGAATATGACGCTATAACGCGCCTGGCATCCTATATATGCCAGGCGCCTTTAGCTTTTATCACCTTTATTGACAATCACCGGCAATGGTTTAAATCAAAAGTTGGCCTGCAGGTTGATTATATCCCCAAAACTGAATCTTTTTGCCGCCACACTATTTTGGGCGATGATATAGTTATCGTTCCGGATGCTACCAAAAATGATTTATATGCCAATACCGACCTGGTAAAAGGTGATATGGGTATTAGGTTTTATGCCAGTGCGCCTTTAATTGATCCGCAAGGTTACCGCATAGGAACTCTTTGTGTTTTTGATCGAAAAATAAAGGTTCTGAACGCCGAGCAGGAGGATGCGTTAAAAACGCTTGCCAAAGATGTGATGTCGCACCTTGAGTTGCGCAAACAAAAGCGCGAATTGGAGCGCAACCTGCAAATTCATAAAGATTTTTACAACCTGTTTGATAGTTCGCCCGATGTTCATTGCATTATGGACAGGGATTTTAATATTGAACAAATCAATCGTTCGGTTGATACGGTTTTGGGTATAAGCCCGTATAGTGCCATTGGGCAGCCCATCTGGAACTTTTTTCCTGAAGAGGAGAGAGTTCGGACTTTGAATTTGCTTAAGGAGGGATTAGGTAAACAACAAGGTAAATTTAATATCGAAACTGTTGTATTAACTCCTGATGAAGTTGTTAAATGGTTAAGCTGGTCTGTTAAATTCAGTGGTGATAAATGGTTTGCAAGCGGGCGCGATGTTACTTATCAAAAACACATTTCCCAGGAATTGGAACAATTGGCCCTGGTAGCCAGTAAAGTTAGTAACGGCGTTGTAATAAGCAACGCCGCCGATGAGGTTGTTTGGGTGAATGATGCATTTGAACACATTACCGGCTTTACTTTAGCCGAGGTTAAAAATAAATGGTTGGGTGCCACGCTTAAAGGTACCGTTGTAGATGCCGCTGCAGAAGCAAAATTGCTATCGTCCATAAAAAATAAAGAATCATATGAGGTTGACCTTTTAATAACACCAAAAAGCAGCAAGCCTTTATGGGTTACAATTATTAACTCTGTTATACGTAACAGTGTTGGCGATGTTGATAAATATATCCGGGTTATTATTGATATATCGGCCCGTAAAAAAGTTGAGCAGGATCTGGAGATATTATCTTTTGCCGCCCGGAAATCGCCCGGAGGCATATTTATTCGTGATATCGAGGGGCGGTTTATGTGGATGAACCAGGCTCTTGAAGATATTATAGGTTATTCATTTGCCGAGCTGGAGGGTAAGGCAATTGGCACATCGTTGTTGGGTAAGGACTCTGACCTGAGCGTTTTTGAAGGTGCTGTGCAGGCCGTAAAAGAAAACCGGCCTTATGAGGTTGAAATAAAAGTATACAAAAAAGACGGTACGCCAATATGGGCCTGGCTATCAAACAGCCCGATTTTTAACGAAGTAGGTAAGGTTGACCGGCAGATAGGGGTAATGGTTGATATCACCGAACGCAAGAAGGCCGAAGAGGAACTTACCCTGTTATCCCTTGTGGCAAGCAAAGTTACCAGCGGTATTGTTATTAATAACAGTGAGGGCCGGGTTGAGTGGGTTAACGAAGCTTTTGAGAAAATTACCGGATACCAGATAAAAGAGGTGCGGGGAAACCACCTGGGCGACGTATTGAAAGGCGCATTAACTGACGTAGCGATTATTGAACGGGCGCGTGAGCTTTCCAGGAATAAACAATCTTTTGAGGTTGATTTACTTATATATCGCAGAGACGGACAACCTTTGTGGGTATCTGTTATCAATTCGGTAATATTGGATGCTAAAGGTAAAGTTGATAAGTATGTAGAGGTAATTATTGATATTACTGAGAAAAAGAAGGCCGAGATTCAATTAATTGCCGCCAAAGAAGAGGCACTGCAGCTGAGCCGGGCCAAGGATATGTTTATATCGGTAATGAGCCACGAAATCCGTACGCCGCTAAATGCAGTTATTGGTATGTCGCACCTGTTGATGGACGAAGATCCGTTGGAATCGCAAAAGGAAAACCTGGCTATTCTTAAATTTTCGGCCGAAAATTTATTGACTTTGATTAATGATGTGCTCGATTTTGCCAAGATGGAAACAGGCAACGTTGAACTTGAACACGTACGTCTCGACCTGCGCGATATGGTACAGAGCATCAACAATTCATTGCAATACAAAGCAGTGGAAAAAAATATATATCTTAGCAGAAGCATCGATGACGATGTACCGTCAGTTGTTTTAGGCGACCGGACCCGTTTAAGCCAGATTATATTAAACCTGGTAAGCAACGCGGTTAAGTTTACTGATAAAGGTGGTGTTAATGTCGATTTAAAGGTAATACAAGAAACTGATAAGGATGTAAGGATCAGGTTTTCGATCGCAGATACAGGAATAGGTATTGCCCCCGACAAAATAAATGTGATATTTGAGCAATTTAAACAAGCCGAAGCTGATACTACGCGTAAATATGGGGGCACCGGCTTAGGCCTGGCGATTAGTAAACGCCTTATCGAGCTGCATGATTCGCGTATAAATGTAGATAGTGTGCCGGGGCAGGGTTCCACCTTTTGGTTTACCATTACTTTTGACAAAGCAGATAAGCAATTAAATACCAATAATAATAAAGTGGAAGAAGGATTAAAAATTAACGTTTTAGTAGTTGATGACAACCAGATAAACCGGTTATTAATTAATAAAATCCTTAAAAAATGGGGCGCCGATGCCGATTTTGCCGAAAATGGGCTTGAGGCAGTAAATAAGGTGACAGCCAATCAAAACTATAACGTAGTTTTAATGGATATACACATGCCCGAAATGGGTGGGTTAGAAGCTACCCAGGTTATCCGTTCAAATCCCGAACCATATTTTCAGCAATTACCTATTATTGCTTTAACCGCATCTATGCTAAGTAACCAAATGGGCGAAATAGATAATGCCGGCATGAACGATTATATCCTGAAACCATTTGATCCAAAAATACTTTTCGAGAAATTGAGCCGGTATCAGCATCAATAGGTCCCCCCAACCCTCTGAAGGGGAGCTAAATAAACGCTGCCGCAAGCAAATGCTGCCGCGCGCTTCCAGCTCGTGGCTATACTTATTTTCAGCTTTCAGCGGAACTTACTACGAGGCGCTGCTTAATCACCTAAACCGCATATGCAATAGTAGCGATACTTAGCTTCAAGCCAGGCACTTTCAATAACTCTATCCCGCAGGCCTCCAGGGTTGATCCTGTAGTTACAACATCATCTACCAACAAAACGTGCTTGCCTTCCAGTATTTCCGGTTTAGCAACAGCAAATACTTCCTGCATGTTTTCAAACCGGGCAAAACGCGATTTATGGGTTTGAGTAGCAGTGGCAACCTTCCGTATTAAATTATCCAATTCAACGTTAGCGGTCAACTTATCAGCCAAGCCATCTGCAAAACAAGCGCTTTGATTGTAGCCGCGCTCTTTTAAACGTTTTTTATGCAGGGGCACGGGAATAATATAATCTACGGCATTAAAAATAGGGTTCTCTTTTAATTGGGTGCCGGCAATGTTCCCGGCAAGGTTACCAATCTGTTTCATGCCGCTGTATTTAAAATGGTGCATGAGGTTTTGCACATTGCCGCCTTTATTAAAAAAATAGAGGGCGTAGGCAGCCTCAACCTTTAATTTGCCATAAAACTGTTGTGCAACAATGTTATCTGGCTGTGTATGAAAATTTGTAAACGGCAAATTATACCGGCAATCCGAACAAATGATATGCTCACCGGCTACCAGGCTGGCATTACATGCAGGGCAAAGCTGAGGGAAAAACAGCGAAACAAAATCGGCAAGGTAGCCGCCTGGTAATTTCATGGCCTTAATGTAAGGCACATTTTTTTAAACTTCTACAGTTTTTGATTTTTCTTTAATGGCAAGCTGACCACATGCTGCGTCGATATCTTTACCGCGGCTACGGCGAAGGTGGGTATTGATACCTTGTTTGGTTAAATAATTGGCAAAAGCCTCTACTTTATCCTCATCGGCATTAATATAGCTTGCGAAGGAGATTGGATTATATTCGATGATATTTACTTTGCAAGGCAGGTGCTTACAGAATTTGGCAAGCTCCATAGCATCCTGTATACCATCATTTACACCGTCAAAAATAATATACTCGTATGTTACCGGGTTTTTAGTTTTGGCGTAATAGTATTTAAGGGCTTCGGCAAGCGCTTTTAACGAGTTTTGCTCGTTAATGGGCATAATTGTGTTACGCTTTTCGTCGTTAGCGGCATGTAACGAAAGTGCAAGGTTAAACTTTACTTCATCATCTCCCAGTTTTTTTATCATTTTGGCTATGCCCGCTGTTGATACGGTGATACGCTTTGGCGACATGTTTAGGCCATCCTCGGCGGTGATGCGCTCTATCGAGTCTATTACATTTTTGTAATTAAGTAATGGTTCGCCCATGCCCATGTATACAATGTTTGATAACGGGATGCCGTAATTTTCGCGGGCTTGCTGGTCAATAAGTACAACCTGGTCGTATATTTCGTCAGGATTAAGGTTTCTTTTACGCTCCATATACCCCGTAGCGCAAAATTTACATGTAAGGCTGCAACCCACCTGAGACGACACACAAGCCGTCATTCGGCCGGGAGTTGGAATTAAAACACCCTCAATTAGGTGAGTATCGTGTAAAATAAAAGAATTTTTTATAGTTTTATCAGCACTAACCTGTGATGTGTTTATTTTAACGTTGTTGATAACAAAGTTTTCATCAAGTTTAGTGCGCAGTTCTTTTGAAATATTGCTCATTTCATTAAATGAGAAACATGATTTTTTCCAAAGCCATTCATAAACTTGCTTAGCTCTGAAACTTTTTTCGTCCATACGAATAAAATGTTCCTGTAAAGCGTTCAAACTCAGGCTGCGGATGTCTATTTTGTTTTTTGCAATATTCACGTTGCAAAGGTACTTAATTTAAAAAAATGTTTTTCTTTTTTAAAGTCATTCTTTTTGATGGTAAAAAAACAATAACTAAAAGTTAATTGTATTGATTTGAACTGGGCATATTTTAGAAAACGTTTTTAGACAGATACCAAAGTTTAACAGATGAATGAAAAGTTTTAGAGCCGATTACGTTTTTCCAGTTTATGCCGATCCGATTAAGAATGGAATTGTTACCGTTGATGATGTTGGTAAAATAATTTCGGTTACAGATTCAAGCAACCCTCCAAATGGCCCCATAGAAAATGTTAGCGGTATTATTTGCCCGGGATTTGTAAACACCCATTGCCACATTGAACTTTCTCATCTAAAAAACAAAATTAAAACAGGCGGTGGCCTGGTTTCCTTTATAAAAGAAGTTCAGGCTTTCAGAAATTCCGATGAGCAACAAGTAGCCGGGGCTATTGAAAAGGCCGATCAGGAAATGTACAATAATGGCATTGTTGCTGTTGGCGATATTTCAAATACCAATTTAAGTATTCCGGTTAAAGCAAAAAGCAAATTATACTACCATACTTTTGTAGAAACTTTTGGTTTTTTACCGCAAAATGCCGCTGATGTTTTTGATAAGGCGACAGCATTGCTGAGCGAGTTTAAACCCCAATCTGTTTCGGTGACTCCGCATGCTCCTTATTCGGTTTCAAAGGAGTTGTTTAAGCTTATCAGGAAACATAGCGAAGAGGGGCATAACCTCATCAGTATCCACAACCAGGAGTGCGAAGACGAAAACAAGTTTTATCGCTATAAACTCGGCGGATTTTTAGACCTGTACCAATATTTTGGTATCGATATCAGTTTTTTTAAGCCACAGGCGCGCAATTCGGTGCAATCAGTAATACCGCTGCTTACTAATAAGCAAAAGGTTTTGCTTGTGCACAATACCTGCACCAACTTAAAGGACATCTATTTCATTAAACGTTTTGACCGTAAAGTGAATTTTTGTTTTTGCCCTAATGCCAACATGTATATTGAAGGCAAACTGCCCAAAATTGAACTTTTTGTTGACCAGGGTTTTAATATTACCCTGGGCACCGATAGTTTGGCATCCAATGATAGCTTATGCATATTGAGCGAAATGCGTGTTATTCAAAAAAAATTCCCTGCTTTAAGTACCGAAAGATTAATAAAATGGGGCACCCTTAATGGCGCTGAGTTTTTAGGCATCGATGACGAAAAAGGCTCGTTACAAGTTGGCAAAATTCCAGGGCTTAACTTGATAACAGGGCTTGATGGTTTGAAGATAACACCGGAGAGTAAAGTTAAGAAGTTGATTTAGTTGGATTAGGTTGATTGAGTTGAATTAAGTTATTTTGCATGTTGAGAACGGTTAGTCGTTTAAAGTTTTTAACTACTCACCTAATCAACTTAATCTAACTCAATCAACCACAAATGAAACATCTCAATATAACAGTTAAAGGCAAGGTACAGGGCGTTTCCTTTCGTAAATCAACCAAGGCTACGGCCGATCAGTTGGGCGTAAAGGGCTTTATTTTAAATGAGCCAAACGGCGACGTGTTTATTGAAGCCGAGGGCGATGATTTTGCGATGGAAATGTTTATGGATTGGTGCAATGAAGGCCCTGAATATGGCGAAGTAACTTCTGTAGAAACCCATGAGGGCGAATTAAAAAACTATCGTAATTTTGAGGTTGTAAAAAGGCGGCCGTAATTTTTACGGATAGCAAATTAATTACATTCAACATTGTCAACCGCTAAAAAATTTGCCGGGCAAACGGCCATCTACGGCTTAAGCACTATCATTTCCCGGATGATTTATTTTGTGCTTACGCCAATTTATACCCGCACGCTTTCGGTAGGGAGTAATGGCATATTTACTACAATGTATGGTAACGCTTCTATAGTAAATGCTGTATTAGCATTTGGTATGGAAACTACCTACTTCCGGTATCTGCAAAAAAGGGCCGATGATAAGCAACAGGTTTATAATAATGCGTTTGGCGTAGTCATTGTGGTTGCGCTAGTATTCATGCTTTTTAGCTTTTTATTTTTAGATAGTATTATTAACTATATGCAGGCGGGCGTAAAAGCTGACCATGCAGACTATGCTTTCTATGTTAAAAATTTCCTGGTGATACTGGTGTGCGATGCTTTTTGTGTTATACCATTCGCCAAGATCAGGGCAGATGGGCGGCCGGTTAAATATGCATTTATTAAATGCACCAACATTCTGTTTGTAATGTTGCTTAACCTCTTCTTTTTATTTGGCGTGCCTTTTATTATTAAGCATCAGCTACCTGGCGCTCATTGGATGGTTGGCTGGTACCGACCGCATTGGGTTGGTTATGTTTTTTTAGCCAATGCTATTGCAAGTATTTTAACTATTGTTTTGTTGCTTCCCGAAGTGTTGAAATTGCGGTTAAAATTTGATGGTACCATGTTCAAGGATATGTTTGTATACAGCTGGCCTGTATTGGTAGCCAACATTTCGTTTATCATCAACGAATCGGTAGATAAAGCTATGCTTAAACAAATGCTGCCAGCAGCCATTGGCGATCAGCAGGTGGGGATTTATGGCACCTGCGCTAAAATAGCATTGTTCCTGAGTTTGTTTATTCAAGCATTTAGATTAGGTGCCGAGCCTTTCTTTTTCAGCCATTCAAAAAATAAAAACTCCGGCGAAACCTATGCCCGTATCATGACTTATTTTGTAATTGCCATGGCAATGATATGTGTTGCACTTACAGCCAATATCAATATTTTAGCCACCTTTATATTTGGCAGGCACACTGTGCACAATCAGTATTGGTTGGGGTTGGGCGTTGTGCCGCTATTGTTATTTGGCTATGTGAGCCTTGGTATTTATGTAAACCTTTCGGTATGGTATAAGCTTTCCGATCAAACAAAGTATGGCCTTTACATCTCAGGAATCGGCGCTATATTAACGCTTATTTTAAACTGGATATTCATTCCAAAATACAGCTATATGGCATCGGCGTGGGTATCGTTAATTGCCTACGCAACCATGATGGTTTTATCATACCTGTGGGGGCAAAAAAACTATCCTATTCCCTATAATCTTAAAAAGTGCCTGGCGTACGTTTTAATATCGATAACGTTGGTATATCTTTCATTTTCGGTATTCAATCATAATGTTTTTGTGGGGAATGGGCTTTTTCTGTTATTTGCCTCAGGCGCATTTTATTTTGAACAAAAAGAACTAAAGATTATCTTTAAAAGATGACCATCAGCATAATTAACAAATCGAACAATAGCTTACCTGCTTACGAAACGGCGCATGCCGCGGGTATGGATTTAAGGGCCAACCTGGAACAATCCATCAGGTTAAACCCTATGGAGCGTAAATTGGTGCCAACAGGTCTGTATATCGAGTTACCTATAGGTTTTGAAGCGCAGATACGGCCACGTAGTGGTTTGGCGTTCAAGCATGGTATAGGTATTGTTAATTCGCCGGGGACTATTGACGCTGATTACCGGGGCGAAATAAAGGTATTGCTCATTAATTTTGGTGCAGAATCATTTGAGATTAATCATGGCGACAGGATAGCCCAGATGATAGTTGCTAAGCACGAAACCGTAAGTTGGACCCAGGTTGAGGTATTGAATGATACCACAAGGGGCGAAGGTGGTTTTGGACATACAGCGGTAAAATAGAATCAAGAGGTTAGAGTCAAGAATCAAGACTTTTTGAAATTGGTGAGAAGGCAAAATGAGCAATTTAGTGTAGATTTGAATATGATGGATAAGAGCTTAAGACCTGGAAATACGATAAACAAGATGTGGCGGTCGCAAATTGCAGCTGTCTTGCTTCTTGGTTCTTGGTTCCTGCCTCTTCAGCTAAGGGCTCAAACCGCAGTTGCTCCAAAACAAATGGGCAGCCTGGATAGCAGCGAAATCAGGCAGTTGTTTTTCTCGGCTTTGCGTGAGAAAACGGTGGAAAACCTGAAACACGCGTCGGAGTTGTTTGAGCGGGTAATACAGGCCGATCCGGGTAATGATGCATCGCTGTACGAATTGGCTAACCTGAAAAAAATACAAAACGATTATACCGGCGCGCAACCGCTGCTTGAGCGTGCTGTTGCCGTAAAGCCCAATAACGAATGGTATTGGAGCGCACTTGCCGATAGTTACGAAAAAAGTAACAACATTAACAAACTGGAAAACGTGTTTAACCAGCTTATCCGCCTTAACCCAAACAAGCCTGAGTATTATTTTGATAAAGCCAACGCGTTTGTCATCTTGAAAAGATATGACGATGCGCTCAAAGTTTATGATCAGTTGGAGCAAATTACCGGGCCCAGCGATGACTTGTTAGGTAGCCGTCAAAAAATTTACCTCAAACAAGGCAAAGTTGACCAGGCCGCAGCCGATGTTGAAAAAGCGATAGCCAATAACCCAGGTCAAATTCGCTACTACCTGTTACTTTCAGAGATATATAACTCAAACGGATTTGGCGATAAGGCGTTAAAAGTTTTGCTGCAGGCCGAGAAGATTGATTCGGGTAACGGCATGGTACACCTGGCGCTTGCCGATATTTACCGCGAAAAAAAGAATAACGATGCAAGCTATAAAGAACTTACCCAGGCTTTTGCCATTCCCGAGGTAAGCATCGATCAAAAAATAAGGATCATAACCGGTTATTACCCCAAATTTCCGGATCCTAATGCCAAAGCCAGTGCGCTTGAATTAAGCCGGATGCTGACCATTACGCATGCTAAGGATAGTAAAGCTTTTGCCATGTATGGCGATATGCTGCTGCAAAGTGATAAATTGAAAGAAGGAAAAGATGCCTACAGAAAATCGATAGAGCTGGATGGGCAGGTATACCAGGTACATGAGCAACTGGTGCGTATTGAATTAAGTATGAACGATTTGGATGGCGCAGTTAAGGACGGAGAAAATGCACTTTCCTTGTTCCCGAACCAGGCCTGGATGAATTATTTGGTAGGCGTGGCATGGGCGCAGAAAAAGGATTTTA
The DNA here is from genome assembly GCF_007971525.1 of Mucilaginibacter ginsenosidivorax. Classification (NCBI taxonomy): domain Bacteria; kingdom Pseudomonadati; phylum Bacteroidota; class Sphingobacteriia; order Sphingobacteriales; family Sphingobacteriaceae; genus Mucilaginibacter; species Mucilaginibacter ginsenosidivorax. Next base: position 4,426,523 of record NZ_CP042437.1, read on the forward strand.
ACAAAGCGCTGGGCTATGTTAAAAATGCAACTTCATTAGAAATTCAGGATAAGGAACTACTTTCGCTTAGTTTTTCGTTATTAGGCGATTGTTATCATGACATGAAGAACAACAAAAGTTCAGACGATGCTTATGATAAGGCACTGGCTGTTAATCCCGATAATGCGTATACCCTAAACAATTATGCTTATTATTTATCGTTAAGAAATGAGCAGTTGGATAAAGCGGCGCAAATGTCGGCGCGGTCAACTCAGCTGCAGCCCAATACGGCATCATTTGAAGATACTTATGCATGGATACTGTTTATGCAAAAAAAATACCCCGATGCCAGGGTATGGATGGAGAAAGCATTAACACACGATAAAGATAAAAGTGCGGTTAAGTATGAACATTATGGCGATATTTTGTTTTACCTTGGTAAAACAGATGAAGCTGTGGATAACTGGAAAAAGGCCAAAGGCTACGGTGATCAATCGCCGGTTTTAGATCGAAAGATAAATGAGAAGAAATATTTTGAATAGGTTACTGATAGTTTGCGGTTTGCTGGCCATAGTAAGCTGTAAAGCACGCAAGCAGGTTATGGTAACCCGCAAACCCGATACTGTAGCCAAGCCTGATAATAAGATAAATACAAAACTGGCGGCTATAAAAGCGCAGCAGGTAAATTTTAATACGTTTTCGGGCAAGGCCAAAACAAACCTGGATATTAACGGCAACAGCAATGATGTTACACTTAATATCCGCATCAATAAAGGCAAAAAAATATGGGTATCCATTACAGCGATATTAGGCGTTGAGGTAGCCCGCGCTGTAATTACTCCGGATAGCATATTGTTGATAAACAGGCTGGAAGGTGTTTATCTGAAAAAGCCGTTTAGCTACGTTTATGCCTATGCCAGCAAACAGGTGAATTATAAAACGCTCGAATCATTGCTGATAGGTAATGCTATCCCCGAGCTGCTTACCGAAAACGCTGATTTTGCAACCGCCAACGGCAATACTACTTTAAGCGGCACCCTTGATGACTTGCTTTACAAATTGATAGTTGGTGCCGATAATAAAGTAACGCAAACCAACCTGAACAACCAAAACGAAGGGCAATCGTTGCAGGTGGCCAATAATACGTTTATACAAGCCAATAACCGTATCCTGCCGTCGCAGATTGATATTGCATCGGTAGTAAAAGATAAAAAGATCCATGTAAACCTGCATTATACCAAGGTCGATTTTGACCAGCAACTGGAATATCCATTTAGTATTCCGGATAGATATGAGCCGGCCAAATAATTCCTATTTTTGTTTGATGAAATTTTTAAAAGCAATTCTCTTTTTTATAGCAGTACTAATCGCTGTTGATGCACATGCACAAAGCAGTGCCGAACTAAAGCGCAGGCGCGATAAATTATCAGAAGAGCTTGATCAATTAAATAAGGATTACCAGGAAACATCAAATAATAAAAGAGCTACATTAAAACAACTGAGCTTATTAAAAGCGCAGATAAACCTAAGGGAAGAGAAGATAAATAACATTAACTCTGAGGTAAGAAATTTGGATAGTCAAATCTCCGAGAGCAATAATACCGTACATAGCTTACAAAGCCAGTTGGATCAGCTAAAAAAGGAGTACGCAGCAATGATACTTTTCGCCTACCGTAACCAAAGTGCTTACAACAAGCTGATGTTTATTTTCGCATCAAAAGATTTTAACCAGGCTTACAAACGGTTGAAGTATTTACAGCAGTTTGGTGCTTATCGTGAGCGGCAGGCTGGTTACATACAGGGAACGCAAAAAGAACTGCATGTGAAAATAAACGAGCTTGATAAAACCAAGCAGGAAAAAAGCAATCTGCTTCAAGATCAGGAAAAGGAAAAGAAAACCCTGGGAGCACAAAAGAACGACCAGGTTAAAGTAGTTAAAGATTTGTCGCAACATGAGGGGTTGTTAAAGCAGCAACAAAAAGATGTTCAAAATAAGCTTGCCAAAACAAACCGCGAGATTGCAAGCGCTATTCGCCGCGAGATAGAGGAAGCGCAGCGTAAGGCAGAGGCCGAGGCAAGAGAAGCAGCACGTTTGGCCGCAGCTAAAGCCAAAGCCGAAAATAAGCCGGCGCCTGTTGAACGTAAAGCCGTTGTAAAAACCAGTTCGGGATATTTGAATGCCACACCAGAGGCGGCCAAATTATCTAACGACTTTTTAGGCAATAAAGGGCGTTTACCGTGGCCGGTTAGTAACGGTATAATAACCCAGGGATTTGGAACGTATACCTCTGAAGGTATTAGAAGTGAAAATACCGGGGTAGATATTCGCACAAATGCCGGCAGTGCTGTGAGAGCGGTATTCGAGGGGGAAGTGATCAGGGTGGTTGATGTGAGTGGTACCTACCTGGTAATGATAAAACATGGGGAGTACTTTACCGTGTACGGGAACTTGCGGTCGGTTACAGTGGCACGCGGGCAAAAAGTGACCACTAAACAAAATTTGGGTGTTGTGGCAACCGATCCGTCAACAGGCGAAACGGAAGTGAACTTTGATATTTATAAAGCTAAAGAAGCGCAAAATCCTAAGTTTTGGCTGGCGCCTAATTAGTTGTAAATCAAAAAAAAGAATTAAGAGTCAAGACAGGGAACAATAATGGGCTAAATTACGCTCAGCTTAGCTGAAGAAATAGCTTACAAGGCAGTAAGTTAATATAAAACTTTTTTGCAGCTGTATTGATTCTTGACCCTTAACTCTTGATTCTTAATTATAAAGATATTAATTGTTTATATTTGTAACCTTAAAAAAAATGCAATGCTAAGTACAGTTTTTTTATTTTTAAATATTGGTACAGGCGAGATGGTACTGATACTTTTTGCAGCATTAATGCTATTTGGAGGCGAAAAGCTTCCGGGTATGGCGCGCACGTTAGGTAAAGGCCTGCGCGATTTTAAAGATGCATCTGAAGATGTTAAACGCGAAATCAATAACCAGATCAATAATTTCCAGGAAAAACCGGAGGCTACTAAAACTGTTGAGCCGGTAATTGAAGAGCATAAAACACCGCTTATTGAGGAACATTCGGTTGATGAAACACCAGTTGCCGAAAGTATCGAGCATCATCCCAACCCGGTGATTGCCGAAAATAAAGTTCCGAATACAATCCCTGCGGCTGAGTTTCACGTAGGTACAGATCAGGAGACGGTTACCGAATCAAAAATCGACCTTAGTAAACACTAAAAAAGCTGCGTTGGCAGTTTAATAAAAAGAGCATTCTATCATTAATAATAATATTAACTTATATAAAAACTTAAAATCATGGGTTTAGGGGCACCAGAAATTATTCTAATCATCTTGGCAATTCTCTTATTATTTGGCGGTAAAAAAATACCAGAACTAATGAGAGGCTTAGGAAAAGGCGTTAAAGAATTTAAAGACGCGCAAAACAACGAAGGCACTTCTACAGAAGAAAAACCGAAAGTATAATACCTTAACAGGTAATACTTTTAGCAGCTTTATTTGCGATATAAACTTATCTGTTGAATTAATTTGTTATTTCAACGGATAAGTTTTTTATTTTAGCCCCATGGCTAAATTTTATTCCTCTTTAACCGAAATAAAGAGCGGGTTGCAGCGTGCGGAAATTACTGTTCAGGGTTTGGTGAAAAACTATTTGGGCGAAATTAAAAAGAACGCCCACTTAAACGCTTTTAATGAAGTGTTTGAAAAAGAAGCGCTTATCAATGCCAAAAATGTTGATGAGCGGATTAAAAACGGAACAGCCGGCAAGCTGGCCGGTATGGTTATAGCCATAAAAGACAACATTTGCTACAAAGGGCACCAGGTAACGGCCTCGTCCAAAATTCTTAAAGGTTTTACTTCCATATATTCATCAACCATAGTTGAACGGCTGCTTGCAGAAGATGCCGTAATTATAGGCCGCTGCAATTGCGATGAATTTGCTATGGGCGGCTCCAATGAAAACTCATTTTATGGTCCGGTAAAAAACTATGCCGATCAAAAAAGAGTATCGGGTGGGTCATCGGGTGGTTCGGCGGTTGCTGTGCAGGCCAATATGTGCCACGCAGCCATTGGTACCGATACAGGCGGCTCAGTTAGGCAGCCGGCTGCATTTTGCGGGGTGATAGGCTTTAAACCTACCTACGGCCGTATCTCCAGGCACGGCATTATAGCCTACGCCTCGTCGTTTGACCAGGTGGGGCCAATTACCCGTTCGGTTGAAGACACTGCCTTGTTATACGAGGTTATGGCTGGACCCGATGAGTATGATAACACATTAATTCAGCAGCCGGTATCGCCAATAATCGTGGATACTCAAAAGCCGGGAAAGAAAAAAATAGCCTATTTACAGGAAGCCTTGTCGAGTCCCGGCGTTAATGCCGAAGTTAAAGACGTACTGGTACAATACATTGACAAATTACGCGCCGAAGGCCATACGGTAAAACCCATAGCGTTTGAACAATTAGATTACCTGGTACCTACCTACTATATATTGGCTACCGCCGAAGCCTCATCAAACCTGGCACGTTTTGATGGTGTGCATTATGGTTACCGCAGCCCGGCGGCCGATGATTTGCAATCAACCTATAAGCGGTCGCGTTCCGAAGGTTTTGGTAAAGAAGTTAAGCGGCGCATTATGCTGGGCACCTTTGTACTAAGCGCCGGGTATTATGATGCCTATTACGCCAAGGCCCAAAAAGTACGCAGATTGATAAAAGAAAAAACGGAGGAGATATTGAACGAATACGATTTTATATTGATCCCTACCGCCCCGGAACCTGCATTTCCGATAGGTGCCGAAGAAAAAGATCCGGTGGTAACGTATCTTTATGACATTTTTACCGTACAAGCATCGTTAGCCGGTGTACCCGCCATATCGTTGCCCACCGGCAATAATAGCAAGGGTTTGCCGTTAGGTTTACAATTATTAACAAAACATTTTAACGAACAACAACTGTTAGATTTTGCTGAATATTTCTTAAAACTGTAAAAAAGCCATATTTTAGTAAAATTAACCGATGCAGGAAGCATCATTATTTAATCAAATCCAACTAAATGAAGAGATTATTTACGCTTACCATCTGCCTGTCGCTGTTACAAATCATTCAAGCTAATGCTCTCCCGTCTGTAAAGCAAAGTCATCATTTTGCTGCTTTTCATGGCGAAATTAATGCCGATACCATCATTTTGCCGGTTATAAACCATCCGTTGCCAATAGGCGCGCAAGGCAATATTTATAAGCGCCGTCTTGACTCGATCAGGAAGGATATCCAGCTTGATTATAATGAGTATGTGCAAAGCTACATTGAGCTATACATGCACAACCGCGATGAAATGGGCCAGGTTGCCGGCCTTACCAGGTATTATTTTCCTATTTATGAGAAGGCCTTTCATGATGCGGGGATTCCCGACGAAATAAAATTTTTATCGATAGTTGAGTCTAAACTTGATCCAAACGCAGTATCGCGGGTGGGGGCAACGGGTTTGTGGCAATTTATGGGTACTACCGCTAAAATATATGGACTAAACATGAATGAGTATGTTGATGAACGCCGCGACCCAATACAAGCAAGCTATGCTGCAGCAGCCTATTTAAAGGATGCGTACCAGGAATTTGGCGACTGGCTGTTGGCAATAGCATCATACAACTGCGGAAAAAGTAATGTGGAACATGCTATGGAAAAAGCAGGTGGCGGTAGCGATTTTTGGGCTATACGTCAGTATTTGCCTGCCGAAACACGTGGTTATGTACCTGCTTTTATAGCCATGAATTATGTGATGAACTATTTTGGCAAGCATAATATTGTAGCGCAGGCCTGTAACTTTTCCTTGAAGACGGATACTGTTATGGTTAAAAAGTTTGTGTCGTTAAGTAATGTGGCCCGTGCTTTAAATGTGGGCATCAGTGAAATAACTATCCTTAACCCAGCCTATCGCAGGCTAATTGTAAACGGTACACCAAAAGCCCCACGCAGGCTTATCCTTCCGCAAACCGCTAAAGAGAACTTTGCTGCTCTATACAATGTATTAAATAGTGCCGGGGATGCAGTAGCTCCTATGGAGTTTGCCAGGCCTGCCCCGGTTTATGCGGTAGCGGCCCCTGCCGCCCATTCGGCTTATGTAGATGTGCCAAAGTCTGATCGTAAGATAACTACCTATCATAAAGTAAAAAAAGGGGAGACCCTGGCCGGTATAGCCGACTTGTTTGGCTGCGAGGTACATGATCTTAAAGTATGGAACAACCTGGAGAGCAACCGGGCCCCTGTTGGTAAAACAATAAGGGTTGCTGCCGGTGGCGATATCTCGGCAAGTGTATCTGCTGATACAAAACCGACGTTGTAAACGCAGGATAATATCTGCTTAAAGAATAGCCCGATTTTGACATGTTTCAAAACCGGGCTATTTTATTTCAGGTTACCATAAAAAGAATTGTAATTTTAGGCGCTTGAATTTTGAGAAGATGAACAAGAACAACCGTAAACAGGACGCGCTGAATTACCACTCCATGGGCCGTCCCGGGAAGATACAGGTAGTGCCCACCAAGCCTACCAATTCGCAACGAGATTTAACCATGGCTTATTCGCCTGGTGTTGCCGAACCCTGCCTGCGCATAGCCGAAAATGTTGACGATGTATATAAATACACCGCAAAAGGCAACCTGGTAGCTGTTATCAGTAACGGTACTGCCGTGTTAGGCCTGGGCAATATTGGCCCCGAGGCCAGTAAACCGGTAATGGAGGGCAAGGGCTTGCTGTTTAAAATTTACGCTGATATTGACGTGTTCGACCTTGAGGTGAATGCTAAAAGCGTGGATGAATTTGTTGCGATAGTAAAAGCGCTTGAGCCTACATTTGGCGGTGTAAACCTTGAGGATATTTCGGCCCCAACCTGTTTTGAGATAGAACGCAGGCTTAAAGCCGAAATGAACATCCCTGTAATGCACGATGATCAGCATGGTACGGCTATTATATCGGCCGCTGCTTTGATGAACGCCTGCGAAATTCAGGGCAAAAAGCTGGATAAAATAAAGCTGGTAGTTAATGGTGCAGGTGCCGCCGCAGTATCCTGTTCAAAAATGTACCTTTCTATAGGAGTTAAAAAAGAAAACCTGGTGATGTTTGATATCAACGGTGTGCTTGACCAGCACCGTACCGATCTGGACGATATCAGGATGGAGTTTGCCACCACCCGTACCGATGTAAAAACATTATCGGATGCCATGAAAGATGCCGACGTATTTGTTGGCCTGTCTGCCGGTAATGTGGTAACCCCTGCCATGCTGAAATCGATGGCTAAAAAGCCGGTGGTTTTTGCGATGGCCAATCCCGTTCCCGAGATTGATTATGATTTGGCAACTGCCGCCCGTGAGGATATTATCATGGCAACCGGCCGGTCCGATTATCCTAACCAGGTAAATAACGTGTTGGGTTTTCCGTACATTTTCCGTGGCGCGCTTGATGTAAGGGCTACCGCTATTAACGAGGAGATGAAGATAGCCGCTACCCACGCTATTGCCGAAATGGCCAAAAAACCGGTACCCGAGGCAGTTAACCTGGCTTACAACATTACCAACCTTAAATTTGGCAGGGATTACATTATCCCGAAACCGATGGATCAGCGGCTGATAACCGAGGTATCTATGGCGGTAGCTAAAGCAGCTATCGAATCGGGCGTTGCCCGTAAGGTAATTACCGATTGGGATGCCTATGCAGAGGAACTTAGGTCGCGTTTGGGCAACAACGACAAACTACTGCGCAACCTTACCAATAAGGCCAAGCAGAGCCCCAAAAGGGTGGTGTTTGCCGAAGCAGATAATTATAAGATCCTGAGATCGGCCCAGATAGTAAAGGATGAAGGTATTGCTACCCCAATATTATTGGGTAACATAGAAAAGATAAAACGGATCATGCGCGAAAACGAGCTTGACCTGGGCGATGTACAGATCATCGATCCTCGTGAGGGCTGCGAAAACATGGACGAATACGTTAATTATTTATACAATAAACGCCAGCGCCGCGGTATTACCTTATATGAGGCCAAAAAACTCATGGTCGACCGTAATTATTACGGCGCCAGTATGGTGCAGTTTGGCCGGGCCGATGCGCTGATATCGGGCTTGACAAAAGATTACGTAAGTACCGTAAAACCGGCACTGCAAATTATTGGCACCGAAGAGGGCGTAAACCGCGTGGCGGGTATGTATATGATGATAACCCCTAAGGGCCCTGTGTTTTTTGGCGATACCACCGTAAACGTGAACCCAACGGTGCAGGAACTGGTAGATATTACCGTATTGATAGAACGCTCGGTAAAACGCTTCAATATTAGCCCAAGGGTAGCTTTATTATCGTACTCCAACTTCGGATCGAACGAGGGTGCAATTCCCGAAAAAACAAGGGAGACGGTAAAAATACTGCACGAAAAATATCCCGATATGGTTGTTGATGGCGATATGCAGGCAAACTTTGCACTGAACTCCGATCTGCTGGCCGATAACTTTCCATTCTCAACACTAAACGGAAAGCCGGCCAATACGCTTATATTTCCTAATCTTGAATCGGGTAACATCGCATACAAATTGCTGCAGGAAATTGGCGGCGCCGAAGCGGTTGGACCGATATTGTTAGGTTTAAAAAAGCCGGTGCACGTGTTGCAGTTAGGCAGCTCGGTTCGCGAGATTGTGAACATGGTTACCATTGCGGTAATTACGGCGCAGGCTAAAGCAGCGAATCAATAGTTTTTTGATAAACAAAAGAATAAAATAATATTTATGTACGATTATATTAGTGGTAAACTGGTTTTTAAAAGCCCATCGCACGTTGTTATTGACGCGGGCGGCGTAGGTTATCATATTAATATATCGGTAAATACATATTCAAGGCTTGGCGCCGATGAAAGCTGCAAGCTATATATATGGCAACATGTAAAAGAGGATGCGCTCACCCTGTACGGTTTTGCCGATGATGGTGAGCGCCGCTTGTTTATGCACCTGATCTCGATATCGGGTATCGGGCCAAATACAGGCCGTATGATGTTATCTTCTATAACGCCGGCCGAGATTCAGGCCGCTATTGTAAGCGGTAATGTTTCGCTTATTCAGCGTATTAAAGGGATTGGCCCAAAATCGGCACAAAGAATAATTTTAGAATTGCAGGATAAACTGCGCAAGGAAGGCCCGGATACCCTAACCGTTGTGCCAATAAATAAAACTGCTAAGGATGAAGCACTTACCGCCCTGGTAATGCTTGGCTTTGCCCGCAATACTGCCGAAAAGGTATTGGAGCAGGAATTGAATAAAAATAGCGGCGATTTAACTGTTGAACAACTAATTAAATTTGCTTTAAAAACCCTATAATTACGTATAAATTTCGACTTGACTTTTGATAAGAATATTTACTTATAATATTATTATAAGTGTATTGGTAATTCTCACTTTTGGTGTGCTCAGCGGCGCGTATGCGCAGCAGCAAATACCGAAAATAAGGACCGATACGACCCGGAAAAGTGTGCCACTTGACTTAGCCCAACCCAAAAATGTTAGGGTCAGGGAGGGTATTTTTAGTTCCGATCCTCCGGGACTTGTGCGCACCGTTGAATATGACGCTGCAACAAACCGCTATATTCTGTACGAACGGGTGGGCAATTTGCTATACCGGCCGCCGCAATACCTCACCTTTGCCGAATATTTAAAACTTACCGATAAATCAAAACAGCGTAACTACTACAAGCAGTTGGCAGATAACTATGCCTACGATTCGCAGCAGCCGGGCTTTATTCCTGTCATAAAAGTAAGGAGCCGCACGTTTGAGCAAATTTTTGGTAGCCAGAACATTGATATCCGTCCGCAGGGATCGGCAGAAATGATATTGGCCGGGCAGGTTAATAAAAACGAAAATCCTTTATTTAATACCAGGCAGCGCAGCCAGTTTAATTTTAATTTCGACCAAAAGATTCAGCTTAATGTAACCGGTAATATTGGCGATAAATTGAAAATTACCACCAACTACAATACCGATGCGCAATTTCAGTTTGAAAACCAGGTAAAGCTGGATTATACAGGCTCGCCCGACGAGATCATCCAGAAAATAGAAGCCGGTACCGTAAGCATGCCGCTGCCAACCACGCTGATAACCGGTAGCCAGGCGCTTTTTGGTGTAAAAACCAAGCTGAAATTTGGTCGGTTGGATATTACCAGTATTTTATCGCAACAGCGGTCGCAGTCGAAAACAATTACGATAACCAATGGTTCGCAGCAGGGCGAATTCAGGCTTACACCCGCGGATTACGAAGCCAATAAGCACTTCTTTTTATCGCAGTATTTTCGCAATAACTATAACAAGGCGCTGGCCAATATCCCGATCATCAGCTCCAATATCAACATTACAAAAATCGAGGTTTGGACAACTAACCGTACCAACGTAACCACCGATTCAAGAGATATATTAGCTTTTCTTGACCTTGGTGAAAATAAACCTTACAACACCTCAAGAATACAGGGTGGTGCTGGTTTTAGCGGCTTGCCGGCCGGCTTTAAAGGACCAGGCTTTGCGCAGCAGTCCAACTCATTGTTAACAAATCTGCCTGCCGATGCAAGGCAAACAAACTCAAACGCAGTAGCCAGTTATTTTCAATCAACAGGCAATACAGATAACTATGCCAAGCTCACTTATGCCCGCAAACTCACCGATAAGGAATATACGCTCCACCCGCAATTAGGCTATATCTCGCTTAATTATCCTTTAAATAACGATGAAGTTTTGGCGGTTGCTTATCAATACACCATCAACGGTGTACAATACCAGGTGGGGGAGTTTAGCAGCGATGTAGCGGTTGACCCCAATACGCCTAAAGTGTTATTTGTAAAATTGCTGAAAAACGAACTGCTGAAAACCAATTTGCCTTCGTGGGACCTGATGATGAAAAACATCTACTCACTGGGCGCGTTCCAGATTGCTCCAACCAATTTTAAATTGACAGTGACCCGGCTTGATGATAAATCGGGTATCGAAAAAACAGTGATGGAGGAAGGGGCCAACCTTAAAGGCAAACTTTGGCTGCAGGTTGCGGGGCTTGATAATCTTGATCAGCAAGGCGCTAAACAGCCCGACGGGTATTTCGATTTTTTGGAAGGAGTTACTATAGACTCGCAAAACGGCCGCATTTCGTTTCCTACTATTGAACCATTTGGGTCGGATTTGGCAGCTAAGTTTACCGCCGGCGAAACGGACCTTACCAAGCGTTACGTATATCAGCAGCTGTACGATTCTACAAAAACAATAGCACAGCAATATTTCCCGGCCTTAAACAGGTACGTGATCAAAGGTACCTATACTTCAACTGGCGGTTCTGAATACCAGCTGAACGCTGTAAATATTCCACAAGGATCAGTTACTGTAACAGCAGGCCAGCTTAAACTAACTGAGGGTACAGATTATACGGTTGATTACAACTCCGGCCGGATAAGAATATTAAACCAGGCTTTGCTGTCGTCGGGCCAAACCATCAGCGTAAAGCTGGAAAATAATGAGTTGTTTGGGGTTCAACAAAAGTCATTATACGGATCGAGGTTTGATTACCATGTGAACGATAAGCTGAATTTGGGCGGTACGCTGATGCATCTTACCGAGCAGCCTATTACTCAAAATGAAACAGCAGGAGAGGAATCAATATCTAATACCATATGGGGTTTTGATGTTAACTATAGTTCAGATTCGCGCATGCTTACGCGCCTGGTTGATAAAATACCGCTGATCCACACCAAGGCGCCATCGTCGGTTACCTTTTCGGGCGAGTTTGCCCAGTTGTTGCCCGGCAGCCCCGGCGCGTTAAATTTTGCCGGCTCAAAAAACGGTACATCGTACCTGGATGATTTTGAAAACAGTCAATCCATCATCGATATAAAAAGTGCCAACGCCTGGCAAATTTCGGGTACACCGCAGTTATTCCCCGAAGCCAGCCGGTTTGATGACCTGAGCTATGGTTACAACCGCGCCCGCCTTGCATTTTATAATATCGACCCTATATTTTATACCAACTCTAATAACATCGCCATATCCAGGGCCGACCTGTCCAACCATTACGCAAGGCAGGTTCTGGAGCAGGAAGTATTCCCTTATAAGCAGTCGAGCACCGGGCAGCCATTAACCCTGGCTACACTGAACATGGCGTTTTATCCAAATGTGCGCGGTCCGTACAACTATACTACTACGGGCTTTAATCCCGATGGTACTTTACAAAATCCAAAGACACGCTGGGGCGGTATGTTCAGGAAATTAGAGACCAATGATTTTGAATCGTTAAACGTATCATACATTGAGTTTTGGGTGCTCGATCCTTTTATCTACAAACCTAATTCGGCGGGTGGGGATTTGTACTTCAATTTAGGCAGTATATCCGAAGATATATTGAAGGATGGCCGCAAGAGTTTAGAGAACAGCCTGCCCGTAAACGGCGACTTTACCCAGGTTGACGAAACCAACTGGGGAAGGGTATCTAAACTTCAACCGGTTATTAACGCATTCGACAATAATCCTGATGCACGCCGTTTGCAGGATGTGGGTTTGGATGGATTGAATGATGCCGACGAGCAGAAAAAATTTGCCCCCGTAGTTAACCAGGTTAAAGGACAGCTGAGTGCACAGGCAGCAACCAATTTTGCTAATGACCCATCGTCGGATGACTATCAGTACTACCAGGGCTCGGCACTTGACCAGGCAAGGTTAGGTATCCTTGACAGGTATAGTAAGTATAACGGTACCGATGGCAACTCCAAAACATCGCAGCAATCGCAGGCCGAACTGGGGATCCAAAATTCGGCGTCAACCTCATTACCCGACGGCGAGGATATTAACCGCGATAATAACATGAGCCAGGAAGATTCGTACTTTCAGTACAAAGTATCTATCCGCCCGGGCGATATGGTTGTTGGGCAAAACAACATCAGCGATAAGGTAACGGCCAACGTTAAACTGCCCGATGGTACAACTCAATCCGTAAACTGGTACCAGTTCAGGATCCCGATTACTGATTACCAAAGTAAGGTTGGTAACATTGGCGATTTTAAAGCCATTCGTTTTATGCGGATGTTCATGACCAATTTTGCCGATACCGCCATCCTTCGTTTCGCGACATTGGAATTAGTGCGCGGCGAATGGCGGGCTTTTAATATCGAGAGAAATCCGCTTAATGTTATTGCCGATCCATCTATAAGCAACCCTCCTTTAGATAACTCCGTGCTTGATGTGCAGGCAGTAAATATCGAGGAGAATGGTAACCGTACGCCCATCCCTTACGTGGTACCTCCGGGCATTCAGCGCCAGCGTAACTATAACAACCTGCAAACAAATACCAAGCTGAACGAGCAATCGCTGTCGCTGAATGTAAAAAATCTGCGAGATGGTTATTCAAGGGCCGCTTTCCGGACATTTTATAACGATTTACGCAAATACAAACGCGTACAAATGTTTGTGCACGCCGAAGGCGAGTTGCTAAAAGACGATGACCTGAACGCGTTTTTACGACTTGGTGTTGACTACCAGGATAACTATTACGAGTACGAAGTACCTTTAAAGATTACGCAGCCGGGCACCAGCAGTCCCGATGCCATATGGCCCGATGCCAACGCCATTGACTTAGAACTTGGTTTGCTTACCCGTGCAAAACTTGCCCGTAACCACAGCAACGTATCCTTTAACCAGGTATTTAAATATACCGAAGGCACCCAAACTGTTTATATAAAAGGCCAGCCCGACTTAAGCCGCCTGCGTACCATTATGATTGGTGTACGTAACCCTTTAAAAGGCAGCCAGGCAACCGGCACCGATGATGGGCTGGATAAAACAGGTACGGTTTGGTTTGATGAACTGCGCTTAACTGATTTTGACCAGCGTGGTGGCTGGGCGGCTACAGCAAGGCTGGATACCAAACTGGCCGATTTTGCCGACGTTACCGTATCGGGCAGTAAAACTAGCATAGGTTTTGGTACGCTGGATTCACGGCTGAACGACAGGAGCCAGAGCGATAACCAGGTTTACGATATATCCGCCACTGCAGAGTTGGGTAAGTTTTTCCCGGCTAAAAGTGGGATCAGCATACCTGCCTACATTAATGTGTCGTCGCAAACAAGCATGCCTCAGTATGACCCGGGGGCGCCAGATATCGAACTAAAGCAATCACTTGCTGCAGCCACAAGCACCAAAGAGCGTGATTCGATAAGGAACGCGGCGGTTGATTACACATTCCGAAAAAGCTTCAACTTTACCAACGTACATAAAACAAAGCTTGACCCTACAGCCAAAAACCATGTTTGGGATATCGAGAACCTGAGCGCCAGCTACGCCTTTACACAATTTACCCATCATGATTTTACAACCCAAAGTGATTTAGAAAAAACTTATCACTTTACCTTTGCCTATAATTATACCAACGCGCCCAAATACTATAGCCCGTTTGCTAAAATTATTAAAAGTAATTTGCTGGCACTGGCACACGATATCAACTTCAGCATTTTGCCATCAAGATTAAATTTCAGTATTAATTTTGATCGGTTTTACTCGGAGAATACACTGAGGGATAACGACCCTAATAATTTTATCCCTATACCAACAACTACGTTTAACAAATACTTTAACATTACCAGGGTATATGGCATAGGCTGGAATTTATCAAAATCGTTATCGTTAGATATCGATGCCACCAATCTATCGGTTGTTGATGAGCCAGCCGGGCGCATTAATGGTTTAAAACGTGATACGCTTTGGGATAACCTGAAAAAGTTAGGCCGTACTACCAACTACAACCACACTATCAACATCAATTATACGTTGCCTATCAACAAAATTCCGGGGATGGACTGGACATCTGTAACCACCCGTTACAGCACCCACTTTAACTGGCAAACCCAGCCTTTGTTTGCCATTAATGATCCTTCGTATGACGTAGGTAACAGTATAAGCAACCTGCGCGAAATCCAGGTGAACCCTACCTTTAACATGGTATCGTTATATAACAAGT
The DNA here is from genome assembly GCF_007971525.1 of Mucilaginibacter ginsenosidivorax. NCBI lineage: Bacteria > Pseudomonadati > Bacteroidota > Sphingobacteriia > Sphingobacteriales > Sphingobacteriaceae > Mucilaginibacter > Mucilaginibacter ginsenosidivorax. The sequence continues at coordinate 4,441,533 of NZ_CP042437.1, forward strand.
TTCCATTTATACGCAAGGCCGGTAACCCTAATTCGCCGGGTGGCATTAGCAAGGTGCTAATTGGCCTGCTTACCAGTGTTAAAAATGTAAGTGCTACTTATTCGCGCAAGCAAGGCATCTATTTACCCGGCTATCTGCCTCAATCAGGTATTTTTGGCGAAAACTCAGATTACAACGCGCCGGGCATAGGCTTTTTATTAGGCAGCCAAACCGATATCCGTGCCAAGGCAGTGGCCAACGGATGGATATCTACAGATACACTGCAAAATCAGTTGTACACAAAATCGCTTAATGAGGATATGCACTTCAGGGCTGTTCTTGAACCAATCCCGGGCCTTAAGATTGACCTCATCGCTTTTAAAACGCAGGATCATAACTACCAATCAAACTTTAAATACCTGGCCGCAACCAACAGTATAGAATCGTTAAGCCCGGTTACCACAGGTAACTATAGTGTCTCTTATTTAACTATAGGTACGGCGTTCAAAAAAACTACCGGTATTAATAATACATCGCCGCTGTTTCAGCAAATGCTTGCCAACCGTTCCATTATATCGCAAAGGCTTGCCGCGCAAAATCCTAATTCAACGCAATTGGTAGATTCTGTTGGGCTTAGAGATGGATACGGCCAAAACTCACAAAACGTGCTGGTGCCTGCGTTTTTGGCTGCCTACACAGGTAAAAAAGCGGCGAAGGCCAGTACATCGCAGTTTCCTAAAATACCTATACCCAACTGGGATGTAAGGTATAGCGGCCTGGCCAAAATTCCGTTCTTCGCCGATATTTTCGACTCGTTCGATCTGAGCCATGGTTACCGCTCATCATATAACGTAAACGGATTTACCACGCTGCTGCAATACCAGGAGGCTAACGGTGCCAGCAGCGCGCGCGATTTAAATAACGACTTTTTGCCGCTTTACCAGTTTTCGCAGGTTACCATATTTGAGCAGTTTGTACCTTTGCTGGGGGCCAGCGCCAGGTTTAAAAACAGCATGACCGCCAATGTAGAGTTCAGGCAGAGCCGTACGCTTAGCCTAAGCCTGCTTAACAGCCAGCTGGCGCAGCAAAACGAAAAGATAATGGTTTTTGGCTTTGGCTATCATACCAAAAACTTTCACTTCCCGTTCGGCCTGTTCCCCGGTGGTAGCCCTAAGGATGTAAACTTTAAGCTCGATTTCTCGCTACGCGATAATAAAACCCTTATTTACCGTGCCGACGTAGCAGCCGCAGAAATATCATCAGGTGCACAAAATATTACCGTAAGGCCATCAATTGATTACGTGATAAACCAACGTTTTAACCTCAACCTGTTTTATGATTCAAACATCACCCGGCCGTACACCTCGCAAACGTTTAATACCGCGTTTACCAATTTTGGCATTAACCTGAAATTGTTGCTTCAATAAATTATATTAGTGGGATGGAAGATATCAAGGTTACCAGCGCGATAGATTTTAAGACTTATCTGATCATTAGCCTAAGGGCATCATATAACAGGAGTTTAGTTATATTAACCATTATAGCTTTTGCTTTTCTCCAATATTCCACATTTTCAGATTCGGCGTTTACATGGAAAGATGAGGTTTTTTTAATATCTATATATGGAGGAATTTTGGGGATTGTATTGCCACTAACCATTTACTTTAAATGCAAGCACAATATGAAAACCGTTCCATATTTAAGCGAAACGCTATTATATATTGTCAATGACGAAAAAATTGAAGTTAAGGGAGATTCCATCAGTAACAGTACCAACTGGCAGTATGTAACTAAGCTTATCGAACGGGAAAAGTATTTTTTGCTTCGCCGGGCTGCACGTAATTTCAATTACCTGCCAAAAGATGGCTTTCAATCCAAAGAAGATATGAACCGGCTTAAGGCCATTGCCAAAGAAAAAGGCATCAAATTTTCATATAAATAATTGCTAAATTACAAATGATTTGGGCTATTTGATAGGGCAAATGCATTTAAAGTGGGTTAACATAACTTAACACATTTTGGATAATGTATTTATAATTATTTGATAATCAATATCTTGTATTTTATCATGGTTAACACTAAACTGATGTATCGCGCAGTTTAGGTGCATCAAATATTGGGGCCTGCTCTTGGCCAATACGGATACCTAACGGACCTGGATATTTTAACCGGGATCAGGCAATAAAAACAAGGTATCGTTTAATGCTTATATCTTCCCAACGTCATAAGCCTATTCCGTTAGCTATTATATAATAACAGCTTATCGCCGGTAACTATTTAGATGAATTTGCTTAGGGCTATTTGATTCGTGAAATTCGTTTTAATTGGAGCGAATTAGTGTGAATCCATTTCTTTCGCCGCCTTTTTATCGGCCCTCCTTTTTTTGCGTTCGGCTTTCCTTACCAATCTTTCCTGCTTGTTTTTTTTGTGTTCGGTTAAGCGGCCCATCGCGGCCTGTTGCGATTTTTCATCCAGGCCGGCACATTCTTTTATGCCCTGTAACAATGTGCGCCAAACAGTTTTAAAAAATGGCGACTCCTTTGGCCGCAGGTAATTAACATCCGCAAAGCGCGGGGCTTTGCCGGCAGCATCGGGGTTGTTACGTTTTATTACAAACAGGTTGGCAAATATGGATATGAGCTGCTGCTTTTTTAAACGGTTGTTGGCGGTATCGGCTTCCAGGATAGATACCTTTAAATCGTTATATAATAATGATATCCGCCCCTTAAAGGCCTTGCTGTTGGCATGAATATCAAAATTAAATTGTTTGATATTGCCCGATGTTATCTTGAGCATGGCCAGCGGTACGGTTGCCTGGTTAAGCTTGTTGGCAACCATCGGACTAAGTGATCCTTTATAATTGAATGAGCCATCGGCATCGGTTAAATTAAACAGAAATTGCACATCCAATCGCCCACGGTTCATGAAGTAGCTGCTGAGGTGTACATCGGTGATGTTATTTTTAGCTATGGACGCCTTGTTTGTGGTAACGTTGTGAAATTCGCCTTCCGTGTTGTCAAATTCAACCGATCCGGTTTTTTTTGTCTCGGCATTATATTCAGAGTAGGATACATTGATATGCTTTAACCGGATGGTATCTATCGTCAGGTCGGCATCGGTATTGCGTACCAGCACATTTGGGAAGGTGGATACTTTATCTGCCGGTACCTGCCCGGCCTTATGAGGGTTGCCAAATACCCTTAGGGCACCATTGGCAAGCTCAAGGCTTGATGCCCGTAAGCGCCGGTACTTATGGTAATTCAAGAAATCGAAGTTGTTGAGTTGTATTGAATCTATCCCCAGCGTAAAACTATCACTTTGGCTTTTGTTAAAAAACAGGTCGTTTTTTGCGGCCTGTAATTGCAGGCCCCTGATGTTGAGCCGCGCATACATGGTTGATAGTTTAAGGTGTTTTATTTTATAATCGTATAAGCCGTTATCTGTTTTGCCGCTGTAATTATTTAGCTCGGTAACAATGTCCTTACAATATAAAAGCCTCGATTTGTCAGTCTGGGTGACCGAATCGATGAGCAGGTCGGTAGCGCTCAGGTTCATCTCTTTAAGGGTTGATATTACCACCTTGTGGCCCGAGTAGTCTTCGTATTTAAATTTTACGTCGTTAAAATAAATATGATCTACGCTTATAGAGTGCAGGCTTTTTGAAATTTTTTGCCAGGCTGTGCGGCGATCTTTTAAAACGGTATCCTGTGTATGGTTAAGCGCGTAGCTAACATTCAGTTCGGGCTCATTCAAAATTATTTCGTTTATTTTTAGCCGCTGCCTGAAATAATAGCTGAATGGGTGTATGTGTTTTAAAATGAGCTTTTTTACATGCAGGGTTACCAGGTTATTAGGTGCCAGGTGCTGCCCCTTTTTACGATTATAAAGCGCGGTATCCGGGATAAGGCTAATGTCGTATATGGTAACTTTTCCTTCCAGTAAATGCAGTTCGGCCCTGGTAAAATCGGCCCGGTAAAGGCTGTCGCTACCGGTTAAAACGGCTTCGCGTACCTGCGTGGCTAAAATAGGGGCCAGGTAATGGTTAAGGATAAGGGCAATAATAAATACTATAAGTACCGGTACCAACACAAAACTAAATGCTATTTTTTGCCACTTATGCCTTAAAAATTTAAGCTTCATTTAAAGATATCCGTTTACTTTATAGTGTTACTGGTACTGTTATACGTATAGAATCAGAAATATAGCAATAAAATTTCGATTTTGTTAAATACTGACAATATGTCATCCGTGTATTTAAATTTTATGTATTTTTGCAAACTAATTTTTAATTGAATGATGGATTTAGTTCTTCCGGATAAGGTACATGATGAGAGCAGGCAGGGCGAGGCTTTAGTTTTAGAGCAGCCGGTGACGGGTAAAAATAATGGCCGTAAACTTTATATTGAAAGTTATGGCTGTGCAATGAATTTTAGCGATAGCGAAATTGTTGCGTCCATATTGTCTGAACAGGGTTTTGAAACCACCGGCGATCATAATTTGGCCGATGTTATATTTATAAATACTTGCTCTATCCGCGAGAATGCCGAAACCCGTGTGCGTAACCGCTTAAAGGAGTTTGCTATTACCAAGGTTAAAAATCCGGGTTTGGTGGTAGGTGTGTTGGGCTGTATGGCCGAACGCCTGAAATCGAAATTTTTAGAAGAAGAGAAACTGGTTGACGTAGTTGTTGGCCCCGATGCATACCGCGACCTGCCTAACCTGATAGACCAGGTTGATAGTGGCCAGAAAGCCGTGAACGTATTGCTATCCCGCGAGGAAACTTATGCGGATATCAGCCCGGTACGTTTAAACAGCAACGGTATTAACGCCTTTGTCTCTATTATGCGTGGCTGCGATAACATGTGCTCGTTTTGTGTGGTGCCTTTTACCCGTGGCCGCGAACGCAGCCGCGACCCACAATCAATAGTAGCCGAATGTACCGATCTGTTTGATAAAGGATACCGCGAGGTTACTTTGTTGGGGCAAAATGTGGATTCGTATAAATGGAAGAAGGACAGCCCCACCCAACCCTCCCCGGAAGGGAGGGCTTTAGAAACTGAAGTTGATCAAAAAGTCTCCCCTACCGGGGGAGATTTAGAGGGGGCTGTCAATTTTGCCAACCTTTTGGAAATGGTGGCGCTCATTAATCCCGATTTGCGCGTTCGCTTTTCTACGTCGCACCCTAAGGATATAACTGATGAGGTTTTATATACTATTGCCAAATACGATAATATTTGCAACTATATACATCTGCCGGTGCAATCGGGCAATACCCGCATCCTTGATTTGATGAACCGCACTTACGACCGCGATTGGTATATCAACAGGATCGACGCTATCCGCCGGATTATCGGCGACTGCGCAATTTCTACCGATGTAATAACCGGCTTTTGTACCGAAACCGACGAGGAGCATGCCGAAACCGTAAGCATGATGGATTACGTGAAATACGATTTTGCCTACATGTTTAAATATAGCGAGCGCCCCGGAACCTTAGCCGCGAAACGCTATGCTGATGATATCCCCGAGGAAGTAAAGCAAAAACGACTAACCGAGATAGTAGCCAAGCAGCAGGAATACTCTTACTACCGTGCGCAGGCACGCGTTGGTAAGGTAGAGAAAGTACTTATTGAGGGCTTCTCCAAAAAATCAAAAAACGATTATTGCGGCCGCAGCGATCAAAACGCCATGGTGATTTTCCCGGTAGCCGACAACTACAAACCCGGCCAATATGTGAACGTTTTGATTGAAAGGACTACTACGGCTACGTTGATAGGGAGGGTTGTATAGAGTCAAGAATCAAGAGTCAGGAATCAAGACCGAAGCACATATGCGGCATAATTTTAAGAATTTGAAGATATGGCTAAAGGCAATGGACCTGACAGATATGGTTTTTGAATTTAGCAAGGAATTACCCGCTAATGAAAGATATAATTTGATTGATCAGATAAACAGGAGTTGTTGTTCCGTCCCCTCAAATATTGCTGAGGGATCTGGGAAAAATACCGATAAACATTTTGCCGAATTTTTATCGATAGCAATTTCATCATCATTTGAATTGGAAACACAATTATTAATATGTGAGCGTAGAAAATATGGGTCGGTAGGTAAACTAAAGGAATGTATAGATTTAGTTTCTGAAGTTCAAAGGATGTTATTTTCTTTCAGAGAGTACATCTTAAAAACGGAAGTTAAAAGTTTTAATTCTTGACTCTAATCTCTTGACTCTTCTTCAATATGGAAATACAAGAAATAAAACAACGCTTCGGGATCATTGGCAATTCGCCATTGTTGAACCGGGCCATAAATATAGCCAACCAGGTGGCGCCTACAGATATTTCGGTACTGATTACCGGCGAAAGCGGGAGCGGTAAAGAAGTGTTTTCGCACATTATACACCAGATGAGTCCGCGTAAGCATGGGCCTTTCATCGCGGTGAACTGTGGGGCTATACCCGAGGGAACTATCGATTCAGAATTATTTGGTCACGAAAAAGGTTCTTATACAGGTGCTGTTGGCGAACGTAAGGGTTACTTTGAAACCGTAAACGGTGGTACTATATTTTTAGATGAAATTGCCGAGATGCCTTTAGGTACCCAGGCCCGTTTGCTCAGGGTGCTTGAATCTGGCCAGTACATTAAAGTAGGCTCATCAAAGGTGGAGAAAACCAACGTGCGTGTTATAGCCGCTACCAATGTTGATGTTTATGATGCTGTAAAAAGCGGTAAGTTCAGGGAAGATCTTTACTATCGTTTAAATACGGTGCCATTAAAAATTCCGCCTTTGCGAGACAGGAAAGAGGATGTTTACCTGCTGTTCAGGAAATTTACATCTGATTTTACCGATAAATACCGTACGCCGCCAATTCAATTGGATGAAGAGGCGCAACAGGTGCTGATAAACTATAGCTGGCCGGGTAATGTGCGTCAGCTTAAAAATATGGCCGAGCAGTTAGCTGTATTGGAGCGCGATCGCATTATTACAGGGCCCACCTTGTTAACCTATATCCCCCAGGAGGCTAACGGCCGCAATTTACCTATGCGTGTGGGTAACCCCGGTAAGGAAGATTTTTCTGAACGCGATATATTGTACAAAGTACTGTTTGATATGAAACGCGATATGGTTGAACTGAAAAAGCTGGTGGCCGATATTATAGAACATGGTGGTGTATCAACCAATTACGCCAACCACTCGCAAACGCTTAACCAGTTGTATCGCGATATTGAAATTCCGGGCGGCCCCGAGGGACAATTTACTTTGCAGCAACCCGTTAATACAAATAGTAATAACAGCAATATCGTTGGTAACGATGCGTATAATATAACCCACGAAGCCGAGGAGGTAGAAGAATCGCTATCGCTGATTGAAAAAGAATCAGACCTGATCCGTAAGGCTTTAAAGAAACATAAAGGGAAACGTAAACTGGCTGCCAATGAACTGGGTATATCCGAGCGTACATTGTACAGAAAAATAAAAGAGTTAAATTTATAAGGTTGATGAAAAGGTTATACACAGCAATTGTTGTTCTAAGTTTAGGTTTACTTTCATCGTGTTATACACTTAAAAACTCGTCCATACCTATTGATGTAAAAACCATCAACATCCAGTTTTTTGAAAACAATGCACCATTGGTGGTAAATAACTTGAGCCAAACTTTTACGGAGGCGTTGAAAGACCGTATCCGGACCCAAAGCCGCTTAAGTATCGTTAGGAACGAGGGAGATGTGATCATGTCAGGTGCCATTGTTGGCTACCAGATTGCGCCGGTATCTATCGAGGCTACCAATAGCAATACCGCACCTATTGCCGGTGCAAACAGGTTAAGTATTACGGTAAGAGTGAAGTGCGTTTACGAGAAGGATAAAAAGGATAAAAATCTTAACTTTGAGGAAAGTATGACGAGGTTTGCCAATTATAAAGGTGATATTGGAACGCAGGAACAAAACCTTATCCAGGAAATTACCAAGCAATTAACCGAAGATATTTTTAACAGGGCCTTTTCTAATTGGTAGGCATTTCGTACTTTCAACCACGTGGATCAATATTTAAATAACAGGCAAAACGATATATTATGGGAGTTAATGGCCAACCCGGCCGATAACGGCCAGTTGCATAACTATGATTTGCAGCAGTTGGTTGATGAGTTTCCGCAAAGCGGCATATTAAGGGCCATGCTTGCCCACGCGGGTAACGGGAGCGATTTAAAACACGCTGCTGTTTACTTTAATCCCCGGTTGCTGCACAAGCTTATTAACGATCCTGAGAGCCTGCCTGTAGTTTCGGCCGGGCAAATTGCCGGTTTAAAAAATGGTGCCGCACCTGTTTACGCACCACCCGCTGCCGAAAGCGAAAACTATTTTAACATAGGTACAGCCATCGACATAACCGAGGAGCCACAAGGCCTCAATGGACCGGAAAATCAATTTGGAACAGTATTGGCCGGTGAACCGGAGCCTGAACCTGTAATAAAAGATGAGGCCAATGCTATAACCGATAGGGTGGAAGAGCCGGCTGTTGAAAATTTAGCTGTTGAAAACGATAAAACAGGGGATGAAGCAGCGGTTACTGTTGAAAAAACTGCGCCACCTGTTATACAACAAGAGACAGCTGAAGACAAGAACGAAGAAGATATAGAGGACGAGATTTTTGACGAAATTGTAGGTATCGAAAATATTAGCTTTAGCGGCAGTGTGTCTGACATCAAAGAGCAAATGGTTGAAGAAACTGAAACCGTGGAAGAAACGCCGGTTACTGCTACCACATTGACCGTTGCTGAACGAACGGAGTCTAAAAGCAATTCGGCCGACATTAATTTTGAAACAGAAAAGTGGATCATTGGGAGTATAGCTGCTACCGATTACTTTATGTTTGATAATTCGATAGCCGATCAAAAAGGTGCCGGCAAGCCTGTGTCTGTTGAAGCCGAAGAACTTCCCGTGCTGGCCAAAACCGAAGATACGGCCCAGGAAGCCGAAACGGTATCAAAGTATCATGATGAAAAGATGCCTTATTCGTTCATGTGGTGGCTTGATAAAACACGTAAAGAGTACGCGTCAACATATCAGCCATATTTGCCGCCGATTCAACCGCAGGCGCAGGTACCGCAAGGAATAACTACCGAAGAAAAAAAGGAACATGCTGCCGATGAACTGCAACAGCAATATTTTGAAAATATATTTCATGATAAATCGCTTCAGGACCTTGAAAATGCCCCCATACCAGATGCTCCCGAGATAAAACGCAAAGAAGATATCATTATTGAAAAGTTTATTAAGGAGGAGCCACAAATAAGGCCGCCATCAATAAACAAGATAGATAACGAGAATAAAGCCAAAAAGAGTTCGGAAGATAAAAACGAGCTGGTAAGCGAAACCCTGGCGCAGATATACGCCGATCAGATGCTATATCACAAAGCGATTGCTACTTATAAAAAATTGATGTTGAAATTCCCGGAAAAAAGCCGTTACTTTGCCCACCAAATTGAACAATTAGAAAAGAAAACGAATTAATATAAAATAAAGAAATGTACATTTTAATTATCCTTACCGTTATTGTATGCGCTCTGTTAGGGCTAATCGTATTGATCCAAAACCCTAAAGGCGGCGGTTTGTCATCTAATTTTTCAAGTTCACCGCAGCTGATGGGCGTTCAAAAAACAGGCGACTTTTTAGAAAAAGGCACCTGGGTATTGGCAATTACCGTAATGGTATTGGCATTGGCCATTAACGTGGTAGCCAAGGGTGGTTCGGCAAGTACCGCAAACCCTTTGCAAAACCAAATTGATAAAGCTTCAAAACCTTCGTCAACCGCGCCTGTATCACAGCCGTTGATCCCTGCAACACAAACTCCAAATAAAACAAAATAAGCTTACGCTTAGTAAATATAAAAAAACGGCTTTGGATTGTTCCAAAGCCGTTTTTTTGTGACCCGTTTAACTGACACGATGGCACGGGCAGGTTAAAATACTGTTAAGGGTAAAAAGTAAAAAAACGTTTTTGCTGCCATTACAACAGTTATGTATGTCAATATTTGCCATCGCCCGGCCTTGGCATAATTGATGAGGATTTGGTGGTTGAAAAACTTAAATAAACAAACAGTTATAACTATGTCATTAAACATTAAACCAATCGGCGACAGAGTGGTTGTAGAGGCTGCAGCAGCCGAAGAGAAAACCGCCTCGGGAATCATTATCCCTGATACCGCTAAAGAAAAACCTCAGCGTGGAACTATCGTTGCAGTAGGTAACGGTAAAGTAGATGAGCCTTTAACAGTAAAAGTTGGTGACCAGGTTTTATATGGTAAATATGCCGGTACCGAAATTACCTACGAAGGAAAAGAATATTTAATTATGCGCGAATCTGACGTTTACGCGGTACTGTAACTAATTATTGAATTATTGAAGGAATGATTTATTGAATTATCCTGCACAAACAATAATTCTTCAAACCCACAATCAAAAGTTAAAACGAAAATAGTTATTGGATGCTGAAAAAAAGATTAGGCGATCAGCCAATCAATAATTCAGTAATTCAATAATTCAAAACTAAAATCATGGCAAAACAAGTTAAATACAATGTTGAAGCACGCGACGCCTTAAAACGCGGTGTTGATATTTTGGCCAATGCGGTTAAAGTAACATTAGGTCCTAAAGGCAGAAACGTAATTATTGATAAAAAATTCGGCTCACCATCAATCACTAAAGATGGTGTTACTGTTGCTAAAGAAATCGAACTGAAAGATGCTTTAGAAAACATGGGTGCCCAGATGGTTAAAGAAGTTGCATCAAAAACTGCCGATATTGCAGGTGATGGTACTACTACTGCTACCGTTTTAGCACAAGCTATTGTAACCGCAGGTATTAAAAACGTAGCTGCAGGTGCAAACCCAATGGATTTAAAACGTGGTATTGATAAAGCTGTTGCAGCTGTTGTTGAGGATTTAAAAGCTCAATCGCAAACTGTGGGCGAAGACAATAACAAAATAAAACAAGTTGCTGCAATTTCTGCAAATAACGACGAGATCATCGGTTCGTTAATTGCCGAAGCTATGGCTAAAGTTGGTAAAGATGGTGTTATCACTGTTGAAGAAGCAAAAGGAACTGAAACTGAAGTTAAAACTGTAGAAGGTATGCAGTTTGACCGCGGTTACCTTTCTCCTTACTTTGTTACCAATGCTGATAAAATGGAAGTTGAATTAGAAAATCCTTACATCCTGATCTATGATAAAAAGATCTCTTCGATGAAAGAATTACTTCCTATCCTTGAAAAACAAGTACAAACAGGCAAACCATTGTTGATTATTGCTGAAGATCTTGATGGCGAAGCATTGGCTACTTTGGTAGTTAACAAAATCCGCGGCTCACTGAAAGTTGCTGCTGTTAAAGCACCAGGTTTTGGCGATCGCAGGAAAGCTATGTTAGAGGACATCGCTATCCTTACAGGTGGTACTTTGATCTCGGAAGAAAGAGGTTACAAATTAGAAAATGCCGACCTGACTTACTTAGGTACTGCCGAGAAAATCATTATCGACAAAGATAACACAACCATCATCAATGGTGCTGGTTCTGCCGATGAGATCAAAGGTCGTGTTGGCCAGATCAAATCTCAGATCGAATCAACTACATCTGATTACGACCGCGAAAAATTACAGGAGCGTTTAGCCAAATTATCTGGCGGTGTTGCTGTGCTTTACGTAGGTGCTGCTACAGAAGTTGAAATGAAAGAGAAAAAAGACCGTGTTGACGATGCTTTACACGCAACACGTGCTGCTGTTGAAGAAGGTATTGTTGCTGGTGGTGGCGTTGCCTTCATCCGCGCAGTAGCTGCTTTAGCTGATTTGAAAGGTGATAACGAAGACGAGAACACTGGTATCCAGATCATCCGTCGTGCTATCGAAGAGCCTTTACGTCAGATTTGCCAGAACGCTGGTATCGAAGGTTCAATCGTAGTACAAAAAGTTAAAGAAGGTACAGCCGATTTCGGTTACAATGCACGTACAGATAAATACGAGAACCTGATTGCGGCGGGCGTTATCGATCCAACTAAAGTTGGTCGTGTAGCTTTAGAGAATGCGGCTTCTATCGCAGCTATGTTGTTAACAACAGAAGTGGTATTGGCTGACGATCCTGAAGATGCTCCAGCCGGCGGCCCACCAATGGGCGGCGGCGGTATGGGCGGCATGATGTAATATAGCCCAGAGTTGAAAGTCTTGAGTCTATAGTCCGAAGTCGAAAGCCAAAAATAGCCAATGACTTAAGACTTAATACTTCGGACTCAAGACTGATGATACGTACTAAAAATGAAACCCTGTATGCTTTTGTATACAGGGTTTCTGCTTTTTAAAAGTCGCTCACAGTCATTTGAACGTAAACGGATGGTCATTAATTAATCATTTGATTAGTTTTTAAAATTATCTTAACAGCTTAGCTGTATTTTTGCGTAACAATCCTGAAAGATAGTTTCTTAGGCACAGGATTTGAATAGGTTAAACTGCTATGAAAAATATAACACAAAAATCAAAACAATTACACAGCGCCATAGTAGATTGGTTGTTGTTTAAAGGGCCAGAATTATTTATAACTATTTACGGTAAGTAATTAATTTTTACTTTTGCCTCCAGTTATGGAGTTAAAAGATTTTTATATTGATACGCACAAGTGGATAGTTGATAATTGGGTGCGTTACTCGTTCGGATTATTAGTTTTAATTGTAGGTCTTTGGTTCATCAAATTTTTAAGGTCGCGGCTACGCAACCGGATGCTTCAAAGGCAGGTACATTCATCTTTACAGCCCTTTCTTCTTAGCCTTACAATTACCAGTCTTTATATATTGCTTATAATTTCGGTAATTAATATTTTGGGTTTCCAGCTTACTATTTTCACCACTATAATTGGTGCGTTTAGCGTTGCTGCTGGTTTGGCCCTTTCCGGTACGTTTCAAAACTTTGCCGGCGGAGTACTTATATTACTGTTGAAGCCATTTGAAGTTGATGATAGTATAATAGCCCAGGGCCAGGATGGCAAGGTAGTATCAATCCAGATTTTTTACACTGTTTTAATCACTGCGGATAACAAGCAGGTAATTATTCCCAACGGAAAGCTTTTTAATGAGGTAATTGTAAACGTTACCCGCGAGGGTAAACGCCGGCTGGATTTTGAAATTAAGATTGCCTATGCCAATGACCTGGATAAAGTAAAGGCTATAATTAACGAGGCCATCGCTTCAAACCACGACTTGCTCACGGAGCCGGCAGCAAGAGTTGGCATCATCAGTATGGAGATAGACTCAGTACGCATCACCATAAACGTATGGGTAGAGCCATCCAACTTTTTAACCGCCAAAATAGCTCTGCAGGAAAAAATATTTAAGGATTTTAGCGCTAATGGAGTGGCGTTCCCGAAAGCGGGGTAAGGAAAGAGCGCCAAGAGTTAGGCCTCATGAATTTATTTAGAAACTGAGCAGCCCAATGATATTATGTTTTTGATATAGACCGGATGTGTAAATCATAACAACATCGGATGGTGAATATCAGGTGCTAAGATACCGTTTGCTTTTTTATTGTATCCCGATGGAGTGTTTTTGTCTTGATTCTTGACTCTTAATTCTTGGTTCTTCTTCCTAAATCTTCTGTTTAGCCTTCAATTCCAAATACTTGTTAATGGTATTAATCGTCAAATTTTGCGGTGCACTCAAAATAGATTGGATACCATATTTGGCCAGTTCTTTTACAATCAGTTTTTTATCGTAAGCAAACTTTTCGGCAATGGTTTTTATGTAGATGCCTTCCAGGTCGGTTGCCTGTTTTTCACTCAGGGTTTTAAGTTCTGTGTTTTCAAAAAAAACAACCAGCAGCAGGTGAAATTTGGCTATCCGTTTCAGGTAGGGCAATTGCCGGTTAAGGGCGTTCATACTTTCGTAATTGGTAAAAAAAACCACCAGGCTACGTTGTTTTATTACAGTACGTACGGTGCTGTATAGTAGTTCCATATTGGTTTCCAGGTAGCGGGTGCGCTCCTTATACAAAACCTCCAGTATCTTATTCAATTGCGACGATTTTCTGTCGGCCGGAATAACCGCGCCAATTTTTTCAGATGCAGTAATTAAACCGGCCTTGTCCTCTTTTATCAACGCTACGCTTGATAGTACCAGGCTTGCATTTATGGCATAATCCAAAAGGCTTAAACCCTCAAAAGGCATTTTCATGGCCCTCGATTTATCTATTATACAATATACATGCTGCGATTTTTCGTCGGTATAGGAGTTAACCATCAGGTTGCCCTGCCTGGCAGTGGCTTTCCAGTTGATGGTGCGGTAATCATCGCCGGCAACATAGTTTTTTACCTGTTCAAATTCCAGGCTGTGGCCAATACGGCGTATTTTTTTGATGCCGATATCTGTTAGCCTGTTGGATATGGCCATCAGCTCATATTTACGCATCTGGAGGAAGGATGGGTATACCGGCAATGTCTCGGCCTGCTCAAAAGTATAACGCCGCCTGATAAGCCCTAATGGCGATTTGGCATATACGCGGATATCGCCAAACTCATACTCGCCGCGTTTGGTAGGGCGCAAGCTATAGCTTATCAGTTTGCGCTCGTGGGGTTTTAGCGTTGTTTTAAACCAGATATCCCGTTTTTGAAACTGAAACGGAATCTCGTCAATAATGCCGATGCTAACATTAAACGGGTACCAGTTTTCAACATAAACACCCAGTTCGTTTTCGTCGCTGTTGCTTAACCTTTCGGGGGCATAGCGTTTAGCAAATACACCTTTGGCCGTTTTATAAAGCATGAGCACATCAATCAAAAATAGCAATACCAACGCCCAGAAAACCAATGCCGGTATAACCCCGAGCCAGGGAAAAAAGAATGATAGCACAAAAATTACCACGCTTATTCCCAAACCGGTAAACAGGCGGTTGGTTAAAAAAAGATCTTTATAAAACAGGCTGTAAATGTTTTTCACAAAAAATGGTTATCGTGGTACCTCTATTTTTTGAATAATTTGCCCAATTACATCGTCGGGACTAAGGCCTTCCATTTCCTTATCCGGCGTAAGCATTACCCGGTGCCTTAATACCGGGGCTGCAACATAAATAATATCATCGGGCGTAACAAAATCGCGCCCTTTAATAGCCGCCAGTGCCTTAGCCGCGCTGATCATAGCCAGCGAAGCCCTGGGCGAACCACCCAAGTATAATGATTTATGGTTGCGGGTTTCAAATACAATTTTAGCCGTAAATTCCAGCAGCTTGCGCTCAACATGCAAAGCCCGTACCTGCTGCCTCAACGATATAATTTCGCCGGCCGATAATACAGGAGTGATATTATTTAACTGATCTGTATTTTTTTGCTGATGCTGCTGGGTAATTATAGCTATTTCCTCCTCCAGCGATGGGTATTTAATTTCTATTTTAAATAGAAACCTATCCAGCTGTGCTTCGGGCAGGCGGTAGGTGCCTTCCTGCTCAACCGGGTTTTGGGTGGCTAATACCGTGAAGGGCTCCTGCATTTTATACGTCTGCCCGTCAATGGTAACCTGCTTTTCTTCCATCACCTCAAACAATGCCGATTGTGTTTTTGCAGGTGCACGGTTAATTTCATCTATCAGGATGATATTGCCAAATATAGGGCCCTGCTTAAATTCAAACTCTGTTGATTTGGGGTTGAATACAGAAGTACCTAATATATCTGATGGCATCAAATCAGGGGTAAACTGAATGCGGGAGTATTTGGCGTCAATTGCTTTTGAAATAAGTTTGGCTGTAAGTGTTTTGGCCACGCCGGGTACGCCTTCAATCAAAATGTGTCCATCGGCCAGTATGCCAGCTATCAGCAAGTCGATAGAAACAGTTTGCCCCACAATAATTTTACCCAGTGTAGCTTTTATCTGGTCAACAGCCAGGCTTAACCTGCTCATATCAGTTCGTTGTTCAAAAAAATCATTTTCCATTGTGTCCGGTTTGGCTGTAAAATTTCTCTATAAGTTTATTTAATCTGATTAATTCATGATCGGTAACGTGGTGCTGCGCGCTTATGAAAATTACCGAATGTACCAGGTCGGTAATAAATTCGATGGCTACGCCCGTTTTTTTTGATACAGTATCTATAAATTCATTATCAAGTTTGTTGGTTTTAAGGCGGTAATAGTCTCTGAAATGCTCTAACAGATAAATCACTTTTTTATGGGCAATGTTGGCGTTGTCGCGTTTTTCGTAATAAACCTGCCCCACAACAGTTACAAACTCCAGGGTCGAATTTTGTAAAGGCTCTACCACCGGTATAATGCGCTGGCGGCGCTTCATTTCGTAAAAAATAAAAACCGAAATACCGCAAAGGCTTAAGTAGTATGCCCATTGCAAAGCCGGGTTAGCAAAAAATACCCTTAATGGCGAAACATCTTCAGGAATATCGCCATTTTGAAATTGGTCCCAATACAAATGGCCGGCAGTAGGCATATAAGAGAAAGCCTTCTCAACAAAATCGTTCCCTTGCCTGGTTAATAGGCTATAGTTGGTGAATAAGGCGGGTGTAGCACATAAATACAGGTGCCCCTTGCCAAAACTGTAACTCATAAAAGTACAGTGGTTAGCATAGTTTTGGGCTAAAACGGTTGCTTTGGCGGTATCAAGGCTGCTAAAATATTGGTTTGCAATATCACGATTGAACAGGTAGCTACTTTGAGCCCGTAATTTGCTGTTAACAAAATTAAAGGATACGTTATGCTTAGCATACTCGGCCTGCGACTCAATTTTTAGCGAATCGGCAAGGTAGCCGCTCCAGCTAAATGCCGACATAAACACCGAGTTGCCTGCTTTCACGTATTTCACCATTTCGTCAAAATCAAATTTATTGAGCTTTATACTTTTGGCTATAATGAGGTAATTACCCTGTTGCAGGCTATCGTTATGGAAAACATTGTAAATGGATTTGTTGGTATTGGCAATTTCGGCATCTGGAAAAAGCTTTTCAAGCTGGTTATGCAAAATATAAGTACCAAACGGAATTTTATCATTTTTGGCAAGTGTTGATTGCCAGTTAATAGCGTTGGGCTTATTGTACTGCGCAACAAGATATACTATGAGCAGGATGCTGGCAATTGAAATATAGATTTTAAAATCCTTCATGATATCTCCTTTTTAAAATCTGTAAATAATGTACTGATATTTTTAAAAACGGAGGCATCAATGCCAAACTCGCCATACCAAATATATTCAAACTGCAAGGTTAGGGTTTTAAATACCTGGCGCTGATTGGGATTGGTTAATTCATTGATGTAGGCATTGTTTGTTTTATCTATCTGCCATTTAATAAGGTCGGCGTCACTAAGCTGTTTCAGGCATTTTAAATATAGCAGCCTTACAGCCAGGCGGTAATTGTGCTGCGCGATGGCCCGCTCCAGTTCGTCGTCAAAATTGATGTCGTGAATGTTTTCCAAAGATTCCTGGTAGGGCAAATTCGCCCCCATTGATTTACGCCTGAACACATGCAATAGATCGATACCAGCCAGTTTAAGAACCAGGAACACCACAGCCGCCAGCCCTGCGCCTATAAAAAGATACTGCAGTACATATAACAACACCTGGAAAAACGGATTCACTTTATTATTCGAAAGTTTTGCTGGTTTAAACAGGTTTTTAAGCCAGGTCCAAAACCAATGCCAAAAGCGGGTCCACCATGATGGGTCTTTTTGTATTTCTTCGTCGTATTTAAACTCGGGAAGTTTGCTGTAGGCTTTAATAGCTGCGCTATCCAGGTGGCGCACATTTACCTGTTGGGTGTCCAGCTTCAGTATTAAAGGTTTTGTGCTGTTTTTAGCAGGAACAACACCTTTAACTGAATGAGCGGGAACAGCGAATGAAAAAAATATAAAGCAGAGCAGGCGCAACATATTAATATTCTTCAAGCGGTAAATCATTGTCGGGCGTTATGGTGCCCACCTGGTTTATCCTGTTTAATAAGCTGGTGCCATCTTTACTTTCGGTTAAATTGAAATAGCAAAGGCATAGACTAACTATGGGAATGATGATGAATACCTGACACACTTGCTGAAGCGCCGCTCCAATTACAGCAGCAACAATAGAAAAATGGGCACCTCCCTTAATATGTGTTACTAAACTGACAGCATTAACTATAGTAACCGGAATAACTATAATGGCGCGGCATACTGAAAATATTATCCAGGTAACTACCAATGCGCCAAAAGTTGCCCACCAGTTTTCCTTTATCAAAACAAAGCTGCGGTTAAAAGCGTAGCCAAAACTGGTGTTTTCCATGATCATTATGGGGGCCACTAATGCCAGGATAGGCGACATATATATACCAGGGACTAAACAAAATACAAAACCAACCACCAGCAGCAGGTTAATCAATATTGAGCTGCCTAATATTTTCAGAAAATAAAATTTGATATAACCCCACATCTCTTCGGCTGCAGGCACCTGGTTGCCTTTTTCTTTATACAAAGCCATATAGCAAAAAACGGTAACCATTATAGCCGTAATGCTTAAGAGGGTAAATACCATGGTTAATACAAATTCGGTTCCCAAGAAATTAAAAAAAGATGGCGCGTACTGGTTAGTATAAGCCCCGCTTGAAAGGTTGTTAAAATTAGTGGTCATTTTTAACTGCATCAGGCAAGCGCTAATGGTTGCTGCTACTATAAAAATACCGCAAAACGTAAAAAAGTATTTAAGCAGGGGTTTTAGGTTCTGTTTAATAAAAAGAAAGGTGTCGCTTATTATTTCGCCAAAATCGCGGGTTTTTGCTAATTCAATTTTTGGTTGCATTGTGGTTTAGGGTTTTATAAATTTTATTGGGGTATATAATTACATACCAAATGATAAACAATAATGACGATGTTAAAATGGTAACGCTAAGCCAAACCGGCATTTCGGTATGGCGGGTTACAAAACCTTCAAAAAAGGCGGCCACAATTAAAATTGGTACTATGCCAATAGCTACTTTCATACCATCTTTAGCCCCTCTTTTTAAGGATACCATACGTGTGTACGTTTTAGGGAACAAAAGGCTGTTGCCTAAAATAATGCCTGCGGCACCGGCTATCATGATAGATGAAATCTCTAAAGTGCCGTGTATCCACACCACCAGGATTGATTTTAAGCCTAATCCCTTACTAAAAAAGTAATATTGAAACGATCCCAGCATCAATCCGTTGCGGAATAGAAAGTACACTGATCCGACAGAAAATATAACGCCGCTTACAAAAGTAACCAACGACACGTAGATGTTATTGGCTGCTATCGCCAAAAACATCAGGGTTTCGCCGCCTTGTTTGTATACACCAAAGGGATCGCCTTTGGCAATATTGGCATTGGTCATGTCTACATATCCGTCGCCTAAAATTAGGCGTACAAAGTTTTCATCGTATTTTGCCGATAAGGCGCCGATGAAGCAAAAAATGATGAAAAATATAAATGAGTATAGCAACGGCTTTTGATAAGTTTTAAACAGGATAGGCAATTCGTATTTCCAGAAGGTTAAGAAACGGTTGCTTTTTTCGCTTTTGTTTTTGTAGATGGATTGATGTAAGCCAGCCGCCAGCCCGTTAAGGTACGCTGTAGTTTTTGATTTTGGGTAAAATGTTTTGGCGTAAGCAAGGTCGTCGGTTATTTGGATAAACCTTTCGGCAAGTTCGTCAGGATCATCCGTTGGCGATTGTTCAAAGCTGCTCCATTTGGCAGCGTTTTGTTTTACAAAAAGAGGTTCGCGCATCAGTTATCCAACATTGAAATATTTTGTTAAAATAATTACAAATGCGGTATATATCAACTAAAAAAAACATAATTAGCGTTTATATTTGATGATATGCAAACTATAAGGATAACCACATCACAAAACATTGATATTGACTACGAAGTTGCCGGCCTGGGCGAACGTATTGTTGCTTACCTGATTGACATGGCCATGTTTATAGTGATATTCATTGCTGCAATGATTGTGATGTCGATGTTGAACATCCTAAACTCCGAAGGCGCATTAATTGGCGTTTTAGTAATTATATATGCCTCGCTATATGTATTTTATGATTTGGCTTGCGAAATTGCCATGAACGGGCAAAGTGTTGGCAAGCGTATCATGAAAATAAAGGTGATAAGCCTTGACGGAGCCCGGCCCAAGTTTAGCCAATACTTGTTACGCTGGCTGTTCAGGATTATTGACTTTTTCCCGGGCACTATGCATTTGTGTGGACTGATAAGTGTTGCCGTATCTGATAAATCGCAGCGTGTGGGCGATATGGTTGCCGGTACTACACTTATCCGTACTGCGCCGCGCACAAAAATCAATAATATAGCTTTCAGCCCCTCTGCCGATGATTACCAGCCGGTTTTTGCTGCCGCTGCCAGCCTTAACGATAAAGATATTGAATTGATTAATGAGGTAATAAACAGCTATATTAAAAATCGCAACAGCGTGCTTGTATTTAATATGGCACAGCGCATCAAAGACCTTTTAGGCGTAACCCCGCCAGCCGATATGAACGACATGTTGTTTTTGCAAACCATTATAAAAGATTACAGCCACATTGTAGCTCAGGCAGATGTGCTGTAATGCAGATAAAGGCCGTACATTTTAATGCAGTAACTGATAAGCACTATGCTGCCAACAATCATAAATAAGGTTTTTTTTACCGCGAACTTTTTGGTGTCGAGTTTAAAATAACTATCGGCAATACCGTAGGCAAAAAATAAAAGTAGGGGAATGGCAGGGGGGTAAAGTGCAAAGCTTTTATCTAAATTGCCTTGTACAAGCGCAATTACAGAGCGCTGAAAGCCGCAGCCGGGGCAATCAATACCGGTGAAATATTTAAAAGGGCAGGGTATTAAATGATTTTGCAGCCAGCGGATAAAACCCAACTGACTGCAAAATATTTGTATTGTGATATAATTTGCCAGCATTAAGCTTGCGGTGGCGTATTAGGGTTAAACGGATCCCGGTAATCTTTTGAAGGATCATATGGTTGAAAGCCTGCAAAACCAGCACCGGCGGGGCCGATATACTGGTATTTCCCGAAACCCAGAATTGGGAAGAATATGTAAGGTAATAGAATCATGCCAATGGTAAAACCTTCACTTTGCCCAAAACTTTTGCTTAATAAATTCAAAGCCCAAATAGCAAAAATGAAACTGGTACATGGAAAAAATATTACAATTAACCACCACATTGGTTTCCCGATAATTTCTAGCAAGACAATTAAATTGTAGATAGGAATTAATGAAGCCCAGCCAGGCTTGCCTGCTTTTTCAAATATCTTCCACATACCAATAGCGCAAATTACACCAGCTATAAGCCCGGGAATCATAAAGATACCCATAATAGCAAAAATAAAAGGCGCCCCGGGATTTGACGGATCGTAGTTTTCCATGTTTTTAAGGTTTTGAGTGTTTTTATAAGTTTTAGTTCATGCAAAATATAAATTTTTTAAATAAAAATTAGGCACTTCAACATATTTATTACAAAGCTTGGTTAGCTTATTATTTTTAAATTTGACGCCAATGGTAAGGGAGCAAATTTCGGTATTTGATATGTTTAAGATAGGGATAGGGCCATCAAGCTCGCATACCCTTGGGCCATGGCGTGCTGCACAGCAGTTTGTAATATCGTTACAACAGCAGGAGATGCTGCCGCTTGCTAACCAGGTACAAATACTGCTTTATGGTTCGTTGGCGAAAACAGGCAGGGGGCATGGCACTGATATTGCCGTATTGCTGGGCCTAAGCGGCGATGATCCCGTAACTTTTGAGGTTGACCAGATTACCCCGAAAATCGACTATATTACTTCTTCGCATAAATTGATATTGGGTGGGGCGAAGGAAATTGAATTTTCGGTAGTTGACGACTTGTTGTTTTTGTTTAACGAAAGTTTGCCTTTTCATCCCAATGCGGTTACTTTCCAGGCTTTTTTGAGTAATGGCAAAGCGGTATCCGAAACCTACTACTCCATAGGCGGAGGGTTTGTGGTTAAGGATGGTGCATCAGCTCAATCAAAACATGAGGTAGACCTGCCGTTCCCGATTGATACAGCGGCCGATTTATTGCATTGGTGTATAAAAACCGGCCTTCGCATTTCTGAAGTGGTTATGGAAAACGAACTGGCCTGGCGCAGCGAACATGAGACCCGTGCAGGGGTATTAAATATTTTTAAAGCCTTAAAAGAGTGCATGTACCGCGGCTGCCATACTACCGGCCAGTTACCTGGCGGTTTAAATGTAGCCCGGCGTGCTTTTAAATTAAACGCAAAACTAATAAGCGATAGGCCTTACAGTAACTACGAGGAATGGATTACCGCGATAAGGCAAACAGGCGATAGTTTTAAAAATATACTGGATTGGGTGAGTTGTTTTGCACTGGCAGTGAATGAAGAAAATGCTTCATTTGGACGTGTAGTAACTGCACCTACAAACGGTGCTGCCGGCGTTATCCCTGCCGTATTACAATACTATATTGTTTTTTGCGAGGGTAACACCGACGAGAAGATTATCCAGTTTTTGCTCACCGCATCCGAGATTGGCAGCATCTTTAAAAAAGGGGCTACAATATCGGCAGCAATGGGCGGCTGCCAGGCCGAAATTGGGGTTTCATCGGCTATGGCTGCGGCTGCACTGACCGAGTGCCTGGGCGGCACTCAGCGGCAGGTACTTATGGCCGCCGAAATAGCCATGGAACATCACCTTGGCCTTACCTGCGACCCTATTGGCGGCCTGGTGCAAATCCCCTGCATCGAGCGTAATACCATGGGGGCCATAAAAGCCATTACGGCATCGCAGTTAGCGCTGCAAAGCAATCCCGAAAAGGCCAAAGTAAGCCTTGATGCCGTAGTAAGAACAATGTGGCAAACGGCGCTTGATATGAATTCTAAATACAAAGAAACATCTGATGGCGGGCTGGCTATTAATATACCTATCAGCTTGCCGGAGTGTTAAGCCCCCCGGCCCCCTAAAGGGGGAGTTGTGTATCGGGTCAAACGCATCTAATTGGGTTAACATAACTTAACACTTTTTAGATAAAAATATTATAAGTATTTAATAACCAATGTCTTGTATTTTATCATGGTTAACACTAAGCTGATTGCGCAATTTGGGCGCATCCAAATATTTGTGCCTGGTGTATTGAAAAAGCCACCATTTTGTCAGAATTCCAGTGGGGGTGTTTATTACTCAACGTTATACCGGTAAACTATTCGGCCCAAATTACCGTCGGTATCAATTCCTTCTACCGTTACTCGGTAAGTGCCCTTGGTGTCGGAGTTAAAAAACTCAAATTTGGTAAGGCCTTTGTCAATTATAACGGTTGGGTTCCAATAAATGGTTGTCCGCAAATCGGGCTTTGTGTTGCTTTCATTGATCCTATCATATTTGGGCGAATAAAATTCCCTTGCCTTGTATAATCCGTTTGATTGGTAGGTGATAACATCGGGAGTAGATGGTTTAATTGCGGTTCCAGAATGTTTTCTTGAAATTAAATAAAGTACTTCCCTTGCACCTGTTGTCATATCCATTTGCCCGGTTGTTCTGATTACTTCGGCACTCTCAATATCTGTCAGTAAAAGAGTGCTAAAAATGGCCGGGTCAATTATACTTCCGTCAAGCTTTACCATCATTGGCGGCGGCTTTGGGTAATATTTAGCTATAGATCGTGCAGTATAAAACGAAGCGCCTTCTGCCGAGCTCCTCATCTCGATACCACGTAGGCGTACGCCCAAAAAAGTGCTCAGGCTTTCTCCGGTCGGCTCTTTCGGAAAATCGTTTATCACCTGGTCGGGGTGTTCTGCATGGCTAAAAATGTCTTTTGGCGTATCCTTTTTGTCTTTTATCACCACTTCTTTAAGTTGTATAGTGCGCCTGTCTAAACTTAATTTTAGTTGTTGTTTAACCTGCTTTTGGTAAGCAGTTAATTCTTTTATCGTATCCTTTTCGCCGGGTGCGTTTCTAAACGCAAATGATTTATGACCGGATAAGGTATCAAGCACAACCATTACATTTTTTTTATTTTTATCGCTGCGTGCCTGTATCACGTACCTTGCGCTATCCTCAGGCAGCCTGTTAAAGCTGAATTTCCCATTTTCATTGGTTACGGTATCCAGCATGAAAATGCCAGCTTTAGTTGTTAACAACCTTACTTTGCCGTTGGCTACCGGTTTGCCATCTAAAGTTTTTAAGTATCCGGAAATTTGTAGTGATTTTTCGGCTTCAAATACCGGTTGCTGATGCTTATCGGCTAATACCTGTTTCCATTCAAAACGACGATAACCCTGCGTAAGCATTAATATATCCAGGTCGGCCCGGGTTTTATCGGTTATATCAGTAAAGTAGTAGTTGGGCTGTTCGATATACCCTTTAATATCCGAAGTAAGCAGCAAATTGTTTAGTATCGTGTTTTCTGATAATTCATCCACAGGGGTTAAATCCTCGTTGATCACAGATACCGAAAAACTTCCTGTAATATTGTTACCGCCGGCAGTTTTAGCATCTAATTCAAACTGTACCTTTTGCCTGGCTGTTAACGTATTGCCTGCCCGTGTTATGTTGAGTTTGAGCGCATCGTTATTTTGGATAAAGACTATGCGTTCATTAAGCGGCTCGCCATTAGCAGCAAATAGTGTAAATCGTGTTATTCCCGTCGGGAAACGTTTTTTATCAATAGCCGTATTGAAGCTTTGTGCCGCCAGCCTGAATGCGGCTGTATAACAAATTTTACCAGCCGATTGTGCAAGCAGGTAATAGCCTGCGCTTTTTTGAGTTTCAAATAGCTTATTTGAGGCAACTATGCGTACACTTAAACTATCTGCCTGTGTATTATTAATGGCGATGGCAAAACCATCGTCATGTGCTTTTGGTAAATCAAAGATATACCGGTTACCATTTTTACATGTTATTTTAACTTTATAAAGTTTGCCTGCTGTTGGTGTAATAGCAAATATACCCATCCCCAAATGATGGGTTTTAAATTCGGCTACTTCATTGTCGTCATTATCCGTTACTAATCCTTCCAGGTCTTCGCCCAGTCCTTTTTCATCTACCGATTTTATAGCTACTTTTGATCGTAAGCCGTTAATTAACACGCCCCCCTCCGGAAAAAACTGCACATCGGGCTTTGCCGTTATATTTTGTTTTTTTGCCTTTATCGCCTGTAAATCGCCTATGTTTATCTGTTGGCTAAAGAAATATGCCAGATCATCATTACGCATCCAATTAGTATACGCCCGTAATTGATATTTACCTGTTTTTAATAAGACAGGCAAGGCAATATCCCCCCATCCTATGCCCGAACTTAAAGGCAGGGCCACCCGGCTTATTACCGAATCTTTTGCTGTAAGTAATTCAACATACACCACGTTGCTGATTGACGATAAGGAGTGGTTTTCGCTGGTGACTACATAGGCCTTAAACCAAATGGTATCGCCGGGTATATACCCCTGTTTATCAAAATGCAAATGAACCTTCTCTACCTGGTTTGCCAATGAATATTTTTCGAGCGCATTAATGGTGCGGGCCAAAAACGCTGAATCGGTTTGGGCAAAGCTGTTCAATGCGCAAAATAAAGTAAACAGGAAAATGAAGGTTAGGCTCAGTTTCATAAAAAAACAATAAATGCAATATTTGAGCGGGCGTAATAAATTAAAAGCGCCCCTGGGTTACTCCACCTTATAGGTATAAACCTGCCGGCCAAGGTTACCATCAACATCAATTCCTTCAATTAAAATGCGGTAAGTGGCCCTGGCATCTGCGTTGAAGAACGAGAACGTGGCATTGCCATCTTTATCCGTTATAATATTAGGTTTCCAGTATATGGTTGAGCGTAAATCCTGCATCTGTGTATTAGTTTTAGGATCGTCATACGACGGCGAATAAAACTCGCGGGCTTTGTAATATCCCTTGGGCGCATAGGTTACAACACCTGGTGCGTACCGGTTATAAACCGATCCTTCGCCGCCGCGCTTGGTAGTGATAACCAACACGCCGCCGCCGCCGCGATAGCCATAAATCATTGTATTGGCTATGGTGCGCAAAACCTCAACACTTCCTACATCCATTGTTGACAAGGTATTTAAATAGTCAGGGTCAACCTGCATGCCATCTATCAGAATGGTCATGGGTGTGCTCGGGCTTCGGGTTGAATATGGCACACCGTTTCTGAAAAGTACGCCGAATATTTTCATTTGTAATGAAGAAATGAAGTTGCCCCCCATGTTTTCAAAATCTTTATAAGTAAATACCTGGTCGGCATTGCCGGGGCCATTTAAATTACTGGAGTTTTTAACAAGGTCTTTTTTGCTCTTCACATCCTTTATAAACACTTCTTTTAAAACAATGGTATGGTTACCAATGCCATATTTAATGTCCTCGCTAAACTTATTTTTGCTGTTTTTGAGGTACACCGACTGGCCGTCGCTGATGTTTACCTGTACATCGGGTGCGTTTTTGTTTTTGCCCACGGCTTGCGGGGCAATATTATCCAGCTCAATTTCCAGGTTTTTGCGGTCTTTAGCAGTACGTGCCTGTACCACAAAACGAATGCTGTCCCTGAACACCAGGTCTCTGAATACAAAGTTCCCTTTGTCGTCAGAGACAGTATCAATAATAAAAACACCTCCCGATGTAGTGAATAAAGTCACTTTGCCACCCGCAACAGGTTTGCCGCCAAAAGTTTTTAAGTGACCCGATACCTGCAATGTTTTTTCGGGTTTGTAAACTATAGGATTAAAACTGTCGTTCAATATTTTTTTCCATTCAAAACGGCGATAGCCCTGGGTAAGGAGCAGGGCATCAAGGTCGGTTTGGGCGTCTGCGTTGTGAAAGTAATAGCCTGGCTTTTCGATATAACCTTTTAAATCGGAGGTAAGCAGGATATTTGATAAAATGCTTTCTTCTGCGGTTTCATCAACCGAAACCTTCGACAGATCTATAACCGCGGCCGAGAAGCTGGCGCTTACGGGTTTATCCTCTGTATTTTTAACGTTCAGGCTGATGGTTACTTTTTCGCGTGGGGCATATTTCTTTTTATCGGTAGATACCAACAGCTTTAAATCATCATTATTTTTTACAAAAACCAGGCGCTCGTTTAAGGGCTCACCCTTGTCTGAAAATAAAGTGAATTGCACAATACCCGAAGGGAATTTGCTTTTAGGGATTTCGGCGGTAAAAGTTTTTCCGCCATCGGCACTGTTGCCTGCGTAGTAAATCTCGCCCCCCACCTGCGCTACCAGCAAAAGCCCGGCTGTGGGTGTATCACCATTTAACAGGTCTTTGCCCGGCAATATTTTAATCAAAATATTGTCGTCATATGAATTATCAATGGCTAAGGAGTACGCGTTATCAACCGCCTTGGGCAAATCAAATATTCCTTCAGATCCATCAGTGTAGGTAATGTGTGCTTTGTAAGTTTTTCCTGTAGCAGGTACAAATTTAAAAACTCCCATACCCAGGTGGGTACTATTAAAGTTGGCAATTACCTGGTTTTGGTCATCTACTACCGTACCCTTTACATCTACCCCCAAACCATCGGCGCCAATAGCTTTAAATGCTATTTTTGAGTTTACCCCATTAATAAGGCTGCCACCTTCGGGAAAAAACTGAACGTCGATTTTGTTGGATACAGCCTTTATGGCAATGGCTTTCTCGGCCATTTTCTTCTCGGCATATTTAATGGTGGTTAGTATTTGACCGGTGGCCGCTAAATCGTTAGTGGTGTTTATAAAGCTTGCTTCAATATTGCCTTTATCATCGGTAACGCCCTTGCCTTTAAAAACGGTTTTCCCGTTCAGTTCTATATGATAGCTCACTTCTTTAGCTACATAAGGTTCGCCGTTAATATTGCTATAGCTAATGAGTGCTTTTACCTTTTGTTTGCCGTTTTGAGTGGAGTAAGTAAACGCGGTTTTAGTAAAAACGTTATTGCTGATGCTATTTGTAACGGTGATGGTTTTATCAAAAAAATAAGCCTCGCTTTCGTTACGCATCCAGTTGGTATAAGCGCGAATACGGTAGTTACCTTCTTTCATCGAATCGGCAAGGGCAAAATCGCCGCTGGCCAGGCCGCTGATAAGCGGAAGCTTGATGCTTCGTTTTACAGAGTCGTTCTCGTCAATCAAGTCTACATTTAGTATTTCGCTTAATGCCGAGAGTTGGTGTTTGCTGCCGATAGTTACATAAGCTTTAAACCAGATGTCATCGCCAATGGCATAAGCTGGTTTATCAAATTGCAGGTAAACTTTTTCCTGCGGGTGCTCGGCCCGCCATTTATAAAGCTGGTCTACCATTTTGTGCAGCAGCTCTTCGCCAGGGCCTTTAAAACTCAATATAGCTGTAGCAATAACAGTTATCAATAAACCGGTAAAAAGACGTTTGTTTTTCATCAGGTAAATAATTTTCAATCTACGGAAAATACTTATAATAATATTATAAAAGTGTGTTACGGGGGAGGACCGGAAGTTGGGTTAGGTTTTACGTGTTACGTTATAAGTTGTACGTTGATGAAACTGTATTTACGGTTGCAGTGGTTTTTGTTTTTCATGAGTAAAGGTTTTGGATGGTTGGCTGTTTGACTGTTGGTTTAGGTAAAGGTTTAATCAGTCGGAAAAAAAAGCGAACATATTTTTTACGACTAAAGGTTAATTAGCCATAAAAAACGTACAACGTACCACGTCTAACCTACAACCTATCAAAACTTATTCTTCCACATCATACTTTCAACCGGGCGGGTGGTAGGGTTGTTGTATTTGGCGTTGCTTTTGGTGTTGTACAGGGTTTCAATTTCGCCTTCAACAACAAAATATATCAGTTGGCCAATGGGCATGCCGGCGTATACGCGTACGGGCTGGGCGCATGATATTTCAAGTGTCCAGGTGTTGCAAAAACCAACATCGCCTTTGCCGGCTGTGGCGTGTATATCAATACCCAAACGGCCCGTGCTCGATTTTCCTTCCAAAAAGGGTACATGTTTATGAGTTTCGGTATATTCTACCGTTACGCCCAGGTAAAGGGTGTTGGGCTGCAGTATAAAGCCCTCTTTGGGTATCTCAAAGGCATCAATTTCGTTATGTTTTTTGGCATCAAGTACCCTATCGCGGTAAGTAGCCAGGTGTTTACCCAAATGCACATCGTAGGAATTTGTGCCAAGCTTTTCGCGCGCAAATGGTTCAATAATGATGGTTCCTTTTTCTATTTCTTCGAGAATGCGCTTGTCAGATAATATCATAGCAAAATTTGATGAGGGGCGAAAATATGACTAATTACCGCAACAGGCAACAGTAAACAACCAAACATTGTTGAAATTGATTGTTGAATAGATTTTGGTATACAGCTAATTAAAAATCAATCGTTTATGAATATGATATGGCAATTATTATAATTAAATTTATTTGGCATAAGTTTGCGTCCGATTTTGCAATTTTACTTTTATGGCGATAGCGTACCGGCAGCGTATTGATGATGATACTGAGTTTGCACTCTGGAAAATAGAGGAGCAGGCTGATGAGTTGTATAAGCAATTGCAATTGGATGAAGCCGAGAAAGCCTATGTTGAAAAGCTAAGCCATAGTAAACGCTACCTGCACTGGTTGGGTACCCGCGTATTGTTGCGTAAAATGCTGAGCACTGATGAATATATTGATTGCAAAGTTGACGCGCATGGCAAACCTTACCTGGTAAACCTGCCTTACCACATCTCGTTAAGTCACTCGTTTGATTATGCCGCGGTGATGATAAGCAAAACTCATAAGGTAGGCATTGATATTGAACAGATAAAAGAAAAAGTTGAGCGTATAGCTTCTAAGTTTATGCGTCCGGATGAGCTTGCTTTTATTGGCGAGGATAAGAAGATAGAACACCTTTATGTTTGCTGGTGTGCCAAAGAAGCCGTTTATAAATGCAACGGGCAAAAAGAAGTATCATTTGCTGATAACATTTTTTTAGAGCCCTTTAGCTTTGAACACCATGGTGTACTGAATGCCAACTTGCATAAAAATGAACTTAATTTGGACTACACCGTTGGCTATATGCAATACGCCGATTATATGATTGGCTACGTAAAAGAAGATAAGTGATGAAGAATAAAAAAGTATTTTTCCTGGATTGGGGCCTGATAGATTACCGGCAGGCCTGGGACAGACAGGAAGACTTGTTTTCGGCAACGGTAAAAACCAAGCTTGATAATCGCAATAACGAGCTGGCGTATGCTGAAGCAGCTAAAACATTGGTGCCTGCCGATGCATTTGACCCCTTTGAAGCCGATGAAACCTTCAATTACCTGGTTTTTTGCGAACACCCCCATGTATATACCTTAGGCAAAAGCGGCAAAGCCGAGCATTTGCTATTGGATGAAGCCGGACTGAAAGAAAAGCAGGCGGCTTATTATACTATTAACCGCGGAGGTGATATTACCTATCATGGTCCGGGGCAGATAGTATCGTACCCGATATTGGACCTTGATAATTTTTTTACCGATATTCACCTGTACCTGCGCACGCTGGAGGAGGCTGTGATATTAACCCTGGCCGATTATGGTTTAAAGGCTGGCCGTTACCCAGGCTACACCGGCGTTTGGTTTGATGCTGATAACGACAAGGCCCGTAAAATTTGCGCCATGGGTGTGCGATGCAGCCGGTGGGTAACCATGCATGGGCTGGCATTTAACGTAAACCCTAACCTCGATTATTTTAAAAACATTGTGCCTTGCGGTATTGATGACAAGGCGGTAACCTCGATGCAGCAGGAACTTGGCTACGAGGTAAATATAAATGAAGTAAAAGAAATCCTTAAGCACCACATTTCCGTATTGTTTGATATGGAGATGTTGTCATGAAAGCACTATTTATAATTTTATGTTCGATAGGCGCACTAACCGCCTGCTCAAAAAAAAACGACCCGATGCAAAATATGAATAGCGGGCCCAATCCGCCCTCAACAGGTACTGTACCGGTAACGGGCACTACTACCGATACACTGAGCTACCTTGCCCTGGGCGATTCATATACCATAGGCCAGTCTGTTACCGCGCGTGAGTCTTTTCCTTATCAGCTTGCAGCCGAGCTGCCGGGATTTAAAGTGACCGAGCCTACCATTATAGCCCGTACGGGCTGGATAACCGACCAATTAATAAATGCCATTAAAAGCAGCACCATTAACGATAAAACCTATGATTTTGTAACCCTACTCATCGGTGTTAACGACCAATATGACGGCTACAGCAAGGATAACTATCGTATAAAATTTGCAGCTGTTTTAAACACGGCTATCAGGTTTGCCAAAGGGAACAAAAAGCATGTGTTTGTTTTATCAATTCCGGATTACGGTGTAACACCCTTTGGTAATGGAAATGAGGCGGTTATTGGACCCGATATCGACAAGTTTAACGCCATTAACCTGGATGAAAGCAAAAAGGCGGGGGTTATTTACGTTGATATTACTGCCATATCAAAACAAGCGGCGTTTGACCTTAGCCTTTTGGCTAATGACAGGCTGCATCCATCTGCCAAAATGTATAACCAGTGGGTATTAAAACTGATACCCGAAGTACTTGCTCAATTTAAAAAATAGAGCTGGGTTTTGGCCGTTTTTCGTCGGCTTAAACCCAGGCCCGGTAATAAATTGTTAATTTTTATTAAGAAAAAACTTAGCCCAGAAATCGGTTGATTTGGAGAGCTCGCTGCGGCTGCCTTCGGCACCGCCGCCAAAGCCGCCTCCGCGACCACCCCTGCCGCCACGTCCGCCGCCGCCTCCCATGCTGCCTCCTTGCCGTTCACCATTGTTTTCCATTCCCTCGCCTTTGGGTTTTTGGATGCCGTTTATTTTAAAATTGAAAGCCCATTCGGTTTTAAACTGGTCATCGGCGTGGAAAAAACTCAGGGGGATAGCCATTTCATAAATGAGGTTGCCTTCGGTATCATAATCAATGGCTGCTTTAATTCCGTAGGTATTTGAGGTAGTAATCATGTCGCCTTCGATATCTTTAAAACCAACTACCTTAATATCGCGCAGTTTGGTTATGCGCTCGCGCTGTAAATCGTCTCGGTCTTGCTGGCTAACTTCGGTATTATCGTCGGGGCGTTTGCCAAAATCTGGTTTGCTTCCCGGTTCGGCTAAGGGGAAGGTGAGCGAGAAGCTTTCTTTCTTTTTGCCTTTATTATCAATGCTTAGGGTGATGCCTGCATTCAGCGTGCGCATCTGGTCCATTTTATCGGTTATTTTGATAGCAGCGTAAAGGGTTGTCTGGTCATTAGCCAGCGCATAGTTTAGTTTCCTGTCTTCATTAAAATAGCGCAGACTATCGCCCCAATCCTTGTCATCACCATCTACTTTGATAGTTGGAGGTGGGGGTTGCAACCTGGCCGGACCGTTTTTTGATGCCTGTGCGCCTGCCGTGGCAATGGCAAAAACTTGTACTGCTAATGGGATGATAATGCAAACAGCGATTTTTTTCATGGTGTTTAGATTGTCCGGTGTGTAGCAGGCACATCATTGGGGTATGTTTTTAAGTGAATTGAACACGATTTTACTATTTTTATTATTGTTTTTGAGTAATTTTGTAGTTACGTATGCCAACTGAAACACAGGAAGAAACATTTACCCTCGAAGAATTACTGGCAGGACTTAAGGAAGTTCACCGCCTGATATTATGGAACGATGATTTCAACACGTTTGACCATGTGATCCATTGTATGATGAAGTACCTGGATTACTCCGAATCACAGGCCGAAAAGATAGCCTGGAAGGTGCACAACGAAGGCAAATGCGCAGTACTGGAAGGCTCCTTTACCGAAATGGAGATCTACCGTAAAATTCTTCAGCAGGAAGGATTGACCGTATCGGTTGATTAAATTTTCGACACCACTTTAGGAATTGTATCTTGCCTTATATGAAAAGATACACCATACTCCCCGCCATAATTTTATTGCTGTTGTGCCTGGTAACGTATAGCGTTAAAGCACAAAACAAAAATCTTAAACTTATTTTTGTCCGGCATGCCGAGAAGCCTGCTGATGGCGATAATCTTTCCTGCATAGGCCTGAATCGAGCCCTTAAACTTCCGGAAGTTTTAAAAGCCAAATTTGGGTTGCCCGCTCAAATTTATGTGCCGGCGTTGCATTTGGGCAAAACAACCCCAAGAGCAAGAATGTTCCAAACGGCTTCGCCCTTTGCCAGCAAATATAATTTACCTGTTAATACCAAATTTGAGGAGGAAGATGCCAAAGATTTGGCCGATGAACTTGACGGCAAAAAAGGTACAATCCTGATTGTTTGGGAACACAACTACATTAAACCGATAATAAAAGCCCTGGGCATTAAAGTTAAGGGGATGGATTGGCCCGATGATGATTACGATAGTATATGGGTTGTAACCTTTAAAAATGGTGAGCCGGTTTTAACAAAGGATAAAGAGGGGATAAAGCCGGTGGGGAATTGTAGTTTGTAGCATAAGTGCACGCCGGCGACGACTCATCCCGAACATCGCTACGCTCGTCCTGCCCCTCTCTCCGACTGCGTCGCATAGAGGGGCGAAAAGAATAAAAAACGAGTTTTAACCCTCTTTGCGGCGTCAGCCGGAGAGAGGGTGGTCGGGCGAAGCCTTGACCGGGTGAGTCGTAGCCTGCGTTCAACGGCCACAAACAAAAAAAGGTGCCCATCTGAGCACCTTTTCTATTTCAATAACAATATTGTAATTATCCAACCAAATAATTCCAGCCATGTGTATCTTCGGCACGGCCGTATTTAATAGCATCAAGGGTAGCTAATACTTTTTGCGAAAACTCGCGCGTTTTTGGATCGCTCAGGAAATACTCCTCGCCATCTACACTGATAGAGCCTACCGATGCGATGGTTGCTGCTGTGCCTGCGCCAAAAGCATCGGTCAGTTTGCCGGTTTTGGCACCTTCAATAATTTCGGCAACCGAAACTTTGCGGGTTTCAACCTCAATGCCCCACTCTTTGGCCAATGCAATAACCGTATCACGGGTTACGCCATCTAAAATGGTGTCTTTTGCTTCGGCGGTTATCAGTTTGCCATCCAGCATAAACATGGCGTTTGCGGCACCCATTTCTTCAACGTATTTGTGCTCTTTGGCATCTGTCCATATCAGTTGGTCAAAGCCCTCTTCGGCTGCCTTGCGCGAAGGTAACATCGCGCTACCGTAGTTGCCGGCTGCTTTTGCGTAACCCATACCACCTTCGGCGGCGCGGGTGTAGTAGGTCTCAATTTTTACACGCAGCGTTTTTGAAAAATACGGTCCAACAGGCCCGCAAATTACCATGTATTTATATGTTGCCGATGGTGTTACACCCAGGTAAGGGTCTGTAGCAAACATAAACGGGCGGATGTATAAAGCATGGTTTGGTTTTGATGGCACCCACTCGCGGTCAAGGTCAACCACGGCGGCCATACTTTGTAAAAATATTTCTTCGGGCAGGGTAGGCATACAAAGCCTTTCTGCCGATTTGTTAAAACGGATAGCGTTTTTATCGGGGCGGAAAATGGTAACCTTTCCATCGGCATGTTTGTAGGCTTTTAATCCTTCAAAAAATGACTGGCCGTAATGTAAGGCCGAAATTGCAGGGCTTAAACCAATCTCGCCGTAGGGAATGACCTGCAGGTTTTTCCATTCACCATCAGCATAATCGGCCACAAACATGTGGTCAGAAAATGTTTTTCCGAAAGGTAAGTTGTCAAAATCCGTTTCTGCTAAACGGGAATGCGTGGTCTTGGTGATCTTGATGTCCAGCGTCTCTGTCATGGCCTTAAGTATTATTTATTAGAAAACGGCAAGTTAGGAAATTTTTTGTTGAGATGTGTTAAGGAATTGATAGTAAGGATAAAAAAGGTGGATGAAGTGAGAAGTAAGGTTGTGATAAAAATCGTCATTGCGAGGTACGAAGCAATCCCAAACTAAGTAGTACTTAACCTATCTGGGATTGCTTCGTACCTCGCAATGACGTCGTGGCGGACTTCGGCTTCTACACCGTCAACTTCTTATACTTAATCCTCTTCGGTGCAACATCACCTAAACGTTTCTTGCGGTTTTCTTCATAGTCGGAGTAGTTACCTTCAAAGAAGTATACCTGCGAATTGCCTTCAAAAGCCAGGATGTGGGTACAGATACGATCCAGGAACCAGCGGTCGTGACTGATCACTACGGCGCAGCCGCCAAAGTTTTCAAGGGCTTCTTCCAGGGCGCGTAAAGTGTTTACGTCGATATCGTTGGTTGGCTCATCCAGCAGCAACACGTTCGATCCTTTTTTGAGGGTGATAGACAGGTGTACCCGGTTACGCTCGCCACCCGATAGTACGCCTACTTTTTTCTGCTGATCGGCACCGTTAAAGTTGAATTTAGATACGTACGCACGGGAATTCAATGGTTTGTTGCCTACCATGATGGTTTCCAGGCCGCCCGTTACGTTTTCCCAGACTGATTTGTTGGGGTCAAGGTCGTCGTGCATCTGGTCAACATAACCTAAGGCAACAGTCGGGCCTACGCGAAAAGTACCTGCATCCGGCTGGTCCTGCCCGGTAATTAAGCGGAACAGGGTTGTTTTACCCGCACCGTTGGGGCCTATGATACCTACAATACCTGCAGGAGGTAAAGAGAAGCTTAAGTTATCGAACAATAATTTATCACCATAAGATTTACTTACGCCGTTGGCCTCAATTACCACGTTACCCAAACGTGGGCCCGGCGGAATAAACAGCTCCAGTTTTTCTTCGCGTTCCTTGGTTTCTTCGGATGCCAGTTTTTCGTAATTGCCTAAACGTGCTTTTGATTTGGCGTGGCGGCCTTTTGGACCCATGCGTACCCATTCGAGCTCGCGTTCCAGGGTTTTCTGGCGTTTGCTTTCGGTTTTATCTTCCTGCGCCAAACGCTTCGCTTTTTGATCCAGCCATGAGGAATAATTTCCCTTCCATGGGATACCTTCTCCACGGTCGAGCTCCAGGATCCATCCCGCCACGTTATCCAGGAAGTATCTATCGTGGGTTACGGCTATAACGGTACCTTTATATTGTTGTAAATGCTGTTCCAGCCAATCTATCGATTCGGCATCCAGGTGGTTGGTAGGCTCATCCAGTAGCAATACATCCGGTTGTTTTAACAATAAACGGCACAAAGCTACACGGCGGCGCTCACCACCCGATAACACCGATATTTTAGTATCCGGCTCGGGGCAGCGCAGGGCATCCATGGCGCGTTCCAGCTTGGTATCCAGTTCCCATGCATTTACGGCATCAATCTGGTCCTGTAATTCGCCCTGGCGGTTCATCAGCTTGTCCATTTTGTCGGCGTCGCTGTAGTATTCTTCCAGGCCAAATTTTTCGTTTATCTCTTCGTACTCCTTTAATAAAGCCGTGGTTTCGGCAACGCCTTCTTCCACAATTTCGCGTACGGTTTTCTCTGGATCAAGCTCGGGCTCCTGGCTTAGGTAACCAACAGTATAACCCGGCGAAAAAACAACCTCGCCTATATTGGTTTTATCAATGCCTGCAATAATTTTTAATAACGATGATTTACCCGAACCATTTAAGCCAATAACGCCGATTTTGGCGCCATAAAAAAACGATAGGTAAATGTTTTTTAATACTGTTTTTTGCGGGGGATAAACTTTGCTAACCCCAGCCATTGAAAAAATGATCTTTTCGTCTGCCATTATAATTGATTTGAAATGCTGATGTTATATTGTTGCGTGAATAGCTGTTTCTAAAAATAAAAAGGGCCGTTTTGAACGCAGGCGACGACTCACCCCCACCAGGCTTCGCCGGTCGACCCTCTCTACGGCTTCGCCACAAAGAGGGTAAGGAGATCAGCACTCTTCAAGCCCCTCTTTCCACCGCAGGTGAAGAGAGGGTGGCGGGCGCAGCCTCGTCGGGTGAGTCTTTCCTTGGTTAGTTTACGCCATACCTGCCTGCAAACTACACCCGGATTTTCCTCACCCCAATAACATCTCTTTATTTTTAAGAACTATACTCATACGATAACTACGCAACAAATATGAATAAAATTGGTGGATTCGCTTAAAAAACCGGTGGCAGAAAAAATATTTACTGCCAAATGCAAATCCATGTTACTTTAAACATACTTGTAAGTATTTAATTGCGTTTAACACAGTAAAATGGCAACTGTTTTGCTTGTATTTGCGTACATATAGGTGAACACAACGTAAATATTATGTTAATGCCTTTATGGCATATGTTATGACGAAATGCCTGTTTTGTTGCTATCGTGATAATTTATTAACACAATGTTTAAACTATTTTGAATTTTTTGTATCAAAATGGTGAGTTTCGTTCGTATATTGTAAAAAAATTAGGTGATTGTTGGATTTTTTGATAAAAATTATTGTTTAAACCCAAACTTTAATAGCTTGCATATCATATCAATGTCTGTTTCTGCAAAGTGTTAAATGTTGGCAATATTGTTGATAAATGTTAAACCGTGCGTCGGGTTTGTAAAAACAAAATTTATAGATTGCGGCGTTCATAATAATTGAAAGGTATATATGGAAGCTAAATTTTCGCCGAGGGTTAAAGATGTCATTCAATACAGCAGAGAAGAGGCATTACGCCTTGGGCACGACTATATAGGAACGGAGCATCTTTTACTGGGCCTCATCAGGGATGGTGATGGCGTAGCAATTAAATTGCTGAAAGGTTTGAACGTTGATACTGCAAAGCTTCGCCGTGCTGTGGAAGATGCCGTTAAAGGTACCATTGGAACCAATGTACACATAGGCAGCATTCCGCTAACCAAGCAAGCCGAAAAAGTATTAAAAATTACTTATCTGGAAGCCAAAATATTTAAAAGTGATGTAATTGGAACCGAGCACCTGCTGCTATCTATATTACGCGATGAGGATAATATCGCATCGCAGATATTGGTACAGTTTAACGTGAACTACGAGGTGTTTAAAGGTGAAGTGGAATCACATAAAAACGATGTAACCGACGAGATGCCAGGTTCACCAACCGGCGGCGATGACGACTTTAAAGAAGAAGAATCATTCAGCCAGCCTAAAAAGGTATCTGATATTAAATCAAAAACACCGGTGTTGGACAACTTTGGCCGCGATTTAACCCGCGCCGCCGAAGATGGTAAACTTGACCCGATCGTGGGTCGCGAAAAAGAGATTGAGCGGGTATCGCAAATCCTGTCGCGCCGTAAAAAGAACAACCCTATATTAATAGGCGAGCCAGGTGTGGGCAAATCGGCTATTGCCGAAGGGCTTGCACTGCGCATTGTACAGCGTAAAGTATCGCGTGTATTGTTTAACAAACGCGTGGTAACGCTTGACTTAGCTTCGTTGGTTGCCGGTACAAAATATCGCGGCCAGTTTGAAGAGCGTATGAAAGCGGTAATGAACGAACTGGAAAAATCTCCTGACGTAATTTTATTTATCGACGAAATTCATACTATAGTTGGTGCAGGTGGTGCCTCTGGCTCGCTTGATGCATCAAATATGTTTAAACCTGCTTTGGCAAGGGGCGAAATTCAATGCATTGGCGCAACTACTTTAGATGAATACCGCCAGTACATCGAAAAAGATGGCGCTTTGGATCGCCGTTTCCAAAAGGTAATGGTTGAACCAGCTACCCCGGTTGAAACTATCGAGATACTGAACCGCATTAAAGAGAAATACGAAGAGCACCATGGTGTAACTTACACCCCGGAAGCTATCAATGCCTGCGTTAACTTAACCACCCGTTACATTACCGATAGGTTTTTACCGGATAAAGCTATTGATGCTTTAGATGAATCGGGCTCGCGTGTTCACTTAACCAATATTCATGTGCCACAAAACATATTGGATATTGAGCAAAAAATTGAGCAGATCAAGATTGAGAAAAATAAAGTTGTAAGAAGCCAGAAATACGAAGAAGCTGCACAGTTACGTGATACCGAAAAGAATTTGATTGCCGAGCTTGACCAGGCCAAAGCCGCATGGGAAGCCGAAACCAAATCAAAACGTTATACAGTAACCGAAGACAATGTTGCCGAAGTAGTATCTATGATGACCGGCATCCCTGTACAAAGGGTAGGCCAGGCCGATAGCCAAAAGCTATTGAATATGGCAGATACTGTTAGCAGCAAAATTATTGGCCAGGACGATGCTATCAAAAAGTTAACCCGCGCTATACAACGTACA
Source organism: Mucilaginibacter ginsenosidivorax (assembly GCF_007971525.1). NCBI lineage: Bacteria > Pseudomonadati > Bacteroidota > Sphingobacteriia > Sphingobacteriales > Sphingobacteriaceae > Mucilaginibacter > Mucilaginibacter ginsenosidivorax. The sequence goes on from NZ_CP042437.1 coordinate 4,480,653, forward strand.
CGCGCCGGCTTAAAAGATCCTAAAAAACCAATTGGCTCGTTCATCTTTTTAGGCCCCACCGGTGTTGGTAAAACTGAGCTTGCCAAAGAGTTGGCCCGCTTTATGTTTGATACCGAAGATGCGCTGATACAAATTGATATGAGCGAGTACATGGAGAAATTCGCGGTATCCCGTTTAGTAGGAGCGCCTCCGGGCTATGTCGGTTACGAAGAAGGCGGCCAATTGACCGAAAAAGTACGCCGTAAACCATATGCTGTAGTATTGCTGGATGAGATTGAAAAAGCTCACCCGGATGTATTCAACATATTGTTACAGGTATTGGATGAAGGCCAGCTAACCGATTCATTAGGCCGCAAAGTTGATTTCAGGAACACCATTATCATCATGACATCGAACATCGGCGCCCGCCAGTTGAAAGACTTTGGGCAGGGTGTAGGTTTCAGTACTAATGCTAAAACTTTGCAGGCCGATACACATTCAAGAGGTGTTATCGAGAACGCTTTGAAACGTGCTTTCGCTCCTGAGTTTTTGAATCGTATTGATGATGTTATTGTGTTTAACTCATTAGGTAAAGATGAAATCTTCAAGATCATCGATATCGAACTGGCATTCCTGTTTAGCCGTGTAAATGGCCTGGGATACAAAATTGAGCTTACTGAAGCCGCTAAGGAATTCATCGCCGAAAAAGGTTACGATTCGCAATTTGGTGCACGTCCGTTAAAACGTGCTATCCAGAAATACCTGGAAGACCCGATTGCCGAAGAGATACTGAAAGGCGAACTGAGCGAAGGTGATATCATGAAAGTTGATTTCGACAAAGAAACCAGCCAGATCACCATCATCGACGAAAAAGGCGAAAGCAAAACCCCAACTGAAGAGGAAACCAAATAAGCAAGGCCTTATTTAAAAATACAACCCCGTTTGTGCAAGCAGGCGGGGTTTTTTGCTTTTGTAGAGACGCAATATTTTGCGTCTCCCACTTGACTATACAATGAGTTGCTTGTAACGTTTAAAGAATTAGATGTACATTGTTGTCGAAATTTAAAGAATGAAAGATATAAAAAGGTTTATCGACCATTTAGAGTGCCCCATAGTAGACGGAATTATTTTTTCTGATAACAGAATACAAATACTTGAAATAGAAAGCACTTCCGAAAGACCTTATGAGTACTTTATAACTCCTTCGCTTTCCACAACAATAGAAAACCTTGAAACGAAAGGAGAATTGGATATATCATATTGCGCAAGCATGGGGGGATGTATGGATCCTGTAATTGGTATAAATGTTATATGTGGAGAAGCCAGCTGGGGCAGTGATGGATTTATAGCTGTTTTTGAAATGATGACACAGGATTTACTTTGGATGGCTTTTTTTACCGAATCAAATCCATTTCATAAAGTTACGGTAGCAGACGGATACATTGTCGCAACAAGTACTCTTAATTACATCTGGAAATTCGATATAAAAAATCCAACTAATGTCAGTGTAAACTGTCTTGATATGCCTTATTAGGCTTCTCTATCAGATCAAAAACGTAAATAGTGGCGTCCGTCGATCTTGACTTATGATCTAAATTGCTGTCCGAAGTCTTTGTCTTCAGAGTACTCAAGTACAAACATAACATTCAAAGACTTTAAATAACAACTGATAAAAATTCTCTTATTTATCATCCACCGGGTCAAAATCCACCGGTAACAGCTCTGCTATCCGGCTTTTGGCCCAATCGCCTTCAAATACAATACTGTGCGGATTGGCGATGATGCCATTGTTATCAAAAAATGCATAAGGCTCTTCAAACGCTAATATTGTGACCGGGTGGTTTGGGATCTCGAGCGGATGATAAACAGATAGGTCAGTTTCTTCACGTTTTTTGGTGTAGATGATGTACAGGCAGTCGGTAAATCCAATGGCAAATAACCCGGGCTGATCGGTAGGGTGTGCAAAGTCTGGCGGTCCCAGCGGTGGTTTGGTGTATAGCGACTGGATGTATTTATAATTGTTGTTGCCCAGCCGCCCTTCTTTATAATCGGGATTGGGTTTACGCACAAGCCGCAAAACCTGGAAACCTTCTTTATCTGTTTGGCTGCTGATAACCGAACGTAAAAAATGCATCGACGAGCCAAGATAAGCCGCCTGCCGCTGTTTTGCCCACTTGCGCTGCTGCGATTTACTTCCTTTCATCTCCTGGAATACCGAGAGGCCTTCGTAATAAAAAAAGCCTTTGGCATCATAACTGAATTTTGAAAGTTTATACTTTATCAAATATCCCAGGGCCTTGTTTTCAACCTCGATAAAGTCGTCATTACTGGTGGCCGACAGGATCATCGTTTTCGGATCGAAATCAACGTCCACAACATCGGGGTTCTGGATTTTACACAGGGTGGCATTATCTGAAGAGCCCAGGAATAGGCGTTTAAAATCGTCATAATTGCGTTGCCGGTTTGGGTCGGGCCTAATGTTAACTTCCTGTAGCATGATTGTTTTTGGAGCCAGCGAAATATCCGCGAGCATGATATTAGCCGCGGCCGCCATCAGCGTAACACTATGGGTTTCGAAACCAATGGCGGTAACAATAAATGTATACTGGCCGGGTTTTACATTGCTAAGCGTAAAAGTGCCATCATCGGCCGTTTTATCGCCAACTATGGCGTTGTTTAAAAACACACTGGCATTGGCAATTGGCTTTTGGTCGGCAGTATTAATTACTTTGCCGGTAATTTTTATCTGAGCCAGGCAAACTCCGGGTATCAGCAACAAGAGCAAAGCAAGTATCTTTAGCATAGATAAATTAAACTAAAATTTTAGTTATTTCAAAATGCTTTTATTCACACCTCGTATACCGCCTGTGCACGGTGGTAAATTGTATCTTTATAACCTGTAAATACAAGGGTAATTCATTGCGTTAATTGATACATGCCGGTAAATAAAAAGGTGATCTATAAATGGCTGTTTGCGGTTTCGGTTATGCTGAACCTCGTTACAGCAGGTTATTTTATCGATCGCAAAGTTTATTTTGGTTATATGCGCCGCCATCAGTTTGAAAAGCAGAAATGGGATGCGCTTTTTAGCACCCAAACAGATAACCAGGAAATTATATTTATTGGCACAAGCTTAACCGAAGGCTTTGCGTTAAGAAGCACCTTCGATAACATCCACCTTAAAAACATGGGTTTTGCCGGGTTGGAGACTGACGAAATTCTGAAAAACCTGAAAAGGATCATTGTACGCAAACCGCCAAAGATATTTTTAGAAGCCGGGATAAACGATGTGCGCAACGGCAAGAGTATGGACAATGCCTATAATAACTTTGTGCAAATGTGCACGGTGGTTAAAGCTGTTTCGCCGGCAACAAGGCTGTATGTGCAATCGGTATTACCTACTTTGAATAACCAGTTTAACCAAAAAATAAAAGACTATAACCGCAAGTTAGCAAGCTACTGTTTAGCCAATCATGTTATTTATATAGATATGTATAATGGTTTTCTGGTTGATAATAAGCTAAACGCCCTTGCAACTACCGATGGGACCCACCTTACTTCTTATGGCTATTATTTATGGAAAAAGCAGATGGAAAAATATATTACTGAATGAGTAATACATAAGGTTTGAAATAAATTATCTCAAAATCCGTTAAACCTTTTTTAATTATATTGTTCTTACAGTATATACAATCGAAACATTATGAAAAAAATCTTGACTTTAATTTGCTGCACTATACTGTTGGCAGCTACATCATGTAAAAAAGAAACCATCGTTGGGCCAAATACTACCCAGACCATTGTTTTTACTGTCAATGGATCAACCGGTTGGGCTTTAGGGAATAACGGCGCCACTTACTCAACAGTATTAGATGTTCCAGAAATTGATAGCTATGCCGTTGCTCACGACGCTGTATTGGTTTACATTTCATTTGATGGCGGCACAACTTATGAGCAAGTGCCAGAAGTTTATGGCGGCACAGCTTATAGCTTCAGCTATGTGAAAGGATCTATCCAGATAGATGCTCAAACAAGCACTGGTTCGGCACCAGTTAAACCTGGGGCGGCAACTGTAAAAGTTTTGTTGGTACAGGGTACTTAAAAAGAACCTCATTTATTTTAACAAAAAAGGAGCTTTGCGTTGCAAGGCTCCTTTTTTATGATTGGTAAAATTTTTTATTTCGCCATCTGATCAATAACAGCCTGCGTTACACCGGTAAAGGAGAAGCCACCGTCATGGAAAAGATTTTGCATGGTAACCATTTTGGTTAAATCGCTGAATAGGGTGATACAGTAGTCGGCACATTGATTGGCATCGGCATTACCAAGCGGGCTCATTTTTTCGGCAAATTCAATAAAGCCATCAAAGCCTTTAACTCCAGACCCGGCAGTAGTGCGGGTTGGCGATTGCGATATCGTATTTACGCGTACTTTTTTGCTTACACCGTATTCGTAACCAAAGTTACGCGCAATGCTTTCTAACATGGCTTTGTTATCGGCCATATCATTATAGCCAGGGAAATAACGCTGGCCGGCTATATAGCTTAAAGCCACTACAGATCCCCAATCGTTAATGGCATCGTGTTTCATGGCTGCCTGTAAAATGCGGTGCAGGCTTAAGGCCGAGATATCAAAACCTTTATGGGTAAAATCGTAGTTGTTTTCGTAGTAAGGAATGTTTTTACGTACGTTGATACTCATGCCGATAGAGTGCAGGATGAAATCAACACCACCGCCAAAATGCTCTTTTGTTTTGGTAAACAGGTTGTTGATGTCATCATTGCTGGTAACATCGGCACCTATAACTGGTGCATTGCATTCTTCGGCAAGTTTATTGAGTTCGCCCATACGTAATGCAATGGGCGCGTTTGATAATACAATTTCGGCACCTTCCTGTACAGCGCGCTGCGCTACCTTCCAGGCGATTGACTGCTCATTAAGGGCACCAAATATGATACCTTTTTTGCCTTTTAATAAATTATAAGCCATGTGTTGAGTTTATGTAATTAGAGCAAAGTTAATATTAGTTTTTATAGTAGTAAGTAGTAAGTATCAAGATTTTAAAAGTAGTAGTAAGAACCAAGTAGTAAGTAGTAAGATTTTTTTGCTCGGGTAGACTTTGTTAAACTCACTTACCGAAATCGGATAGCCCATATCAAGTATTTAAATAAGCGCCTTAAATCCAAAATCTTACTACTTGATACTTACTACTTACTACTAAGAAGTAATTCCCTGGCATTTTGCAGAGCGCTTTCGCCCGGTTTATCACCACTCAGCATTTTGGCAATTTCCAATATACGCTCCTGGCTATCCAGTTGTTTCATGCGGGTATAGGTAGTTGCCGCGCTATCATCTTTATAAACAAAGTAATGGTTTTTACCCTTGCTGGCAATTTGCGGCAGGTGGGTAATGGTTATCACCTGTAAATTATCGGCAAGGCGCTCCATAATGGTACCTACTTTATTGGCTACTTCGCCGGATACACCGGTATCAATCTCATCAAATATAATTGTTGGCAGGGCGGTGTATTTGGCTATGATAGATTTAATGCTCAGCATCAGCCTGGAAAGTTCGCCACCCGAGGCTACCTTACTCATTTCGGCAAGTGAGTGTCCTTTATTTGCCGAGAACAGGAAGCGTACATGATCAACCCCATTCTCGCTAAGCACCCCACCACTCTGCAAATTAAAAGCTCCCCCTTTAGGGGGCGGGGGGGGCATTTGTTCAATCTTCAACACCGAGCTTCCCATCCCCATTTCGGCCAAAGTATCAATTACTTGTTTTTCGATGGCTGGGATGGCCTTAAGCCGGTTTGCGGTTAATTTGCCTGCCAGTTGTTCAAGCCCGGCTTTATCGGCAGCAAGCTGTTTTTGCAATTTTTCGATAGCCTCATCGCTAAACAAAGCTTGTTGTATTTTCTCCGATAGCTCATCCTGTATCTGCAATAACTCTGCGTTGCTATTTACCCGGTGCTTTTTTTGCAGGTTATACATCAAACTAAGCCGGGTGTTAATTTCATCAACCCTGGCATCGTTGGTATGCGTTTTTTGTTCAATGCCTTCTATTTCGGCGGCAACATCTTTTAATTCGATAATAGCGCTGCTCAATCGCTGGTGTAATTCTTCAATCTGCGTATCAAATTTTTCTATGGAGCCTAACTGCTGCCCCGCCTCGCGTAGTTGCGCCAGGGCGGCGGTTTCGCTTTCCTGTACCAGGTAATAGGCTCCATACAGGTTACGTTTTATTTCTTCGGCATTATTTAACGCGTACAGTTCTTTTTCAAGCGGTTCCTGCTCGTCGGCAGCCAGGCTTACTTTTTCCAGCTCATCAAACTGAAACTGAAAATAATCCAGGTCGGCTTTGGCCTTATCGCTTTCGGCAATCAGTTGGGCAAGCTTGCCGGTGTCTTTTTTATATGTGCGGTATTTGGCGCGGTAATCATTCAGCAAATCGTCGTGTTTGGCTACCGAATCAACCACCAATAGCTGAAACTCCGGGTCGTTAATCTCTAATGTAGCGTGTTGCGAATGGATGTCAATCAGCTTTTCGCCTAATTGTTTAAGCGATGTAAGGTTTACTGGTGTATCATTTACAAAAGCACGCGATTTACCATCAGCAGATATCTCTCGGCGTAAAACGGTTTCTGCTTCATAGTCCAGGTCGTTGTCTTCAAAAAAGGAGCTGAGGTGAAAGCCGCTGATTTTAAACGAACCTTCGATAACGCACTTTTTTTGCTGGTTAAAAAAATAACGGCTCTCGGCACGCTGCCCCAAAATAAGCGACAGTGCACCCAAAATGATCGATTTACCTGCGCCGGTTTCGCCTGTAAGTATGTTAAGGCCTTCGCCAAAACTTATCTCCAGGTTATCAATCAGCGCGTAATTATTGATGGTTAGCTTTTGAAGCATAAAAAAAGTATCCTTATTTTATTAAGGATACTAAATTAAGCATTAAGCTTCTTTAAAATAAAATTTAATAAATTATTGCTAAATAATTTAGTGTTATGAGTGGTGGTCTTTAGTCGAAAGTCTCAAGTCTTAAGTCAAAAAATACAAGTCGGACTTAGGACTCAGTTAGTCGAAAGTATGAAATTCTAAGGAGCTTTAAATTTGATTTATGAATGTTTTTATGCATATCCATGCGTCATTGCGAGTATCCAACAGGTAAATCCCCAAAAACTGTTATATCGTACAAATAAATATAGTTAATCCCATGTCCTAAACTGCCGTCATTGCGAGGCACGAAGCAATCCGGAACTATTTGGTAATTAGCATGTCGGGGATTGCTTCGTACCTCGCAATGACGGTCTGTTTTTTTATTTTAGATAGCTTCCAAGTCAGAAAACACAATCCAGACTTAGGGCTTCAGACTAAAGATTTCAGACTATTCTTTCTCGTCGCCCATCAGGTAAGCCTCTTTTTTGGCTTCGGCTATGCGCTTTTTAAATTCGGGGCTGTTGGTATATTCGCGCAATTTTTTACTGGCTTCGCGTAACTGTGCCTTAGCCTGTTTCATGTCGGCATTATCCTGGTAGTTGCGCATTTGTTCGGCAAGTTTTTTCATTTCCTGCTTTTGCTCTTCCATCTGAGGGTTCTTGAAGGCTTTCCTTAAACTATCGCTCATTACCCTAAGTTCCTCGCTTTTTTTACGAAACTCGGGCGAGTTATAATGGCCCCGCATTTCCTCGCCCATTTTTTTCAATTGTTCGGTTTGCTCTTTTACTTCGGGCGATATTTTGCTTTGTAGTTCGTCTTGGTATTTGCGATAGTTCTCGTCTTTACGGTCATCATGGTATTCGCCTTTTATGCCATATTTTTTCCTGAGTTCGGCACTCATCTGTTTAAATTCGGCACTGTTATAGTAGGCGCCAACTTGTTCGCCCAACTTGCCCATTTGCTCGCTCATTTTGGTGGTTTCACCGGTCTCGGCCCAGTTTTTCTGAAAGTCTTCGGCTATTTTCTCCTGTTCTTCCTGTATCTTCTTTAACTCCGGCTTGTTGTAAAACTTCTCCATAGCTTCGCCTTTTTCTTCCATCAGCTTTTGCAGTTTTTGAAAATCGGCACTGTTGTAGTACTTATCAATCTGTTTGGCGTACTTATCAACTTCGGCAGTTAGCTTGTTCAACTCTTTATCGTCAAAGTTGTTGTAACGTTCTTCGGCAAGTTGTTTGTTCCTGATGGCAGTTTTATTGGCTACAACCCTTTTGGCTTTAACAACCTTTTTGCGGGTGGTATCGGCCAGTAATTCTTTTAATACGGTAGGGTAGGTGATTTTTACTTTTTTGATAGCTATTTTACCATCGGCGATGGTAGGGTTAAGCCAGGCAATACTGCTGATGCCGGCGGTAAGTATTGCAACAGCCACTAAAAGGTGGCGTATGTTGCCTATTGGTTTTTGGGTTTTCATGATCCGTTCAATTCTGTTTAATAAATGATATTTTTTTCCGGTGGCGGCAAGTGCCATTTGCAGGTTTACCTGCCTTTTTTGCTCCAGTTTTAATAGTGCATGCGCATACACTAAGGGCTGGGCAGTGGTTTGTACAACCAGGTCATCGCACCGGTTTTCGCGTTCCTGGTTTATTATCCTATTAATTAATTGGGCAAAGGGGTTAAAGAAAAGCAATATGCTCATGAATTGCTGCAACAGGTTGAGCAGGTAATCGTTGCGTTTGATGTGCGATAACTCGTGTAGCAAAATAGATTTGATCTCGTCGGCAGATAAATAAGTAGTGAGCGAAATGGGCAGCAATATTATCGGGCTAAAAAAGCCAATCATGCAGGGCACATCCACAAAACGGCTGATGTTTACACTCACATACTTTTTAATGTTCATTTGCCGGCAAAGGGTATCCACGTAAACCTGGACACTATCAGACGGCATCATGGTGCGTTTAATATGGCTGATTTTTTGCCAGTTGAGCCCCATTTTTAAAATGTTGAAGGTGAGCCCGATGAAGTAGATGGCCGATATGTAGGGCAAATAACCCTCAATGGCGTAATAGTAATAGTTATGTTGTGCGGTATAATGGATGTTAACCAGGGGCAGGTTAAGTGCAGGTAACAGGGAAGGGGCATTTGCTGCTGCTAAATTTACCCAAACATGTGCCTGTAGCTGGTTTACAAAGGTGTAAATAAACCACACGCTTATAGCCAGCATGGCAATCATGGCGGCGTTGTGCTTTTTTATGGTTGATAAGGATGGCGCGCAGGTTAGTAACAGGCGCAAAGCAAACCAAACCAATAACCCCTGCCATAATGAGTGGATAATAGTGATACCCAAAACCTGGCTTATATTATAGAACACACTTTCCATAACGTTTTATTTTTTATCCTGATCAAACTGATTCAAAAAGTTTTTAATGGCGTCTATCTCATCCTTTGAAGCCCGGTGCTGGCCAAGTGCCTGTATCACCAGATCGGATGTGGAGCCTTTAAACACAGTAGACAATATTTTATCCAAAGCGTTGCTTTGCGCCTGCTCCTGCGTAAATAAAGCCTTGTATAAATGTGTTTTAGATGTGGTATCGCGCTCAACCATACCTTTATCATGCATAATCTGCATTAGTTTAAGGGTAGTAGTATAGCCTGCATCTTTAGTTTTGGCCAACTCTTCGTGTACATCGCGCACGGTACATTGTCCCATTCTCCAGATCACCTGTAAAATTTCGAGCTCGCTTTCTGTTGCTTTTATATCCATTTTATTTTAATACGAATTCCTTCGTACAAATATCTACGATAGATTTCGTATATGCAAGAGATTTGTTAAATTTTTTTGGTGAGTAGTTGATTGGGTTGGATAGGTTGATTAAGTTGGATAGGTTGATTAAGTTGGATTGAGTTGATTAATTGAATGTCTGAACTAGAATTTCCCGAATTAGCTTTTTAAATTCTGTTCATTCTTTAATTCTGTAAATTCCGGTTCAAACAAATATGTTGGGGATTGCAGGAATACCGGCCTCGTGACCAATGCCCGTGCAGTATAAGCGTAAAGCCCGGGCCGCAGGCAACACCATGGAAAAGAAATAAGAAATTAGAGTCAAGAATTAAGACTGTTGTAAAAAGATGGACTATGGATAAAAGGCGTAAAGAGCAATAATAGTCTTATCTCTTGATTCTTACATCTTGTCTCTTATTTTAAAGCCTGATACTTATTACCGTTGGCCGGATCGGCTTGCAAAAATAAGTTCATGGCCTGTACGCGCTCCTGCGGGTCGGCCTTGCTGTATAGTGATACCAACTCATCGCTTTTGGCAGTATAAAATATAAGTGGGAACATGGAGCCGACGCGCTGCCTGTCAACCTGTTGCAGGGTGGGTAAAAAGGAAGAGATAGCTTTACGGCCTTTATTGACGTTGTCGGCCATTAAATCGAGCCCGTTGCGGTGGTAATCGTACATAAAACCGCGTAACTGGGCGTAAAGTTTATTGTTCAGATTTTCGGATAGCCAATAGCGGTTGGTGTTGCCGTCAAACGCTTTCCAGCCTTTGTATGATCCGGTTTGGGCGTTATTTACCACCGTTTGCGCGGCAGCAAAATAGGGGCTGCCCCCAAAGCGCGAAAATGTATCATAATCCATCCCTACAATAATATAGGCGTAAAATGCCATTACCGAACTCAAGTTGCTTTGAAAATTCTGATCGCTGTAATCAACTGTCTGGCCTTCGTTGTAAGTAAAATCAACGTCGCGATCGTTAATATTAATCAGCGTTGTGCTGTATGACGACCCGAAAACAGGCCTTGAGGATTGTACCTGAAGCTCGCCGCTAAAGTTACTGCCGCCATCCCAGTTGGTAATGTTTAAAACAAAATTGCAATCAATGCGCTCCTGTGGCAAAATAGCGTCGGCGCTCCATTTACGGCCATTTAAAAAATCTTTCATGGCGGTTTCCAGTGTTTGGAAAACCCGCTTATTGCTCACTTGTATTTTTGGCGAAACTACTGATACACGTGCATTCAAGTCCTGCGCAGCGCACCTGAAAACCCAAAAAATCAGGATAGTGTAAATGAACAACTGTTTCATCCGTTTATAAGTTGTGCGAGTTTAAGGCAAATATCATGGGCCACCGCCTCCTTGCTTTTAAGCGCGAAGGTTGTTTTTTGCAGGTTACGGTCAATAATGGTAATTTTATTGGTATCCTGCTTAAAGCCGGCACCGGCATCATTCAACGAATTTAATACAATAAAATCCAAATTCTTCTTTTGCAGCTTGGTTATTGCATTTGTTTCCTCGTCATTGGTTTCCAGCGCAAAGCCAACCAGGATCTGGCCGGGGGCTTTTTGCCCGCCCAGGGTTTTTAGAATGTCGGTGGTGGTTTTCAGGCTGATATTAAGGGAAGCATCTTTTTTCTTGATCTTTTGCGATGCCACCTCGGTTGGTGTATAATCAGCAACGGCTGCGCTCATGATACAGGCTTTTGCATCTTTGTAAATAGTTAAACAGGCATCCAGCATTTCGGCTGCCGATGTAACGTTTATCAGTTTAACAGATTGTTGCTTGCTAACCTGTGCTGTTGGGCCACTTATTAAAGTAACATCGGCACCCATACCAGCCAGCTCATCGGCAATAGCGAATCCCATTTTGCCAGATGAATGATTACCTATAAAACGTACCGGATCAATAGCCTCATAAGTGGGGCCGGCGGTTACCATAATTTTATGCCCCGCTAAAAGGGATTTTTTTTTAAGTTCCGACGATAAAAAGCTTACAATCTCTTCGGGTTCGGCCAATCGGCCTTCGCCATAAAGTCCGCTGGCAAGCTCCCCGATGCCAGGTGCTATCATGGTATTACCAAAGGATTGTAACTTGTCTACGTTTTGCCGGGTTGCGGGGTGCAGCCACATATCCAAATCCATGGCGGGGGCAAAATATACCGGGCATTTGGCCGATAGGTAAACGGCTATAAGTAAATTATCGCAAAGTCCGTTGGCCATTTTTGCCAGGGTATTGGCGGTTGCAGGAGCTATAATAAGCATATCGGCCCAAAGGCCAAGCTCCACATGATTATTCCATTCGCCGGTTTCGGTTTTATAATAATTCACCAATACCGGTTTCTTAGATAGGGTTGAAAGTGTAAGCGGCGTTATAAAGCTAACAGCATCAGGCGTCATCACTACCTGCACCTGCGCGCCGGCCTTAACCAATAGCCTAACCAGCAATGCCGATTTATATGCAGCTATACTGCCGCAAACTCCCAGGATGATGTTTTTACCTTCAAGCATAAGCCCCCTAACCCCCTAAAGGGGGAATGATTATAAAATTTAAAAATAAACAAAAAAACTCCCATAAGGGAGTTTAATTCTTTCAGCCTTTAACCTCCCCCTTCAGGGGGCCGGGGGGCTAAACTTCTTTAGCCGGGTTACGGTAGTAAACTTTGTCGTCTAAAAACTCCTGAACTGCAACCAAGGATGGTTTTGGCAATTTTTCGTAGTATTTAGAGATCTCGATTTGCTCACGGTTTTCAAAAACTTCTTCCAGGTTATCGTTTGACGATGCAAACTCCGAAAGTTTTTGGTGTAACTCTTCTTTAATATTGTTTGATATCTGGTTCGCCCTTTTAGACATGATCACAAGCGACTCATATATGTTGTTGGTTTTAACGTCCAGCTCGCGTAAATCGCGGGTTACAGTGCTGCTTGCTACTGCTGGTTTGTTGGTGTTATTAGCTGTCATATCTTAATTTTTTTAATATGGTATTTTCTGATCCTGATTCTTTTCTGATGGTGGCTGCGTTTTTAGCGTATCTTTCCTGGCGGCTAACTTTTTGGCCAGTTTGTTATTTGCCATATCTTCGGCCAGTACCCGGTTGGCATCCACAATACCGGTTTGGCTATCTTTTTTAAGCGTAGTAGCTTCGTGTCCGTACTTGCTTTTAGGAAACTTGTCGTTAAACTGATCGGCATAGGTTATGGCCTGCTCAAAACGTTCAACCTGTTTGGTTTCAAAGCTATGGTTGGCGTATTCATACTGCGCTTTTATGGTAAGGTACTCAATTTCCTCGCCATATTTAGTATCCGGGTAATCGCGTAGTACATTATTAAAAGCAATAACTGCCGATTGATAATCGCTGATGGTTAAATATAACTTCGCGTTTTCATAAGCTTTTTGCTCCAGTTTATCGCGCAGGTTTTGTATCAGCTTACTTGCCTCGGTAACACGGTCGCTTTTTGGGTAAAGGTTAATAAACAACTGTAACGTTTCAATAGCCTTTAACGTGTTTTCTTGGTCGAGCGAGTAAGTAGGCGAATCAAGGTAGTAGCAATAGGCTGAAAAGAAACGGCATTCCTCGGCCCTTGGGCTCGATGGGTAAGTATCGGCAAAAGTTTTAAAATGAAACCTTGCAGATGTATAATCCTTTAGCTTATAGTTGGTGAAGGCATAGTAATAAAACAAGTCTTCGGCAGCGCTGCGGCCACGATAGCGTTCAACCAGCACATCAAACAAACCCAGCGCTTTTTCGTACTCCTGTTTATTATAGTACTTAATAGCTTCCTGGTATTTTTTGGCGTAATCGTTACTTGCTTTTAACTTTTCGTATTTGCTTTTACAACTTCCCAGTGTTATAATCAACAGGGCTAAAACACAGGCGAATAACGTTAGTTGTTTTTTAAACATTTTGCAAAGATAGGTGATTAATGTAAATCAGTCAATTATTTATTTAGGTGCTAATATATAACGTGTTTGGTGCTCCTTTTATACATCTTACAGGCATTTAACATCTTTTAACTTATGTTAGTTTTATAGCGTGCTTGCATGGGCATAAAGCAACGGTTTTTGTATGGTATACAACCAGGGTAAACGCGTCAAAATAGTTAACGGCGAAAAACTGTTATTTGATAATAGCTAAACGGAATAAGCTTATGGCGTGGGGAAGGTACGGGCATTGAGCGATACCTTGTCTTAATTGCCTGATCGTGGTTAAATGATGGAGATACCCAAGTGACCTGTATTGGCCAACAACAGGCGCAAATATTTGGATGCGCCTGAATTGCACACTCGGTTTAATGTTAACCATGATTAAATGTAAAGTATTGGTTTTTATGTATTTATAGATATTTTACCTGAAATGTGTTAAGTTATGTTAACCCAATCAGATGCGTTTGATCAGGGTATAAAACTCAGTAAAGCTGATTTTGCTATAATTATTGTTAGCTTGGTTTTAAATGGGCTTTGGCAAACACCCTGCCTTTTTTATTGTTTAAAAAAATATGAAGGTTTTACTTGCCGGTGCTAATGGTTACATAGGAACAAGACTTATCCCGGTTTTGCTGGAGAAAGGTCACGATGTAATTTGCCTGGTGCGCGATAAGCGCCGCTTTCATGAGCATAGCGATTTTAGTAAACGGGTTACCCTGATTAACGGCGATTTGCTAAAGGAGGCGGATATTGAAGCTTTCCCCGACGATATTGATGCCGCTTATTACCTGGTTCATTCCATGTCGCAGGCGCAGGACTTTGCAGCTTTGGAAGTGTTATCGGCTTATAATTTTATCCAGGCCCTTGATAAAACCAATTGCAGGCAAACCATATTTTTAAGCGGTATTACCAACGATGAAAACCTGAGCCGGCACCTTGAATCGCGCAGGCATGTAGAGGATGTATTAAAGGAAGGCAAGGCCGCGCTTACGGTGTTAAGGGCAGCCATCATTATAGGTTCGGGCAGCGCATCGTTCGAAATCATCCGCGACCTTACCGAGAAACTGCTTATCATGACGGTTCCGCGCTGGGTAAATACCCGTTGCCAGCCCATTGCCATCGGCGATGTGTTGGGCTACCTTGAAGCGGTAATGCTTAACCCAAAAACATTTAACAAAACATTTGATATTGGTGGCCCTGATATTTTATCGTTTAAAGATATGATGCTGGTGTATGCCAAAGTGCGTAAGCTTAAACGGCGTATATTTATTATACCGTTCCTGTCGCCAAAAATCTCGTCGTACTGGCTTTACTTTGTAACCTCCACCAGCTATACCCTTGCCCAAAGCCTGGTAAACAGTATGAAGAATGAAACCATCATGAAGGACCATGCCATTGACGATATTGTACCGCGCAAATGCCTTACTTATGAAGAGGCGTTGAACCTGGCCTTTGTAAAAATCGAGCAAAATTCGATAGTATCCAGTTGGAAGGATGCCCTGAATATGGGCTACCTTAACACCAGCTTCATGGACCAGATAAAGGTGCCCCAAAACGGTACGCTTGAGTATAAAGTAAAAGTGCCCTTTGAGCGCGATAGCCAGGATGTGTTTACCAATTTTATGTCGGTAGGGGGCAACAGGGGCTGGTACTATTGGGACTGGATTTGGAACCTGCGCGGTTTTCTTGATAAATTATTCGGCGGGGTGGGCTCGCGCCGCGGCCGTACCAGCAGCATTAATATAGCGCCGGGCGATGTGATAGATTTTTGGAGGGTATTATTAGCCGATAAGGAGAACAAACGCCTTTTACTATATGCCGAAATGAAGCTGCCAGGTGAGGCCTGGCTTGAATTTAAAATAATTGAACGCAATGGCACTAAAAATCTGAGCCAGGTAGCTACCTTTAGGCCCAGCGGCCTTTGGGGCAGGTTGTACTGGTACGCCATGTGGCCATTCCACCTGTTTATTTTCAACGGCATGGCCAAAGAGATTGTACACTATGGAGAAGTTCATTAGTTCACTGGTTGATTAGTTCATTGGTCTTTTCTGGCGGTTGATGGGGGTATCGGGTTTGGTTGGTGGCAGCAAATCAAAATTAGCTATATTACTAAACTAACGATCATATAAGAACTAATGAACTCTTCACCAATGAACTAATGAACCAGTGAACCAATGAACATATTAATAACAGGCGGCTCGGGAGGCTTAGGTAAGCGGTTAAGTAAGCATTTGTTGGGCAAAGGCTACCAGGTAAGTGTACTGAGCCGGACACCGGGTGGCGACAATAACGTTAAAACCTTTTTGTGGGATGTAAATAAAGGCACTATTGATGAGCATTGTATTGATGGCGTTGATACTATTATTCACCTGGCAGGTGCCGGTATTGCCGATAAACGCTGGACCGATAAACGGAAAAAAGAAATAGTTGAAAGTCGTACTAAATCGATAGCGCTTATTTATGGCCTGATGAAAAACAGGGCCAATAAGGTTGCAACGGTCATATCCGCTTCGGGCATTGGCTATTATAACGATAGGGGCGATGAGCTGCTGACAGAAACTAGCGCACCTACCAATGGTTTTATATCTCAATGTTGTGTTGAGTGGGAAGCTGCTGTTAACGAAGGCGAAAAGTTGGGACTGCGGATATTGAAATTCCGTACCGGCGTGGTTTTGGATAAAGATGCAGGGGCATTACCAATGTTGGCCTTGCCTGTAAAATTGTATGTTGGCTCGCCCATAGGCAGCGGTAAACAATGGATCCCCTGGGTTCATTGGCAGGATGTAATTGACATGTACCTTTTCGGCATCGAAAATGAAGGCTTGAAGGGCGTGTACAATATGGTGGCGCCAAACCCGGTTACCAATGCGCAAATGGTACAAGCTGTGGCCCGTCGGCTGCGTAAACCACTATGGGCTCCCAGGGTTCCGGCGTTTTTACTGAAATTATTATTGGGCGAAATGAGTTCGCTGGTTTTGGGAAGTACCAAAGTATCGGCACAAAAAATTACGGATGCAGGCTTCAGTTTTAAATACCCCGAAGTAGCTGATGCATTAAAAGAAATTTATGGATAATAACACACCCGTTACCATCTTTTGGTTCCGGCGCGATTTGCGTTTAAATGACAATGCCGGGTTGTACCGGGCGTTAAAAAGTGGCAACCCGGTTTTGCCCGTATTTATTTTTGATCGGGAGATACTGGACAACCTGGAAGATAAAAACGATGCAAGGGTAACTTTCATTTATAATACCATCGAAGAACTGCGCAGCCAATTACATCAAAACGGCAGCAGTTTACTGGTGGTGTATGATAAAGCAGCAAATGCCTGGGACAAGATCATCAAAGAATATCACGTTGCGGCAGTATATACCAACCATGACTATGAACCCTACGCTACGAAACGCGATGACGTTGTAAAGGAGAAACTAAAGCTGCACGGAATCGACTTCCATACTTTTAAAGACCAGGTAATTTTTGAGAAGGACGAAGTTACCAAGGATGATGGTAAGCCTTACGCCGTTTACACGCCTTATCAGCGCAAATGGTACGCAACGCTTAAACCATTTTACTTAAAAAGCTATCCAACCGAAAAATACTTCGGCAAGTTGGTAAAAATCCATCAGCTGCCGTTGCCGTCATTAAATGAAATGGGTTTTGTGAAAAGTGAAGCACATTTTCCCGGCCAGGAATACAAAGAGGTAATTGGCGACTACGCAGAAAAGCGCGATTTTCCTGCTACCAAAGGTACTTCGCACATTGGCTTACACCTTCGTTTTGGCACGGTAAGCATTCGTGAGCTGGCTAAAACAG
The DNA here is from genome assembly GCF_007971525.1 of Mucilaginibacter ginsenosidivorax. Lineage (NCBI taxonomy): Bacteria > Pseudomonadati > Bacteroidota > Sphingobacteriia > Sphingobacteriales > Sphingobacteriaceae > Mucilaginibacter > Mucilaginibacter ginsenosidivorax. The sequence continues at coordinate 4,498,075 of NZ_CP042437.1, forward strand.
CGCATGGCTATCACAACAAAACGTGGCTGAACGAGTTGATATGGCGGGAATTTTATATGATGATACTGCACCATTTTCCGCATACCATGGATCATGCTTTCAGGCCCGAATACGACCGGATTAAATGGGTAAATGATGAAGACCAGTTTAAAGCCTGGTGCGAAGGACAAACAGGCTATCCTATTATTGACGCGGGTATGCGTGAGTTAAATGCAACCGGCTTTATGCACAACCGGGTGCGCATGATAGTAGCCAGCTTTTTAACCAAAGATTTGTTGATTGACTGGCGCTGGGGCGAACATTACTTTGCCCGTAAACTGTTAGATTACGAAATGGCCAGCAACGTTGGTGGCTGGCAATGGGCTGCAGGATCGGGCACGGATGCTGCGCCGTACTTCAGAATTTTTAATCCCGAATCGCAAACTAAAAAGTTTGACCCAGAACTCAAGTACATAAAAAAATGGGTTCCGGAATATGCCGATTTCAGCAAGTATCCTAAACCCATTATCGATCACGCATTTGCGCGCGACCGTTGTTTAAAAGCTTTTAAAGCCGCTTTGGCTAAATAATATTAGTTAGTTATGGTAACTACCGTAAAATCAAACCGAAGGCTGGTGTTTCCGGCAACTCCTGTAGTGCCGGCCCTGCCATAACCATACCTCGACGGTAATAACAACGTAACAGCGGCCCCTGTTGTAAGCCCTTGTAGGCCTTGTGCAACGCCCGGTACTACACTCTCTATTGAAAGTGATGTAGCAGTACCATCTGTAGGACTTGCGTCGAACTGAACGTCAGTTAAAAACTTAGCGGCGTATGTTGCTGTAAAGGTTGAGTATTGATCAATAGGATCTGTACCGGTTCCGGGGATAGTCACTTTGTAATAGAAACCGCCGGCAGCTTTAGTAAAGCCGGTTAAGCCTTTGGTTGAGATATAGTTTTTGATAATCTGATCATCATATACATTCTGGTCAGATACCAGGTTTACATAATAGTCAAGGCACTGGTTGCCGGCAATACGGGTGTTTACATTGCTCGAGCTGCCCGATCCGTAACCATTTACACCATAAGCCAGGCGCGAAGGGATAAGTATGCGTGCCCTTGTACCCTTATATTTTAAAATGTTGTGTATTGCTATTTGTAAACCTTTAGGGAAACCACCCTGGTTAATATGGCCCGCGAAGCCATCGTAATGATTAGCTGTAAGCGAATCGAGCGATGTATATTTGCCATCAAACGATTTTAAAGTGAATACAAATTTTACCGTATCCGAATAAGCCACAGGCGTAGTAGTGGCTCCTTGCGACAAGATCTGGTAATAAATGCCGCTGGTGTCGCCGTCGGATGTATCGCGTACCATTCCAGTCAGGCCATTAGCTTTAATGTAGTTTTGGATGTTGGTGGCGTCGTATTGCGTAATATTCGGATCGTCGCTGGTTTTGCGGCAAGATAATAACCCTACAGAAATAAGGAATAAAAGCGTAAAAGTAATTTTTCTCATTTATATTATTTGTTACCGGTAAACAGCGCTTAATTATCAGCTTTTACCTTCATTATTGTCTTTTAGTTTGTTACGTTATAAAGCTGTATATTAAAATCAAGCACCGAGTTTGCCGGCAAATGTATCGAATCCTGCGCATATGGCCCGTAAGCATAGCGCGATGGTATCAATAACCGCACTTTGCCCCCCTTTTTTATCTGCGGCACACCTAACTGCCATCCCCTTATCACGCTCCCTAATGTGTACGAAGGGTGAAAATTATTGGTTTGCGCAAATGTATAGCCGGTAGTTAGTATTTGCCCCGTAAACCCTACCGTTATGGTTGTGGAACTGGTATACAAATCGTTACCTGAACCCCCTTCGCCGGTTTTAATGATATAATATACTCCCGTAGTATCAATTTTTTTGGCGCTGTCTTGCGGGTGTGCTGCTACATAATCTTTTATGATCTTATCATCAATATCCTTTTGAATATTATACTGCACCATCGGGTCGACAGATTTTTTACATGCGCCCAAGCCAGCCATTAAAACCAATAACAAAACCAGTAACCTGTTCATTTTTTCAAAAGGCAAATTTATTCTTTTATAATAGAAAAACGGCAGCTTAACATTTTTTAACACATTCAATTAAAAAAAGCTTCAAGCGGTTATACAAAAACATCTGTATCAGCAAAAAACGTATTCCAATCAAAAAAATTATCAATGCTTTTTGTCATTGGTCATCATCGCTGCGCTTGTCATTGGTCATTTCGCTTCGCTGTCATTGGTGGATTTATTAAAAAATTAAAACAATCGTTAGCCAATCAAACTTGGCCCTTAATGACTAATGACTAATGACTAATGACTAATGACTAATGACTAATGACTAATGACTAATGACTAATGACTAATGACTAATGACTAATGACCAATTAAGGTTTATAGTTAATAGTGAGTTTATTGATTTTTTTGAGCATTTCGGTAAGGTACTCTTTATCAGCTTCGCTGATGTGCTCATTAAGGTAGTTGTTAAACTGTTTTACTACGGCGCGGGCCTGGTGACGTTTTTCTTTGCCGAGTTCGGTCAGGTAAATTTTTACAGAGCGTTTGTCGCCCTGGTTTGATTCGCGGTAAATTAGCCCGGTTTTTTCCAGCTGGTTGAGCATCCTCGATAAGCTGGTTGATTTAAGGCCCAGTAAAGCTGCAGCCTGCGACACCGTGGTGCCTTCGTTTTCGTCGATATTGATTAACAGGTAGCCGATAGATTGTGTAATGCCAAACTCGGTAACCAACTGGTTATACCTGTTGGCCACAGTTTGCCACACAATCTTCAAAAAATAATCGATGGTTTCCTGGTGCTTTACGCCTTTATGCATCTTTAATAATATAGGTTATACGTTGTACGTGATACGTTTTACGTTTTTATTTTCGGTTTCCCTAAGCAATTTCAGTTTCTATAACAACTGTGCGAAAGTACATCTTATTTTCTTTACCTTTAATGAACGTAAAACGTTCCAACCATGTTATACCGGATATGTTGTAAGTTTATCTTGTCTATACGTTTATCTTGTCGTACGATTATCTGTTTCTGCGGAGCAATTACGATAAAGAAAAGCTACGCCCCCTGATAACCGTAAAACGTATTACGTACAACGTATAACCAATACCCTAATACCCTATCGTCGTATCATCCCCCCTTGGGTCAGCTCCGCCTTCGTAGTAGCCTGATGGTTTTTTCAGGATGGCCTCTACGCGGCCTATGCCTCCGGTAGGTTTTGTTTTGTAGCCTTTGGCTTCAAGCCTGGATATGGTTGTGCTATCAACACCATCCCGCTCAAAAACAACTTCATCCGGCAACCACTGGGAGTGGAAACGTTTGGAGCTTACTGCCTGCTGCATGGTCTGGTCAAATTCTATTACATTCAATATCGTTTGAAAAACAGAAGTTATAATGGTTGATCCCCCCGGGGTACCCACTACCATAAACAGCTTGCCGTCTTTTTCGATGATGGTTGGTGTCATAGATGATAGCATACGCTTGCCCGGCTGAATGCTGTTGGCTTTACCGCCCACCAGGCCGTACATGTTAGGTACGCCGGGTTTCGAGCTAAAATCGTCCATCTCATTATTTAATAAGAAGCCCGCGCCGTTTACAAATATTTTAGATCCGAAACTGTCATTTAGCGTAGTGGTGATGGATACCGCATTGCCGTCCTTATCTACTATCGAGTAATGGGTGGTTTGGTCGCTCTCGTATCCAACAAAAGTGCCGGGTTTTATGCTTGCGCTTGGTGTGGCTGCATCCCAGCTAAAATTGCTCATACGCGATGTGATGTACGCTGGTTTAAGCAGGCTATCAACGGGTACTTTATAAAAATCAGGGTCGCCAAGGTATTTAGAGCGATCGGCGTACACCCGGCGTTCTGCCTCAACAATTAACCGGATGGTCGAATCCTGGTTATAGCCCCATCGTTTTAACGGATATTTTTCGACAGATTGAAGTAACTGCAGCAACGCAATGCCTCCGCTTGAGGGCGGCGGCATGGTAATTATTTTGTAGCCCTTGTAATTGCCTGTTATAGCCTCGCGCCAAACCGAATGGTAATTTTTAAGATCTTCTTTGGTCATCAGCCCGCTGCCGTTTTTCATTTCGGCAACAATCTGGTTGGCTACTACTCCATCATAAAAGCCGTCGCGGCCTTTATCGCGAATAAACTCGAATGTTTTGGCAAGGTCTTCCTGCACCAGTATATCTCCTTCTTTCCATCCGCCTTGTTTTAAAAGATAGTTTTTGCCGGGGTTCAGTTTTATAAATTGCGCCTGGGTGCGGTTAAGGTCGCTGGCCAGGTGTTTGGTTATTTTGAATCCGTTGCGGGCCAGGTCAATTGCCGGCTGCACCAGGTCGGCCCATTTCAGTTTGCCATATTTTTTGTGGGCGGTTACCATCCCATCTACCGATCCGGGGACTCCCGAGGCCTGGTGGGTATACAGGCTCATATCCGGAATTACATTCCCGGCCGAATCAAGATACATGTTTGCACTGGCGGCACCCGGGCCTTTTTCCCTGAAATCAAGTGTGCTGATTTTGCCCTTGCCCGAGCGGAATACCATAAAACCACCGCCGCCGATATTGCCTGCCTGCGGGTGCGTAACAGTTAATGCAAAATGTACAGCCACGGCGGCATCAACAGCATTGCCGCCTTTCTTTAAAATATCAACCCCCGCCTGCGAAGCGTCGGGATAGGCACAAACTACCATCCCATTACTGTATTGCCCATTATTGCTTATACCTGATTGCCCATGTACGTATCCGGCTGACATAAGCAAAAGTACCGCCATAGCAAGGCCAAGATGTTTGTTGTTTTTTATTTTAAAGGACTGCAATATCATTATCAACTAAATTATTTTCACTAAAGTAACCTATTTAAAGGCAAAAAACCACGGAAGAAGCTCATTATTTAGGGTTGAAAATCAATAGACTGGGCACAATTTAGCCCTCATTTTAAGCCGAAATAGCATAAAAAGCATATTTGAACGTTTATTTACCTGAACATTTGGGTCAAAAATTGGTTAAACCTATGTTAAATTCAAATGTCATTGCATTACCTGTTTAATTCATTTACTAAAACTACTACATGAAAAAAATCATTTACATCCTGTCGTTATCGGTTTCGTTTTTATTGATAAACCAGCGTTCGCAGGCGCAGGATTACAAAGCTGCGGCAGGTTTAAAGTTTGGCGCTTATGAGATAGGCCCATCAGGAAAATATTTTTTGAACCAGACTACGGCTATTGAAGGTATCCTGGGGATACGCGATCATGGTATAGTAATTACCGGCTTGTACGAAATTCATACCCGTGCTTTTAATGTTGATAAGCTGAACTTTTTTTATGGCTTTGGCGGTCACTTAGGCTCGATAGGCAGCGGTTATTACAAACGTTTTGGCAGCGATGCACAGTATTATAAAGACAGGCATCTTTTATTTGGCGCCGATGGTGTGGCAGGCCTGGAGTGGGTAATACCCAACAGCCCTATTGCTGTAAGCCTTGACCTGAACCCGCGCCTTGAAGTAGCTACCGGCCCGTTTTTTGATATTGCGCCCGGTGTTGGCGTGAAGTATACTTTTCAGTAAAGAGCCTCACCCTGCCCGCTCCAAAGGAGAGGGTTCTGAAAAATCATATTAGTATAGTCCGAACTTGCTGACACACAAATCAAAAGCCCTCTCCTTTGGAGAGGGTTTGGGTGAGGCTTCTAATGCACCACAATCACCTTCTTAGCATAAGCCTTGCTGCCCAGCGTTGCCCTTAATATATACACTCCTGGCTGCACGCCCGTTACATTCATTACGGTACTAAAATTTCCCTGCGGGATGCTTTGCTTTTCGGAAACTATGGTTTGCCCAACTGAGTTTATAAGAGATAGGTCGAGATCTGTAGCGGCATTTGCTTTAAAAACCACATACAGGTTTGTGCTTGCAGGCACCGGGAAAACGGTTAAGCCGATATCGGTAGATTTATCAACATTGGTTGCTGTTCGGGCATAAGCAAATACATCCGATATTACCGCGCAACCACTGGCCAGTGTATCAACAACCTGGTAATTCCCGCTTTGCAAAGGGTCAAACGTAGCGCCGGTGGCACCCTGTATGGGTTTGCCGTTTAGCAGCCACTGGTTGCCGGTTGCAAAACTGGAGTTTAAGGTATTATTGCTTTGCACAATAACCGGTTTGGTTAAGGTAACCGCTTTACGCGCCGCCGAAGCACAGCCCAGGCTTTGTACCTTCATATCATAAAAATAGTAGTAAAAACCTTTGTAGTAAGTAGTATCTGCAGCATTATTGCCTGTGGCATCGTTACCCAAAATGCTGAAGATGTTGCCGACGCTGAACGGGTAACTTGTTACGCCTGCATTATTACGATATATGGTGGCCGTGTTGTCATAAGCAATAGATATAAGGTAATTGCCGGCTGCCGGTAACTCCAGGTTAAGGTCATATACTTTTCCCTGGTCGGCGGGGTCGTCAGCCTGTGCACCGGGTAACGGGGTGGTACGGGTGGCTTGAGCGTTAATGGTGGTAGTAGCAACTATTTGTCCGCTGTTGTTGCTTACGTTAAATGTTATTTTGCCCGAATTGCCAATATATAAACGTGCCGACTGTATAACCACCGGAACTTTAGTGTTAACAATTACCGATGGCGTAAACTGGTTATACCCGCCACCTGTAAAAACGTTTTTTGTTGCCGGCCCAACAGTGCCCTTAAAATCATTTACACCTGCGTAAAAGGTATTGTTTACAGGAGTTGTCGTGGTATTGGCAGGGCTGCCTGCCGCAATAGGTATAGCATCATTAATATTTTGATACCAAAGCATGGTACCATCGCCCTGCCCTAATAGCTGGTATTGTTTGGTATCGGTACAATAATAGGCGCTTAAATCGCCTATTGCCGATGGGGTGTTGATGACGATGGTTGTGGTAACAGTATCATTGGTTTTTACAGGATCGCCGGTTAAATTGCTGATGGCCGTTATGGTATAAGTGGCGCCGGCCAGGGCGTTAAAGCTTTGCGCGAAGGTGAAGTTATCCTGATCGCCAGAGGCAAGGGTGCCTGTGTAAGTACCATTAAATGTAGTTACGGTATTGTCGGCGGCAGTTATCCTTACGGTTAACGGTATGTTGGTGATAGTCGCGCTCCCAAAGTTTTTAACCGCGATGGTAACTGGCGTACTTGCCGAACATGCCCCGCTTGAACCCGGGTTAACTATAGATAGCACGCCGGCATCAATACTGGTTTGTAAAAACTGTACCCGGTAGTCCTGAGTTTCGCCTTTGGCATAGCTGCCACAGGCTGCAATATTTGTAGCAGTATTGGTTTCGCTAAGTACTACGCGCATCAGGCTATAAGTTCCGGCTGCAACGTTTGCCGGTATTTTAATGGTTGTATTGTAAGTACCGGTGCCATTTATGATGCCGGTGGTTGCTACAAGTTCGGTATCTTCAAAAACTCCGTTCTCGTTATAGTCAATAAAAACTTTGGCTGCCTTATTGAAGTTGCCGCCGCAGGTACCCAGTGTAAGGCTAAGCGGGTACGATTTATCCTGCTCAAGCTGAACGGTTAAATTGGTATAATCAGAATAACTTTTGCAACCTGCTGCCGGGCTGTTGTCAATATTAGCCAGCTTAACATTATCTATGCGCGAATCGGCATTGCTTAAAGGCGCCGAAGAGCAATATGCTGTGCCGCCTATCCCGGTAACTATAAGCGAGTAGGCCTGCGGGCCGGATGTTAAAGTGCCTTTGTGCGATACGGTGATGGTGTAAGCCTTGCCGGGTATGGTATTGGCAATATATACCTGCTCCACATTATCCCTGATGTTGTTGCCGGTAGTTGCAGCCGCCGATGGATGGTCGGGATCTAAAACCCAGGCATTGTAAGTGGTGCTGCCATCGCTTACTTTTATATCCAGGTCGTTAATAAGTTTTGGGGTGCGGCTGTTAATGGTGCCATCGGGCAAAACTGTTCCCTGCGGATCCGTCCAGGAAATGGTAGCGATCAAGGCGTCGGCGCCAGATGCCAGTACATTAAAAGTTTGGGTTTGGCCCTGGGCAAGCGAGTATTCCTTTACCATGCTTTTAACGCCATTGTCGGTAATGGCCTGTGCTGCTCTTGGCATATCAAGCAATCCCCAGCCATAAATATAATCGGGCCCAACGTTGCCGGCATCAAAAGCGGTATGGCAAACCAGCCCTTTCAGCGTGGCCGACTTCATGAAACTTCCGCTGTTTTTTTGCGAATAATACTCTTGCAACAAATACAATGAGCCGGTGATATTAGGTGCGGCCATTGAGGTGCCCGATAAGGTAAGGTACGACGTAGGGTTGTCTATCCCTACCGAAGTCACATTAACGCCGTCGCCCACAATGTCCGGCTTAACGCGGCCATCATCCGTAGGCCCCCAGCTACTGAAATAGGCAATGCTCACGTCGCTCCTATTGGTAGGGCCCGATGGCAGCGGGTTTACCGCACCAACCGTTAGCGTGTTTTTAGCGTTGCCCGTAGTGCTGATAATATCATAGCCGCTGTTGTCGCTTATGGTTGTGGGGCGGGCGCCTTTGTTTACAATGGTTTGGTCGGTGCGGCTGCGATAGCCATAGTAGGTTGTACCTATGGCCGGCCCGTTGCTGGCCCTGCTGTTACCTGCCGATTCTACAATGAGATAGTAGGGCGCCGTGTAGGCTATTTTATCCCATGATTGGGCACGGGTATCGTAAAATCCAAAAGTGTAATCAACGGTATCGCCCGGCAGGCCGTACCACTCCCAGCGGCTGGCATCGCTGTTATAATCCCAACCCGCAACATCGCCATAAGAGTGGTTTGATAATAACAGGCCCGCTGCAGCGCCGCTCATTTCAGCTACATCGTTATCAAAATCCCATGATAACAAGCTACTGGCATTAAATGCCATGCCTTTGGCGGGTGGGTAAACACCTTTGGCAATCATAGTACCGGCTACATGCGTAGTATGGTCAAGCACCGAAGCACCGTCTTTTATGGTGATGGTTTTGCCGGCAAATTCCTGGTGCGCGGTATATACCGAACCTCCGTCCCAAATGGCCAGTTTACCAACAAGGTTGCTGCCCGATCCAGAAAGATTTAACCCTAATGAGCCGCCTGGCTGTACGGCGTTAGTGCCTGTTGTAGCAGCGGCCGTTGTATTGTTGTGCGTAGTAAGATATATAGGAAAACCGAGGCTGTTTACGCCCTGTAAAAACACGTGGTTGCCATTACGCGACCTGCGTGTAACCGGCCATCCTTTTTGCGCCGCCAATGAAAGGGCCTGTTGCTTATTTACATTGAAAGTATTCCTCAATTGCGAAGAAAAGCTGCTTAATTCGGCTTTTTTTGCATCGCTAACCAGCGGTTGCTGGGCAAATAATTGAACTGCAATACACAGCAAAAAAAAGAAAGTACATACCGTGGCGTATTGCTTATTCATAGGCTTGAAATATAGGTATTTTATGGGGAAAGAATCAAGAGTCAAGAATCAAGAGTTAAGACTTTTAAACATTTAACAAGAAAGCGCCAAAAAAATATCTTTCTGGCGCTTTCTTGTTTTTTTTACCTGTTTTTCCCGTCTTGATTCTTGGCTCTTGATTCTTGACTCTTGGAGCTTACGAAAGATACTTACCTACTATCGGCATCCTGCGGCCCATGCCAAACGCTTTGGGCGATACCCGTAATATCGGCGGGGTTTGGTAACGTTTATGCTCGGCGGAGTTGGTGAGCTTGATCACCCGGCGAACTGTTGCTTCATCGTATCCCATTTTAATGATTTCGGCAGATGAGCGGCGGTATTCAATATATTCTTCCAATATCTTATCCAGTATGTCGTATTCAGGCAGCGAATCTGTATCCTTTTGATCGGGCCTTAACTCAGCCGACGGCGGTTTTACAATGGAGTTTATCGGGATTATCTCTTTGTCTTTATTAATATGGCGGGCCAGGGCAAATACCTGGGTTTTGTATACATCGCCAATAACAGATATGCCGCCGCACATATCGCCGTATAAAGTGCCGTAGCCTACAGCTGCTTCGCTTTTGTTGCTGGTATTAAGCAGTATGTAGCCAAACTTATTACACATGGCCATTAACAATATAGCCCTGCTGCGCGATTGGATATTCTCTTCGGCAATATTAAATGGCAGGTTTTTAAACTGCGGATGCAGCGATGTTTCTATAGCCTGGGTAATATCCTTTATGGCAATGGTTTCACTTTTGCAACCCAGATTGGCCACTAAGTCTTCCGCGTCTTTCAGCGAGTGATCGGTTGAAAAACGGGATGGCAATAATACGGCCATTACATTTTGAGCGCCCAAAGCCTCGGCAGCCAAGGCGCAAACCACGGCAGAATCGATACCGCCTGACAGGCCCAAAATGGCCTGCTTAAAGCCTGATTTATAAAAGTAATCGCGGATACCTAATACGATGCCCTGGTGAATTTGTTCAATATCGCCGGGCCTGTCGGTTTTCATGGTTGATGGATGCTCAAAGCTGATGGTGTTATCATCATTAAGGGTATAGTAAGCCGTGCTTTCTTCAAAATAAGGCATTTCATCTATCAGCGTGCCCGCATTATCAAACACCAGCGATCCGCCGTCAAAAATCAGTTCGGTTTGTGCGCCTATATTATTGATATATAAAAGGGGCAGCTTGTAACGGCTGGCGTTATCGCTTAAAATAGCAATCCGAGTTTCATCATGGTTGTAGGCAAACGGCGAAGCCGCGATATTGATCATTACATCAGGCTGCTGATGGATCAGGATATCCATAGGGCGGGTAATGTATAATGGGTTTTCAATCGTGTTCCACAAGTCTTCGCAAATGGTAAGCGCTATTTTTTTGCCTTTAAATTCAATGCAGTTAAAATCGGTTGATGGTTCAAAATAGCGGTATTCGTCAAATACATCATAATTGGGCAACAGGGCTTTATTTACGACGGCTTTAACCTTACCATCTTCAATAAAATAGGCCGAATTATTTAAATCCTTGCCCTCGGTTTTATTGTTAAATGTTGGCAGGCCAATAATACAGGCTACATCAATACATACCCCGGCTATTTTTTTTGCCGATTCCTCGCACAGGCCAATAAACTCGTCAAATTCCAGGAAATCACGTGCCGGATAGCCGCACACGCATAGCTCGGCAAAAACTACCAGGTCGGCGCCGTTTTGTTTGGCTTTTAGTATATGGTCAATTATTTTGGCCGTGTTCGATTCGAAGTTACCTATATGATAGTTAAGCTGGGCTAATGCAATTTTCATGGATGGTATAGTAACGTATTAATGCAAATAAAAATTATTTTTGCTCAAAGGATAAATATGATAACTACCCGGTATAAAGCAAAACAAATTTACTTAATTTTTTTTATCGGTCTGATATTGTCGGCCTGCCGCGACAACAAAAAGGTTGATGTAAGTAATATTGACCTTGAGGTGAAGATTGAACGCTTTGACCAGGATTTTGACGCCATGCGCACCCGCCCCATGGCGCAACAGGCTATTCACCTGCATAATAAATACAAAGTATTTTACCAGGATTTTATTGAACGTATTTTACCGGTAGGCAGCATTAGGGATACCGCATATTTTAAAACCCTGCGCAATGTGTTTGCCAACAAAGCCTATAACGACCTGAGGCACGATGTAGAGACTACTTACCCTAAACTGGATAAACAGGAAGCCGAACTTACCGATGCTTTTAAGCATATTAAATACTATTATCCGCAAAAAAGAATTCCTAAGGTTTATAGTTACTTTTCTGGTTTCCAGGCGCAAACATCTATAGGTGATGGTTATTTTGCTATCGGGCTCGATTTATTTCTGGGTGCCAACTCGCGGTTTTACCCTTCTATCACCAGCGCTTTTCCGCATTATTTATCAAGGCACTTTACGCCCGAAAATATTACACCACGCGTGGTTGAAGGCATTGCCCGCGAAGATATGTTCCCCGAGAGTGACGATGATAAATCACTTTTAACTAAAATGATTTACAACGGCAAGATCATGTATTTTATGGACAAGATTTTGCCCGATGCCGGCGATACCCTGAAAATAAGCTACACCCGCGACCAGCTAAAATGGTGTACCGATTTTGAGCCGAAGATATGGGCTTATTTTTTGGACGAGAACCTGTTGTACGAAACTGATTATCCCAAAATTCAAAAATACCTTACCGAAGCCCCCTTTACCCCCGGCCTTGGCGAACGCAATGAATCGGCCCCCAAGCTGGCCGTATGGACGGGCTGGCAAATTGTACGCGCTTATATGGATAAACATCCCGAAGTTACCCTGCAACAGTTGATGGCCAATAAGGATGCGCAGAGGATATTGAATGAATCAAAGTACAGGCCGAAGTAAGGCGAGCCCCCCGGCCCCCTGAAGGGGGAGTTTTTGATTCGTATCTCTCAGATAAAATTGTCATTTCGATAGAGCGGGGGAGAGCAGAGAACGGGGAGCGAAAGAGAAATCCTGAACGCCCCGCATCACAAAAAGTTTATCGGAATGCTGGGCGTTCAAGATTTCTCCTCGCCCCCTGTGCGCAATCCATCGCCGGTTCGTTCGAAATGACATCGGTTATTATGAAAATATACAAAACCAAAAAAGCCCCATCCAAAAAATGAACGAGGCTTCTTTACAATATATTTTCTTCCTCCCCCTTCAGGGGGCCGGGGGGCTTTACTTCATTATTGCGAAAACTGCTTTTAAAGCTATCAGGGTACCAATTAACAACGCTGCGTTGGCTATCCATGAGAAATAAGCTGAGTTTTCATCGCCTGCAAAACGGATAAATACACCAAAAATGCCTATGATGATTGCGACAACTAATAGTTTGTAATGTTTCTCTGCGTTAGCGTTTTCCATTGACTCCATGATACCGATATTTTTTGTACCGCAAAAATAGAAATGTTTACCGAAAATGCTACTAAAATTTTATGATTTTATAGTGCCGAAAAATGCCGGGTGTTTTCGCTTATAATACCTGAACAATAGCCACAAGCCGATGGCGGCTAAAACGAATACCCAGATATTGGCGAAACCAACGGCCAGGTTGATAAAAAGCGACCATCCATAAATTAATGCGCTAACCAAACGTTTAGAAGCAGGCAACTGATATGCTGATGCGTCATTGCTTGGTAATACCTCTTTTAATACCGTTCTGCTTTGGTAAAAACTTAATATTACGGTACTATACTTTACATCCTGGTCTGTTTTAAGGTTAGCAATTTTTCTATCGACAATGTCATCTTTAGCCGTGAGTTGTTTTTCTCGGTCTATCTTTTCACCGGTGTTAGCCTCCTGCTTCACCGCATTTTCCCTGTTTTCGCGCTTGAGCTTTGACGACAAGTAATCAAGGGATTTATCTTCGATGTTCATTTTCCTATTCTCGACATATAGCCCTATTTGGGCAACCTGGTTCATGAAATCTTCCAGGTGGTTTGGAGGAACGTTGACTGTCATATCAGCAACGCTGCTAAACGAAGAAATGTGCATCACAGAATCATTACCGACGCTAAGGTCCTGGCTGCCTTCATTTGTTGTTTGCATTTGGTGGTGAATTACCATACCGCCATATTTTGCAGTTAAGGCGGTAACCGTTTCTGTGGCTTTGCCAACATCTTTTACTTTTACACGCATATCGGCCGTTTTAACCAGCTTAGCCGAATCTAATTTATCGGTTTTCGCGGTGGTGTTATCCGGTGCCAAATGTGCAGTATCTGCAGTTTCGGCACTTCTTTCGTTGTCGTAGCTTCCGCCAGATCCCTTACAAGCGCCCAGCAGCAATACTCCCGCCGCAAGGGCAGTAAAAATTTTTGTTTTCATGATGTTAATTTGTTTTTTGGTTACTATTGATACCAAAAAGGGTATTTAGGTAACCCTGTCGACGAGATAATCAGGGGATTAAAGTTGTGGGTAGGTAGACGTTAATGGAGGTGTCCTGTGGCGAAGTATTGGTTATAGATCGAATCCTGGTTATCGCAACAGAATTAACTTAAAATCAATAGGCTTCAGTTAGTTTATCGTCAAGCATAAAATCTTTGGTTTGCAATACGAGGGCACCAAAAGCATTTTTGGCGCGAAAGGTATGGGTTATAGAATAGCCAAGTAAAGGCCCGTGATAGTCGGCGCTTTTAGTATCTATTATCTGCTTAATACTATCGGCATTATGACGATGTTTTTTGGCTAACGATGTGTATTTTTCCAGAAGTTTTTTGCCGCTAATATAACCATTATTGATGCTGTCAATTTTTGATTCGTAAATATTCGCTATGCTATCCTGATCTGTTCTTTTTGTTGAAAGTTTTTTGCCCTCTGTGTTACTGTTTTCATAAGTATCAAAGTTGGCTTTTAATGCTCCAAAGGATACCGGCTCGTAACTATCCGGGTCATTCAAATTTTTATTCAGGTAATCCTTTACCAAATTTTCGGCTTGGCTCTGATCAGATAAAGAACAAGAAGTAAAGGACCATATTAAAAATATAAAGAGAATTTTTTTCATACGAGTGATAACGATTAGATACATCAAATATATAAAATTATGCTGTTTTGTTTAATTGCCTATCTCCTTGAGATTGGTTAAATTCAGGTTAGCTTATTATCACCGATAGGCCAAGCTTGTGTTTTGCACTACACCAATGAACTAACCCTCCTCTTTTAAACTATCCACCGGATTGGCCATCACCGTTTTAACAGATTGAAAGCTGACGGTTATCATGGCAATTACAATGGCCGCCAGTGCGGTCAGCACAAATACCCACCATTGAATGTTTTGGCGGTAAGCATATCCCTGCAGCCATTTTTGCATGACCAGCCAGGCTAACGGTGTGGCAATAGCAATGGCTATGAGTACCAGTTTGATGAAATCTTTTGATAGCATGGTTACCAAACCGAACACCCCGGCACCTAATATTTTGCGGATGCCTATTTCGCGGTTACGCTGGCTGGCGGCATAGGCTGCAAGGCCAAATAAGCCCAGGCAGGCTATCATAATGGCAAGGGCGGTAAATACTACAAATAGGCTCCCCATGCGCTGCTCGGTGTGGTAAAGGGCGTCAAAATCGGCATCCATAAATGAGTATTCAAATTGCTGGTTTGGGGCAAGCTTTTTCCACTCATGCGCTGCCTGGTTTAAAAAAAGCGGCAGGTTTTTGGTATTCACTTTAACGCAAAGCAACTGCCGCCAATCCTGGTCCATCACCATAACCAGCGGACTGATGTTATCCCTTAACGAACTGAAGTTAAAATCTTTTACCACACCAATAACATGATATGTTCTGGCATTTGGCCCCTGCCCGGTAGTGAGCGTTTTGTTTAAGGCGTTGTTATTAAAGCCCAGCATATTGGCCGCTGTTTGGTTAATGACCATACCCAATGAGTCGGAACGGAACTGGCTGGAAAATCCGCGGCCTGTTAATAGGTGCATGCCCATTGTATGCAGGTAATCTTCATCAACCGACCAGTACTCGGCCATCAAACCACTTTTATGCTCACTGCTGATGCTGTTTGGGAAATGGGTTGTGTTGGTAGGGTAGTAGGCGCTAAGTGTGGCGTTAACCACGCCCGGCAATTGCTTTACCTGCTGTTTTAGCAACTGCGGATTGTTTAAGGCGTTTACATTTTTTATAAGTAGTAACTGGTCGCGGTTAAAGCCAAGGTCTTTATTTTGGATATACCGGAGTTGGTTGTAAACTACCATGGTGCCAATGATCAGGAAAATGGAAATCGAAAACTGGAATACCACCAAAAAGCTGCGCAGCATACCTCCTTTAAACCCGGTTGATATTTTCCCCTTTAAAACATGGGCAGGATGAAAGGCCGACAGGAAAAATGCAGGGTACGAGCCGGAAACAATGCCAACAATAATAATGATAGCCGCCAAAGCAGGTAACAGCCAGTTAACCAGTTGCGTGCTTATCGTTATCTGTTTCCCGGCCAACTGGTTAAATGCAGGTAACAACGTCCATGACACTAAAACCGCTATAATAGTGGCAGCCAGGGTAACCATAAATGATTCGGACAGGAACTGAACCATGAGCGACCAGCGCGAGGAGCCCAGTACTTTACGCACCCCAACTTCGCGGGCGCGGTTGGCAGCACGGGCGGTTGAAAGGTTCATGAAGTTGATACAGGCCAGCACCAATATAAATAAAGCTATGGCCGAGAATATATATACATACTGGATATTACCGTTTGGCCCCAGTTCGCGCTGGCGGTTTGATTGCAGGTGGATGTCTTTTAGCGGGGTTAAATTCAGGCGGATATAATTACCGCCTTTTTCAAATTTATCCATATTCATACTGCCGTTAAGCCATTGGCGCATCATGGCAGGTAGCTTTGCTTCCAGATGTGAAGAGCTTGCACCTGGCTTCAATAAAATGTAGGTGCCGAAACTAAAATGATTAAACGTTTTGTCGCGCGATGATTCCTGCGACAAAATGGACAGGAAGAAGCCGGCCGTAAAATGCGATTGTACGGGTACATCTTTAACAACCCCGGTTATTTTATGCGGGATGCTATCATTGTTAATGGTAAGTGTTTGGCCTACCACATCTGTTTTGTTAAAGTATTTGATGGCCGACGATTCGGTAAGTACAATGGCGTTAGGGTCGTTCAGCGCGGTTTTCGGGTCGCCATTAATCATGGGTAAGGTAAATATCGAAAACAGGGATGGGTCGCAATAGATCACTTTATCTTCTGCGATATCCTGGCTGCCTTTTTTAAAGCGGATGTTTAATGCCGGCGAAATCCTTACCGCGTTTTCTATCTCGGGGAAATTGTTTTTTAAAGCATCGCCCACAGGTGGCGCGGCAATTGCAAACGAGGTTACAACGCCGCCATATTTTAAATCGGTATTTACCCGGTAAATCCGCTCATATTTTGTATTGTACCTATCGTAGCTTAACTCATCAACCACGTACAACACAATGAGCAGGCAGGTTGCCAGGCCCAGCGCCAGCCCTATAATATTGATAAAAGTAAACCCTTTATTTTTTAAAAGGGAACGGAACGCGGTTTTGAGGTAATTCCTGATCATAGCTTTTGATTATTGATGAGTTAAAGCTATAACTAAATATTTAGTTAATCAAGGAGGTAAAAAGAAAAATGAGATTTACTGAGGGATTTATCGAGACTATATAGACTGTGGGACACGATAGCCATCTGGAACCAAATAGGTGTTTGGGGAAAAAAGGCACGCGGGAATGTGCGATTCCTTCCTCGGGGGAGGAGGAGGTAGGGGTTAAATCAGGCTATCAGTTGCGCGTTTTATAGTTGCGCAGTGAAACCCCTCCCTGTTTTTGCGCACATTGCCAGCCGCACCCCTCCCGTGGGGCTACCGTGTGTACACATCTTTTTAAGAAAAACCCCAGAAGGGTTGAATGTCGGTAGAAAAACGATCAAAAATAGCATTACGTGCCGTAGGTACGTCACTATTGGACTTTTCCGGTCAAATGGGTATTGATAAATAGCCAAATTTGGCGGCTAGTTTCGTACCTACGGCACGAAAAGGGAGATGCTTAATTATTTTACCGACATTTCACTCCTAACGGAGTGGCTTTTCTAAATTACTATCTCCTATAAACTTGTGTACACACAGTAGCCCGTTAGGAGGGAACCAAAAAATATCATAAAACCTATTATCGTGAAACTCCACCGGCAAAACAATTACTCATCCTTCAAACTATCCACCGGGTTACTCATAGCTGCTTTAAATGATTGCGCGCTGATAGTGACAAAGGCGATAACAATAGCACCCAAACCCGATAGAACAATAACCCACCACTGGATATTTTGCCGGTAGGCAAAGCCCTGCAGCCATTGGCGCATGCCGAGCCAGGCCAGCGGAGCGGCAATGGCAAAGGAAATGAGTACCAGTTTAATAAAATCCTTAGACAGCATGGTTACAATGGCCGATGCACTTGCACCTAATACCTTGCGGATTCCTATCTCTTTATTGCGCTGCTCGGCGGCATAGGCTGCCAGGCTGAATAACCCTAAGCAGGCAATGATAACTGCCAGTGTGGTAAATGATAAAAATAGTGCGCCGGTGCGTTGTTCGGTGCGGTAGGTGGCATTAAAATCCTGGTCCATAAACGAGTATTCAAAATGCTGGTTTGGCGATATGGTGTTCCACTTACTTTGCACCTGTGCCACAAAGGCCGTCATGTTTTTATTGTTTGTTTTAATGCTTAGGGCACCTTTGTCTTCGCTTAATAGCATAACCACCGGTGTTATGTTATCGCGCAGCGAACTGAAATTAAAATCTTTTACCACGCCAATAACATGAAATTCCTTTAATGGCTGGTTGGGCATACCGCTTGGGCGGTACAGTTTTTTATCCAGCGCGTTATTGCCATAACCCAGCATTCGGGCCGCAGTTTCATTGATAACGATAGCTGCCGAATCGGTTGCAAACTGTCGCGAAAAGCCCCTGCCTTTTGACATGCCCATACCCATGGTGGTCAGGTAATCTTCATCAATAGGCCAAACCTCCGTAAACAGCGCGTTTTTAGGATCGGCAATTTTATTGCGGAAAACGGCATCGGGCTGCCGGGCCACACCGGTAGGTAAAAAGCCGCTTAACGATGCGCTTTTAACACCGGGTATCTGAGCAACTTCCTGTTTAAAAATTTGCGCACTTTGTAGTACATCCACATTTTTAACAACTAATACCTGGGTACGATCAAACCCAAGATCTTTATGCTGAATGTAAGTGAGCTGGTTGTAAATTACCAGTGTGCCGATGATAAGGAAGATAGATATGGCAAACTGGAAAACTACCAGGATATTACGGAACATACCCCCTTTAAAACCCGAGGAAACTTTGCCCTTTAATACGCTGATAGGTTGAAAGGCCGACAGGTAAAAAGCAGGGTAGGAGCCTGCGAGTACACCTACCACCACAACTATTGCCAGTAAGGATGGCAGCAGCCAGGCAAAAGTTTGCCCGGTTATCATCAGTTGCTTGCCCGCCACCTGGTTAAACAATGGGAGTAAAGCCCAGGCAGCCAAAACCGCGATAATGGCAGCGCCGATAGTAACCAGCAACGACTCGGACAGGAACTGCGCTATTAAATATGCGCGCGACGAACCCAGTACCTTGCGCACACCAACTTCCCTTGCCCGATTGGCCGATCGGGCGGTAGACATGTTCATGAAATTGATACAGGCTATCAGCAACACAAAAAGCGCTATGGCCGAAAATATATAAACGTAGGTAATACTGCTGTTTGCCCCAAGCTCGTACTGGCGGTTTGATTTAAGGTGGATATCTGTAAGCGGCATTATATTCAGCTTAAAGTAACCGCCACTTTTTTCCAGTTGCTGGTAATTGGCACCCAATTGCTTTTTCATCAGGGCAGGGAGTTTGGCTTCCAGTTTTTTAGGGTCGGCACCGGGTTTAAATAATATGTAGGTGGTGTAGCTAAAGTTGTTCCAGTCGTTGCTTGTTGCATCGGCACGCCCGGCTATCGACAGGAAAAAATCGAATTTAAAGTGCGATTGATTGGGTATATCGCGCATCACACCAGTAATTTTATAATTCGTGTTGTTGCTTAAGGTAAGGGTTTTGCCCACAGCATCGGTACTGTTAAAATACCTTTTAGCTGTACTTTCGGTAATCACTGCGGTGTTGGGTGCTGTTAAGGCTGTTTTGGCGTCGCCTGCTACCAATGGCAGGGTAAACACGTTAAACAGATCGGGTTCGGCATAAACTACTTTTTCTTCCTGTATAAATTCATTGCCTTTTTTTACCCTTATGCCCTGGTCATGAATCAGGCGGGTGCATTTTTCAACTTCCGGGAAATTGCCAGCCAAAGTTGCTGCCAATGGCGGAGGAGTAATGGCAAATGAAGCCACGTTGCCGCCGTATTTTAAATCCATATTTACCCGGTAAATGCGGTTGGCCTTGCTATTAAACCTGTCGTAGCTTAATTCATCAACCACGTAAAACACAATAAGCAGGCAAGTTGCCAGCCCCAGGGCCAGGCCTAAAATGTTAATGGTGGTAAACCCTTTGTTTTTTAAAAGGCTGCGGAAAGCGGTTTTGATAAAGTTTTTAAGCATGATTTTATTTAACAAGGTTGATGCAAGAGGCGTTTTTCTGTATCACTAAGCTATGTAATGCCTTGTAAAACCGGCTGTTAAATAAAGTTAAAAGTGGAATAAAAATGTTAAATGCCATTAATCAATTAAATTGACACAATAATTATCTGTACAATTAGCAACTGACTTATAAAACCGATTTATTTGCAGTATAAAAATCCCACTATGTCATTACAACCAGGCCAGGCGGCACCACAATTTACATTAGTATCATCAGCATTAAAAACCGTATCACTGGCCGATTTTAAGGGCCGTAAAGTGGTATTACATTTTTTTCCTTTGGCATTCACCGGCGTTTGCACCACGCAATTGTGCACCATGCGCGATAGCTTTGGCTACTACGATGGTTTAAATGCTACCATCCTGGGCATCTCTGTTGATTCGCCTTTTTCGCTGGCTAAGTTTAAAGAAGAAAATGGTTACCAGTTTGATTTGTTATCGGACTTTAACAAGGAAGTATCAACTGCTTATGAAGCCATTTATGCCGATTTTGTAATGGGCTTAAAAGGAGTTTCAAAACGTGCAGCCTTTGTTATCGACGAAGAGCAAAATATCATTTACGCCGAAGTACTGGAAGTTGCTACCGACCTGCCAAACTTTGAGGCCATTGCCGAAGTTGTAAAATAATTTTTGTAGACTATAGCACACCAAGCCCGCCAAGCCTGGCAGGCTTTTTTATGCCTTTTTATTTTTGGCGAAACGTTTCTTTAAGTTCAAAAAAAACGTTTCGTAATAAATGTACGATAATACGGGTACCAATGCCAGGAACAGCAGGTTAATGGGATATTTGGTAAGCGGGAACCGGGTATCATTAGACAGGAATAGTTGCTGCCAGATGTAAATACTGTACGATAGTACACCGATAAAACTCAATGCCTTTAAGTTCAGAAATTTATATACCAAATTAGTTTTAGGGCCGATGTTATTGACAATGATAATGCCGATAAAAATTGAAATGAACAAGTTGATAAAGCAGGATTGCAGCGTAAAAAAAGCATCAAACTTTAGGTAAAAGATCATAAAAACGGATACCAGTGTAGCCGCCAGCCCGAACCTGCCAAAGTTTAAATACCCTTTAAATAACAAAACCGAAAACATGCAACCCACAGCTATACCCTGGAATTTAACCAGGTAGCGTAAGGCAGCTGATAGTACCCCGTTGTTTAAAAAGCCAACTAAGGTTTGCAGGTAAACCAGTAAGGGTGTCAGTATGATGATTGTCAGTAATATTGCCACATATAGCTGGAATTTCTTTTTGATGAAAACCGGGAACAGCAGGTAAAATTGCTCTTCGACGGATAGTGACCAGTAATGGGCCAGGCTCCAGTCAAACTGTAGCCTCCTGAAATAGGAAAGGTTGGCGATGAATAATGCTGACGATATAAAACTGAGGGCACCAACCTGCATTTTGAAAAAATAATTAAGTATAGCAATTACCACGATATACAGGTAAGCTACCGGAAGGATTCTTAATGCACGGCGGATGTAAAAGTTTTTAAGCGATAAATCGCCGGTTGTTATTTTTTCCTTAATGCATAAGGTGGTAATCAAAAAACCGCTTATTACAAAAAATACATCAACACCCAAAGGACCAATAAATACAAGGCTTTGAAAATAAGGGTTATAGTTGAGGATGAAATGATGAATAAGCACCATGATGATAGAAATGGCCCTTAACCCATTCAGCGAGGGATATTTTTTTTGATCTAAAATAGCAGGTACTGTTTTTATTTCGGAGAAAAGGTTGGCGCTATTGTTAAACTTCACGTTGATTACTATCCGGTTAAAAATTTAAAGATATAAAAACAAATAACTAATTATGGCGCAAAGTAAGATCATGTGAAACTGATACTTACAGGTTTTTTGAAAAAAAATGTGAGAGATTAAAAAGAAATTCTATCTTTGCATTCCGTTTCGAAAAGCACTCGTAGCTCAATTGGATAGAGCGTCTGACTACGGATCAGAAGGTTAGGGGTTCGACTCCCTTCGAGTGCACATAAAATATGCCTTTAAATGGTTTAATCCATACAGGTACAAAGTTAATCCTAAGCCTTTCTGTGTTGTACCGAAAGGCTTTTAATTTATAACGAGCATGCTAAACCTGGTATTGTTTGGTCCTCCCGGAGCCGGGAAAGGGACTCAGTCACAAAAGCTTATTGAACAATATGGATTAATCCATTTATCAACCGGCGATCTTTTACGTGGCGAAATTGCACAAGGAACAGAACTTGGGTTAGAGGCAAAGAAGTTGATGGATGATGGCAAGTTGGTTCCGGATGCGGTTGTAATTGGTATGATCAGCAATAAGCTGGATAGCAATAAAGACGGTAAGGGTTTCATTTTTGATGGTTTCCCCCGCACAGTTGCACAGGCCGAAGCTTTGGATAGCTTGCTTGAAAGCAAAGCATCTGCTATATCTGGCATGATAGCGCTTGAGGTTGATGATGATGAATTATTGCGCCGCTTATTGCTACGTGGCAAAGATTCGGGCAGACCTGATGATGCGAACCCGGAAGTGATTAGCAAACGCATTCACGAATACAATGATAAAACGGCGCCAGTGGCCGGTTTTTATAAAAACCAGGGTAAATTTAAAAGCATTAATGGCATAGGCTCGGTAAATGAGATTTTTGCCCAGATACATGCCATAATCGAAGCCTGGTTAAAAGATTAATATTAAATATAAGTCCGGAAGACGGTAAGTCAGTAAAGTCCGAAAGTTAGGAACATCAAAATTCTTAAACTTTCGGACTTTACTGACTTTCAGACTTTCCGTCTCCAAAAAAAAAGAAGAAATTATGTCGCAAGGTTCCAATTTTGTTGATTATGTGAAAATCTGTTGCCGCAGTGGCCATGGAGGGGCGGGCTCTGCGCATTTACACCGTGATATATTAACCTCCAAAGGAGGCCCCGATGGTGGCGACGGCGGCCGTGGCGGTCATGTTATAGTTAAAGGCAATGCCCAGTTATGGACCATGCTGCACCTTAAATACCGCAAGCATGTTATTGCCGGCGATGGCGATTCGGGCGGCAGTTCGTTACGTAGCGGTAAAACCGGAAGAGATGAGATTTTAGAGGTTCCCCTGGGCACAACCGTTAAAAATGCCGAAACCGGCGAAGTGATTTTCGAGATAACCCAGGACGGCGAAACCCGGATTTTGACCCCCGGCGGCCGTGGCGGCCTGGGCAACTGGCACTTTAAAACTCCAACCCAGCAAACCCCCCGCTTTGCCCAGCCCGGTGAAGATGGCAGGGAAGACTGGAATATACTGGAGCTAAAGATTCTGGCCGATGTTGGTTTGGTAGGTTTCCCTAATGCGGGTAAATCAACCCTGCTTTCGGTAGTATCTGCCGCTAAGCCCGAAATTGCCGATTATGCTTTTACTACCCTGGTACCCAACCTGGGTATCGTATCGTACCGTGATAACCGCTCATTTGTAATGGCCGATATCCCCGGAATCATTGAGGGTGCATCGCAGGGCAAGGGGTTAGGTTTTAGGTTCCTGAGGCATATCGAGCGTAACTCAGTACTGCTGTTTATGGTACCCGCTGATACGCCACGCACCATCAAAGAAGAATATGAAATATTGCTGAATGAGTTGCAGGAATACAACGCCGAACTGATGCACAAACCACGCGTGCTGGCAGTAACTAAAATGGATTTATTGGATGAGGAACTTCAGGCCGAAATGAAGAAGGAACTGCCGGAGGGTGTGCCATCCATTTTTATATCATCGGTAGCCCAAAAAAACCTGGCCGGTTTGAAGGATTTACTTTGGGCCGAGATCAATAAAGCAAGTGTTTAAACTGGTTTAAATAGTTGGACTAAAACTGTATAAAACTTATACTTTTTTATATTTTTTTGATATAAATTGAAACTTATTTAGCAGAATATAGCACATATTTGTCGCTCAGCATATCCATATGAAAACCCTTGTAACCCGGGAAACATTTACGGATGATGTTTGATTTTGGCCCCATGTAACTTGCCGGCAACATGATGAAAATTGGCCCGGCATGACCATAGTGTACATAGTCGTCAAATTCAATTTTTACATCAGGGCCAATGGGATCTAATATCACGTAGCGGTTATGGTTTATCTCCAAACCCAGGTCGGGGCTGATGAATACAAAAATAGCATTGTTGTTTTTACGGTCGAGTTCCATGATTTGGTCTAAGGATGGCTGATCAATAAACAGTTGCGCTATGCCCGAAGTTCCCCTGGCATTTTTGGTTGCATTTTGATAATAGCTGGGGGCAAAATACCTAATACTTAAAGCAGTAATAAACAGGCATATCAAACCAAATCCAATTTTAACGGGCAACTTACTTAAACTTACCAGGTAAACAACGCCCGGTGTTATCAGCAAGCCGATTATACGCAAATGCCTTCCCTCGTAGGATATGTTGGCCTGTTTTAAAAAACTGTAACCAAAAAACAATATGGAAAGCAAATAAAAAACACTAAATAACAGCGCATAGCTTTTGTTAGGAACAATGCGAACAATTTGTACCGCTAATAATACGCTCAATAAAGCCGCTATTGAGAGTACAAGCAACGACCAGCCGTGATTAAGTATAGCGGCGTTACTATGCGTTATAAGGCCGTTTAACATATCATCCAATGAAAAGCCGGTTAATAAGGGCGACGCCAAAGGAAAGCTTAGTGCCTCCCAGCTAAATTTGAAGCCAAATGAAGTGCCTGCCGGATTTGCTCCTTTAGCCATGTAACCCCAATAAATTACAGAAAATGACAACACAGCAGGTATACCAATCCAGGCGCCATTTTTAACCCAGTCTATTATTGCTGTTTTCTTTTGAGACAGGCTGAGCCACAGGTATAAACATCCTGCCCCGTACATCCATAAAAAGGATGATTTGCAGAAGAAGCCTATCCATCCGGATAGCAGCAAAAATAAGGCGAGCTTCCAGTCAATTTTATCAAAACTGATACAGCCGTATAAAAACCAGCCCAGGAACCCGAAAAGTAAAACCTCGCCGCCATTATAAAATATATAGGGTACGACAAATGCCTGCTGAACAACAATAATCAATACACTTATAGCAGCTAAATGCTTTGCGAAGTCGGCCTTTTTAAAGAAAGCATACAAGCCGGTAATGCCTAATAAGCTGCATACCATGGTAGTAATGGCTGCTGCGCGCCCATCATTAACACCGAACAACGATTTAAAGAAGTAAGGGACCAAATATTGGCCCGGTGACCACCATGATAGAAATTCGCTATGATTTTTACTAATGTCGGCAGCGTCTGGCTTGTTTGTAATGTTAAAGGCTCCGCCGGCCTGCATCTTGTGCATCACCTGGAAGCCCCAGCTTGGATCTGGAAAAATGGCCGACGGCGCTATAAATACCATCATGCCCACAATGACGGTAAGCAGGCATAAAGCAATTAAAATAATTTTGTGAGTATGTGATTGCTGCACGGTCATAATAAAGGTAGTGTTATGTTAATTGTGTAACAACGGATAGTCTTTAGTCGAAAGTCTTAAGCTCCAAGCCAAAAAAAAGAATAAATTTAAGTTTTGACTTAAGACTTAGTACTATTGACTTAACAAGTAGTGGGTTATTCACAGGCCGATTTCGCGGTTGCGGACTTTTACTGCCGGATTGCCCTGGTAAATACAGTACGGTTCAAGGTTTTTAGTTGCCACCGAACCGCTGGTTAAAACTGAATGGCTGCCGGCCGTTACGCCAAGGTTTACCGTTGCACCGGCGCCTATCCAAACACCATCTTCCAAAATTACGCTCTGGGTCATCAGGTTAAATGATGGGGTTTTATAGTTGTGGCTGCCGGTAAGCAATATGGCCCCCTGCGATAAACATACGTTGGCACCAATGCTAATCATCACCAGGCTATCTATCCAAACGTTTTCTCCAATCCAGGTGTTGTCGCCAATTTGTAAAAACCAGGGATACTTAATATTTACGCAAGGTTTTATAGTTACTTTTTTACCTATCGTAGCGCCAAACGTCCGCAATAAAAAAACTTTGAAACGGCTTGAGGGTATAAAACTGGTTTTGAAGAAAGCAGCATTCACATAAAACCATAACAGCCTTTTTAGTGCATTGCCACCCGGGTGAAAAGGGTAGTTATTATAGGTTGACAGGTCGGTTTTATGCATGTTTGTTTGGGTGCTCATCATTTTGTTTGACCCAAAAATACAGGCTTATCATAATAATAGTGTACAAAATGATATTAAATATGGTATGGTGGTCAACTATACGGCTTGCATCTTTATTCCAGAACAAAGCCAGCAGTACAAAACGCAGAATGTTTAAAAGTTGGATCACCAAAATCCCCGAAGTTAAAAAGATCAATTTTTGATTAGTTTTTTTAGGATAAGCTATTACAAAAGCCGCAAAAAAGCTCATCAGCCCAAGGCCAAGGCATGAGTACACCAGGATAATAGCCCCTTTGCCTGCAACCAGCAATTCGGTACCATTATGAATGGCCGAAAAACCAAGCCCGTTAAGTACCTGTGTGCTTATACTCAATAATAACCAACGCAGGCCTTGTATATAATTTAAATGATTAGCCAAAAACGGGTAATAATGGCTGCCCGGATTAGTTATCCCAAAAAATAGAATATTAAAATAATAGAACAGCAGGAACAAAAACAGGAACCTGAATACAAATTTACCGGGTGAGATTCGACCGGTGTTTACCAGTATACCCGGCTGTTTGTTTTTCAGGATCTCGTCAATTTTAACATCAACGATGAGCCTGAACCAGAAACCCTGTAAAAAATGAAATATGACGCCTATACGCCCCTCTAATATGCCCAATTGGAATATCATGCGGTAAGTAAAGTAAAGCAACGGCCTTACGTAGCGGGGCAATTGCCACCACAATTGCTTAAGCCAGGCCGTACGCTCATCGGGCGAGCCAAACAAGGATGGCTTAAGGGTTTGTTGCCGCATTTTTTGCATGCGTTCCACCTCTTCCTGTGCCAGTAAATCGCTGTAGCGGTTATGTTTGGCTATCCAGAAGCTGATGTTGTTTTCTTTCAGGTTTTCCTCCAATATATGGCCATCTTTCCAAACAACAGTTTTACCGGGTACGATGAAGCGGTGGTCCATATTTTCATTCAGATCGGAGTAACCAACACCGAAGCGGATCATTTTAAGCAGGTAAAAAGGGTAATACCCGCCATGCTTTATCCAGCTGCCTTTGAAAAAATTTTTTCGGTTAAAGTAAATGCCGTCAATGTCCTGGTAGTCCTGGTCTTTGAAGTTTGCCAGCTTCTCTCTCAGTTCGGGCGTAATTACCTGGTCGGCATCTAAACAAACAACCCAGGGCGTTTTGATATCGAAATTTTTTAGTGCGAAGTCCCACTGTTTAGGATGGTTTTCGAAAGCGTGCTGCAAAATAGAAGCACCTGCTTTTTGTGCTATCAAGATCGTATCATCATCACTGCCCGAATCTAAAATAAAAACGGGAGCATTTAACCCGGCTATTGATTCCAGCAGGCGGGGCAGGTGCTGCTCTTCGTTATAGGTAAGAATAATAAATGAATACGGCGGCATCAATGTTTTTTGGCGATTTTAGTATAAAAACCTATATATTTTTCGACCAGGCTATCGGTGCTGAAATCCGAATCAATTATACCAGGCGCCTGACGACTGATGCGTTCCATTTCAAGAGGAAGGACTGCTAACTGGTCAATCATTTCTGCAACAGATACAGCGCTTGTTTCGCATAGCCAGCCAAGTTTATTTTTATCAACATAATCTGCAAGGCCAACTTGTTTGCTAATGAGTACCGGTGTACCAACGCTCAGGCTTTCAATTACCGCGTTGCCAAAGTTTTCATCATAGGATGGTAATACAAAAAGATGGTGTTTTTGCAGTACCTCAAATTTCTTCTCATTAATAAAGCCAGCCCAGGTTATTTTATTGCTAACGCCATTATCGGCAGCTAATTGCTTCAAGCTATCAACATAGTCCTGGCCACCGCTACCTGCGATGGTGAGATGATATTTTGCTTGGATTAATGGTAAAGCATTGATCAGTAAATCGAGCCCTTTTTTTTCTTCTATCCTTGAAAAAAATAGCAGCTTAATTGGGGCGGCAACTGGGTTTTTCGTGGCCGGCCTGTCAACCGGGAGCTTTACAAAATTAGGTATGGTAGTTGAGCTTTTAGGCGTGATAATGCTACCGACGGCTTCACTTTCCCGTAGCGAAGTTGCGTGGATATGGCAGCGTTTTAAAACCGGTTTGCTCAGTAAGTTATGGATGAGTAATTTAATAAACCTGTTTTTATTTTGAAAAGAATAGGGGCTTAATGTCCCCCTCGGCGATACTACTACAGGCACACCACGCATAACGGCTATAAAGCAGGATAATACCGAAACCAGGTTCCACCAGGCGTGGACATGTACAGCATCATAAGTTTTAACATTCCTCCAAACGGCTGTTAATAATGCCGGCGACAGGTGGCTATGGTCTTTTGTAATGCGTTTAAAATAGATAACGCTTACGCCATCAATCGTTACGGTTTGATTTGGCGTTACATCAAGTTCGGAAACACCGTTGGCAGTGGTGGCAAATACACTCACTTTGCAGCCTGCATTTGCCAGTTGCTCGCAAAGCATGGCTACTGACATGGTTGGCCCGCCATAAATGTAAGCCGGTTTGTATGCTGCCGAAATTTGTAGAATCCTCAAATCTCTTTTAATATATTAGATACCGTGAGTATTTTATGAATCACCAGCATACTTACGTAGCTCCAGAACACGGTATTGATGAGAAATTCGAAACTAAGGCCCCGCCACATAATCTGGAACAGTCCGCTAAACACAAGGGCGGTGCCCAAAATATATCCTCCAAAAAGCTTTTCGGCTTTTACCGAGATAATTTGTGCTACGGCGCCATAAACAAGCATAATAACAAATACCCCCAGGCCTCCAAAGCTCAGGTAAGCATCTACAATAAAAGCCGGTTTGGCCGATACGCTTGAAGCTCTGTTAACTACGCCTGCATCGTAAACCCGCTCCATAATCAAATCTTCGGTGCTGGGTTTATCAGGCCAAAAAATTCTGGGTATGATAGCCATGCCCGATTGCTCGAGCAACTTTGTGCCGTAAAAATCAACGTTTTTTGGGGTTGATTGGGTGAATTTGATAAACATATCAATCTCGCTAAGCCGGTAGGCCAAAAAGCCCCAGTTTGAGTCGTCGCCATCGCCGGGATCGCTGCTTAATGCCGCATCAAGCGCCAGTTGAGTTGCCTCATCTGCCGAGGCATCGCCCGACCATGCGTTTTGCCTGAAAATGCGATTATACGTTGGTAAAAACATAAATAAAAGCAGCAGGGCAGGGATGAAGATGCCGGCTACCAACTTTTTGTAATTGGGATACAGGAAAACCCCCAACACCAGCACACTGATGATAATGGGTTCCTTAAACCCCGAAGTTAAGGCGGTATAAAAGTTAAAAAAGTAAAAGGCAATGCAAATAAGTGTATTGCCAATTTTTTTAAGCGGGATAGCAAAGGCAAGCGCCAGCGTACCGGCAATAAAACTTAGCGAACTAAACTGGTTGGCAAATTGCGATAATCCCGGAATACGAATAAAAAATATAGACGCCGGGAAGCTGACAACAGCAAACATCATAAGCAAATTTGCCAGTTTATCTTTTGGCATATAGTATTTTGATTTGGTATCATAACTCATAAAAATCAAAATACCCGATACAAAAGCCGCATGCCCCAGGCAATAGTAGCGTTGGCACTGCGCCGTGTACAGCAAACGGTCTCTGTCAACAAGCGTTGTGCTTACCTTTTCAAAATTCTGATAGCCCAGCACATCCATAAAGTAAAATATGGAGGTACAGGCCATGTACCCGGCAAAAATTATCTGCACCAAAAAAATCGGGCGCATCAATTGTTCGGCTATGGTGAGGTCATCTGGTATCGGCTTAACCCAGCCAGTTAAAGTCAGCAAAAATATAAGGAATGATCCGAGCCAGGCTATCATATAGGATAGCTGAGGGTCGCTGCTTAATAAAGCAGCCAATGCCCAGGGTATATATAATACAATAATACGCTCTAACGGTGCCTGCTTAGTTTGCATGGGTATTATTGATTACGCTTAACATGGCATCGGCCTGTTTACTAAAACTCCAATTGGTTATTTCCGCTGCTGCGTTGTGGCCTAAAATTGTAAGCCTGTTTTTATCTTCCACAAGCCAACACAGTTTTTTTGTGAGGGATGATATATCTCCCGTTTCAAATACCTCGCCGGTAACGCCAGGGTTTACCAGGTCGGCAGCGCAACCGCATTTATCAGATACTAATACCGGTTTACCGGCCGCCATAGCCTCATTTACGGCAAGCCCCCAGGTTTCACCCGGCCCTTGCGAAGGCAGGCAAAACAAGTTGCAGGCCTGGTATAAAGCCGGCATTGCCAATTGATTTTGAAAGCTTATAAAATGAATATGATTGTTTTTACCAGCGGCTGTTTTTAAAGCACCCTCCAGAATACCGTTACCAACAAATAATAAATGCGTATTTGGCATGTTCAAAGTTAAAAAAGCATTCAGCAATAAAAGCGGCGATTTTTTTTCTTCGAATTTACCGGCAAACAATATTAAAACATCACCTGGCTTAATCCCCAAACCCGACCTGATTTTGGAAGCTTCTTCGGTTCTTTCGGCGGCAAATCTATCGTTATCTATGGCGTGTGGCGCAAAGCTAAGCTGCCGGCCTTTCAACCCATATTTTTTAAAGTAAGCGCAATTATTGCTGCCTACATATAAAGCATGATCAACATGGCTGTAAACCCATCTCAAAAAAAACGATCGTAATAATTGCTTAGCGCCGGTTTTAACATCTAACAATGTAGAGTCGCCACGAAAATAAACCGGTATTTTGTTTTTAAAATGCCTGATGGCCTTTAAATGGCTATCATATGCCCAGCCGTAAACCAATATAGCATCAGCCTGCCATGCTTCTATTTGATTGGTAAGGCCCGGATTGATTATCCCTTTAAAATGATGCGACCCCGGATCAGGAGCTGTGTTTTTAACCCAATCATAGTCATATCCCTCCAGTAGCGGGATATCCCAGGTAACGGTTTTGCCAAAGCCCGGATCAAATTTTTGTTGCGCCCCATCGCCCCAGGTATAAAACACTTTAAGGTCTATTCGCCCGGCCAGTAATTTGAATATCGGGGCATAGTATTGGATGGGATGGGTGGTAATGACGGCTAAGCGCATCTTAAATAATTTCGCCCATAATTTTAAATCCTTTGGACGCTTTTACACACGATTTTATAAATGCTTCGTCGCGACAATAAATGGTATTATAGCTGCCAAATAAATCCATCAGCTGTAGCTCCCGTTTAAAAGGATCATATTGATATGGCTTAAAACCTACTGACAAAAGTGTTTGGTGAATATCGGCTTCATTAAAGCCATAGCGTAAACCACTGCCATTTAATTCAATAATGATGGCTTTAAGTATGGGCAGCTTTAGGGTGCCGGTCATCCCTTTTAGTACTTCGGTTTCAAAGCCCTCCACATCAATTTTTATAAGGGCGGGTTTATCATTAAGGATCAGGGAATCAATACTGATTACATTTACCGTTTCCGCATCCATGTTCGCACTTTCGCCGTGGCTTATAATGTGGTTGGTTGTATCCTCGTTTTTTGAGAAGCTTAATGTGCCCGCTGTTGCGCCTGCTGCAGCGTTTATTAAAGTAACTTTATCTTCCAGTTTATTCAGGCTGATATTTTTGGCGGTGATGGCTGCAGTATTTGCCGAGGCTTCAATAGCAATAGTTTTAGCTTTACAAACACCCGAAGCCAATAAAGTATATGAACCGGCGTTGGCGCCAATATCAAAAAAAACATCGCCGGGTTGTAAAAAATGCAACAGAAACGCCATGTCGTCAAACTCGTGCAGGCCGGTATAAATATTGCCTGTAATACCTGTAAGGCCCTTGCGTGCATAAAAATTGATACCGGCAATATAGGGTTTCACTATAAATTTTGCAGGTTGCATGCTGCTTTGAAGCTGCCATGCTAAAAAACGGATAAAGGCTTTAAACGGATGCCTTTTACCTAAAGGATGGTTTAATATAAAACCAAGTGTTCTTTTAATTTTCCCCACCGGTAATGCTGTCAAAAAGTTTGCATTGGTTTATAGTCATTTGCCTTGCCGAATATTTATTTACGGCTTCGGAGTGATATTGGGGCGGCTCCGTGCTGCCGTTGATAAGGGAAGATAAAAATGTGCTGATGTTGGCATTGGTAACAGTTTCATAATCATATACCTGTTTAACGCCATATTCCTTCATAATGTTTATTACAGAGCTTGCCTTGTTAAAGATAGCTAACAATGGCTTTGGGGTAAGTAAATACGGATAAATTTTTGAAGCCGTGTATTTAGGATCATCCGAGCCCGGAATAAATAATGCATCGGCCTGTTGCAGGGTTATTAATGTATGATAGTAACTTATCCTATCGGTAATTTCAATTACGCTTTCTTCAACACCCATTTGCCGGGCAAGCGGCAAAATGCTCGGCTTACCCTGGCCGTTGGCTGCATAACTTGTGCCTATAAAATAAAACCGCAATGATTTTAAAGCTTCGTTACCTTCATTCAATGCTGCTCTCAGGGAATTAAACAGTGGAGTAACGGCTCGGTGCATGTCGGCACCGCCCCGACCGATATACACTATATTGGTGTATTTAGAATCGAGCAGATTGGGAAAAGTATTTTTGTTCTGTTCGGCTATCTGCATATCCGGTTCAAATGCGCCGAAGGTGATGGTTACTGCCGGAATGTTTTTAATTGCCGGGTAGCGGTTTTTCAGGTCGCTGATATAATTATCGGATACGCTTACCAGGCCATCCACACTGTTCATTGCAATGGGTTCAAGGTATTTGTTTAGCCGATAAGAGAACCAGTATTTGGGAGGCCTTTGTGCTTTGGGTTTATTCTCATAATAGTTAGAAAACCAGGGGTCCTGCATGTCTATTACGTAAGGGATACCATTCCGTTTTTTAAAATAAGCGCCGAGGATACAAACCGGGAATTGGGTGGTTGAAAAATAGATCAGATCGTAAGCATGTGTTTTTAAAAGCTCGTTTATTTTTTGCCTGTAAAACCACAACGAGCGCAGAGCAATACTGCCCAGCCCCAGTTTAGATGTGATGCTTTTTTTTAACGCCTTAACCTTATGAACCTTTACCTGAACGGGGATACTTTGCAAAAGTAATTCATCCATAGGCAGGTCGGCGTATTGTTCATCTACCATTATTACTTCGGCATGCCAGCCGTTAGCGGCAAAGTAGGGCAGGCTCATGCGGATGCGCTGCATATCGGCACCGTTTACCGGCGGGAAATAGGGAGATACGATAAGCAGTTTTTTCACAGGATTATTTTATAGCCCTTTTATACATAGCAATCGCGTTTGAAAATTGGTCCTATGTCGGATTGTATGGGTAACACAGATGCCGTTGCTGATTAGTTTCTAAAGATATATTTTGTTGACACATTGGTGCTTGTTCGACACAAATTAGAGGCGTAGCCTCGGCCAATTTTGCAGCCACGGGTTTTAACCCGTGGAAAAAACGAAGAAAACGATTGAGAGCCGTAGGTTCGATCCATATTATCAATGCATATATATCGTTTGAACGAAATGAAATACCTGGATTTACCCCAAATATGGTTCGTGCCGATGGCACTCTTGTTGTCCTTTGGCCAATCATCCACGGGTTGAAACCCGTGGCTACAATATGTGTCGGGCCGATGGCCCTTAGGAACAGTTGTGTAAAAGCTAATTGAAATCGTACAATCCACAGGGGAATCGCTTTTAAAAACTTGATGTAGAAAGGTAACCCCTACGGGGCAGAAAATACATCGGAGCTTTTGTTCTACAAATTGGTAGCCTCTACGAGGCAAGCGCCTTGATTAGCATAGTACTATGCCTCGTAGAGGCTACCAATTTGAAGCAATATTTATCTGAATTTTCTTGTTCCCTTATGGGGCTACCTATTTCCACATTCAAAGCTATTACATGACGTGAAAAATTTTAAACACGATTTCCCAGCCTTTTCCACCAGCGATTGTTGCTGATTTTTTCGCGCGCTGCCGACCAATCACAAACCTCATCAATAATATCGTAAAAACCCTGCTGCTTTTCGGGTAGGTTATTGTCCGCTATTTTTTTAATCAGTTGTGGCAACCCATCATAAAAAGCTTTGGTACGATAGGGCGGATGTAACGACCATAACCCTTTACCGCTACCTAAAAAATCAATCCTTTTTAATCGATGGCTGTCCATGTAGGCAGATATCAGGTGCTCGGGTAAATCGGCATTGGCATTGCCTTCAATTATTGCTTTCAACTGGCCCCGTAGTGGTGGTTTGGTTAATATAAGCTTACCGGTTTTTAACCGGCTTTTATCAATCATAAAAATCCTGGTGCTCATACCTGCCAGTTGCCAGGTATAAGGGGCAATTTTATTAATTACCTGTTGCCCGGTTAAAGTATCCATACTATTGGGCGGGCCTGGCAAAGGCGCTGTAACAAAACAAACTGTATCAGTTTCAAAAAAATGTACTGCTTCGGCAATCCATTCCTCGCTTCCGCCACCTAAAAACATGTCGGAATCTAAATGGAAAACGAGGTTATTGGCAGCTGAATAAATTCCGAAAAAATAAGCATAAAAAGGACCACCCCTGAAGTCTTTCTCCGGCATATCATTTTTGCCGAAAAAGTAGTCTGCAACTTTTTGTTTGGTTGCAGGTGAATAATCAACCGGGACAATTTTAACGTTGTAGCTGTTTTCAATTTCTGACGAGAGGAATCGGTTTAGCAACTCTTTATTTTCTTCCCACCCTTCGGCAAAACGGCCTTTGCTTGGCCGGGTATCAACCGTTAATATAATTTCATCTACCTGCGTACTTAAAATAGTTAACTGGTGTTTAAGTATATACCTGGCATGCGGATAATCGCCGGGTGCCAGGTTTATTTGCAGACTTACCTTATTTTTCAAGAGCGTTGTTGACTAATTGAAGCAATTTTTTCGACTCATTTTCCCAGTTGTAAAACGCCGCCGCCTCAATGGCCTGTTGTTGGGCTAATTGTAAGCTGCCAGGATCGTTAAGCCACTTATCCAGTTCGCTTATCTGTTCCGGAGATGGCTGTTGCGGTAATTTGAAACCGGGTTTAAACTTGTCAAAGGCTTCATTCTGACCCTCTGTTTCGCTGGCGATAACAGGCAGGCCTGATTGGATATATTGGAAAAATTTATTGGTAATGGTATAATTGCGGCTTGGGGGCGTGCCCAGTTCCATAGCCAGGCCAATATCAAAGCCGGCTATTTTTGCGGCCAATTGATTTTCGCCAACAAGGGAATGAAAATATAGCCCGTGCTGGGTGGGCATTAGGGTGACGAGTATTTCGCGATAGGCTGTAGTTATATTGCCCAAAAGGTGTAGTTCAACGCCTGTTTTTACCGAGTTCAATAGGTTCATAAATTGTTCGATTCCCCTGCCCGGGCCAATGGTTTGCGAAAACCAGAATAACTTCAGCGGCTTTTTAATCGCTTTTGTTTTATTTGGAATAATGCCAGGCGATGGGAAAACATTATAGATAGCCTTTGGTTGAGGGCACAAATATACCTGTGCTAACTGTTTAGCCAGGGCATTTGATGTTGTAATGCAATAGGTGCCTTTATTTAAAGCGATAGCCTCTATGTGCCTAAGTAAGTTAATTGGTCTCTCTGCCCGGGCTTCGGGCAGCAGGTCCTCCGAGTACCAGTCTTCAAAATCAAACGCTACTTCATAACCTTCATTTAACAGCCTGGTACCTATGTACGTAGCCAGTTCCTGGTGGCAGATGTATAAATCGGCTTTTACAGCTTTCGCTTTACTATGATAGCGCATAGCACCATAACCAAGTGCCAGGCTGCTCTCTATTTTAAAATTGCGAGCAAGCAGGCGGCCAATTTTATTTAAAAACTTATCTGTAAATGAATTAAAGCTTGATGCCGAGAGGTTTGATATTGCCTGTAACTTAATACCTGGCGAGGCGCTTATAGCCAACAGGTCTTGCTGGTAAAGATCGTTTGAAATGATGTTTGTTAAAATAGTAACATCATAACCTGCTGTAACTAAAGTGGTGGCCTCTTTTAAAACCCTGGGGTTTCGGCAAAGGTGCGATTGTGTGATGATGCAGACTTTTTTAATCAACATTTAAAGACAAAAATCAAGAGTTCAGAATCAAGAAGGAAAAAATTATTCGAATTTGAGAAATCATAAGAAGGAAACAGCCCCTTAACCTTTGCTGCCCTTATCTTAATTTTTGACTCTTGATTCTTGACTCTCTCAAAACAGCCGGGTTTTTATGAGTTGTAATGATTGCGGTATGGAGTGGGTGTCAAGCGCCCGTTGCTGTCCTTTTATCCTCAATTCTTTACGCTTGTTTTTTGATGCCATGAGTTCCCTGCATTTGTAAACCAGTTCATCGGCATTGGTATAAGTTTCAATATCGGTGCCCAAATCATATAGTTGAGAGAGCCCGGCGGTATATTCCGTTAGATAGCAGGCACCAAGCATGGGCGCTTCCAGATCACGAAGCCGGCTATACGTTACAAGGTTTTTACTAAATGTAGGCACCCGGTTGATGCCAAGTGTTATAACGCTTTGGCGGCTAAGCCCGATGTATTCATCGAAGCCCGGTTTTTCAAATATGTTGCCCGGCGGAATATGCGCTTCAAGGGGCTTTTCATTACGTTTACGATGATACGCTACAAATCCCCTGATCCCTGCGTTGCGTAGCAGGTTGAACTGGTTTTTAATTTTGGACGATCCGTTTGGCGACGATTGTTGTACTGCAGACTCGTTTGTACCATTATTCCAGCCGTTTCCCCTGATTTGTATGGGAACGCCCCCGGCAATTGCATCTGCCAAAAGCTGCGCGCGTAAATCATCTTTTGACCCGATGAAGGAGATAATATCAGTTTCCTGCTCACTAAAATGGCGGTATTTAGGATCAACCCACATCGGCATAGGCAAATTAATGTGCGGAACCCCGGTTTTTTGATAAAGGTGCAGGGCCTCAAATTCAGGTACCCATACCAGGTCGAAAACCTTAAATTGGCGCGGTAGTTTGATAAACGAACGTACGTTATCGCAATAAAAATTAACGCATGGCACGCCCATCGCCTTAATTTGCTTTATTGCTTCGGCATCTATTTGTTTGGGGTATAAATAACATAAAAAAACATCTATTTGCCCTCGGTTCGCTTTAATGTGGTTTATGGTTTTTTCCCATGCCTGCTGTTTCCATTGTTGCAAGGCTGGATCGTTTTCATAAGGTACCAGGCCGGCAGCCCAGTCGAGGCCTGGTATTTCGGTCCATTGCATTCCTGCTTCCTCTATACCATTTTTGATATAATATGTCCAGAAACGGTATGCAGGTATGGCATGTGGCTGGCCGCCGTTATCCTGTAAAAATGAAAGAAGGATTTTCAATTAATGGATGTTAAATGCTTGTTTAAAACGTTTGGTAGCTTTCCAGCCTATCAAAGCTGTGATTATTTTGGTTATACCGCCTGCCATGAATTTTAGTGTAGAACCTCCAAGCTCGTTTACCCGTTTTTGCGCTTCTTTGGCCAGTTGAGAATGCTTAGGGTAAGCAATGTATACGTAATGCTGCCAGGTATTGGCGCAGGCCAGTTTAGCCCCGGCACTTGCTT
Organism: Mucilaginibacter ginsenosidivorax; assembly: GCF_007971525.1. Lineage (NCBI taxonomy): Bacteria > Pseudomonadati > Bacteroidota > Sphingobacteriia > Sphingobacteriales > Sphingobacteriaceae > Mucilaginibacter > Mucilaginibacter ginsenosidivorax. Next base: position 4,535,945 of record NZ_CP042437.1, read on the forward strand.
TTACGGCCAGCAGGTTTTTGGTGGCTTTATCAATAGCCATGAATGCTGATTGCATGGCTTCCTGTTGTTTACGATCAGATAAACTGCCGCTATTGCCCGACCGGTAGTATAATATAGAATTGGGATCGAATACTACCAATTTGCATTTCAGGATTACCCTGGTAAAAAAATCAAGGTCGTCAATTAAGGTAAGCTGTTCGTCCCACAGGCCGGCGTTTTCGATGATTTGCTTTGGTAATAAAAAAATGCCCGATTGTGTCATCGAATGGCCGTTTTTCCATGACGAGCAGATCCAATCATATGCGGGCAGCGTTTGCCAGCAATCTTCGGGGCTTAATTTAAAAGTATCCAGGTTATTATCGTAAAATCTGCCCCATTTGGCAGAAATTATACAATCCGGGTTTTCAACAGCAAGCTTAACCTGGCTTTCAAGCATTTGGGGATTGATGATATCATCACCATCTAAAAATTTGATATACTGACCATTTGATTTGCTGTAAGCCAAATTACGTGCCGCCGCCGCGCCGCGGTTTTGCTGATAATAAACACTGATATTTTGCTGTGGCAGGTTTTTTAATAAGCTTTTAGTATTATCGGTTGAGCCATCATCAACTACTATAATCTCGATGTTTTTGTAGGTTTGATTGATTACCGCGTTAATAGTGTCCCCGATATAGTTTTCGCCATTATAAACCGGAATGCACACAGAAACCAAGGGAGCAGCAACAGCCATTTTATTTGATACCGTGTTTACGCTTTAACTTCTCGAACAATGAATTACTGTCGTACACGCCGTTTTTGTCGAGCTTTCCTGTATTCCATATTTCGTTCCAAAAATGAACGGTGTATGAATGGGGGCCAATTTTCCGGCCGGGCATTGTATTGGGCTTCAAAACGGGTCTGATGAATTCCTTAATCCTGTCGGCTTTGTTCATCTTGCCCAAAATAAGTGTACTTACGTTTTTCCAGGCAATAGGGTTAAAATAACTATACGGCAGTACATACTTTTCCAGTTGTAGTTCCTTTACCACCTTTTGAAATAAAAACGGACCGGCCATCCCGAACGGCATTGTTTTAAGATCTATCAACGCAATCTGGTCAAGGCAGTATTGAATAAATTCGCTATCCTTCGGGGCCTTAAAAACGCAATTGTTTACCAGCTGATCGTATTCGCCCTCAAAGCTTGAGCAAAAAACGGTATCGGCTTCAAAATCGAATTTTTTGAGGCAAATGATATCCATATCAACCCACCAGCCCCCGTTTTTTTGAACCATTAACAAACGGAACAGATCGGCGAAGCCTGATACCGAGCCGGCGCCCCAGCCGCTTTTATATTTAAAAATAGCGTCTTCGCCAATAATACTTCTTGCGTCAAGTATAATGGTGCCTTTGGGTGCATTGGTTATTTCTTCATAGGCGTATAGGTGAAAATTGTGCCCATGATCGATAAACGATTGGATGCATAATTGTTCAACCTTTGATAATTGGCCGCCTATCCATAGGGATTGGATATTTTTATTTATATCGCTTTCCATGCTTTTTTAAAGTATCCTTCTTTTGATAAATCTACGTAATGATGAAGTGTCCCAATATGATGGTCAATCTTGTTCGTATCCGGATTAACAATATATTCGTCCGCCGGTAAAACCACTGCATCAACATTGGCTAATAACATAGCTGTTAAAGCTTGTTCAAGGTAATATGAACTGCTTTCTTTTTCTTCCAAGCCCTTTGTCCAGCTTTCTAAATTGTCCCAATTTATCGCGCTGCTATTGAGCCCAATGGCGCCGACGTTTAGCAGGACGGGGATTTTGTTTTTACAAAGCTGTTCCATCAATTGCCTGCTATAGCCGTACGATTCCTGGCAATCCTGCATATATATTGGCTTCTCGGGCTCTTTTAACCAATTAATTAAGGCAATAGGATTGTCCCAAAACATCATATCCGAATCTAAAACGAGTTTCCAGCTATTGCCAGGAATGGTGTGAACATCTGTCAGTTTTTTAATATGCGGATAAACCTGGCGTTTGTGGTGTAAAACCGGGTATTGGTGTTTTGGCAATATTTTGTTAAGGTTTTCATCTATCATTTGCCTGTTCACTATACCGGCACCGGGCAATTGTGTATTTATGTGTTTAATTAACTGTTCGTCAAAGCTGCCGTCATCAACCAATATAAATTTAAAAGGAGTTTGGCTGACTTTTATTAATGACCGGATGCAAAACAGTGTTTGGTACAAGTACTTTTTCCCGGTTAAAAAGTAAACCTCCAGGCCATCCGCTGCCGATTGAACAGGAGGCAAATGAGAAGATGCCTGCTGCATCAGTTTTTGCCCCTGCAACATTCTGCGGTAATTAAAATATCCCCCAAAACGGTTAAAGTGATTTAGCCGGGCTTTAGGGTAACGATATAAAACGTTAATTACAGACTGTAGCACCTATAAATATTGATTTAAAATAGATAAATGACAGCTTTTCATTGTTTGGCCAAACCATCAAAAGTGCCGCAGGCGCCTTGCCACCTGATGTAGTTTACATTATTTTTCCAGGCCATGTAAGTAAACCAGGCTTTTACCTTACGCGGCAAAACTGTCCATCCTGCAATTTGCGGCCATGGGTTTATCCCGTGGCTTTGCAGCAGCCGAACCCACGAGTTACTGCTGTTGTTGATTAACCGGGCCATGTAGCCGGCCTCCATTCTTTGAGCCGGGATGATATGGTGCAATACCAGGTTGGGCAAATAGGCCACATGCCAGCCTGCTTTCAGTATTTCTAAAACAATATCATTATCACCACCCGAGCTAAGGGAATCGCCTTTTCTATCGGTGATAACATTTTTTTGTGTTTCAATTTTTTTGATGTAGGTGTTCAGTGCTGCTTTCCTGATAGCTATTCCTGCGCCAATGGGTGCGCAAGCCGGGTATTTATGATCCCACGAAGCAGCTAACACCTCGTCGCCAAGATCGCGTAAAGCAAGGCTTGAATAAAACTCCGGCAACCAGGCCGGCGGGTTGCCTTCAAACACAGGAAGTGATTTACCACCTATGGCACCAAGTTTGGGTTGCTCCTGGAATGTATTTAATGCGTTTTGCAGGTAATCCTCTTGCAATATATTGTCGTCGTCAACCAATATCAAAACTTGCCCCTGGGCTTCTTTAAAGCCCTTTAACCGGGCGTAGGTTAGTCCTTGCGCTGTTTCCTTAACAATTTTATAATTAGGGTGCCATCCAAGGTCTGCATTAATGAGATAGCTGGAGTTATTATCAACTATTATTAATTCCCACCCCTGCAATGGAAGGCTTTGCTTTTGTAAACCTGCTAAAGTTTTGGCAAGCCGGGTTTCGTTGGGGTTATAAGTGGGGATAATAACACTTAACATATCAGCCATTCCTGTAACTAACTATTTTTGCAGGCACACCCATTGCTATAGCATAGGGCGGCAGGTTTTTGGTAACCACCGAGCCGGCTCCAACAACGCAGCCATCGCCAATGGTAACACCGCCTAAAACTTTTACCCCGGCACCTATCCAAACGTCGTTGCCAATTTTAACAGGCAGCAAAATATCGCCCTGCGAACGGATTAAAGTGTCCTTATCGGGAATGGTATGGTTGGCACTAACAATACACGTATGCATTGCAATCAAGGTGTTTTCGCCTATTTCGACCCCGCCATGGCCATAAATACATACATACTCGCCTAAAAATGTGTTTTTGCGTATGTTGACGATCCCGCCGTATGCCTTGATAATTACGCCACGCGATAATTCACATTGCCGGGCAATGGAAATATCCCCCTTTTGCCCGTTCAAAAAGCCCCGTGACAAAAATGTATTTGATTTTATAATTACAGGTTGATGAATAGTTATCCCCAATAACCTAAAGAACATAACATACAGGCTACTTATTAATTTTGACATACAAAATCATTCAATAATGTTTTCAAAAAGGCAAGGCCCTGTTTATCGTCGTTTTCATCTTCAAAATTAAGCCAGGCTACATGATGTTTCAGCTGGCATACCGACGACAGCCTGTGAAAGCAAGGTTTAAAAGACATTCCCCCGGGGTATAACTCTAAAATATGTGTGCCCTTTTTACACAGATAAATATTACTTAAACCTGCACCATGAGGTGCAATAATGTGTGTGGCAGACTGCATTTTTTCGATGGTTTCGATAGCGCTAAGCCCCGAAAGGTCAATAATTTCAATTGAGGGGAAGTGCTCCGGTAGTTTGTATTCCCATGCAATATCTCTTGAGCTGGCCCCTTTACGAGTGATCCAGACTGTTTTATGTGTCGTAGACTGATCTGTTGGTGCGATGTTGAACAGCGCTTTTAACGCTGCAATACTCCATGGGTTTATTTGCTGATCATTAACCAGTCGGCCGGTGAATAACAGCTGCTCGCATTCGTAATGCGGGGTGTTATCGGTCCAGATTATTTTTGAGGTATTGATGTTTGCCCTTTGCAACCACTTTAATTTCCAGTCTGTTGCCGGTCCGTTAAGCAGGATATGATCCACATATTTCATTACCGGCAGGGCAAAATGGATTTTAACTATCGATTCAAATAAAAAATGATAAAAACCACCGTCGGCTCCATTGGTAAGGCAGGAAAGGGTAGTGCCTTCAAGATATATTTTTTGGGGAAAATGGACAATATTCGTTAAAGCAGAGTCACTTAAATCAACCGTCCACTCCTTTGCCGGCTCATCAATAAAACATCTCCGCTGGCTATCGTATACCAACCCCACAGCGCACCAAACTGTACCCTTTGATATACTGTACAGGTACCGTTCGGGTTCTCTAAACACACCGTTAGTTTTAAACCTTGGCTGTTCTCCAATAATTTGCCACGGAACGGTTTGGTTGTAAGTTATAAGTGGTGAATCATAAGCTATTGGTTGGCCCGGCTCATGCAGTAAAATGCCGGTAAGCGATTCGGGACGGTCGATAGCCTCGCCCATCTTCGGGCGGTACAAATCTGTAAAACTTTTAATTTGATATGGGTTGCCGGTGAAGCATCTGATCCATATTTTTTTTAAAAGTGTTTTTATCATATGAGCCTCAAATTACTAAAAGTTATGCTTTGGCAAAGAAATACTTTTTTATACGCGGTTGTAAAACCCGTTCGGTGCCTACAGATAAAAATATGGTTATCACTGCCCAGCAAAACAAACCCGTAAAAAGTAACCAAAAACCGGATAAATACTTTTGCAGGAAAATATTCAAGAAATAAAAAACCGGGAAATGGAATGTATACAGTGCATACGAAATACGGCCTACATTGTTGAGCTTTTCAAAAAAGCTCGTAGCGAAATTAAAGGGCAGGCACACAACGGCCAAAACAAAATACAAAGTTGCATATACCCAGTCGATATTTGATAACAGGTGGTGCCTGAAATACACCAGTAAAAAAATATGAAATGCCGGAATAGCGAACGAAATAATCTTTGCTACATGGAGGTATTTTACGCTTCGGCCTGTGATAGTTACAATGATGATAAAGCAGGGTAGCAAATACAATAAATCTCCGATCTGGACATTAAAAACATAGTTGCCATGGAAATGTAAAGCCTGGATTAAAAGCTGACCGGTGCCCAAAAAATGAATCGATAAAATAATGGAGAAATAGCTGAAAAGTGAACCCCATTTTCCGCGAATTGCCGCTACCGTTTTTTTTTCCTGTTGTGAGCTAAAAAGTCCCATCATCCAAAATAGCCAACCTATCAAAACGGATTTTACAATGGTCAGTTCGGGGCCAATTGAAATAAAAATCAATATAGCTATGGAGAGTACCAGGCAAACTTTAGGCACGTTTTTGCCGCTTTTCCAAAGGCCTAAAAAAAGAATATAATAAACCACTTCATAACTAAGCGACCATAGCACTGTATTTGAACTGATAGTTTTTACCAGGAACTCCTGTGTGAAAAACAGGTGGCCTATAAGCTGCGTTACCGAAAATCCGTTGTTGGTATCAAAAGTGAATGAGATTAAAAGTGCGATCAAATAAATTGGATAAAGACGTAACGCCCTTTTTTTAAGATATGATACAACGTTGGCGAAGTTGTACTTTTCGTTAAGATGATTGATCCCCATCACATACCCCGAAATTACAAAAAAGATAAGCACTGCCTCATGCGCAAATTCAAGATGGGCGAAAAAGCTAAACCCCGGAATTTTGAATGAATGAAAAAAGTTAAACAGTAAAAAATGAGCCAACATTACAATCAATGCGCATAAGCCGCGCAGCCCCTCCAGCCTGGTATCATAAATCGCATGTGTTTTTTGATCAATATCAGCCATTTGGGCTGTTTTTAAATGCAAATTTGAGTTGTGCTATCCGTAATTTAATTCTTAACCATGCCGGCAAAATAGTGTTTAGTATTCTCCATGCCGGGCTTTTACTATCGGGGACTTTTAATCCGGATAACTCGCTTAATTTTAAGGCAGATTTCGCCGCGTCAAATTGCCGCGAAAGGATTAGCTTACTGGCTGTCAGCTGCGCCTGGCGGCCTACCATATCCCTAACTTTTTTATCTGTATACTGCTTTTGATAAGCCTGTAAAAGTCCCAATCGTGTGAGCCAGCCAGCTGTTTGATCTGCACTTGCAGAGTTTGAGTACCGGATAGAAATGGAAAGCACCTCCTCAATAACACAAAACTTTGCTCCTGCACCGGCCAGCCTTACGTGTAAATCGGCATCTTCCCAGATACGTAAACTGGTATCAAAGCCGCCAGCTGCTGTAAACTTCTCTTTCCGGTACAAACCGTTGATGCCGCCAATAGGGTGGCCGATAGTATACGAAACGGGGTTTTGTTTTATTTGTTCATCGGAGTATTTCCAGCTGAGTAGAATGGTTTTTTGATCGGTGCTGTACCAGTCAACATTGCACAAAACCACATCGGAATTGCCGGTTTGGGCCGCAGTGGCGGTTTTTGTCAGGTAATCGGGATCTAAAAGATCGTCGATATCATGAAAGTGAAACCATTGGCCTTTTGCCGCCGATGCGAGTGAATTGCGTGCGAAACCAGGGCCGCGGTTAACCTCCCCCTTAATTACGGTGCAGCCCTTTTGCTGCAATATAGCAACGGTATTATCAATGCTTGCATCGTCATAAAACAAAACCTCGTCAAAAGCTTTGTTCAATTTATTGATGTTGGCTAAAAAGCCGTCAATAAATCGTTCTGAATTATAACAGGGAACTAATAAGCTATACACTGTTTAGTTGTTCAAAATTCGTTTCAGCTTTTTGTAAGCCTTAACCAGCATTGGTGGCTCTCTTCTGTCGAGCCCTTCAAAGTAAGGGTGTGGCGGGGGCAGGTTTAACCTGGATGGTATCGCGATTCTTTTTTTTTGCCTGCCTGCTAAATCGTTAAACAGCTCCGTCCAACTGGCCAGGTTTTTATCCGAAGAGAATTGGTCGGTTATCAATTTTTGGCAGTTTAAAGATAATTCCTCCCACTTGCCGGGATTGTGCTTGAGGTATTCAATTTTCGACAGCAGGCCTTTTGTCCCATTTGTAAACAGGCCGGTAGCGCCATCGTGTACCAATTCCGGTATTCCCGAATTGATCAATTTACAAACCGGCACTACGCCGCAGGCCATTGCTTCCATTAAAGCTACAGGGATGCCCTCATAATCAGACATCAGTACAAATGTGTGGCTGGAAAGCAGCACCTGTTGAACATCTTCCGGTAAGATGCTGCCCGCAAAAAAAACATTTTCGGGGTTGTTATATGCGTTAATAATAGTGTTCACTAAAGCTGCATCGGGCCCCGATCCATAAATGTAAAAAACTACATCAGGAAAGTTTTGTGCGCACTCGCAAAAGCAGGTTGTTATTTCATCTATGCGTTTTTGTTCCTTAACTATCCTGCCGATGTAAACTACTTTAAAAGTTGTGCCGGGCTTTAATATAGCCTTCTGTTTGGGTACAGGGGCACCGCAGGGTATTTTATATAATTTAATATTTTTATTGCGTCCCTGAACGCTTTTATACAATGCTTCCGATACGGTAACAACGGCGCTTAGGTTGGTATCGTTAGGTTCGGCAACAAACTGATCAATTATGGCTGCGTATTCGGCATCGTCGTTATGTAGTACGGCAACGGTTGGTATGCCGGCTTCATTTGCCCACTTAGCGGCATGCAAGGCAGGCACCATATTGCCGGGTATAAATACATCAGCGTTTTCGGCCTGCAAATATCTGAGCATCCAGTTGGCCTGTTTTTCGGTATAATGCGCGGTTGGTATTACGGTACATTTTATACCCAGCGCTCTTAATTTAGGAATTGTTGTGCAATCCTTTTCGGCTGCCCAGGCAATAAAAATCGCGCTTACTTCAATACCACGATTAGCTAAAGCAGGCAGTAATCTTATTAGCCAGGTATTAATCCCGTTAATAATATCTTTTCCATCGTAAGCGCAAAAAACAACCTTCACAGGTTCTGTTTAAGATTAAACTTGTCTAAAATGTTAACTATCCTGTTGTATACCCGGTGAAGCAATATCTTCTTATCCCAATCATAAACAGGGCCGTGGGCATCCTGGCTGCAAATGAGCTGGTGGTCTTTTTCCCGTGCTGCATTCAGCCGTGGGCTTGATGTTTTGGCATCTTCGTGCACATTGGCTACAGAGAGTGGTTGTTTAATTAACTTTCGCGAATTGCCTTTTACGATGCGAAGCCAAAGCTCATAATCTAAAGAACATTCCAAAGCCTCGTTAACAGGTTGATGGATATGGGCAGCCCAGAAGCATGACGGCTGCGGCAGCACCGGGATGCGGATAAAATAATCTAATAATGGAATAACCTTAAAAAGTTCAAACCGCACTGTTTTAACATGAAAGTTATAAGCATAGCCATATATAAAATCGACCTTTGTAGAAATAAACCTGCGGGTTACTAAATAAAACACATCTTTCAGGTAATAATCATCGCTATTTACCCAGGCCATATAATAGCCCGATGCCAGGCTAAAGCCTAAGTTAATAGCATGGCTTTGGCCATTATCTTTTTCGCTTTGCCGGTAACTGATCCAAGGCGAGTATTTTTCAATGATATCTTTAGAGTTGTCGGTGCTGCCGCCATCTATTACTATATACTCCAGGTTAGGGTAGTTTTGTAACAGTACCGACCGGATGGTTTGCTCTAAAAATTGCCCCTGGTTATAGGAGGGGGTAACAATAGTTAACTTAGGCCATGTTGTGTTAGCATCGTAAGCGGCAGCACTGCTTTCTTCTGTCCAGGGCCAGCCTGTTTTACCTTCCGGCGGAGCAGGCAATAGTTTTAATAAGCCATCTTGTGCAGGTGGCACTATAGGCAAAGGATAGGTCACTCCTTTTTTTTGGAATGACGACCGGTATGCAGCAAGATCAGGAAGCGGGAGGTTCAATTTGGTGTTTGATGGGTTTTAAATATCAACGGTTTCCAGGTTTCCCATTCATGTTTTTCAAAAGCGTGGCAGCCAAAAGGTAGTTGGTCATTGAGCTTTTTTAATGACAGTGCCGGCGATTCTTCTATCGAGAACCGCAGGGCCAGCTCATCGGCAGGTAATCTAAAAAGCGGATAAAATATATTGCCCCAATATTTAAAAAAGCCATCTTCGTTATGGGTGCCCCAGGCTTTAACTTTTCCTTTTAGTATGTTGAGCAACCAATAGCAGGTTTTGGTTTTCCGTAAAGAAAACCCCCCGTTGCCAACATTGCTTATTTTACGCTTTGTTTTAAAAACACGGTTAATAAAGGTTATGAATTTTGAATATCCCTTTAAAAATTGAATGCCGGCGGCCTGGTTTTCATGCGGTATGTGCGGCGCGCCAATGAAATCGTAATTTTGATTGCACCAGTATGTTAGCTCATCTTTAAAAACATAGGCATCTAACTGGTAAATAAGAATGAATTTATAGTCAAAAAATCGTTTATAAAAATCGGGCGATAGCATCAATTGATTATACCCGGCAACACTATCAAAGTATAACTCATCAAAAGTAATCATTTTAAAAGGGATATTATCGCAAACATCCCTGTAAACGGCAGCATCTAAATTGGGGGGCCCCAGAAAGATGATTGGATAGTTTTTTAAAACAGATAGGCATTGTTTCAATGACATCAGCTCATTATTATCCGGTTTTTTTTTATAAATAGGAATAACTACTGCTACAAGGCTACTCATTATGACGTTAAGGTATCAACAGGTTGGCTTCGGTAACAAAAGATATTGATCAGCATATCCATACCTAAAAATATTTCTCTGCTAATAAACGGATACAATTTGTGCGAGCCCTCTTTAATGTAATAACGCATACCGGCTGCAGTTATATAACTCAACAGCAATTCAAGATCCTGTGGTTTATCAATAAAAGAGTGATATTCTAAAAACAGGTAATCAACTTTTTTTAGCTCGTCGGCTATATCTGGTATTACGTTAATTTCTTCTCCCTCTATATCAATTTTTAAAAACGTTATGCTTTCATACGTGCCCAGGAATGATTTTAAGCGCGTTGCCTTTACCTGTGCTGTTTTCCTGTCATCGGCCTCATGAACAAGCATACCCGAATGCCCACCCTCCAGCCAAAATGTTAACATGGCATCCTGATTGGATAAGGCCTCATTGTGGCAAATAATTGAGCCGTTGCCAAATGTGGCGGCATTTTGCTTTAAAACGTTGAATATGTCGGGGTCGGGCTCAAAAGCAACAATTTTTGCAGTAGGATAATTTATAGCAAAATAAATTGTTGCAAGGCCAATGTTGGCGCCACAATCAATTATTGTAATTTCTTTTTGGGGTGGCTCAAATTTGTAAATGCCATGTACAAATATTTCATCGTAGGAACCTAAAAATGTGACTGCATCAACAATTTTTATTGTTTTACCGTGAAACGCTACATCTACCGGTTGAAACCGGCCCTGTTTTTCAAGCAGGCGCTGATCTTTAACCGAAAGCGCATTATTATCTACCTTAAAAAGCTCAGTAACTTTCTTCTTAACCTTTTTAAGTTGTTCTTTAATTTCCATGAAAGTTTTTGTTTTTCCAATTCTGCGCGCCAATCAAAACCAAGATAGTGTTTATAGTAAAGTGTGTCGTTTTCAATGTTTATATCCCTGTTGGCCGGATGGTTGATGTGCAATATAGCATCCAGTTTTAATTTGGCGTAATTTGAATTGGGGTTGGTTGTGTGGGTAGCATTTGCATTAAACCCTATATTTTTAGTCAAATTTGCTGTCGGGTTTATAATAATGCCATTTTGCTTATAAACGGTAAATATCCATTGGTAATCCCATATGTCGTTCCCTTTATATTGCATATTCGTAAAAATATTTTTCCAAAAGGGGTAATTATCGCCGTAATAAGCTTTCAGTTGCGTATCGGTATTTGATGATGGCCAATCTTTCATGTCATAATCATAAAACTTCCAGGCCCGCCTCCATGTTGCCCAGCCCCAGCCGTGTAACTGTTTGCTAAAATAATAGCTGTTTTCGGTGTCTTTAGGTTTTATATCAGCAAAAAAGTAGCTGCCGCTTATGTGCATTATTTGCTCGTCGTTTTTATAATAATTAAGCAGTTCTTCGCAATAGGTAAAAAACGACGGATCGGTATCTATATCATCTTCAAGGATTATCCCCTGTTCAACGTGTTCAAAAAACCAGGTGATAGCGCCGGCGGGCGCTACTCCGCAACCTAAATTTTCGTCCCTGAACAAGGTTTTAACTTCGCAATCCCAATCAATATTTAATGCTATGTTTCTTGTGGCCTGGCACAGTTGGGCATCGTTTGGATGATTTGCCCTGGGGCCATCGGCGGCTATAAACAAAAACTTAGGTTTTTGCCCGCGTATTTTTGCAAAAACCTGCTCTGTTGTATCAGGCCGGTTAAAAATCATAAATAAAATGGGCGTATTAAACATCAAAACTCCTCCTTTTTTGCAAGTGCATTAATACATCTGCGGCTTTCAATTTAATATAGGCCGAAAGGCTATAGATCCTGTCAAATAAGTTGAGCGAGGACTCTTTTGACAACGCCGCCTGCTTTAAATATAACCTCATTGGGGTAAATGGTCCGGTAAAAATACGGCTGCCGAAATATTTCACAAGCATAGCACCTCTTTCCCGGTGAAATTTATGATCAACGGTCCCCGTACTGTAGCCGCCAACAAAAAAATTAGCTATTATTAAGTCGATATAAGAAAACGATGTTCTGGCGTAACATCTTAAGTTAAATTCCTGGTCGGCACTGGCAATATAACTTAAATCGTAATGGCCAAATAGCCGGAATATGCTTTTATGATAAAAAATGGCCTGGTGGCATATATTGGTGCTAATCATTTTTGCCATGTCATATTCTCCGTTAAATACCACATTGTCCAGGTTCCATTGATTTTGGCCACGCATCAGTACATTGCCATAAACAACTTTATCGCTAATTTCGCCGATTTTATTTGCCACCAATGAAATAACGCTGTTGTTATACAAGGTATCGTCGCTTCCTAAAAAGTATAACCAATCGCCATTGCACCTGGCTATTCCTTTATTCATGGCGTCATATATTCCGTTGTCTTTTTCGGATACGAAGTTTATGTAAGGAAACGCTGCCTGATATTGCTTAATAACGCTTAATGTGTCGTCTGTAGATAGTCCGTCCATCAGCCATACTTCTATATCAGTATAATCCTGGTTAACAATGCTATCCAGGCAGTTGGCTAAAGTGCCGGCTGCATTATACGTAGGGATTATAATAGAGATTTTTGGCTGATTGGCAGATTTAAGCGCCATTGAACATGGTTTTAATATAAAAACTGATCAATCTTAACTTATTAAAGGGCTTTAGCCTCAGGAAAGATTTTTTTGCCAAAGGCAGCAATACACCTTTTTGTTTATAAGGATAGTAGGCCTCAAATATCCTGTTATCCAGGCTGGCCGCGGTGTTATTCAGTAAATAAAACGCCCGGTGATCTTCCATCAGCTTAACCATATCAAGCCGGTTGAAATTCATATTCATGCCCGTTGCCGACTTATTCCAGGTGTAAACGGGCTTGTTTAAGTAAAAGCCTTTACTACCGCTTGCCATCACCCTTATCCAAAAATCAACATCCTGTACCGAGTACGAGTACTTGAGGTTATAGCCGCCCACTTTTTCCCAGGTGGCTTTTTTGCATGGGCTTGTGCCCAGCAGTTTCCAATCGGTCCCCAATTTTTTAATGTCAATGGTTCCGGCTGTTGTTACGGTACTGCAATCCACAACCTGTGTTTGGCCGGTTTGTAAATCGTTAAGGTAATAATTGCCTGCTATAAAATCGAATTCCGGGTTTTGGTTAAATGCTGCATAAATATCATCAATGGCGTGTTCGGGGAACACATCATCGGCATCAAGTGGCAATATGTAGGGGGTAGTTGCGTTTGCGAAACCGAGGTTACGCGAGTTGGATAAGCCCAGGTTTTGCCCGCTTTGAATTACTTTATAAGCAGTAAACCTGGCCAATAAATCTAAAAGCCTTAGGGTAACCGGGTTGGTTGAGCAATCGTCAATAACAATTACCTCGGTTTGTTTATAAATATCATTGTGGTATAACGATCGTAAAGCATCAATTAGGCACAGCTCTTCATTAAATACGCAAATTATAACTGATAACTTATACATGATTTAATGAATGGGATTATAATAGGCCTGGGTGTAAAAACTACCCAAAAACAGAGACAAGCTTAAATGCAAGCTTTTGCTGTATATACGCCGGCCCTGCAAAAAGTTTTTTAATAATGAAGGCTATTAAAGCCTTGCCCTTGTTGTTAAGATGGGTTATAATAATTTCAAGACATTCAGCATGGAATTCTGGCCTGAATATGTACCATTTTAGTTTGCCCATGAGTATCTGCCCTACTTTATCATCCTGGCATGTTTTAAGCAAATTGCCGTAAACATGAAAGATGGGTGCCGCAGTATTTTGATTTTGAAAGGTTGATTGATTGGTATGTATCCTGTAGTAAAAAAGCCTGTCGGCCGTTGATTTAAACACTTTATTGCTGATAAGGAGTTTTAGCCACAGATGGTAATCTTCTACGTTTTGGATATTTTCATCTTCTGTAAATCCGCCTGCCTGCAATAACGCTTCTTTTTTTATCAATACCGAAAGGATAGGGATGCGGTTTTGCTGAACAAAATCGATAAAATTATTACTATTCCAAATTGGCTTTACATCAACATCATAGTCTTCAACCTGGTTGCCGGTAAGGCTATAACCTTGCGCAAAATGCAAATCGGTGTTTGTATCTGCCGATAAAAGTTTTGTTTGGATAGTCAGCTTATCGCTTGTCCATTTATCATCGGCATCTAAAAAGGCTATGTATTTGCCCCCGCTGTTTTGTATGCCCAGGTTACGGGCTTTTCCCTGCCTTCCGTTTTGTTGAAACAGGTATTTAACCCTTTGATCGGTAAGCTCAAACCGCTTTATTATAGCGGCTGTATCATCTGTCGAGCCATCATCGACAACAAGCAACTCCCAGTAAGGATATGATTGATTGATAACGCTTTCAATACTTTCGGCAATATAATTGGCCGCATTGTAAGCAGGCATTATTACAGAAACTAAATTTTTATCCAATTTGACGGAACAATGTCTGCTTTAGCGGATACAAACCAGTTATAGGGCGCAATAACTACCTTACCGGGGTTGGTATTTAACCAGGCCCCCCACCAGCTATAACTACTGTTGGCTATGATGTTGTGGTGGCACAGGCTCATCAAATACATATCTTCCCAGGTGTTGGCCGCGGTTTCTGAAACAATAGTGACGTTATCGCCCAGGAAACCAAAGTTTAATCTGCACCATTCCGGGTCATCCGAAAAAACAAAATAATGAGGGTTGCTCACCTGCATTTCTAATTTATCTTTTGCCTTTTGGTAGTAAGATAAGGGCAATATGCCATGAAATGCTTCTACTTCGGGCCTTAAATAATCTCCGCGGCGTACATGCAGGGCTACCGGGTTTTGTGCTTCGAGTATCGCTCTCTTTTTTTTGCCGGCCCCGTTTAGGGAAGGGAACTTAAAATCGAGTAAAAGTTGTTCTCTTATTGATTTAAAATAATTTTCATTCTGAAAATAACCATCTAAATATATTGTAGCAGAGGTTATTTCCTGAAGATTAATAAACTCATTATTTTCTGTTTGGCAAATGAATACTGCCCGCGGCATCAGGATGCGTTTAATATACCTGTAAATAGCTTTCCTGCTTTCAATTAAAGGCTTCATAAACCTGTTTGCCGTTTTAAACCTGATATTGTTAAAAATAGCCAGTTCAAAATGCCTTGCCGTAAGGGTGCTGGTGCTTGTGGTATTGGCGCTCAAAAAATTCAGATCAAAGTATACAGGTTTGTCACCGCTTATGCTCCTGGCCGCGGCATATTGAAACATTTGGTTGCCAAGGCCGCCCTGCAGTTTTATGATGATCATTATTGTTTTTTAAACCAATAGCAGCCGCAACCATATTTTTGTTCGGCAGCATTTTCCATATCCGCATCATCAATAAATTCACCGGCATCATTTATGAGCGAGAACTTTTTTAGCGTGCAGCCATCCAGGTAGTTTACGATATCAAATGGATTGTAAATACGATGCGCGTTAAAAAGTATTTTTTTTACGCCAACCGGCACAACAATAAGTAAATCGCCATTTACTGCGCATACTCTTTGTAATTCATTTATAGCTTTAATATCTCCATCGGGGTCTAAAGGATCGCCATAACGCCCAAGGCCTATATGTTCAATAGTATGCATGCATGACAGGCTTGCAATACTGTTTGATTCAAATGCCAGGTTTGTTAAATCGCCTTCAAGACAACTTAAATTGTCGAGATTTAACTTTGCCGGGCGAAAATCATAAAATTCGGTTTTTATGAAAGCCGAGATCATACTGCAAAAATGGAGGGTAGATGAAATATCTACATGCAATGCCGGGTTAATATCCCTGATGATCCTTGCTGCCCATGCCGGATGATAAACATAGTGAGCATCAAAAGGGGTGACGCCGGTATTATCATCCAGGCAGGGATAAATTTCGCTTTTCGACATCGGAAACCTTTTCTGAACATCGAGTTTTTCAAAACTATCATAGTCGTTGAAAAATGAATCAAGCCTGTAATCTTTTTGACTTTTTTTATTTTTTATTAAACGAAAGATTTTTTTGATCATCAGTCTTATGGTAAAGGTTGTAGCCCACCCCGATTAGGGTTATTTTAGAAATACGCTAATGATGTCATCGGCCACCTCTATTATTGACGATGACCTGTGCTGTTTTATAAAAGCAGTAAGCTCGGGAATAGTGGGATAATCATCCTGGCCTACGAACAGGCGGGCATCATCTATTAATAAAATATGATCAAGGGGCTTTGAACTGAATATGGCGGTTAGCTCTTCATAAATGGGACAATCTTTATCCCCCTTGGCTGTTATGCCTGCCGAATAATGTCCATCTAACCAAAAAATAGCAGGCTCATTAATGGTTGGTGCTAATTTTACTAAAACATTGCCACTATCGCCCTGTAAGATGGTGATATGCTTTTGCTGTTCAAATTTTTTCACAGCATCGCGATACAAATCTTCGCCCAACTCAATGGAATATATTTTTTTAAAATTATTACTCTGAGCAACCACCATTTCGCCCAGGTATGTCCCGGTTTCCACAAACAATTCATATTGAGAGGCATCTTTAAGCGCCTTGATAATGCCCTGTTTTACTATGTGCGGTGGCGGAACAGGTTTGCCCGCTGCTTCCCAGTCTTTTATAACTGTATTGGCCTGTGGGCCATTGTTGTTAAATATTTTCCGGTATATTTTTTTTAATAAATTCATCGTATGCGTTATTGTAATGACGAAATAGCTACCTGCATAGGGTTCAGGATTAATCCAACGTTGTTTGTTCTGATGATGGAACTATCCATAAATGCATCCGTTACCTCAGATATCATAAATGATGCAGCATTTTCCAAGTAATGAATTGGTCTTTCATAGTTAGATAACCCTATCGTAACGTTGTAATTACCTGGTGCCAGTATCAAATCTGTTTCTTTAAAAATGGCCTGGTAGCAGCCCTCTTCCAGATCCATCTTTACGCTCCAGCTGGTCCTGATGTTGACATCGATAAAATTATTGATCCCCATCCCGATAATAAAGTGTTCTGCTTTTTTATTGATCTTAAAAAATACACGTATTTGCCAAAACTGGCCAACCGGTATCTCCTGGATAACATCGCCATTGGCATTTTCAATTTGTATTTGGGAAGCGTAGCCAATTAATTCATCGGCATTATCCGGTAAAGGAATTTCGAACACCGCTTTTTTTATCCTTGAATCCTGCAGGTACCGGTCAATAACATTTTCTGTTTTATCAATGCAAATGAGCTTGCCGTTTTCAAGCAGCATGCCATGTTTGCAAAGCTTTTGAATGGCTGCCATGTTATGGCTTACAAATAATATCGTTCGTCCTTCGCCTTTGCTTACATCGCCCATTTTGCCCAGGCATTTTTTCTGGAACTCGGCATCGCCAACGGCCAATACCTCGTCTACTATTAAAATCTCTGATTCGAGGTGAGCAGCTACGGCGAAAGCCAGGCGCACATACATGCCCGATGAGTAGCGTTTTACCGGGGTATCAACATATCGTTCTACGCCCGAAAAATCAACTATTTCATCAAACTTTCGTTTTATTTCGGCTTTGCGCATTCCCAGGATGGCACCGTTAAGGTAAATGTTTTCGCGGCCGCTCAGTTCGGGATGAAACCCGGTACCAACTTCTAACAGGCTGGCTATACGGCCTTTTATTTTTACCGAGCCGGTTGTGGGAGCAGTAACCCGGCTCAGGATTTTCAAAAGGGTACTTTTGCCTGCGCCGTTCCGGCCTATAATGCCGAGGGCGTCGCCTTGCTCAATATCAAAATGGATATCTTTTAAACTCCACACAATGTCGCTGTCTCCTTTTTTCGAGCGATCATTAACCTCGCCTATTTTTAAAAAGGGATCTTCTTTGCCGCGGATTCTGGCCCAGTAACGTTCAAGGTCGCGGGATAAGGTCCCGGTGCCTATTTCGCCTAACTGGTAAGCTTTTGAAAGGTTATCTATTTTAATTACCGGCGGCATATTTATACAGTATCAACAAAGGTGCGTTCAACGCGGTTAAAAATTATTATTCCCGCTAAAAGTATAGCAGTAGTTATCAGGGTGGTTATGCCCAGCGATAGCATTGTAAATGTTCCCTTGCCCAAAAAACCGTATCTGAAAGCTTCTATGATAGGTGTCATTGGGTTGTATTCTACAAGCCAGGCATATTGAGGGTATTTTGCTTTTACCGCAGATAAAGGATATATAACGGTAGTACCATACATCATAAGCTGGATGCCGAAGGTGATTAAAAAGCTCAGGTCTCGGTATTTTGTGGTTAATGCTGATATGATCATACCAAGCGCTAACCCCAGCATGGCCATTAACACTAATAAAAACGGAAACAGCAGCAGGTAAATGTTGGGATGAACATTGGAGCCATGGATAGAATAAAAAATCATGGTTAACAGAAAAAGTACCATCTGAACCGCAAAACGGATCAGGTTAGAAACCACAATGCTTAACGGAACAATTAACCGGGGGAAGTAGACCTTGCCAAATAAACCAGCATTTGTTACAAATACCGTTGATGTTTTGGTAAGGCAATCGGCAAAGTAATTCCATGCTGTAATACCTGCCATATAAAACAAAGGTTTATCTAAATTATCGGCAGATATATTAGCCAGGTTACCAAACACAAAAGTATATATGATGGTGGTGAACACCGGCTGAATAAAAAACCAAAGCGGCCCAAGTATGGTTTGCTTGTAAAAAGAAACAAAATCGCGCCGTACCAGCAGTATAAGTAAATCGCGGTAATGCCATACGTCATTAAGCTTTAAATCGAGTAAGCTGCTGTGCGGCGTTAATTCAATATCCCACTTTTCGTTGGTATGTATACTCATTCGTTTAATAGTAGGTGTAATTTGTTCATATAGTCCGTCTCATTAAAATACATCAAACATTTTTTTTGTAAATTTTCTCGTTTTGCCGGTGTAAGCGGCGACTCCAAGAATTCGGTTATACATTTATATAATTGGGCGGGATCATCGGTATTAATAGCTTTGCCCAGTTCGCCGTTCCTTATGGCATCAATGCTGCCGTCGGCATTGCCGCAAATAACAGGCAGGCCGCAGGCCAGGGCTTCAATAAACACAATGCCAAAACCTTCTTTTTTGCTTGGCAGTACAAACATATCGGCCAGTAAAAAATGATCAGAAAGCTCCGGCTCCTCAATAAAACCGGTTAATATTACCTGGCTGGCTACATCGTGCTGCACTATCAGCTTATTAATCCTATCCTCTTCCTCATTATCATATTTACCTGCCAGTATATATTTAATATCGGGGTAACTGCTTTTTATTTTACTTACTGCCCGTATCACATGCTCGTATCCCTTATATTGCTCGGTAGATGCCAGGCGGGTTAGCGTAAAAATTACCGGTTGGGTTGGGTTTAATTTATAGCGTGCCAACAAGTACTTCGGCTTTTGAAAATTGGCGGGCAATTTCATAAAAGGATCAATGGCATTGTTTAAAACATCGCAAATAGCCGGGTTCAGGTTGTGCCTTACTATCATTTGCCCGCGGGTAAAATTACTTACACACACAACCTTGTCGCAACGTTTTAGCAAATATTCCTTAACCAACGAAAGCGGTCGCCAAACCTCAATGCCATGCGCAATAACCCATACCTTGCATTTGGGGTTAACTAATTTTATAAATAAGCCAATAACCGCAAGGTTTATGTGGCTTAAAATAATTATATCGGGTTTTACAGACCTGCTTATGGCTTTTAAAACAAAACCTACACGGTTTACACCAAAGCCTTTAAACGCACTGGCTGGCAGGTATTGAGGCATCAGATCATCTGGTTTATCGTACGCCGACCATAGCTCAAAATTCCAGTTAATATTTTGCGATAGTTGATATAACGAATGCCCCAATGTGCGGGTCATTTTTTGGATACCACCTGTGCTGCTAAACGTCTGCAATGTAAATAAGATTACTTTTTTAGACATAAGGTTGTATCTGGTAAAGTGCAAAAGCTTTAGACCAGTGGATTTGGTTGTTCTTAAACTTTTTAATTGTGTTTTGTGCCAGCTTGCCTTTGTACAGGGCGCTGTCGCTTATGGGGTTATATTCGCCCATCCAGCGTTGTAAAGGAAAGCTAAAGCCCATTTTGGGCCTGTTCCAAACTGCTTGCGGCAGTAAATCGCTAAAACTATCTATAAGTACCTTTTTAGCTTGCTGCTGGCTAAAGCGTATTGAAGGAGAAATGCGTTCGGCCAGGTTTGTAAAATCCTCATCTAAAAAAGGCACCCTCACTTCCAGTCCGTGATTCATGCTCATAACATCGGTATCCCTTAGTAATTGGTTTTGCATGTACAGGTTTGTTTCAAACCACGATGCTTGTTTGGCATCATAGTTATAATTTTCAGGTACATTGATGCCGTTGAAAAGAATATCTCTCACTTCGTTTTCGCCCATATCAAGAGTGCGGGCTATATCGCCCGGCGAAAATAATCCCCGCAACAGCAGGTAATCGGCTATGGGGTGCTTATTGGCCAAAAAGGTAAGCTTTTTGTAGGGATCTGGCAGTAAACCATGAGCGGCAGAGAAAAGGAAAGGCGGAATTTTTTTTAAATGCCTGATATACCTGATCCTGTTGAATGACGGATAGCCACCGAAGTATTCATCGGCTCCAACGCCCGATAGCACTGCTTTCAAGCCGTCCTCATGAGCGTATTTACTGATAAACCAACTATTAATGCCATCCGTAGTTGGCATGTCCATAGCGCTGATAATCTCTGGCAGGTGGTTTTCAAAATCCTGTTGCTGTACCAGGTGCGGGAAATTTTGACCACTTACTTTATCCAGTACCAGGCGCTGATAGGCTTGTTCATCGTAGCTTTTCTCATTAAAAAAAATGGATATCGTTTTAAGTTGCTCCTTTTTTTCTTTATCGGCCAACAGGGTAATCAGGCTGGAATCCGTTCCGCCACTTAAAAATACACCTAAGGGTGCGTCAGCTATAAGCTGGCGGTGAACTCCGTTCATTAACGTTTGTTTGATGAAGTGCTGTGCCTCGTAGGTGTCGGTTATCTGATCCTTAGTTTGTCCGGCTATTTTGTAGGTATTAATAACATGGGTAGACGACGCGTGATTCCAGCATAAATAATGGCCTTTGGCAAGGCTGAATACGTTTTTTAGGATAGTGTAAGGTTCTGGCACATGACCAAATGCTAAAAAACGAACTGGCCACGCGGCCTCATTCTCTGTAGTTATGCCTGCAGCAATGAAAGCCCTGGTTTCTGATGCAAAACTCAATTGGCCCGGCCGGATAAAATAATACAAGGGCTTTATGCCGGCTGTATCGCGCACCAGATAGGTAAGCTTTTTAATACTATCAAATAATGCAAAGGCAAACATTCCCCTAAACCTGCCGAACGCATCTGTACCCCACTGCATGTAGGCGGCTATTATAACCTCGGTATCGGTAGCCGAAGTAAATTCTACCCCAAGTGTTAAAAGCTCATTCCTCAGTTCAAGATAGTTATAAATTTCACCATTAAAGGTTATCCATATTTTTTGCCTTACATCGGCCATGGGCTGATGCCCGCTTGCACTCAAATCAATAATAGATAGCCGGCGGTGGCCAAAAACAAGATTGTTTTTTTCGTCAACAAATATGCCTTCGTCATCAGGCCCACCGTGTTGCAGTGCCTGGCACATGGCCTTAACCTGCCCTCTGATTAGTTGAGGGTGCAAATGGTTGTTAATAACTCCTGCTATCCGGCACATTTGTAATTTGATCTGTTCATAGCTTCGCCCGGTAAGTTACAGGCGTTGTTTGTAACTTATTATAAGTTAGCTGTTTATATTTTTTAAAATGTAAACAGCTTTATCATTGCTACCTGCCTGTATTGGCCGGTTTTACTATTTATTTAAAAATAACAATTCAGTTAAAATCTTTCAATGTATGATGCTGCAACATGAACTATTATGGAGCAGCCAATACTTTCGAGCCTTAATATCAATTGCTTTTGAGATCGTTGTGATACTATTTCACCTGTCATCCCTTTTAATGGCCCGGCTTTTATCATGATTTTTTCCCCGGTTTGCAGGTTCTCTTCGGTTATTTCTAACTCATAAGGGCTGGCCATTAATAACTTTAACTCGGTTATTTGGCGGGTGGGCATTGATGCAGGCTTCCCCATGAAATATAAAAATCTTGATATACCTTTTGTCATTAATATATCAGCCTGCTCATGTTGGGCAATGTTAACAAATATGTACGATTTAATAAAGGGTTCTTCAACCCATTTTTTACGGTCGCTCCATTGTTTTAGCTGGCGATGCAGCGGTAGGTAGGCTTCAACTCCTTTATCGGTTAATGCCTGGAATGCTTTTTTTTCGGCACGTGGCTGAGTATAAACCGGGTACCAATTTTTTGTTGAACTTGCATTTAAATTCATCCTTTTTAAATAAGCAAATTTTACTTAAACCATTGCCGTATATCCCACCATTTATTTTTTTTGTCGTCCATATAATATCCGGATCCCGAATAGCCATTATAGTCTGCATAATAGTAGTACCGGGTTCCTGTATTGTCTCCGCCAAATTTGGTAGTGTAATATCTTGAGTGTAAAAGGTCCTCTTCAAAGGCGTTAAGTACTATCACTGTGTTATCAAGGTGATATTCCAGTGCAATACGCTGTGGCACGGTAGCTGCATAGAATTTTGACTTACCTGACCGGATTACAAAAACGTTGATATCGCTTACCCTGATCAACGGGATAGCGTCAGATACCAGGCCAATAGGTGCGGTATCAATCATTATTATATCATACTTTAATTTTAGCTGGCTTATCAGTGCCATCATTCTGTCGCTGTGCAGCAATTCAGACGGGTTAGGAGGTATAGGCCCCGAAACAATAAAATCGAGATTCTCCTGTTCAGAATGTAATATAATATCTTCCAGCTGGTTTTGATGGGCAAGATAGTTGCTTAAGCCAAGGTCATTAGGTACATGGAAAGTTTTATGTAATTGTGAGCGCCTTAAATCTGCCCCTATAAGGATCACTCTTTTATCAATAAGCGATAAAGTACTTGATAAATTTACAGCTACAAACGACTTGCCTTCACCTGCAACTTCAGATGTGATGCAAATTACTTTACTCAACTTTTCTGAGGCAAGAAAACTCAGATTAGTACGAACTGAACGTACAGATTCAGCAAAAATAGATCTGGGTTTACTCAGGGCTAAAATCTGCCTGCTGTTTTCATCAATTACCTCGGGATATTTTCTGATAATACCTAATATTGGTATGGCGGTAAGGCTTTCGATGGTTTCCTTATCATAAATATATGGGTTTAAAACGCGTATTAAAATAATAAGCCCCAGGCCAATTACCAGGCCAAATATAATTGCCGACCGATGTATATCATGTTCATTTGGCGATACCGCGTTAAAGTTGGGCTGGGCAAATTCAATTACGGTAGCACCAGGCAAAATTCCGGCACGGCTTATCTGGGCTTCAAGTTTTTTCTCAGATAAGAATGAGTATACCTTGTCATTAATCTCAAAATCCCTTTGCAAGCTTACCAGGTCGCGCTGGGCAGCAGGTAAAGCCATTATGGTTTGATTTACCTGCGATAACTGGCTATCCAGATAAACAATGTTTTTTTCAATGCTGCTACGAATGCCCTTTATGTTGTTTAGTGCAGTGAGCTTGGTTTGTAAAATTTGCTGGTTAACATCCAGTAATGGCTGTGAGTTTGGGGTAAATGTTTTTAATAAGGTGGATCTTTCTGATATTAATCCATCTAATTTGCTTATAAGTGCATTAAGTGCCGGTAAATCAGTTCCGCCGGCGCTGAAATTCAATGTTACATTATCCTTTTCTTTTGTGATTTGATCTTTAAGCTGATCGAGGGAAATGAGCTGAATTTTTAGTAATGACCTATTGGATTCAATCTCGGCAGCCTTTGTGGCAGATGAGGTTGATGCCGAGTTTACATCAAGTATCTTATTTTTGTTTTTATATTTTTCTATCGAGCTTTCGGATCCCTTTACCTCGTTTGACAGGAAAGATAGCTGGCTATCAATAAAATCGATCATTTGCGAAGCCGATTGCGCTTTTTGGTTACGATCGAAAATAACGTACTCCTTCATGATATTGTTAAGTACATCAGCTGCAAACTGCGGGTTCGAGTCGGTTTCCTGGATAGAAAGGATGTTGGTGTTTTTTCCGGTTTCTCCGGCCCTTAAGCCACCCTGCACCCGGCCAATGTAATCCTCGGGAATATTAAAGTTAAAAATGTAAATTGTGCTATTATCAATAGCCCCCGGGTATTTTATATTAAAGCTTGTATTGCCAATTGTAACAGGGCTGTTATACTGGTACTTGTTTTTTATTTCTTTATCGCCAGCTTTATAACTCAGGCTAAATGTTTGCCGGTCAATAGGTTTGTAGCTAATTTGTTCGTGAAAAAAATTTAAGCTATCAAATTTTATTAATTGAATATTTAGCGGCTTGGATGGGTAAGTTTCGGTAGTGCGTACACGGCCCGACAGATAAAAGCTTACCCGGTAATCAATGTCCTTAATGGCGCTAAGTATAACGTTGCGGCTTTGCAGTACCGATGTGATGCTTTGTATTTTTGAGGGCCCGCGCTCGGGCACTGTCATAACGGTTATCAGGTCAGATACTTCTGACTTTTTTTCTTCAATTTTAAGCGTTCCGGATGTTGCGTAGGTTTTGGGTGTATACCATAAATAGGTATAGGATATAATTACCCCAATACTTACAGATGCTGCTATCCAGTACCAGCGGCTCAGCAATATTTTGCCGATCTTAAAATAATCAATTTCCTGATTGGGGAGTTTTCTTTGAAATTTTTCTGTCTCTTCCATTAGCGGCGTGAAAGCGATAATATTACTAAGGCCGTATTAAATAAAAGCAATATAGGCTGTACAAGGGTTGATACATTTTGCAAATTTTCGTTGCGTATTGAACGCTTGTTCTGGGATACATAAACAATATCGCCGTTTTGAAGTATGGCTCTTGGGTCGTTTATTGATTGTATATCCCGTAGGTTAATGTAGGTCACCTGCGGGTTCAATTGGTCGCCGCGTATAATTTTTATATTTGTTTCATTCGCCTTGTCTGAAAGGCCCCCGGCTTGTCCAATCATTTCAACCAAAGTAGTCCTGTCTTTTACTAACGGGAAATTACCCTGTCCCTTAAATTCTCCAAGTAAAGTTACCTTCAAATTCGTAATTTTTAATTCAATTATTGGGTCTTTAAGCAGGCTTTTACGGTAAAGGTCCTCAATAAGTTTTGCAGCTTGCGCGCGGGTAAGCCCCGCAACAGCTACGTGGCCAATAATAGGGAGGGCTACTGAGCCGTCTTCATCTACCTGGTAAACCTGGCCGGCGCCGGCGTTTCCGCCGCCGCCCGTAGCCGATGGCGCCGGATTTTCATCAACTATGTATTTGATATTTTGCAGGTTTCTGATTTGCAGCATATCCTGCGGTTTTATATGATAGTTAATCAAATCATTATTCCTGCTTTGCGATGTGTCGGTATTGGCAACCTTTTGTTCAAAAAGCACCTGATATTGTTTGCCCGAGCAGGAGGTTAAAACAAGTGCTATAAAAAAGAAAGAAAAAAAATAGATTATTATACGCATCGCGACGATAACTTATGCTTAATGTGTTATAATTGTATATAATTTCAAAATTACACAATTTGCGGGTATAACCACGGTGTATTTTTTCAATTTTAGGGTTTGAAGATATCAGTAATCACAGTTGTTTATAATGCGCAGGATACAATTGCCAGATGTATCGAATCCGTTATCAGCCAAAAATATCCCGATATTGAATATATAGTTATCGACGGCGGATCAACTGATAACACACTCCAAATAATTAACCGGCACCGCTCATCAATTAACATTTTTGTTTCAGAACCAGACAAAGGCATATATGATGCCATGAATAAAGGGATTAAACTGGCTACCGGTCAAATTATAGGAACCCTGAACGCCGACGACCGTTTGGCTGATGCTGATGTTTTATCAGCAATATCTCAGGTATTTAAAGAGAGTAGTACAGAAATAGTTTATGGAAATTTAACATACGTGCATCCCGATGGTAAAATTAAACGTAACTGGAATTCTAAACAATGTGGTGCTAATTCCTTTAATTGGGGATTTATGCCCCCGCATCCTACCTTTTATTGCCAAAGGGAATTATTTGAAAAGTTTGGTTTTTACAGTCTTGAGTACGGGTCTGCTGCCGATTACGAATTGATGGTAAGATTTATGCATCAGCATAAAACAGAGAGTTTTTTTTTAAACAAAGTTATGGTAATTATGCAGGATGGTGGTGTAAGTAACAGAAGTTTAAAAAACAGGTTTAAGGCATGGGGCTTTGATTTAAAAGCTATGAAGAACAATAGCATTTTAATTCCTGTAGTCGCGCTTGTATTAAAGCCGCTCCGAAAGATTTATCAATTTTTTAATTTGAAATTAAACCTTTGTTAGGCGATTGCGTATAACGGCTTAATAATGAAAATAATAATCAAAAATGCCCCTACACAATGATTGAACTTTTACATTCGTCACACCTTATTTACGATGTTTTGATAGTTGTGTTTTCAGGATTGATCACACTGTTATGTATCCCCTCAATTTTACATGTGGCGCGTTCAAGGCATTTGTATGATGATGTTGGCCATTTCAGGAAACAGCATGATCATGGTATTCCGCGTTTGGGTGGTGTGGCTATTTTTGTAAGTTTTACCATAACTACCTTGTTGTTTAGCATAATTGAAAAAGCGCTCCCTATCAGTTATCTGCTTATTTCATGCATCATCCTTTTTGCGATGGGCCTGAAAGACGATCTTTCGGGTGTAAATTCAAGTACCAAGTTTTTGATTCAGTTTGTGGTTGCGTTTATATTGGTAGTGCTTGGCGATATTCGTATAACCAGTATGTATGGGGTGTTTGGCATTACCCAATTGCCATACATACCAAGCACTGCATTCTCCATATTGCTCATTATGCTCATCGTAAATTCTTTTAATTTAATTGATGGAATTGATGGTTTGGCTGCAACCACTGGTATTATAGTTAACAGCGCTTTTGCTTTTTTATTTATGTACATCAGTCAATATGAGCTTGCGGCTGTTTCGCTGGCTATGGTAGGAGCTATTATTGGGTTTTTAAAATATAATATTACCCCTGCTAAAATATTTATGGGAGATACCGGAGCATTACTTATTGGCTTAATATCGGCGGTAATGGCTGTTAAATTTATTGAGGTTACAAAAATTGAGCGCATAAATGTACCCACAATAGCCTGTGCCCCGGCATTAACCATTGCCATATTAATAGGTCCTGTTTTTGATACTTTAAGAGTATTTACTTTGCGGATAGCAGGCGGCAAATCACCTTTTGAGGCCGACAGAAACCATATTCATCACCGTATTTTAAGGTTGGGACTTAATCACCTGCAAGCAACGTTGTGTTTATCGGCACTAAATTTATTGTCAATAGCTATGGTACTTATGTTTGGCTGGCTGAGTAATTCTTTGCTGATAGTGCTTATCCTGGCAATTTCAATAATTGCCAACTGGATTATAACATTTAGCCTGCGATCAAAAGAACGTGAGCATTTTGCTCTTCGTAACTTTTTTGCTTAATAGCATCTCGCCCGGCAATCTGCTGTAAAGTAGTTTTAGCGTCACTAAATGAGGGGCGCTATAAATAGCCATTCATCTTCATTAACTTTGCGCCCTTTATAAAACACAAAGAGATGAGGATTGCTATAAATGGTTTTGGCCGTATCGGGCGTATATTTTTACGCAATATCATAAACCGGCCTGGTATAGAGGTTGTAGCTATTAATGACCTTACCGATACTGAAACCCTTGCCCACCTATTTAAATATGATTCGGTTCACCGCGGTTTTAAGGGCGAGGTTCATTTTGATAGCAGCAATTTGTATATTAATGGGAAAGCTATAAAAGTTTTGGCCGAAAGTGATCCTTTGGCATTACCATGGAAAGGCCTGCATATCGATCTGGTAATTGAATCGACGGGTAAATTTACCTCAAAAGAGGGCGCGCAAAAGCATTTAACCGCGGGCGCAAAGCAGGTAGTCATATCGGCGCCGTCAACAGGTAAAAGTGTGCCAACAGTGGTATTGGCTGTTAATGATAGCGAGGTTGATTTATCGTCTCCTATATTATCAAATGCTTCATGCACCACCAACAATGTAGCAGCCATGGTAAAAATACTCGACGAAAACTGGGGCATCATTGATGGCTATATAACCACCGTGCACTCCATGACAGGCGACCAGAATTTACACGACGCACCACATAAAGACTTAAGGCGTGCCCGTGCGGCATCGGCCTCCATTATTCCAACTACTACAGGCGCAGCCAAAGCAATAACGGCTATATTTCCGCACTTAGACGGTCATTTAGGAGGCGCCGGCATAAGGGTGCCGGTTCTTAACGGCTCGTTAACAGATTTTACCTGTAGCTTGAAAGGGCAGCCTACTGTGGAGGAAATTAACATTGCATTTAAAAATGCAGCCGATGGCCCGATGAAAAATGTATTGGAATACACCAACGATCCGATAGTATCAACAGATATATTGGATAATACGCATAGCTGTATTTTTGATGCCCAGCTTACATCAATAGTAGGAGGGCTGGTAAAAGTTGTGGGTTGGTATGATAATGAAATGGGGTACAGCAGTCGCCTTGCCGATCTGGTAGAAAAAATTGCCCAATTCAAAAGTATTTAGTTAATCGGCTTTTGAATAAGTTAAAATAGCATTTGTAGTTGCAAGGTCGCTGTTCTTTTTGTCATGGTAGTACCAGGTAGAAAAGCTGACCTGGTCTGTGCTTATTTTTAAAATATTGGTTTGTGCCTCGGTAGCTAATTGCTGTAGCTTATAAGCTTTGTAAAATATAAAATCGCGTTGCAATATTAGTTTGGTGTACTTAACACCAGATATTGTAACGGTAGATGCTGTTAAAAAAGGAACGTTGTTATTCAAGTTATCGTCAACAGAGTTATAACGATATAGGTGGTCTTCGTTAAGTATCTTATATTGATAACCGTTCAGGTTTGTTTTTGAAAAATCTTCTTTTACGTGAAATGCCGATGCATTTTTATAATCATCGGGGTTAAGCAAAAAAGTTAATTTTTCATGATAGGTTAAATAAAGCGAATCCTGTTTCACTACCGTTGATACGCTTTGTACAGCAATATCAAATTTAACAGCATACGAACCAGATGGGCTTGTAGCATCGGTTGATGGTGAAGGAGCATTGTCACTAATTTTGTGACAACCTGATAAAATGGCAATTATAAATAGTGGCAAGATATATTTATGCATAGTTAAAGGCTAATTATGTGTTGGTACTTGCAATTAGTATGCCTTGTTGGGGGGAATTGTATAAAAAAGATATTTTTTTTCAAATAATGACAACCATAGGAAAAAGAAATCGTAAAAAGCAGGTTTTAAACTTCGGCCTGGTTTTAAAAACTTCACCTATAGGAAAATAATTACCCAAACTGTTGAATATGATAAAATTTATTGAGGTAGAAGCGCTGTTACCTATTCGGAATGAAATATTGCGCGAAGGGCGCCTTACACCAAATGAATGTCGGTTTCCTACCGATAAAATAGCAGGGGCTTTTCATTTGGGGTACTATAAAGGCGATGAATTGGCTTGCATCGTATCTTTCCACCCTCAAAATTATGGCGAATTTGCTGGAGTTGGCTACCAGTTAAGGGGAATGGCTACAATTGAAAAATACAGAGGGCAGGGGTTGGGAAACCAGTTAGTTAATTTTGCGCTTACTTATCTGCGCGGCCAAAAGGCAAATTATGTTTGGTGCAATGCCCGCAAAAAAGCTGTGCCATTTTACCACAATACTGGTTTCGAGATTGTTTCGGCCGAGTTTGAAGTGCCAGGAATAGGACCGCATTTTGTGATGTACGTTAAGTTAATGTGAAATATTGGGTAAAATTGAACAGCTTTTTACTTTTTTAGTTAAGAATTTAGAATAAAATGCTGAATTTGCGCGCCTTACCATTAAACGACCCATATAATTATATGAAAACCGTAGATCAAATTAGTTTTGCAGGCAAAAAAGCCCTTATCAGGGTTGATTTTAACGTGCCTTTGGATAAAGATTTCAATATTACCGACGATAACCGGATGACGGCAGCATTGCCAACTATAAAAAAGATTTTGAAAGATGGCGGCAGGGTTATCCTCATGTCGCACCTGGGCAGGCCTAAAGATGGTCCGAACGAAAAAGACTCTTTAGTGCACGTAGTGCCCCATCTTTCTGACCTGTTGGGTCAGCAGGTGCAGTTTGCTAATGATTGCATTGGTGAAGAAGCTGTTGAAAAATCAAAAAACCTGGGCAATGGCGAAGTGTTGCTGTTAGAAAATCTTCGTTTTTATAAAGAAGAAGAAAAAGGCGATGTTGCCTTTGCCGAAAAGCTTTCAAAATTAGGCGATATATATGTAAATGACGCTTTTGGTACAGCTCACCGTGCACATGCTTCAACATCAATCATCGCTCAGTTTTTTCCGGATGCCAAATATTTTGGTTACCTGATGGCAGGCGAATTGGCTAACGCCGAAAAAATCCTGAATGGCGCCACGAAACCTTTTACGGCTATCATGGGTGGATCTAAGGTATCTGACAAGATTCAGTTAATTGAAAAACTATTGGATAAAGTAGATAATCTAATTATTGGTGGCGGTATGGCTTATACCTTTGCCAAGGCAGATGGCGGTAATATCGGTACCTCGTTGGTAGAGGCTGATAAACTTGATCTTGCTATCAGCCTACGACAAAAAGCTAAAGATAAAGGAGTAAATCTTTACCTGCCGGTAGATAACGTTATTGCCGACGCTTTCTCAAACGACGCTAAAACTGGTGTTGCCAAAACCGGCGAAATTCCGGATAACTGGATGGGATTGGATATTGGCCCCGAAACGGTAAAATTATTCAGCAAGGTGGTTGAAGAATCAAAAACCATTTTATGGAATGGCCCGATGGGGGTATTTGAAATGGAAACATTTTTGGTGGGTACCAAAGCTATTGCCGAGGCAGTGGTTAAAGCAACCGAAAACGGCGCATTTTCACTGATTGGCGGTGGCGATTCGGCAGCTGCGGTTGCTAAGTTTAACCTGACTGATGAAGTTAGCTATGTATCAACCGGCGGTGGCGCATTGCTGGAATATATGGAAGGTAAAGAGTTGCCGGGCGTAAAAGCTATCAACGAATAATAACTAAAAAGTATAAAATGAAAAGTTCGATCTGTAAAAAGACCGGACTTTTTGTATTTTAAAAAGAGATGCCTGGCATGCATGTCCGATATTTTAAAGAAGAAGATTGTCATTCCCTGCGGGATATTTATCTCGTAAGCCGTAAGCAAACATTCAATTGGTTTGATACATCTGGATATAGCCTGGATGATTTTGACAGGGATACCGAAGGAGAAAAAATCTTGGTTGCCGATTATGAAGGCGCGGTAATTGGTTTTATATCACTATGGTTGCCCGATAATTTCATACACCACCTGTTTGTTCATCCTGCTTATAGCAAAAAAGGTGTTGGGAAAATGTTGCTGAATGCTGCGGTTACAATGCTTCACAAACCTGTTACGCTGAAGTGTTTAACCCGTAACGAAAATGCTTTGGCATTTTACAGGTCGCAGGGCTGGCAAATTCAGGAACGTGGCGAAGGTAAACCGGGAGATTACTTTTTGATGAGCTATATTTAGGTAGCTGAAAACAAACCGGGGCTTTTCTGTAAGGAAAAGCCCCGGTTTGTTTTTAGTTTATCTTAACCGATGATACTACATCATTGGCATTTGGCGATAAGGTTGTAAAGTTGGTGGTATTGGCAGTAATTGTCCATGATGTACCGGCAAAATTATCATTGCTATACATCGTAACCGTCCATCCCGATGGTACTTTTATAGACGATGCCCAATCGTTTACAAAGCCGTAAGCCTGTAATTGAGCTAAAGTATAATTGCCTTTAGGGATGGCGCCTGTTGCTGTACCGGCGTAATTAATATCCTGGTAAAAATTAACGCCAGCGGCAGGAGTTCCGGTATTAAAGGTGGTAGCCTTGCCATAAAGCGCGTTAGATACGCTGGTTAAATAAGTATGCGTATCGGCGTTTGGCAGGTTGTAATACAAGTAAATACCATAATTATTATTTACAGTTTGAGTAGCCAATGATGCCGCCGTTGATGCGCTGGTGCTTTGAATGTCAATGGCCGCGGGCCCAAGGTTAGCAGCAGCAAGGCCGGGCACGTTGGGTACCGAGTAGGTGCCATAAATGGCATTCCAGCTATAGTCAACTTTCGACCCGACGGTTACGCCATTGAAGCTTAGACGAGATGCTGCCGGGCCGTAATCGTAAAACGAAATGATTTTATTAGGCATTAGCTGGCGTAAGGCAGTTACCAGGTAAACAAACGAACTTGAATTTGGCTGCCCGGTGTTGTTGGTGCCATAATCGGCATATTCGTCATCAAAGTCAATTCCATCCAGGCCATAGGTTGTTACGGCATTGCTTAATAATTGGGCATATGCCTGTGCCGAAGCCTGGTCTGGAAAGTTGCAGATGCCCGCTCCCTGGTGATTGCCTAAAATGGATAGTAAAACTTTAATGCCCTTGGTCTGCAACGGTTGTATATAAGCTGCTTTGTTACTGAGTACATTGGTTACCTGGGTATTAAAAAACAGCTCGGCTTTTTGAGTAGTGGTGTCGTAGTTGATATTGGCCGCAAAAATGATGGCGATATCAAACAACTGCTGCCCGGTTGACAGGTAATAGTTGCCCACGTTACGAATATCATTATTATTTACCTCTACATAACAAACACCCTTTGGCCCGGTTACACCGATGGCATTGGTACCAAGTTTTGAAGTGCCATTTGAATTCGGCGATCCCGCTGGCGTGGGTGCCTGGTCTTTTTTACAGGCGGCTGTCATCAGCATAAGCGAACCAAATAAAACTGATAGGTTTTTGGTTAAGGATACATTAAAAGTTGTTCTCATAGTGTTGTTTTAAATGATGAATAAATAGGTATATAAAGGTCTTGTTCCCCACTTTGTACTGCCGGGAATTGGTGAAACATCAATTTAATTTATCTTATTAGGTCGCCTGTGTATAACCGGGGAATTTATACTTCAGGTTATTGGTTTATAACAAAGGGACAATTTGCCAGACAAAATTGCCTACAGGTATTGCTTATTGTTTATAAAAATATATATTTTAATTAATATATATTATCTCGGTGGTTTAATTTGAAAAAAATGCACGATCTTTTGTAACAAAGACACGCATTTTATAAAATGCCGGACTGCCGGTTTGCCCAATTTATTTTATTCGACTATTTTAGGGAATTACTAACATCATATGAAAAAAACGCTCCTCATCGCTTTATGCTTTGTTTTTTCGACCATTTGGTTGCAGGCCCAGCCAAAAGGCCTCGATGCAGATTATATAAAAGCCAATTACACTAAGTACGAGTATAATGTGCCCATGCGCGATGGTAAAAAGCTGTTTACATCGGTATATGTACCAAAAGATCAAACCAAAAAATACCCCATCATGATGGATAGAACACCCTACAGCGTAGCGCCTTATGGTGTTGATGCCTACAAGGGCGCCCTTGGTCCGTCGTCGTTATTTGTGCACGACGGGTATATTTTTGTTTACCAGGACGCTCGCGGCCGATGGATGAGTGAGGGCATTTTTGAAGAGATGACTCCCGAAAAGGAAGTGCACAAAACAAAAAACGATGTAGACGAAGGCACTGACACCTATGATACTATTGACTGGTTGCTGAAAAACATTAAAAACAACAACGGGAAAGTAGGCGTCTGGGGTATTTCTTACCCCGGGTTTTATACAACGGCTGCATTGTTAAGCCGTCACCCGGCATTGGTAGCAGCATCGCCGCAGGCGCCAATGGCCGATTTGTACCGCGATGATGCTTTTCATAACGGCGCTTTTATGCTTACCGCCAACTTTGGCTTTTACCCGTTTTTTACTAACCGCCAGGATGATAAGCCCACACAACGCCGCGGCAACGGCTTTAATGCCGGCACAAATGATGGTTATGCCTTTTTTATGAGGATGGGATCGGTAAAAAACTCCAACGATAAATACTATAAAGACACTATCCGTTTATGGAATGAAATGCTTGATCATCCCAACTATGATCAGCATTGGAAGGATCGGAATGTACTTTACCACCTGCACGATATAAAAACCGCGGTACTGGTTACCGGCGGCTGGTATGATGCCGAAGATTTGTACGGTGCTATCAACACATACAAAACACTGGTTAAGGAAAATCCTAAAACCCAGGTTTACTTTACCATGGGCCCCTGGGTGCATGGCGGCTGGGCCCGTGGCGACGGCGATCATTTAGGCGACATAGGTTTTGGAGGCCCTACAGGCCCGTTTTACCGCGAAAAAATTGAATTCGCTTTTTTTAGCCATTACTTAAAAGGTACCGACCTTAACCTGGAACCGGTTTCGACTTTTGAAACGGGCGTAAACCAATGGAAAACTTATAAAACCTGGCCGCCAACGGAAGCCGTTGATAAAAGCCTATACCTGCTGCCCGGCGGTAGACTTTCATTTGATGCACCCGCGGCAGGCGATAGCTATGACGAGTTTGTATCAGATCCCAACAAACCGGTACCATTTATCAGTACGATTGAGAACGACATGAAACGCGAGTACATGACCGCCGACCAGCGTTTTGCATCGCAACGCCCGGATGTGCTGACTTATGAAACCGATGTGCTTGACAAAGATGTAACCCTTGCAGGCAACATTTGGGCCAACCTTAAGGTATCAACTACCGGTACAGATGCCGATTGGATAGTTAAAGTTATTGACGTATATCCCGATTCGACCAAAAACGACAAGTTTACCGGCAAGGACGTATACCTGGGCGGTTACCAGCAAATGGTACGCAGCGAGGCCATGCGTGGCAAATTCCGCAATGGCTTTGATAAGCCTGAGCCTTTTGTACCAGGCAAAGTAACCCCTGTTAATTTCGAATTACAGGATGTGCTGCACACCTTTAAAAAAGGCCACCGCCTGATGGTGCAGGTACAAAGCAGCTGGTTCCCGCTTATTGACCGTAATACCCAGCAATTCCAGGATATTATGAAAGCTAAGGATACCGACTTTAAAAAGGCAACCCACAAAGTTTATACATCTAAAGATGAGCCGAGCTTTTTGAAGGTTAGGGTGATAGAATAAATTATACCCTGCATTTAGCTTTAGCTAAACAAATTAAGGCATAGGTAAATAGCGTTGGGCGAAAAGGATGTTCTGCAATTAGTTTCCGGCGAGTTGCAAAACTTGTAGCGCTTTGGTTCCGCAGATCGTAATGGTATAAAAACTAATATCATGATCAGGAGAATATTATTACTGCTACTTATTGCCTCTTTTACTTTTACAGCCTGTAACAAGAAACATCAGCAGCCTGCCTGCACTATTGGTGTTTGTACGCAGCAGTTTGTAAGTGTTGGGGTACACTTTGCCAATAAAAATGGAGACGGGGTAAATGTTGAAAATTTCGTGGCTAAAAATTTGCGTTCCGACTCTGTGATAGTGGCTCCAGGTGTTATTGATCCGGGGTTCTCGCCGGCATATAAAACCATTGCCAATGATAATATTATCAATAAGTTTTCTACCGGTGGCGATAATGTACAAATTACTGCAACAAATCCGTCAACCCATCAAACTAAAACAGCCATCGTAAAAATTGCCGGCGGATGTGCATGTCACGTCAGCAGAGTTTCGGGGCCTGATACAATAGTTTTCGATTAAGAGCATTGGATAACGGATAATTCTCGATTGCTTTTACCTGGTTTATAGTTTTGTTATAATCGCAGGTGTATTGATTTTAACCTGGTAAAGCACATAATCGCTTTCTTTATCATGCACCAACCTGGCATCAACCACTTTGCCATTTTGGGTAATTCGGACATTTTTCCACCCGGCAGGTAAACAGGTTTTAAGGGTTAGCGGGATATTATAAAAACGCTTATCAAGCGGGTGGCTTACTTTAATTACCAGCTTGCCATTTTGCATACCGGTGGTAAGGTTTGCACTTTGGCGTTCGCGCATGTATTTAGTAACATCGCCAAAGGTGGCAATCCAAAGCTTGTCTTCGTGGTTTTTGATGTAGGTAAAATATTCATCCAGCTCGGTAGCCGGCAAAGCCTCCCAGCCAATGCCCTGCACACCATGGTGGGTAAGTACCAGCCATGTATCGTTCCTGTTCATGGTGGTATCAACCCAGGCTTTCATCATAGGCAGCGGTGTTTTGGTAGTAGCGCCACGTTGGTACTGCACATACGCTTTCCCCGTATTGCCCGGCGTATCTTTATTACCGCGGCTAATCTCTTTCAGCCAGGGTTCGGGCATGCGGTTGCGTAGGGCCGGGTAAACCCTGCTTAGGTACGATACCGCCCGCTCGTTTTCGGTGCCAAAAGGCCCTTCGGCGCTAAAAGTGTACCGCAGGCCAAGCTTATGCAAAATATCCAGCCGGCTTTTCTCCATCTCATAAAGCATATTGGGCTCGTCGAGCGCGGCCAGGCGCGGATGGGTAACCATGTGACTGGCAAATTCGTGTCCCTGGGCCGCGTATTGTTTAATTTGTGCCCAGGTTGTGCCATGCGCGTCGTTGTACTCGGTATTATGTTCCATACCAGGTTTAAAATCACCTTGGCGCACTTTACTGTATAGTTCATCTATCACCTTATAGGCCGCGTCGGGTTTATTATCGTCAATTAGTGAACCCGCTTTATAATGATAGTCAAGCGTACCAATCAATCCCAGGTGCCCCGCTGCCGATGCACGCTCGTAAAAATTATCCTTGTTGGTAAGTGTTGTGGCGGTTTCAGCAATTATCTGTTTCAAAGGCCGCCCAATAAATTTTGCCTGGTATTGCGAACCGGGTATTTGCCCGGTGATAATAAAAAACGTGCTTTTAATCCCCAGCCTGTTTAAAATAGGCAGTGCAACCTTAAATTGGTTAACGGAGCCATCGTCCCAGGTGATAGATACCGCGCCATTGCGGCCGTATTGCCATTTAGTTATCTCGGTTTTACCCGGCTGCGCCTTTAAACAGTTTATAAACAATGGCATGAGTAACAGGGTGGCGACAAGCTTTTTCATTTGGGGGAGGTTTATACATGCTAATATATGCAGATGGTTGCTCTGTACAATCTTGTAACGAAATAGTTATTCATTAACACTTTCTATCTTATTTAAACTAATTCTAAATAAAAGTTGTGAATTAAAATTGAGTTGTTATTTTTGCGCTTAATTAGACTTAATCTAAATAGAATGTTGAATCCTCTACAGAACTACCTGCAAAAATTTACGCTCCTCTTTCTTTTCGTATTTATAAATATTTTAACCCTTAAAGCCGATGATGATGGCAATAGCGGTAAAATAAATGGCTTTGTAAAAACCACCGATGGTAAACCGGCATCATATGTTACAGTAGCTATCAAAGGCTTAAACAAAAGTACCAGTACCATTGATGATGGTTCATTTACCTTTGTTAATCTTAAGCCTGGTGTATATACTTTAGTTACCAGCTTTATGGGCACTAAAGCCGAGCAGCAAACGGTTACGGTAGTTGCCAATCAAACTACACAGGTTACGTTTACTTTAAGCGAAACCTCGGCACAGCTTGATGAGGTGCTTATTTCGTCTACAAAAACTATTAATAGCAAAAAGCTTACTATAGGTAAAATGAATGTAGCGCCTATGGATTTGCCGCAGAGTGTTACGGTTATCAGCAGCAATACGCTTGCCCAGCAGCAATCTATCAGGTTAAGCGATGTAATCAGGAATGTTAATGGTGTTTACCTGTATAGCGCCCGCGGCAATACCCAGGAAACCTTTGGGTCCCGTGGCTACAATTTTTCGAGCACCAATATGTTTAAAAATGGTTTCCGTGTAAACTCGGGTGTTGTGCCTGAAGTGAGCTCGCTTGACCGTATAGAAATTTTAAAAGGCAGCGCGGCTTTATTATATGGCAACGTAGCACCCGGCGGTATTTTAAACATGGTAACTAAAAAGCCATTATTTGAAGCAGGCGGAAAAGTATCCATGACATATGGCAGCTATGATTTGTACCGCCCCTCGTTTGATGTTTACGGGCCTATCACCTCAAAACTGGCTTACCGCTTAAACGGTACTTACGAAAAAGCAAACAGCTTTCGCGATAATGTAAAATCCGAAAGGGAGTATATTAACCCATCGTTCCTGTATAAAATAAGCGACAAAACAACTGTTATTGTAGAGGGCGATTACCTGAACTACGATTTTACACCCGATTTTGGAACCGGGCAAATAAACAACGTAATAGCTAATGTGCCGCGCAACCGCTACCTGGGTGCTTCATGGTCTACCGGTAATACCAAACAGTCAACAGGTACGGTTACCATTAATCACCAAATTAACAGCTTGTGGCAAATAAGCGGTGGCTTAAATTATCAGCATTTTAACAGGCAATACCAAACAACCGAGCGTGTGTTGCCGGATGCAACCGGCGACTGGGGCCGTACCCTTAACCGTGCCAAAACATTGGAAGACTATTACACCGGCCAGTTTAATGTAACCGGACAGTTTAACACAGGTGCCATAAAGCATAATATTTTGGCAGGGGTTGATGCCGACAGGTACAACAACACGGCTTATACCTATGTGGCCACCATTAATAAGGTATCAAGCTATTGGGATAATGGCACATCATTAAAATCTGCCGTTTACGATACCATCAATATTTTTAATGTAAATAAATACAAGCTGCGTACAGATAAGCCGCAGATGAACCCTTTTTACAGCATCCTTACAAAAACCAACCGCTTTGGAGCTTACTTTAATGATTTGATAAGCATATCAGATAAAGTTAAAGTGTTGGCTGGTATCCGCTGGTCGTACCAGTACATAGCGCCAACACAGGTAACCAATTATTACTTGCCTGCTTTAACCGCCCAGGCAGCAGGTAAAGAGGATAAGGCATTTTCGCCCCGCGTTGGCATAGTTTATAAGCCGGTGGCCAATACGGCGTTATTTGCAAGCTACTCCAACTCGTTTATCACCAACACGGGGGTAGATGTTAATAATAAACCACTTTCGCCATCATTGGTAGATCAGTACGAGGCGGGTGTTAAAAACGATTTCCTGAATGGCAATTTATCGGTAAATGTAACGGCATACCGTATCATCAATAATAACCTTGCCCAAACAGCGCCATTTTTGGCCGATAGTACCACGGTAAACATTAACACCAATATTAAAGAGCTTGTTGGCCAAACCAAAAGCGATGGTGTTGAACTTGATATTGCGGGCCACCCCGTTAAAGAGCTTGATTTAATGGCGGGTTACAGCTACACCAACGCACGTTATTCAAAAACATCAACATCGGTTGGTAGTAATATAGCCGGTCAGCCTTTAATTAACGTACCTAAGCACACCGCCAATGCCAGCGCCTTCTATAATTTTTATAACGGCGATTTGAAAGGCTTTAAAGTAGGGGCTTCCGTGTATTACCTGGGTAACCGCACCGCCGGTAACGCCAACACGGTTGGGCAAACCCAAACTATATCAAGGCTGGTTAATGTACCGGGTTTTACCACGGTTGATGCCTCGGTTGGTTACACCTATAAAAAGGTTTCTATTATTGGTAAAATCTCCAACATAGGGAATGTGCTTAACTACAATGTGCACGAAAATTATAGTATTAACCCTATAGCGCCAAGGCAGTTTTTAACTACTGTGAGTTATAGCTTTTAATACCCTAATACATAATTAATGAACAAACCGGGATATGCTTTAGTATACCCGGTTTTGTAATGTAAGCCATGAAAGTATTTTTCCGTACCATACATCTTTATTTGAGCCTTGCGGCAGGCATTGTCATTTTTTGCTCATGCCTCACGGGTACTATGCTGGTTTTTGAAAAAGAAATTGAGCATACCCTGCACCCCAAACTTTATTATGTGCGCGCCGCAGCTACACGGGTACCGCTGGAGCAAATGATTAATGCCGCCCTTAAACAGGTACCCAAAGCAAAGCTGGCCTCGGCAATGGTTTATAATGATGCTGCCAGAACGGTTGAGATTGGCTTAATTGTACCCGAAAAGAAAGGTAAAAAAGGGAGTGCTGCCCAAGCCGAAAAAGGCAGGCCCGCAGCAGCACAGGGCGATAAGGATAAAAAAACTAAAGAGGCCGACCGGGCAAATTTAAGTGTGTTTGTAAACCCCTACACCGGCCAGGTAACAGGGCAATACAGCCGCAGGCAATCGTTTTTGTACTCGGCCGAGATGTTTCACCGGTTTTTGCTGGCAGGCAAGGATAGCCTGGGCGATTGGGTGGTATCAATCTCGACATTGCTTTTCCTGTTTATATTAATAACCGGGGTAATACTGTGGTGGCCTAAAACCAAAAACGTTATGAAGCAGCGGTTAAAAATAAAGTGGGGCGGTAGCACCAAACGGCTGGTACATGATTTGCACCTGGTTACCGGCTTTTACACTTCGATATTTTTAATTGTAATTGCTTTAACAGGTTTAATCATGACGTTTAAGCTGGCTAACCAGGCATTGTTTGCCATAACGGGTTCAAAGCTGGTAAAAGAGCAGCCTAAAACACCGCAATCAAAATACCAGGCCGGGGCCAAAGCTTTAAAGGTAGATGCGGCATTGCAGGCCGTAGCAGCACAAACCGCATTGGCAGATTATTATACAGTACGCGTACCTAAAGACTCATTGGCGGTTTACAGCATAAACATTTTACCCAAGGGTGCAGTTGAAACCACTGCCGATACCTATTACGTTGACCAGTATAGCGGTGGCATAGCCGGCGCGCAATTGTTTGCCGCCAAAAGTTTAGGCCAGCGGGTAAGGGCTTACGTAAAACCGGTACATACCGGCTCGGTTTACGGCTTGCCTACCAAAATTATCAGTTTTGTTGTATGCCTTTTATCGCTTATATTCCCGGTAACAGGGGTAATGATGTGGCTTAACCGTACCCGTAAAAAAACTAAAACCTACAGGAAGCTGGAATTGGTTTAGATTGAGGTTGATGGTTTGTTTAAGGCTGAGTAACATTACCATTTGGCGATTATATCGAATGATTGCTGTTCACGGAATCGCTTTTGAAGGTAAGTAGGTTAGTTTTTCGCGCAAAGACGCTAAGAAGCAAAGAAAAATAAGCAAATCACTTTGCGTCTCAGCGTCTTCGCGCGAATTGATTTTTTTAAGCTATTCCTCTGATCTAAAAGGCATCGAATATTTCCAGAATTATTGGTCTCATTCGGGGAAACACTATTCTTATCAGCTTATCGCTGATCTCATAATTCATTTAACAAATCGTCGAAACCTATCGATTCCAATTTGCCTGCTTTTATTGCCTTCATCTCTTTTGCTGCGGTTTTTAAACTTTCAGTAATAGATGATTTTACGCTTACTTTTTTTATCGTAACCCCCAACTCCTTTAAAAGCAATCTCACCAGCTTTTCTTTATCATTAGGTACCGTAATTTGTAAAACTGTCATTGGTTTAGTCTTCTAAGATTCCTTGTTGCGGTTTCAAGCTTTCGAAAGCATTTTACCCTCTTCTAAAAACTTCAAATCATCATCAGACCACGTCGAAATTTGGGCCAGCTTTTCTTTGTAGGCAATGGTATTAGTAGAGGAATCCTGTTGTATAGTGACACCAAGCCCAATAAGGATTTGTTTTACCAGCGAGTTTTTTTGTCGGGGATATTGATCGTCAGCTTTTCCACTATGAATCAAATTTACAAAATTTTAAGCCTTGATTCTGATTTTAAATAGCCGCTCAACGCTCTTTTGAAATTTACCGCATAGCGTCAAAAGTCACCAAAAATGTTGAAAACTTTTTGGTGGTAAAAAGTGGTAATTTGTGGTAAAAGAGAATTACTTTTACCTATTAAATTAAGCCATAGTCTTATAATGCCGCATTTAACCGGAGAATTTGAATGTAAACTGGATGCCAAAGGGCGGATGATGATCCCTGCGGGCC
This sequence comes from Mucilaginibacter ginsenosidivorax, assembly GCF_007971525.1. NCBI lineage: Bacteria > Pseudomonadati > Bacteroidota > Sphingobacteriia > Sphingobacteriales > Sphingobacteriaceae > Mucilaginibacter > Mucilaginibacter ginsenosidivorax. The sequence goes on from NZ_CP042437.1 coordinate 4,578,190, forward strand.
TCAAAAAGCAGCTTCCTGAAGCTGACGGCGAGGGCCTTATGATCAATCGCGGCCTGGAGAAGTATCTGGTTATTTACACAAAATCCGAATGGGACAAAAGACTTGACGAATTGAGCAAACTTAATGAATATGACCGGCAAAATCTGCGTTTTATTCGCTATTTCACCGGCGGCGCCACGGCTTTGATGCCGGATTCGGCCGGCCGGGTGCTTTTGCCAAAGAGCTTGCTTGATTTTGCAGGCATCGGCAACGATGTTGTTTTAACCTGTGTGTTAAACAAAATTGAAGTGTGGGATAAGGCTGCCCATACCGAGATGATAAATAACGAGCCTGATAATTTTGCCGAATTGGCCGAAGCGGTAATGGGTAGTAAAGCAAGGAGGATAGATGAGTGAGTATCATACCCCGGTTATGCTGCAGGAATGCATTGATGGCCTGGCCATAAAAAAGGATGGCACCTATGTGGATGTAACCTTTGGCGGAGGCGGACATTCGCGCGAGATTATGAAACATTTGGGGCCCGAAGGTACTTTGCTGGCGTTTGACCAGGATACCGATGCGCAGCAAAATATAATTGACGATGAGCGCTTTGTTTTTATAGATCAGAATTTCAGGTACCTGAAAAATTTTGCCCGGTTGCACGGTGCTATTCCGGTTGATGGTATACTGGCCGATTTGGGCGTATCATCATACCAGTTTGACCAGGCCGAGCGTGGTTTCTCAATCCGTTTTGATGCCGAGTTGGATATGAGGATGAACCAGGGCGGCGAGCTTACGGCTAAGGATGTAGTAAATAATTATACCGGTGCCGAACTGCACCGCATTTTTGGTGTTTACGGCGAAATTCAAAACGCCAAATCATTGGCCGAAACTATTGTTACCGCCAGGCTTAATGCCCCGATAGTAACCATAGCCGATTTGAAGAACGCGATTATCAACCGCATCCCTAAAGGGAAAGAAAATAAGTACCTGGCACAGGTTTTCCAGGCGCTGCGCATCGAAGTTAACCAGGAGCTGGAAGCTTTGAAGGAGTTTTTGGTACAAAGTGCCGAGGTGCTGGCTGTTGGCGGCAGGTTAGTAGTAATGAGCTACCACTCGCTGGAAGACAGGCTGGTAAAAAACTTCATCGCAAAAGGTAAGTTTAGCGGCGAGGTAGAGAAAGATTTATACGGCAATAATAAAAGACCGCTTGATGCTGTAAGCCGCGGAGCTATCACGGCATCGGCAGATGAGATAAGTAACAATAACAGGGCACGGAGCGCTAAATTAAGGATAGCTGTAAAAATATGAGCAATCGTTTACGTACAGAAATTCAGGAGGAGGAAGAAGAGGAAGAGCTTATTGTTGAGGATAAACCCCGAAAAAGGGAGATCCCCGATAATTTCTTCACGCAATTTTTCACCAAACGCTTTATTACAAGCGAGAAGGCTACCAATGCCCTGCCTTTTGTACTGTTTATTGCTTTTTTGGGTATGGTGTATATAGGCAATATGCACCTGGCCGAAAAAACCATCCGCGATATTGATGATCTTACTAAAGAAGTAAAAGAACGCAGCTGGGATTTTAAAACCACAAAGGCCGATATGGCTTTTAAAAGTACATTAATTGAAGTGGCCAAACGCGCCGATACCCTTGGGGTAAGGCAAAGCGTTGAACCGCCCAAAAAGATAACGGTGAAGGAGGATAATGATGAAAATTAGGACTAACATATTGCTTAGGGTATATATTGCCTTTGGCCTTGTTGTGCTTTTTTCGTTTGCCGTTGTGGTACAGCTTTGCAGGGTACAATTTATACAGGGCGCTAAATGGAAAGCCAAGGCAGTAAACATGACGGCTCAGTACAGGGATGTAGAGGCCGCACGGGGTAACATTTTTTCGGTAGATGGCAGTTTGCTGGCAACATCGGTACCCGAGTATGAGCTGCACATGGATATGTTAGGTGCAGGGTTGGCCATTGACAGTGTTTTTAATGATAATGTAGAAGTACTGGCAGCAGGTTTATCGCAACTGTATGGCGACAGAACGCCGCGCGAATATACCAGGTTACTGCGCGATGCCCGTAAAGACGGCTCGCGTTACCAGCTTTTACGCCGCAGGGTAACTTACCAGGAGCTGAAAAAAATCCGTGAGTTCCCGGTGTTCAAAAACCGGAAAACTAAAAACTGCCTGATTGTATTGCAGCAAAACAAACGCATTTTACCTTTTCATGCATTGGCTGCGCGTACAATTGGCTATAAAAACGAAAATATTAAAAACCCGGTAGGGTTGGAGGGTGCTTACTCGTCATATATCAACGGCGAAAACGGCAGGCGCTTAATGCAGCGTATTCCGGGCGGAACCTGGATGCCTGTAAATAATGATGAGGATGAGATACCGGCAAAAGATGGCGCCGATATCATGTCGACCATCAATGTTAACTTCCAGGAAATAGCGCAGGCAGCTTTATTGAGGCAGCTTGATTCAAGCGCCGCCGATCATGGCTGCGTGGTGCTGATGGAAGTTGCTACCGGCGAGGTGCGCGCGATAGCCAATTTTACCCGTTCAAAAGACAATACTTTTAAAGAAAGCTTTAATTACGCCATCAGCAACGCTATTGATCCGGGGTCTACCTTCAAGCTGGTATCTTATATGACCCTGCTTGATCAGCATAAGCTGGATACCAATACTATTGTGAATGCCGAGGGCGGTAAATACAAATTCCCCAAAGGGCCAACTATTACCGATACCGAGCACGACAACTATGAAATGACGGTAAAAAAAGCGTTTGAGGAATCATCAAACGTGGCGGCTGCAAAGCTGGTATATGGCCATTATAAAGATAATCCGTGGCAGTTTATCAATAAGCTGTACAGCTATCATTTAAACGATAAGCTGCAACTGCAAATTCCAGGTGAAGGGAGGCCTGTTATTAAAAATCCGGCCAACCGCAGCTGGAATAAATATTATACCCTGCCCGAAATGGCCTACGGTTATGAAATGAACCTTACCCCATTGCAAATGTTGGCGTTTTATAATTCGGTAGCCAACAATGGTAAAATGATTGCGCCGATTTTTGTGCGCGAGATCAGGAGGATGGGCAGCACCATCGAGCAGTTTAACGCCAGGGTGATTAATGAAAAAGTATGTTCGGATGCTACGCTTGGTAAGGTTAAAAGTATGTTGGAAGGCGTTGTGCAGGAAGGTAATTGTAAGCGTGTAATTAAAAACCCACGCTATACGGTGGCAGGCAAAACAGGTACAGCACAGGTAGCCGATGGTACAAAAGGTTATAAAGTAAAAAAATACCAGGCATCGTTTTGTGGTTATTTCCCGGCCGATCATCCTAAATATTCGATGATTGTTGTGGTAAATAACCCAACCCGCGGATCGTACCTGGCAGCGAAAGTTGCAGGACCTATTTTCAGGGAGATTGCCGATAAGGTTTATGCTAATGATATGGAAATAAACCAGCCATCGCCTGTAAGCCTTGTAGGCAATACATCGATGCCTAAAGTAAAACAGGGTAATTTAAAAGCCCTTAAACATGTTTACACTAAATTGGGTGTTAAGCCGCTATACGCATCGGCAGATGCTGCAGGCAACGGAGTTGACACCAGCAATGGTATCCCATTTGAAGATACAAGATACAAAGAGGGTACTGTTCCAACTGTAACAGGAATGGGCCTTAGCGATGCCCTTTATGTTTTGGGCAATGCAGGGTATAAAGTAACGGTACGCGGCAGCGGCATGGTAACCACACAATCGGTTACGGGCGGCAGCTTAATACCAAAAGGATCACGTATAACAATAGAACTGCAATGAGGTATTTAAGTGATTTAATAGATGGTTTAGCATTTACCGAATTACAGGGTAGTGCCGACGTGGAAATTACTTCTATTGCCTTTGATTCAAGGCAGGTAATTCCGGGTTCGATGTTTGTTGCTGTAAAAGGCACCCAGGTTGATGGGCACGATTATATCGGTCAGGCTATTAAAAAGGGCGCTATAGCTGTAATATGCGAAGACCTGCCCGCCCACACTGCGGCCGAAGTTGATTTTTTAATGGTAGCCGATTCTGCTAAGGCATTAAGTTTGGTGGCTGCCAATTTTTACGGCAACCCATCGGCACAGTTAAAATTGGTTGGTGTTACCGGTACAAACGGTAAAACCACCATCGCTACGCTGCTTTACCAATTGTTTCGCGATCTGGGTTATAAAGCAGGTTTACTGTCAACTGTCGAAAACCAGATTAATGGCCAGGTAATACCATCAACCCATACTACCCCCGATCCTATTGAACTTAATCGTTTGCTGGAAGAGATGGTAACGCAGGGTTGCGATTATTGCTTTATGGAAGTTAGCTCACATGCTGTTGCACAGCACCGGGTAGCTAATCTCCATTTTTCGGGCGGGGTATTTACCAACCTGACGCATGATCATTTGGACTATCATAAAACGTTCGACAGTTATCTGAAGGCCAAAAAAGCCTTCTTTGATGGCTTGCCAAAAAGCGCTTTTGCTTTAACCAACAGCGATGATAAGAATGGCAACATCATGCTGCAAAACTCGCAGGCGCACCGTAAAACCTACGGGCTTAAAAGCATGGCCGATTACAAGGCACGCATACTGGAAAATCAGTTTGGCGGCCTGTTATTGCATATTGATAACGAAGAAGTATGGTTTAAAATGGTTGGCACCTTTAATGCTTACAACCTGCTGGCTGTGTACGCCACCGCCATGTTGTTGGAGCAGGATAAAGCCAAAACGCTAACCAGCCTGAGCAAACTAACCGGGGCCGAAGGCAGGTTTGAGTACATTGTTGCCCCCAATAAAGTAATAGGCATAGTTGATTACGCCCACACGCCGGATGCTGTGCAAAATGTGCTGAGCACTATTCACGATATCCGTAAGGGTAACGAGAAAGTGATAACCGTAATAGGCTGCGGCGGCGACCGCGACAAAACAAAACGCCCCATTATGGCCCGCGTAGCCAGCGAATGGAGCGATAAGGTGATACTGACATCAGACAACCCACGCTCGGAAGATCCTGCACAGATTATCAAAGACATGATTGAAGGCGTCGACCCGGCGTTTAAACGCCACACAGTGAGCATAGTTGACAGGAGAGAGGCAATTAAAACAGCCTGCATGCTGGCAAACCCGGGCGATATAATTTTAGTGGCAGGTAAAGGGCACGAGAAATACCAGGAATCGCATGGTGTAAAAAGCCATTTTGATGACATGGAGGAGTTGGAAGAGCAATTTAAATTATTGGTCTGAATCAGAATTTACAGAATTAAAGAATTAGCAGAATCCATGAGTTCATTTTAATCGGTGAAATCAATATAAAAAATCGGTGTAATCAAAAGAGAGCATGTTATACTACTTATTTAACTATCTAAATAAAAACTACAACATACCGGGACTCGGGGTATTTCAGTATATCACGTTTCGTACGGCTTTGGCTGTAATAACATCGTTGCTGGTTACAACCGTTTACGGCCGTAGGCTGATTGATTACCTGCGTTTTAAACAGGTGGGCGAAACGGTTAGGAATTTGGGTTTGGAAGGCCAGATGCAAAAATCGGGCACGCCTACCATGGGCGGACTAATTATCTTGCTGGGTATCCTGGTACCTACTTTGTTGTTTGCCAAATTAAGTAACGTGTACGTTATATTGATGATAATTACCACCGTTTGGCTGGGCGCTATTGGTTTCCTTGACGATTATATTAAAGTATTTAAAAAGAATAAAGAAGGCCTGGCCGGCCGTTTTAAAATTGTAGGCCAGGTAGGTTTATCGCTGATAGTAGGGTGGACAATGTATTTCAATACAAATATTGTTATCCGCCAGGAAGTAAAATTGCCGGTAATAGCCAATGCGCCTGTTGATTTTCACCTGAAAAAGAATGTACCGGTTTATACGCAGGACGTACACTCTACCAAAACTACCATGCCTTTTTATAAGAATAACGAGTTTGATTATGGCAAGGTATTAAAATTCATTGGTCCGGGGTATGAATATTATTCGCTGGTGGTGTTCCTGTTTTTTGTGATCATCATTATCACTTTTATATCCAACGGGGCCAATATAACCGATGGTATAGATGGCCTGGCGACGGGTACTTCGGCCATTATTGGTATCACACTGGCCATATTGGCCTATGTATCTGGTAATATCGAAATAGCCGACTACCTGAACATCATGTTCATTCCCAACTCGGGCGAGCTGGTGATCTTCGCCGGTGCATTTGTTGGTGCCTGCGTAGGCTTTTTGTGGTACAACTCCTACCCGGCGCAGGTATTTATGGGCGACACCGGTAGTTTGGCCATAGGCGGTATCATCGCTGTTTTTGCTATCATGATTCGCAAAGAATTGTTGCTGCCGGTGTTATGCGGCGTATTCGTGATCGAGAACATGTCGGTAATTATGCAGGTGGGCTGGTTTAAGTACACCAAAAAGAAATTTGGCGAAGGCCGCAGGGTGTTTTTAATGGCACCGCTGCACCATCACTATCAAAAGAAAGGTTTCCACGAAGCCAAAATCGTAACCCGGTTTTGGATCATCGGGATACTGCTGGCGATAATAACGATAATAACGTTGAAATTAAGATAGCCCCCGGCCCCCTGAAGGGGGAGGGAAAAGTAAAGATGGTATAAGAAAAAGACAATATAAGGATGAACGAGAACAATAACATACCCAATCAAAAGCACCCCCTTCAGGGGGCGGGGGGGCTGTGCGCCTTGTTGTTCTTGGCGCCGGCGAAAGTGGTGTTGGTGCGGCATACCTGGCTCAAAAGCAGGGGTATGATGTGTTTGTGTCGGATTTTGGGCCCATTGCAGACAAGTACAAAAAACAACTGGAAGACTGGAATATCAGCTTCGAAGAAAAACAGCATACCGAAGATTTGATCCTGAACGCGGTTGAGGTGATCAAAAGCCCCGGCATTCCGGATAAAGCGCCGATCATCAAAAAAATTAGAGAAAAAGGGATCCCGGTAATATCCGAAATTGAATTTGCAGGCAGGTATTGCAGCGCGAAGATTATAGGCATAACCGGATCAAACGGTAAAACTACTACCAGCAGCTTAACCTACCATATTTTAAAAAATGGCGGTCTAAATGTCGGGCTGGCCGGCAACATAGGTAAAAGCTTTGCTTACCAGGTGGCTACCGAAAACTTTGATTTGTACGTGCTGGAACTAAGCAGCTTTATGCTGGATGACATGTTTAAGTTTAAGGTAGATATTGCAGTATTGCTCAATATCACCCCCGACCATTTAGACAGGTACGATTATAAGCTGGAGAATTACGCGGCATCCAAATTCAGGGTTACGCAGAACCAGACGGCGGCCGACTATTTCATTTACTGCGCCGATGACCCGGAAACCATTAAAGGTATGGCCGACCGGAAATTCGACGCCCAACTATTGCCTTTTTCTATTGAAACCAAGATTGAACCGGGAGCATATCTCGAAAACGACAATATTGTCATCAACACAAATCAAGAACATTTTACAATGTCAATTCAAGAACTGGCCTTACAGGGCAAGCACAACATTTACAACTCCATGGCATCAGGTATTGTAGCAAGGGTGCTGGAGTTGCGGGAGGGAACGATTAAAGAGAGCATGGGCAACTTTAAAGCTATTGAACACCGGCTTGAATTTGTAGCCAATATATCGGGTATCCGCTTTATTAACGATTCAAAGGCCACCAACGTTAACTCAACCTGGTACGCATTGGAAAGTATGAGCAGTGAGGTAGTATTAATACTTGGCGGTGTTGATAAAGGTAACGATTACGGGATGCTTAAAGATTTAGTGAAGCAGAAGGTTAGATCGATAGTATGCCTGGGGAAAGACAACAAGCGTATACATGATGCTTTTGAAGATGACGTGCATGTTATAGTAAATACATTCTCGGCCCAGGAGGCTGCCCAGGTAGCATTTCACCTGGCCGAAAAAGGAGATACTGTTTTATTATCACCTGCCTGCGCCAGTTTCGATCTGTTTAAAAATTACGAAGACAGGGGAAACCAGTTTAAAGCAGCGGTGAGGGAATTGTAACAGATGTGCAGATTTTAAATTTCAGATGTGCAGATTAAAAGAAATAATTATAGAAAAGATTATTAACGAATATAAAAAATAACAAGTCTCACCCTTCAGGGGGAGATTTAGAGGGGGCTCAATGCATAGGATATTAAACAACACAAAAGGCGACCGGTGGATATGGCTGATAGTGATATTGCTTTCTGTTATATCCTTGTTGGCTGTATACAGCTCAACGGGTACGCTTGCTTATAAACGTGGCGTTGGTGTCGAGTCGATTTTGATGAAGCATCTTGCGATGGTTGTGGGTGGTATTATGCTGATGTATATTTCGCACAAGTTGGATTATAGGTATTATGCCGGCCTGTCTAAAATCATGATGATCGTGACTATTCCGTTGCTCATCTATACCCTGGTATTTGGAAGCCACATTAACAATGCAAGCCGCTGGATTAATATCCCGCTTGTTGGTTTAAGCTTCCAGACGTCAGATTTGGCCAAGTTAGCCCTGATTACTTACCTGGCGCGCACTTTATCGCGCAAGCAGGAAAATATCAAGGATGTAAAAGAATCGTTTTTGCCTATTATGGGGTCGGTTTGCCTGGTTTTTATCCTGATTGCGCTGGCCAACTTATCAACCGCGCTGATGCTGTTTGGCGTTAGTATCTTGTTATTAATCATCGGCCGTATCAGCATTAAGCAGATAGCTATTGTATGCGGCGCAGGGTTTATATTGTTATTGGGTGTTATATTTTTGGGGCCAAGGCGGCATACTTATGTTTCGCGCGTAAATACCTTCCTGCACCCCGATTCAACCAAAACAGATAAATCATTCCAGGCTGATCATGCAAAGATAGCCATCGCCAGCGGAGGCCTTTTTGGTAAAGGCCCGGGCAACAGCACCGAACGGAATTACCTGCCCGAATCATACTCGGATGAAATTTATGCCATCATTGTTGAAGAGTACGGCCTCGTAGGCGGTTTCGCGCTGGTAGGCATTTACCTGTTTTTGTTGTACAGGTGTATAAAAATTATTACAAAGGCGCCCAAAGCGTTTGGGGCGTTGCTGGCTTGCGGTTTAAGCTTCAGCTTAGCTATACAGGCCTTTGCCAATATGGCTGTGGCAGTAGGCCTTGGCCCCGTAACTGGTGTTCCGTTGCCTTTTGTAAGTATGGGTGGTACATCGCTGTTGTTCACAAGTGTGGCCTTCGGCATCATACTATCAGTAAGCAGGGATATAGAAGAGCCAAAGAAAGTTGTGGTTGGGGAGATCAGCGTAGCGTAGGCCCCCTAGCCCCCTGAAGGGGGAACAATAGTTTAAGAAGTTTATAAAATGAAAAAGGATAGCATACAAGCAAAAGACGCCAATCAAAAGCACCCCCTTCAGGGGGCGGGGGGGGCTTCGCCGCGCATCATCATAAGCGGTGGCGGAACAGGAGGACATATCTTCCCGGCTATTGCTATTGCCAATGCTTTGAAGGCTATCGACCCTAAAACCGAGATCCTGTTTGTGGGAGCCCTTGGGCGTATGGAAATGGAAAAGGTGCCCGCTGCCGGGTATAAAATCATCGGCCTGGATATCCGCGGCATTCAGCGCGATTCTGTCTGGAAAAATGTGATGTTTCCGGTTAAACTGGTAGGCAGCGTACGCAAGGCATTGCAAATTATAAAAGATTTTAAACCCGATGCTGCCGTTGGGGTTGGTGGCTATGCCTCGGGGCCGTTGTTATATGCGGCATCCATGAAAAAAATACCATACCTCATACAGGAACAAAACTCCTATGCAGGTATTACCAATAAGTGGCTGGGCAAAGGAGCACGAAAAATTTGTGTGGCTTTTGATAATATGGAGCAGTTTTTTCCTGCCGATAAAATTATCAAAACCGGCAACCCTATTCGTAAGGATTCGGTAAATATAGCTGGCAAGCACATGCAGGCTTTGGAGTTGTACAAGTTATCAACTTTTAAAAAAACTATACTGATAACCGGTGGCAGCCTTGGCGCGCGTACATTAAATAACAGCATTATGGCTGGTTTGGATAAGCTGATAGCTGCCGACGTGCAGATCATTTGGCAAACCGGTAAGTTTTATTATAAAACAATCATTGAAAAACTGGGCGAAGATTACCACCCCGATGTTAAGATAAGGGAGTTTTTAACCCGGATGGATTTGGCTTACGCAGCTGCCGATGTTATTATATCAAGAGCAGGTGCGGGTACTATTGCCGAATTATGCGTGGTTAAAAAGCCGGTTATCCTGGTGCCATCGCCCAATGTGGCCGAAGACCACCAAACAAAAAACGCGCTGGCCCTGGTGCAGGAGGACGCTGCCGTTTTTGTGGCCGACAGGGATGCCGAAGCGAAATTGGTTGATAGGGCTATTGAATTATTGAACGACAAATCATTACAGAAGAAGCTAAGCACTAACATAAGTAAAATGGCTATGCCAAATGCCGATGAAGTGATAGCTAAAGAGCTTTTACAAATAATAAAATAACAATTAAAGTTATGGTCCTCCTTCACCCAAAAAGGGGAGGACCTTTTTTAAAAACATTAAAATGGAATTACGCGACATACAAAGGGTTTACCTGGTGGGCATTGGCGGCATCGGGATGAGCGGCCTGGCCCGCTATTTCCAGCATTTGGGTTGTATTGTTTGCGGTTACGATAAAACAGTTACCGACTTAACCAACGATTTACACAACGAGGGTATTCAGATTTGTTTTGAGGATAATGCCGATTGTATCCCAATCAGCTTCCAGGAGCCATCTGCAGATACACTCATTATTTATACACCGGCCATCCCTAAGGATTCGGCGGTGCTTAACTATTTTAAAAATAAAGGGTTCGAGCTGTATAAACGTTCGCAGGTTTTGGGTTTAATCAGCAAAAGCTCTTTCACTATAGCCGTTGCCGGTACGCATGGCAAAACCACCACTTCAACCATGGTGGCGCATTTGTTAAAGGCATCGGGTAATGATTGTTCGGCTTTTTTGGGCGGTATATCGTCAAACTACCAAACCAATGTGCTTTATGGCAAAAACAATGTAATGGTTGTTGAGGCTGATGAGTACGACCGTTCGTTTTTAACATTGTTCCCGGACGTGGCCATCATCACATCCATGGATGCCGATCATTTGGATATTTATGGCGATCATCAACATTTAACAGAATCGTTTAAACTATTTGCATCGCAGATAAAAAGCGGCGGTACACTGGTACACAAAAAAGGCCTGCCTTTAGATACCGGTTATACTTATGCCCTGGAAGATGCAACGGCCGATGCGCATGCGGCAAACATCTGTATTGAGGGTGGCGACTTTTACTTTGATTTTATCAACGCCGCTATCAGCATCCCCGGCATAAAAATGGGCATTGCCGGTACGCACAATATCGAAAACGCCGTAGCTGCTATCGAAGCTGTTTTAAGACTGGATATTCCGGCCGATTCAATTAAAAATGCCCTTGGATCATTCCGCGGTGTTAAACGCAGGTTTGAGTACATCGTAAAAACACCGGGACATATTTATATTGACGATTATGCACATCATCCCGAAGAATTGAGGGCCTGTATATCATCGGTAAAAAGGCTATATCCTGACAAAAAGCTTACGGCTATTTTTCAGCCTCACCTGTACACCCGTACCCGTGATTTTGCCGATGGTTTTGCCGAGGTGCTGAGCATGGTTGATGAGCTGATACTGCTGGATATTTACCCGGCCCGCGAGTTGCCTATTGAAGGGGTTACTTCAGGTATGCTGCTTAACAAAATGTCGCTGGTCAATAAACGCATACTAAGCAAGCAGGAAGCGTTAGATGCTATTAAAAATGAAAAACCCGAATTGCTGCTAACAGTAGGCGCGGGTGATATTGATACACTGGTACATCCCTTAAAAGAGATAATGCAGCATGGATAAAAAACTCATTTGGAAGCGCCTTTTAATAGGATTTGCCTGGGTAATTTGCCTGGGTGGTCTTGTGGTGCTCATGGGTTTTATCGAATCGAAAAAAGCATCGGTGGTTTGCACCGCGGTAAAAGTAAACATTCCGGGCAACCAGTATTTTATAGATAAACAGGAGGTTGACCAGATATTGCAAGCCAACAGCCATACGCTGGTAGGGCAAAAGCTGGAAAATATTAATATCCAGGACCTGGAAAACAAACTACGGGCAAATCCATTTATTGAGTTTGCAAAGGTATACACCGAAATGGACGGGGTGCTGATGGTTGAGGTGAGCCAGCGCCAGCCCATATTAAGAGTAATGAACCATTACGATATGGATTTTTATATCGATCAGCACGGATTAAAAATTCCGCTGTCATCAAACTTTACCGCAAGGGTATTGGTTGCCAATGGTTATATCGATGAGTTGTTTACCAACCATGTTGATTCATTGCATACGCAGCTGGCAAAGGATTTATACAAAACAGCCGATTTTATTCGCAGGGATTCATTGTGGGATGCGCAAATAGCGCAGATTTATGTAAATACCGACCGCGAGATTGAATTGATACCAAGGGTAGGCAGTCAGCGTATTTTGGTAGGTAATGCCGACTCGTTAAATGTAAAACTACGGAACCTGCAGGCCTTTTATAAACAGGTGCTGCCACACGTGGGCTGGGATAAATACCGCACCATTAATATTAAATACACCAACCAGGTAATTGGTGTAAAAAACGAACTGACAAAAGCAGATTCGGCCAAAATGAAGGCATTGAAGCTGGACTCGCTTAAAATGAAAAAGGATACATCTCAAATAAAAATGTAATATGGACAAAAGCTCAACACAAGAAAAAAGTTCACCAATTGTAGTAGGATTGGATATCGGGACTACTAAAATATGCGTCATCGTTGGTCGCAGGAGCAAGAATGGGAAGATTGAGGTATTAGGAATTGGTAAAGCAGAATCTGCGGGCGTAACCCGTGGGATGGTTTCAAATATAGATAAAACAGTACAGGGTATTACCCAGGCGGTTGATATTGCGGGCGCGCAATCAAATGTCGATATCAAAGTGGTATTTGTTGGTATTGCCGGTCAGCATATTAAAAGCTTGCAGCACCGCGGCTTAATAACCCGCCGCGATTTACAATCCGAGATAAGCCGCAAGGATATTGATAAACTTATTGAAGATATGTACAACCTGGTAATGCCTCCGGGTGAGGATATTATCCATGTGTTGCCGCAGGAGTTTACGGTTGATAACGAGCCTGGGATTAAAGACCCGATTGGCATGGCTGGCGTACGTTTGGAAGCCAACTTCCACATCATATCCGGCCAGGTTACGGCTATAAAAAATATTGTAAAATGTGTTAACAAGGCCAACCTGGATAGCCAGGACCTGATATTGGAGCCGTTGGCATCTTCTGAATCTGTTTTAAGCGAAGAGGAAAAAGAAGCCGGTGTTGTACTGGTTGATATTGGTGGTGGTACTACAGATGTGGCCATTTTTCATGAAGGCATAATCCGCCATACCGCAGTTATCCCTTTTGGGGGTAACAGCGTAACCGAAGATATCCGCGAAGGCTGCTCAGTAATGCGCAACATAGCCGAGCAGTTGAAAGTGAGGTTTGGATCGGCCCTGGCTGATGAGAACAAGGAAAATGAGATTGTTTGTGTACCCGGCTTACGCGGCCGCGAACCCAAAGAAATCAGCGTTAAAAACCTGGCTTACGTGATACAGGCCCGCATGGAAGAAATTGTGGAGCATGTGTATTACGAGATTAAATCATCGGGCTACGAGAAAAAGCTGATTGCCGGTATAGTAATTACGGGCGGTGGCGCGCAGCTTAAACACCTGCGCCAGTTGGTAGAGTTTGTTACCGGTTTAGATTGCCGCGTAGGTTACCCTACCGAGCATTTGGCCAAGAATGAAGTGCTGCCAAAAAACATTTACGAAGAGCTGCAAAGCCCAACGTTTGCTACCGGTATAGGTCTTTTGATAAAAGGTATCCAGAAAACGGAGTACATGAGTGTAGATGTACCTGTTGAAAAAGCACAGAAGCCCAAGTTTGAGGGCAAAGGAAAAGAGGGTGGTTTATTTGACAGGTTGTTAAAGAAAAGCATCACTTTTATTAAGGATGATATAAATGATGAGGACTTTTTGAAATAATTATACACAACGCTTAAGTTTTTCCACATTATAGACATTTGTGGAAAACTGTTGTTGAAAAAGTATTATTATTACGATGGTAAAATCTAAATAGTGGTTAAATCACATATACCTGAAAACGAAGATTATGCAGTTTGAGATGTTAAAAGAAAAATCGTCAATCATCAAAGTTATTGGTGTTGGCGGTGGTGGCGGCAACGCGGTGAACCATATGTACAGGCAAGGTATTACCGGTGTCGACTTTATAATTTGTAACACCGATGCCCAGGCGCTGGAGCTTAGCCCTATACCCAACAAGGTACAATTGGGCGCCAGCCTTACCGAAGGTATGGGTGCCGGTTCAATTCCCGAAGTTGGTAAAAACTCGGCTATTGAAAATATCGACGATATAAAACAAATGCTGGGCGTTAATACCAAAATGCTGTTTATTACCGCAGGTATGGGCGGTGGTACAGGTACAGGTGCAAGCCCTATTATTGCCAAGGCTGCCCGCGAAATGGATATATTAACCGTAGGCATTATAACTACGCCGTTCTCGTTTGAAGGTAAACGCCGTAAAATGCAGGCCGACGCCGGGATGGAAGAACTGCGTAAATACGTCGATTCGTTCCTGGTGATATCGAACGACAGGTTGCGCCAGATTTTTGGCAACCTAACCATGAGCTCGGCTTTTGGGCAGGCAGATGATATATTAACCACGGCTGCAAAAGGCATTGCCGAGATTATAACCTTACCGGGCTATATCAACGTCGACTTTAAAGATGTGCGCACCGTAATGAAAGATAGCGGCGTATGTATCATGGGCAGCAGCAGCGCCGAAGGCGAAGGCCGTGCCTTAAAGGCAGTTGAAGGTGCGTTAGCATCGCCATTATTAAAAGATAATGAGATAGAAGGCGCACGTTACATTTTGCTTAACATCAGCTCGGGCCTTAAAGAGGTTACCATGGATGAAGTGAGTATTATTACCGATTATATTCAGGAAGAAGCCGGTTTGGCTGCCGACCTGATATGGGGTAACTGTGTTGACGAAAACCTGGAAGATAAACTATCGGTTACTATTATAGCAACAGGTTTCCAAACCAAGGATGAGCGTGAAAAAGAGATCAGCAACAAAAAAATAGTATCTATGCTGGTACCCGAGAACACTCCGTTGGTTAAACCTGTAAATGAATTTATAAACCCGGTTAAGGCTAACACGCCTGCTCAGCCATATATTAAACACAAAGAGGAGCCTAAGCAAACCGGGTTGTTTGATATGTTTGGAGCCACCGAGAAAAGGGACGACGATGTAGTTAAGTTTAACCTGCACGAAGAGGAGCAGGAAGAAGAAAACGAGCAGGATATGGCTGGCTTTACTTTTAAAATGAGTGAGCCGGAAACTTACAGCGCGCCTGTACAGGAAGCACGTAAGCCCGAGCCCGTGCCAACTCCTATGCCTGAACCGGAACCGGTAGCCCCTGCAGGTGCTGATGATAATAAAACAAACGAATCGATAGAGGAGCAGCTGAAAAAATCGCGTGAGCGTATCATGCGCCTTAAAGATTTGAGTATGAAACTACGCACAGGCAACATCCAGGAGCTGGAAAATGTACCTGCTTACAAACGCAAAGAAGTTGCCCTGCAGGATACCCCAAAATCTGACGAAAGCGCCATCTCCCGTTTCAGCCTGATGCCCGATAACGAAGGCAATACCGAGATAAGGAGAAATAATTCGTTTTTGCATGATAATGCAGATTGAGGAATAGAATCAAGAATTAAGAGTCAAGAATCAAGATAAAAAAACAGGACGGTTAGCATATTCAAGTATGAAAGCCGTCCTGTTCTTGTTTACAAGCCACCCTCGCCATTTGTTGTTTTGCAAGGCGCCCCGCGTTTAAAAGTCTTAACTTTTGATTCCTGGCGTTCGTTAAGGAATGTAATTGCAGGTCAGGCATCAAGATAAAATATAGGCTGTTTAAAATGTGTTGTTACAAGCCGCCCCGCGTTTAAAAGTCTTAACTCTTGATTCTTAACTCTTGATTCTCTTTCCCCGGTTATAAGCTATTCTAAAAAGTTATAGCTATTGTATTGGCTTCTAATTACAGCTATATTTGCATATTATTCACGATTAACGGTAAATTATTTTGGATTTATTTGATAAAATAACAAAAAGCTTGGGTGGGCCGCTGGGTCAGCACCAAAAATGGTCACATGGTTATTTTTCATTTCCTAAACTGGAAGGGGAAATTGGGCCGCATATGCAGTTCAATGGGGCAGCGCATTTGGTTTGGAGCCTTAATAACTACCTTGGTCTGGCCAATCATCCCGAAGTAAGGGAAGCTGATGCCAAAGCCGCTACCGATTATGGTATGGCCTACCCCATGGGTGCCCGTATGATGTCGGGCAACTCCATTCACCACGAGGAATTGGAGAATAACCTGGCGGCGTTTGTAGGTAAACAAGCTGCGTTTTTATTGAACTATGGTTACCAGGGAATGGTATCTATTATAGATAGCCTGGTTGACAGGAATGATGTTATTGTTTATGATGCCGAATCGCACGCCTGTATTATTGATGGCGTTCGTTTGCATATGGGCAAACGTTTTGTTTACCAGCATAATGATATTGAGAGTTGCAGAAAACAACTGGAGCGTGCTACCAAACTCACCGAGCAAACCGGTGGTGGTATCCTGCTGATTACCGAAGGGGTTTTTGGCATGTCGGGTGCGCAAGGTAAACTGAAAGAAGTAGTAGAACTTAAAAAAGATTTCAATTTCCGTTTATTAGTTGATGACGCTCACGGTTTTGGCACCATGGGTAAAACCGGCGCGGGTACGCACGAGGAGCAAGGTGTTATTGAAGGAGTAGATGTATACTTTGCCACCTTTGCCAAATCAATGGCGGGCATAGGTGCTTTTGTTGCTGCCGATGAGCAAATAGTGCACTTTTTACGTTACAACATGCGTTCGCAAACATTTGCCAAAGCCTTGCCGATGCCAATGGTGCTGGGCTTAAAAAAACGTTTTGAACTGTTAGTGTCGCAGCCGGAGCTACGCGAAAAACTCTGGACCGTAGCAACTACCTTGCAAAAAGGCTTAAAAGAACGCGGATTTAACCTGGGCGTTACCAACACCATGGTTACCCCGGTATTTTTAGAGGGCGACCTTTACGAAGCAACCAGCCTAACCCGCGACCTGCGCGAAAACTACGGCATCTTTTGCTCGATAGTAATATACCCGGTTATCCCTAAAGGCTTGATATTGTTAAGGCTTATCCCAACTGCCGTACACACATTGGAAGATGTAGAGCGCACCCTAAATGCCTACAGCGAAATGGGCGAAAAACTAAAAGCGGGCTATTATAAAGAGAACAAGCTGGAGATAGCGTAATTCTGGATTTGAAGATTTGAAAATTTGAGGATTTGAAAATGAAATTCTCAAATGTAATATGAGTTAGAAGGCTTCATTGATGAGGCCTTTTTTATTACGCCAATAATAAACCATCTTCAAATTTTCAAATCCTCAAATCAAAAGATTAGTGCTTAAAAAACGTCAGGTACACCTGCTTCACAATATGATAAGCCGCAAACGAGAAAAACAGTATAGCGATACTAATATTGATGAGCCTGGCGCTAAGCGCGAATTTACTTTGGATGAATTTGGCAAACTCGGCGTAAAGGAACAGGCCTAAAAAAGCGCCGGCCGCCGAACCTATGCTGAATATAACCAGTGCCACTTTGCCCGTCAAGATCCATTCGTGAGTGATGAGGTAAGTACCGGTCACCATCCAAAAAGGGATCTGCATGGGGTTTAAAAATCCAAGCAGAATACCGTATTTAATACTGGCATGGTCGGAATAATTGGTTTCGGGAGGTTTGTTGCGGTTAATCCAGGTAATGGTACCCAGGGTGCCAAATAATACAACCATTATCCAATCTATTACAACCGCCAGGTGCATCTGGCTGGATAGCCAGTTTGCAGCGTGCATAATAAAATAGGTAAAAAAAAACTCAACGCATGAAAAGGCTATCATAAACCGCAACGCTTCTTTCATCCCGCGGTTAATAGTAAGCTGTACAACAGTAAGGTTTATGTTTCCGGGTGGTATATAACCAATGCAGTTGGCTATAAGCCCGATAAAAAAGGTAAGGAATATCATTGGCACAAAGATAGGTTGTAAAGGTGTAAAATAACGAATTTGAAAATTTGAAGATTTGAAAATTTCAAGATGGGGGTATTGTTTTTTATTTTCAAATTTTCAAATCACCAAATCTTCAAATCAATCTTCCGTACATTTGCACGTCAATAATCTGCACATTTAAAAAATGCCAACTGATAAAATAGTTTCCCTGCTTCCATCTGCTACTGAAATAATATGTGCCCTGGGGCTTCAGGATAACCTGGTGGGCCGATCGCACGAGTGCGATTATCCCGAAATTGTAAAACAACTGCCGGTTTGTACCGAGGCTAATTTCCCGGATGGGTTAAGCAGTGCCGCTATTGATGTAAAGGTGAAAGAATTGCTGGCCGATGCCTTATCGGTTTACACCGTTAAACGCGAAGTGATTAAACAACTGGCCCCTGATGTAGTAATTACGCAGGACCAGTGCGAGGTTTGCGCGGTATCGCTGGCCGATGTTGAATTGGCTTTGGATAATTATCTTGACAAAAAAGCCCGGATGATTTCTCTACGTCCTAACAGCCTCGACGATATTTTTAACGATATCACAACTATCGCCGGTGCTCTGGGCGTACAACAGGCCGGCGCCGAACTGCTGGAACTGTTAAATGAGCGGGTTGACATTATAAAGCACAAGTTGAAATTTGCCGATAGCAAGCCTACGGTGGCCTGTATCGAATGGCTCGATCCCATAATGATATCCGGTAACTGGGTGCCCGGCCTTGTTAGTATTGCAGGCGGCACACCCATACTGGCACATGACGGTAAACATTCGCCTTATGTAAGCTGGGACGATATCCGGCTACAGAACCCCGAAATAATAGTAGTGATGCCTTGCGGCTTTTCGATAGAACGTACTTTAAAAGAGATTGATGTTTTAATGCAATTACCAGGTTTTACCGATTTAAAGGCTATAAAAAACAATCAACTTTACATAGCCGATGGTAACCAGTACTTTAACCGCCCCGGCCCACGGATTGTAGACTCTATAGAAATCCTGGCCGAAATCATCCGCCCCAAACAATTTGCTTTTGGGTATGAGGGTGAAGGGTGGATTAAGTTTGGGGTGTAAGGGACTTGCGAAATATTTAGCTTAAAACGTTAACACTGGTGTTTTTTACCTCGTCATGGGAGTTGTAAAATTTGACGAAACGCTGAAGGGGGAATCACTTATATCGCATGGCGGAGACGACTCACCCCGACGAGGCTACGCCCGTCTGCCCCTCTCTACGACTGCGTCGCATAGAGGGGCAAAAAATAAAAATGGAGGTTACCCTCTATGCCGCTTTAGCCGGAGAGGAGGGTCGGCCAGCGCAGCGTAGCCGGGGTGAGTCTTAGCCAGCGTTCCAAGCCGATGTTTGTATAAAAAACCGACGTATTATGGTAGCCTCCCGAAACCTCATGCGAAGTGTTAGGATTAGTTAAATAATAAAATTTCAACTTATTAAAATTATTTAAAAAGTTGCCTATATTTAGCTGCCCTTTATTATCTAACACAATCCTACTATGCGTAAAATCTTTGTCCTGGTGCTGTTTGCAGCATTTTTTATGAGTACAGCCTTCAAAACTACCGATGGTGTAAAATTTAATGCCGCCGACCTGCGCATCAGCTGGGAGGTGATAGATAACAATTATCAGAATAAAAATGAAGCGTTAACCGCATTGGTGATCACTAATAGTGGTAAAAATGTTTTGCCGGCTGGCGGATGGAAGTTTTATTTTAATTCGGGCCGTGGTTTTACCGAGAACGCGGTAAGCGGCAATGCCAAAATAAACCAGGTTAACGGAGATTTATACAGTATTACACCAACCGCCGGCTTTAAAGATTTAAAACCAGGCGAATCGGCCCGGATAGAATATGTAAATGATGACCCTGTAGTAAACGTTACCGATGCTCCCGAAGGTATATATATGGTTTGGGATGAGCAGCCCGAAAAAGGCTATAGCATTGGCTCTTTTGATATTAAACCATATAAACCAAGCTACGCGGGCCTGGTTACTCCAGAAATTGTTTACGACAGGAATAAAACGGTTACCGATATCCCCGCCGATCAGTTACCTAAAATACTGCCTACACCGGTAAGCTATACGGAAACCGGTGGTACGTTCACCATCGACGGAAAAACACCGGTTGTTGCCGATGGAGCCTTTGCCAAAGAAGCAGCTTACCTGGCCAACAGCTTTAGTAAAATATTGGGCAGGCCTTTAACTGTTTCGTCAGACGCAGCGGGCACAGGTATCGCATTAAAAAAAGTTGACGGTATTGCCCCCGAAGGATATGAACTTAAGGTAAGTGGCCAAGGTGTTGTCATTAACGCGTCGACAGCTGCCGGTGCTTTTTATGGTATTCAATCGTTAACAAACCTGGTTTCGCCCGCTGCATGGGTTAAAGCCGAAAAAAGTATTAAAATTACTTGTGTGGATGTAAAGGATGCTCCCCGTTTTGCCCATCGCGCCGTAATGCTGGATGTGGCCCGTAATTTTCAAACACAGCAACAGGTTATTAAACTGATTGAGGCCATGAGCCTTTATAAGCTAAATGTTTTGCACCTGCACTTAACGGATGATGAAGGCTGGCGAATTGAAATTCCATCATTACCCGAGCTTACTTCGGTTGCTTCAAAACGTGGCCATACGCTGGATAGCAAAACTCACCTGCCTGCATCCCATGGTTCGGGGCCTGATGTAAATAATCCTTATGGCTCCGGTTTTTACACTAAAGCCGAGTACATCGAAATACTAAAATACGCTACCGACAGGCACATCATTGTAATCCCCGAGATTGAAACACCGGGCCATGCCCGTGCATCTATCAAAGCCATGGATGCCCGTTATGACCGCCTGGTGGCCGAAGGTAAAAAAGACGAAGCCGCTAAATATTTACTGCGCGATTTGGACGATAAATCTGAATACAGGTCTGTACAATATTGGAATGATAATGTAATTAACGTGTCGTTGCCATCAACTTATACTTTTGTGGAAAGGGTTGTTGATGATTTGATCGCCATTTACAAAGAAGCCGGTGCGCCATTGCCTGGTATTCATTTTGGCGGTGATGAAGTGCCGCCCCACGTTTGGGAAAAATCGCCGGCCTACCTGGCTTTAAAGGCCAGCCATCCTGAAATTCAAAACACAGGCGATTTATGGTATTATTTTTACGGCCGGGTAAACCAGATACTAAAAGCCAAAGGAATTCACCTGGCGGGATGGGAAGAAATGGCCCTGCGTAAAACAAAGATAGACGGTAACGACACCTATGTGCCCAATCCCGATTTTACTGGCGAGCACCTTCAGGCCGATGTATGGAACAACGTTTTAGGCGGCGGGCAGGAAGACCTGGCCTACAAACTGGCCAATGGCGGCTACAAAGTAGTGCTTACCTGTGTTACCAACTTGTACTTTGATATGGCCAACTACAAATCATTTGATGAGCCAGGCTACTATTGGGGCGCGTTTTTGGGTATCGATAAATTTTACTCCTTTATCCCGTATGATTATTTCAAAAATGCCGACGTTGATAGGAATGGTGCGCCCATAAATCAAAATATATTTTTAGGCAAGCAACGCCTTACCGATTATGGCAAATCCAACATCATTGGCTTACAGGGCGCACTATGGGCCGAAACAGTTAAAGGACCCGAGCGTATGGATTACATGATATTCCCCCGCCTGTTTGGGCTGGCCGAGCGAGCCTGGGCGGCAGACCCGGCCTGGGCTACCGAAAAAGACCCCATAAAGGCAAAACAAGAGTACGATTTAGCGTGGTCGACATTTTTGAATGTATTGGGTAAACGGGAGTTACCTCGTTTGAGTTATTATAGTGGTGGCTATAATTACCGTGTACCCAAGCCAGGCATCAGCTTGCAGGATGGTAAGTACGCCAGCAATATCGAATTCCCGGGCCTAACCATCCGTTACACCACCAACGGTAAAGACCCTGATGCTAACAGCAAAATATATACCGCACCGGTTGATTATAAAGGAGGCGAAATTAAATTCCGCGCCTTTGACCCAAAAGGCAGGGGAGGTAACATAGCAACAGGCGGCGAAGCCGCCGAAGGAAAGAAACAGGGATCAACATTGTAAGTCTTAAGTCCGAAGCCTTGAGTCGAAAGTCAAAATAAAAACAAAAAAAATCCGCAAATCAAAACAATTGACTGCGGATTTTTTTTGTGACTAATGACTAATGACTAATGACTAATGACTAATGACTAATGACTAATGACTAATGACTAATGACTAATGACTAATGACTAAACCGCAGGATAACGTCTTCTTAAAAGAGCATAAAATTTCTCGGCTGTAGCAGCTTTGCTTTCCCAGTTGTTTTTGGCAACGTAATTGGTTTTCAGGAAGCGCTCGGCCTCTTCGTAAGTGTTAAAGCGGTTTACTATTTCAATTGCTTCGCTGTAGGCGAGGCTGTAACCGTTAAATAGGTCTTTAATGTAAAGTAACTTATCGTTCAGGTTTATGGCCGATTTCAGGTCGATAACAGGCAATGCATTTACATGTGCCGATAAACCGTTGTCCCGTTCGGTCTTTTGAGCCGACATCTTTTGGTTAAAGGTGAGTATTTCTTCTTTAGCCGTTTCGGTTTTAGCCACCATCGGTTTAAACAACTCGGGCTGCGGTGCGGGCGCCGGTTTTTCAACCACCGGTGTTGGCACTGCTATCGGTTCTTCAATGTGTGTTACGGGTTCGGCATCTTTAAAATCTGGTTCAGAAACGTCGGTCTCATCCAAAACTATTTCTTGTTTCAGTATTTCGGGTTGTTCTGTTTCAAAGGAATCTATAGTGTTATCTGCTTCCGTGTCGATAAACGAGATCGGTTCTTGGTTGGCTGCAGGGGGGAGTTCTATTTCGGGTTTAATGGGGTTATAAGGCACGTGAACGGGCGGTTCGGCTTCTTTACTTAATTCCAGCCTGTTTTCAATTATCGGTTTTTGCTGAACTACCGGCTCAAAAAAGCGGCGCTCGTGCAAGGGTTCTGGCCTCGGGGGCGATGTAGTTGTAACCGCCGGCCTGGGTTTTTCAATTACAGGCTCGGGCTTAATGGCTACCGGCTCCGATTGCTCGGCCGGTGTGGCTTTGCGCTCATGTATTTTGCGCAATATTTCGGCATGATCTTTTAAAAAATGGGCATTGGCTACAAAAAGCTCCAGTTCAAGTTCATTCAAATCGCTGCTTTCGGCTTTCAGGTAATCATATTGGTCGTTAAGCTCTTGTAAAATGCCACCAATCTTTTTAAAAATATCCATTTGCTTCATGGCTTCAATGTTGGGAAAATGCTTACCAAAAATAGGATAAAATTCTGATATTTGGCGCCGTGCTATACCATACACGCTGTATGCTATAGTTACAATATGAATATCAGTTGCTTTGTTTTACATCTTCCGTTTTTTTCTTTTCGGGCTTAGGAGGCAAGGATTTAACACCGGGATTTGGCAATCACCCAATTTTTTAGGATTTAGAGATTGTTTTTTAGGATTTAGGGTTTGAGGTAGTATTTGGAGTTTAGTATTTAGAATTTATTTAAAGAATGGTTTACCACGAAGATGTTTTCAGGCGTAAAAGTGAATCGGGTGGCAGTATCGAACTGGTATGCGGATCTATGTTTTCGGGTAAAACCGAAGAACTTATCCGCAGGTTAAACCGTGCACGTATAGCTAAACTAAAAGTAGAGATATTTAGCCCTAAATCAGATACACGTTACAGCGAGGATGCCATTGTTTCGCACAATGCCAACAGGTTTAGCTCAACACCGGTTGATAGCGCATCGGCTATATTATTGCTCACCAATGATGCCCACGTGATAGGGGTAGATGAAGCCCAGTTTTTTGATGATCAGCTTCCGGAAGTATGTACTATACTGGCTAACCGGGGTATTCGTGTAATAGTTGCCGGGTTAGATATGGATTTTAAAGGCCGCCCTTTTGGGCCTATGCCAGCCATTATGGCCATTGCCGAATCGGTTACCAAGCTGCATGCCGTTTGCGTGCAATGCGGAAACCCTGCTATGTACTCGTATCGCCTTGTACCCGATGACGCCCGCATCCTTTTGGGCGAGAAAGAAAGCTACGAACCCCGTTGCCGCATTTGCTATAATAGTTAAGGTAATTATAGCCGAAAATATTTTCTTGTATAAGCTTAATTGCTAAAACAAAAAGTGGTCTGTTTGTTATTATAACACCGACTTGTTTAATTTTAGGATGAATTATAGGAAATTTTTATAATTTTTAATTAAAGTTAACTATATTCGGTATTAACTATCAATACCTTATGGCTAAGAAAATTTTAGTGATCGAAGATGATAAAGACATCAGGGATACTATAGTGTACGTTCTGGAAGAAGAGGGCTACGAGGTTGTAGCCTCGGACAATGCCCGGATATTAAAAAAACTTTTAGAAATAAGCCCTGACCTTATCCTGTTGGATAACTGGCTCACCGACTGGAAAAGTGATGCCAGCGGCCAGGAAATAAGCAAAGGACTTAAAAGCGACCCAACCACAAGTCATATACCGGTTGTCATGATATCGGCTGTAAACAACATTGAAGAAATTACCAAGGCCGGAAGCGCCAACGGTTATTTGAAAAAACCATTCGATTTAACCGAGTTAACCGGAATAGTGAAAAAGTATCTGGAATAACTTGTACTATGTTTAAACAAAAAGGCCTTCCATACCCCGGAAGGCCTTTTTTGATTAAAGCTTAATCCCAAAGCCTACATTAAATGTTCGGCCATCTGCAGGCAAAATACCCGGCCCGGGGTACATGTTAATACGCCGGGTATAATATTGGGCATCAAAAAGATTATTTATCCCGGCGCTGATGTGGTAGTTTTTAAGAAACCGGTAGTTGAATGCCCAGTCGGCCACATGATAGGCGGGTACTATTCCTGTAGCACCGGTGGAGTTAAATGCCGTATTATTGGCATCGCTGTAGCTTTTGCTGGTATAGCTCAACTGCAGGGTACTGCTTACCGGTCCGCTTAAAAAGGTAATGCCGGTACGGTTTATCCAGTCGGGCACATTTTCAAGGTGGTTGCCGGCCAGGCTAATATTTTTACCTGCCTGGTTAATTGATCCGGTAATGTAGCGCCCGTGTGTATAAGCTAGCGAGTTAAACAAACGGATATCGCTTCCCGCATAGGAATCAAACGAACGGAGCAATGATACTTCGGTATAAGCCTCAATCCCCTTGGCCACGCCATTGCCAATATTAGTTAAATACAAATGGCTTACATTTTGAGCATCGGTTTGGGTGAGTGTACCTGCCCTGTTGTTGTAGCGTACATAAAAGCCATTAATGTCATAACTAAATAGGGTACCTATGTTGCCGCGGTAACCCATATCTATATCATATCCCCGGCTATCTTTAATGTTAGGGTTAATCACCGTCAGGTTATCAGCAGGAGTAACGGCGGCATACAGGTAGGGGCGATAAGCCTGCGAAATATTGCAGTACAGCTGGCTGCCATTCCCGAACTGGTACTGTAACCCTGTGCCAAACAGCGGGAAGTTGCGGTCTCCTTTATAGCCAATAGGGAAGGTAGCATTACTTATAACGCCCGAGGTGGTTGATTTAATAACCTCGTACCGTACTCCCGGCGTTATGGTAAATTGTGGTGTAACCTGGAAAATGTTCTCGGCGAAGGCTGCATAGTTGATGGAGTGCAGCCTTAAATCGATGCCATAAGGTTTAACCAGCGTTAAATCAAAATCGGAGGCGATGGTGCCTACACCTTTTTGCCTGCGTTTGGTGGTTTCTTCAAAATATCTTACCCCGGTGGTAAAGGTGCTTTTAAGGTTGCCCAATTTATAGGTATGCAGTAAACGTGCTTCGGTGGTAAAGCCTGCATAATAATCCCTGTCTACCTGGCGTGGGTTAAAAGTTTTCAGGCTGGTATTAACGGTGTCTTTAATGTTAGGGGTATTAATAAACTGCACGCTGTTACGCTGGCCAAATACCGCATGCGATGTAATTTCCAGCCGGGTATTGCCGCTAAACGCGTAATTGAATAACAATGCCGGGATATTAATTTCGGGGTTAAAAAAGTTTCTTGCCCTGAATGATTGCTGGTTATCAGCCGCAAATTGAGCATCTGTTAAGCCGCCCGCAATTTGCTGCACATAATCTGATCGTGAAAACTGCAAGGCTATGCTGCCTTGGCTATTAAACTGGTATTTGATATTGGCATAGTACGCGTGGTAGGCAAAAGCCGCGTTGGGCCGCCAGCCATCGCCGCGGCGGGTGGAGTAAAACGCGTAGTAGCTTAGTTTGCCAACTTTACCGCCAACGGCGTTGTATGAGTTAAAAAAGTTATTTGAACCGGCGGTTTGTTCGCTCTCAAAACCAAAAACTTTGGTGCTGTCGCCCTCTTTAATTTTATAGTTTACCATGCCGCCAAACTGGGGCCCAAATTGCAAGGCTGCCGAACCCCGTACAAACTGTACTTCGCCAATAGCCTGGAAGGGTACGTTATAGTGGTTTTCGGGATAGCCAAATGCGTCGGAGTTGGTATTGTATCCGTTTTGCCGCATGTTCATTTCTATAGACCGGTGCGGATCGGTGCCCCTATTGCCTATATTCAATTGCAAACCGGCGCCATCCATTTCCCAAACATTGAGGCCGGGTACTTTGGCAAAAAGCATGCGGGCAGTATTGCCGGCCAGGTTTGCTTTGCCAGCATCGGGGTAAATTAAATGGGTACGTTTGCCGGCGAAAATATAAGTGCCCTGCACATTGGGCAAGTATTTTGCCCTGCTTTCTTTAACTATCACGCTATCCAGGTGTAGGGTATCCTTTGTGCTTTTTTGCGCCCGGGCATAACCGGATGCCACGATGGATAGTGTAAATAGTGTTATTTTATAAAAATTATTCATGAGTTTAAATTGATGATAAATGCACACACCCACCCCGCGGGTAAAATACCCCCGGGGCGCGTTAAGCAGCCATTAATGTTGTTATTGATAGTAATAATTGCTTACTAACCTATAAGCTCGGGCGGCCGGGCATTAACCGAAATTAATGGCGGATTTATCTTGATGAAAATAACTCCGCGGGGCTTTTTAACCGCCGATACGCCAGGCGTAAACCTATAGGCTATTAACGGGTGATTATATTTATTATCTACCCCGGTTCTTTTGCCCGACGATTCGTGCGCCTTTTTGCTCACCGGGATATCGCTCAGTTGCCGGGCATAAATTACATTCTGGCTTAGCAGTTTGGTGGTTTGGTAATTGGGTATACATTGCACAAATACGGTATCGCGCGTTACCTTAAGCTTCACATAGTTATAGGCAACACCCTCCAGCTGAATTTGCCCCGATACCCTGATGTATGATTTCCAATTGCTGATACCCGGCAGGTGCTGCGGAATTTTTATTTCGATGAGGTTTGCCGTATCATATCTGCCTTTACTTATCTGTTCGCTGGCAAACTTATCCGAGCGGTAAACCAGGTATTGGCTCAGCAGCATGTATCCCCCTAAATTAAAAAGGTGGGCAATGAGTAATACGAAGGCAAATGTTCTTTTCAAGAATGATTCTAAATAAGGACAATGCTAAGCATAATTTTTGTGGATTTATAGGTTTATTTGAAAATATTCATGCTGCTGTGCACCTGGTGTACGCAAAGTTGCACGCAAGCGGCATGCCGGGCGGCTTATTGAGCAGGAAATCCCGATTGTTTGAAAATGATAGCGCCTATTGTTTCTTAAAACCTAATTATATACTTTTGTAAACGCTTGGTTTTCATAGCATAACCCCAGTTGCTATTTTTGAGAAATTTATTTTGGGTGTTGTTATACTTAAAATAGAAAATTCAGGTTACTTTTATACGGCCAATTTTATAAACACAAAATATATGATAATCAAAAATGTTTACTTTTTGCTGGTCGCCTTTTTGGTGATTGGATCTACTTCATGCAAGAAGCCTTCTTCCGGAGATAATTCCGGGAACGTTCCCGGAGATACTACAACGGTAGTGGCGGGGGGTAAAGCGTTGCCTTCGGGCGCTGTTGATGGAGTTACTTACATTAACTCGGGCAAATCGGTTATTTTAAATTTGTACGCGCCTTCAAAAACATCGGTAAGCGTTATTGGCGATTTTAACAACTGGACGGCCGATGCCAAATATGCCATGAACCATACACCCGATGGCAAAAACTGGTGGATACAGATTGATAACCTTGACGCCAATACCGAGTACGCCTACCAGTACCTGATTGACGGTACACTTAAAGTAGCCGATCCGTACACCCAAAAAGTGTTGGACCCGGATAATGACAGCTATATAGATGCAACTACGTATCCTGGTTTAAAAGCTTACCCAAGCGGCAAAACAACTGGAAATGTTAGCGTGCTGCAGGCCAACCAGCCTGCTTACAGCTGGAAGGTACCAACCTTTGTGCGCCCAGAGAAAAAGAACCTGGTGATATATGAATTACTGGTGCGCGATTTTGTTACCAATCACAATTATCAAACCTTAAAAGATTCATTAAACTACCTGGCCAAACTTGGTGTAAACGCCATTGAGCTGATGCCTATAAATGAATTTGAGGGCAACCTTTCATGGGGATATAACCCTTCGTTTTATTTTGCACCCGATAAATATTATGGAACTAAGAATGCCTTAAAAGCATTTATCGACGAATGCCACTCCAGGGGGATTGCCGTTATCCAGGATATGGTGTTAAATCATTCATTCGGTCAGTCGCCAATGGTGCAAATGTATTTTAACACCGCAGCGGGTAAGCCGGCAACAAACAACCCCTGGTATAATGTAGATCCTACGCACCCGTACAATGTAGGCTACCAGTTTAACCACGAGAGTGCCGCTACCAAATACTTTGTAAAAAATGTGCTTAAATTCTGGATGCAGGAGTATAAGATAGATGGTTTCAGGTTTGATCTTTCAAAGGGCTTCACGCAGGTAAATTATGGCACCAGCGATGCCGCGGTAGGTCCCTGGGGCCAATATGATGCCAGCCGGGTTGCCATCTGGAAAGATTACAACAATTACATCAAAAGCATCGACAATAATAATTTTTATGTGATATTGGAGCATTTTGCAGCAAACCAGGAAGAAAAAGAATTATCCGGAGAGGGCATGATGCTTTGGAACAACCTGAATTATGCAGCCAACCAGGCTACCATGGGCTATATTACCGGCTGGGATTTTAAAGGGATCTTTTACGATCAGCACACTTTTACCCTGCCATACCAACTGGTGGGCTATTTTGAAAGCCATGACGAAGAGCGCCTGATGTTTAAAAATGAAAGCTATGGAAACGCCTCGGGTAGTTATAATGTTAAGGATATTGCAACAGGCTTAAAACGCGAAGAAATGGCGGCGGCATTCCTGTTTTCGGTACCGGGCCCTAAAATGTTATGGCAGTTTGGCGAGTTGGGTTACGATAAATCTATCGACCTGAACGGCCGCACAGGTAATAAACCTATTTTGTGGAACTACTTTGCCGATGCCCAGCGCGTGCAGCTATATAAAGTGTATTCGGCAATGATTAACCTGCATAAAAAGAACGCGGTATTTGCATCAACAAATTATGTGTACGATTTATCAGGTTATATTAAAAGTATCCAGTTAAAAGATGCCAGCGCCAATGTGGAAGTATTAGGAAACTTTGATGTGGTAACGCAAACTGCCAATATTACCTTCCCGTCAACCGGTACCTATACCGATGCATTAACGGGGGCAACGCTAAATGTTACCTCGGCAACCATGCCGGTAACCCTTGCGCCAGGCGAGTATCATGTGTACAGCAGTGCCGCTTTAACACACTAATAGCACGCTAACGTGCTAATAATAAAGGCCCCGCGGTAACACCGGGGCCTTTATTGTTTAAAGTTTTTTTACATGGTAAAACTTTAATTGCCTTATTTATAACAGATTGTTAATTATTTAACTGTACATTCGCCTAATTAAATAAAAATATAATGCAAGGAACAGTAAAATTTTTCAATGAAAGCAAAGGATTCGGATTTATCGTACCAACAAATGGTGGTGCCGAAGTTTTTGTACATGCCTCAGGCCTTATCGACACTATCCGTGAAAACGATAGCGTTACCTACGATGTAGAACAAGGTAAAAAAGGCTTAAATGCGGTAAATGTAAAAGTAGGTTAATAAATAAACTATTATTATAATCGTACAAGCATCTGTTCTTAAAGGGCAGATGCTTTTTTTGTGGGGTAAAAAAGTCTTGTCATTGCGAGTAATTTTCATTTGCGCGCAAATGATCGCATTGTAAATGACACCTTTTTTTCAATTGATAATCAGTTGGTTACAAATGTGTCAATGGCAGCATAGCGCGGCAATCTCATCGCCATTGCCTGGTGAATCTGCATATCGGAACTGCATTGGCGACGAGATTGCTACGTCGTTCCTCCTCGTAATGACATAGGGTAACCATAAAAAAACGCGAACAATTTTCATCATCCGCGTTTCTTATAATCTGTAAGATCGTTTCTTAGTTCAAATACGATTGTAAAAGATTTGATTTTGAGTTGTGGCGTAAACGCATCAACGCTTTATCTTTTAACTGGCGTACACGCTCGCGGGTAAGGTTAAATTTCTCGCCAATTTCTTCTAATGAATGGGCAGCATAACCACCTAAACCAAAGAATAGGATAATAACCTCACGGTCGCGTTCGGCAAGGATACCTAATGACCGTTTGATCTCTTGTGATAATGAATCCATCATCAGTTCGGTATCGGTTGCTGCATCGGTGCTTTGCAAAACATCAAGCAAGGTATTTTCTTCGCCCTGTATAAACGGAGCGTCCATAGATACCTGGCGACCTGCGTTGCTTAATGAATCGGCAATTTTATCAACAGATATTTCAAGATCCTCGGCCAGTTCTTCCGGTGTTGGTTGTCTTTCAAATTCCTGCTCTAATTTTGAAGCCGCTTTATGAATTTTGCTTAATGAACCAATTTGGTTCAAAGGTAAACGCACAATACGTGACTGCTCGGCAACGGCAGATAATATAGACTGGCGAATCCACCATACTGCGTATGAAATGAATTTAAAGCCTTTTGTTTCGTCAAAACGTTTAGCCGCTTTAATTAAACCTAAGTTACCTTCGTTAATTAAATCGCCCAGGGTTAAACCCTGGTTTTGGTATTGCTTTGCCACAGATACCACAAAACGAAGGTTTGTTTTTGTCAAACGCTCTAATGCGGCCTGGTCGCCCTCACGGATCTTTTGCGCCAGGATCACTTCTTCCTGGGCAGATATTAAATCTACTTTACCTATTTCGTGAAGGTATTTTTCAAGTGATTGAGATTCACGATTGGTAATGGATTGGGATATTTTGAGTTGTCTCATTTTATTGAATAGATTTATTTCAGCTAATTATATGTCCGATAAGAATTTACACGGTTGGTTTAACCTGCTTTACAAAAAATATGATCATTTAACGGTGCTCCTAATTTTTTTCTGAACCCGGGATACTGATGATGCAGGGGTTGGCTTTTTGATACTATTGCAGTAGGATGCGCGGTGTTTACCGTATTGAAATATGTTGCAGTTACCGGTAAGTGTTTAATCAAACGTGATCTCTCTTAAATGGATGCACAAAGATACGCAATCAATTGCTATTATTGTGTCAAAAATACATCTATTTTATTTGTTATAAATGAGGCACATATCGTACCGTTTTTATAATTGTTACGTGCCCGTTTTTTCGTCGGTATTTTCTGGTTTTTTATCATCTTTTTTGTCCTTGTCGTGGTTTTTGTTCCACTTGATTTTTATTTTGCCATCATCACCATCGGCGGCCAAAATGTGCAATACAATTCCCTTCATACGCTTTTTATTACGTTCGGTTGCGTCAATTATTGCGGTATCCCCTTTTGGATTACGCAAAGGTATGTCCAAAGCTATATTTGTGCCTTTTGATAAGGAGTAAACACCGGCTACATTCATGTTAATGGCGCTTGAATTAATTTGCATCGGGCTGATGTTTATTTTATCGCCATCAATATCAAACTTCATATTAAGCGTTTGAAAGCGGATG
Organism: Mucilaginibacter ginsenosidivorax; assembly: GCF_007971525.1. Classification (NCBI taxonomy): domain Bacteria; kingdom Pseudomonadati; phylum Bacteroidota; class Sphingobacteriia; order Sphingobacteriales; family Sphingobacteriaceae; genus Mucilaginibacter; species Mucilaginibacter ginsenosidivorax. The sequence continues at coordinate 4,610,528 of NZ_CP042437.1, forward strand.
TTCTTTAAATCCCTGAACGGAAAAGCGAATTTTCCTACGCTTGTAATGGGTTTAAAGTTTAGCAATGCCCCCTCTTTTAAATCAACAGTTGTTAAGCCCTTTAGGCTGCCTGGTACAATATTGCCGGCACCGTTAATTTTGCCCGTAAGGTGCGCCTGGGCCGATAAAAAGCCACTTAGGTTTTGCGATGTAAAACTATTCATCCCAAAATTATTAAACGCAGCAAAAAAAGCGCTGGTATTCACGTTATCAACTTTAGTATTTACGGTAAAGTCATTCAGCTTTCCGCTTTGTACAAAGTTGCCGTTTAGCTTTAATGAGCCGCCTGCATGTTTAACGCTTACATTGTTAACCCTGATGCTGTTATCGGCCATTAAAAAGTCGGCAGTGGCATCTGTAGCTAAAAAGTTTTTGTAGTAAACCTTATCTACCTTTAAATGAATTTCGGCTTTGCCCTTCTGAAAAGCCGTACTTAAAGCGTCATTAATGTTGTTTTTTTTGCCTTTGGTTTTCACCTCTTCAACGGGCCGGGTACTGTTTAAAAAGCCCAGGAACTCGGCCAAATGCAATTGCGGGCTATGTACCTGCCATTTTAATATTATTTTTTCGGGCGCGGTATAGTAAAGGTTTAAAAAGTTATTTACACGGCCATCCATGTAAACAATGCTGCGGCCCGATTGCATGCGGATGTTGTTGAGCAATAAATCGTTACCGGCAAATTTTATGGTGATGGCGCTGTTTTTAAAATTAAGGTTACGTGGCACGTAACTTACATCGGCATTTTTAATGTTGATAGTGCCGCCGAGCTGTGGCTTCGAGATCCTGTAATTTACCAGGTCGGCTTTGTAAGCAAGCTTCAGGTCGGCATAACCTTTGGTAAAACGCAGGTCGTCATCTCCAATGGCGCCGTTAAGTTTGGCAATATCAAAACGCGATTTAAATATTCCGGTTGCCACCGGGGTATTCAGGTTGTTGATGAAAGCGGTATCAATAGTAAACGGCACTTTTTTATAAGTACCATTAAAATGGTAAAGTTTGATAACCGAGTTTGCATCATTATAGCCTTTGCCATTTACATAGTTATTTGAAAATACACCGTTAAAGCTGCAATTTTCAATTTTTACACCGGGTGTTGTAACCACGTTATCCCTCACTTTGGCGGTAACAAATATCGATGGGTCGCCGCCACCGCCAAACGCGCCGGCAATATCGCAGGTTACGGCTATCGGCTCATCAATATTGAACATCCTGAGGCTTTTGGTAATGTTTGGGGATAATAAGTTTGATGCATTCACCCACAAAATTTTATCATTCACAATGTTCAATACAAAGTTAACATTGGGTTTGCCCAGGTCAAACCTGCCGCCTATGGTAAACGCTTCGCCGCCAATATTCAAAACTTTAGGGGCTACAGTAATTAGTTTTGATGGCTCGTTATAAGTGATGTCAAAGTCGCCATCGAGTAATTTCTCTTTCATGAAGCTGCCCTGTCTGGTGTTAAAAGAAAAACTTTTAACCATCGTTTTTAGGCTAATATTGGCATGCCAGCCGGTTGACGGCCATTGCATACGCCCATCAACATCCTGTACTTCAAACTTAAACAGCTTATAAGCCTTGCGGTCATCAACAGTAAAGTTTACATTGCTTAGTCCAAAGCGTTTGATCTGGGTAGATGGGCTGGTGTTTTTCTCAACCTTAACAGAATCTTTCGGCTTGCTTTTAAAAACGGCGGTGTTACTATAACCACTGCTATCGGTAAACAAGTCAATTGCGGCATCGCTGATATCTATTTTGTTAATCTCCACGCTACCGTGCAGCAGCGCGGCAGCGTTTACCGATACATCAAAGTTTTTGGCCTCCAGCAGGGTATGATGATGAACCGGCCATTGCTTATCTTTTATAACCACATCCTTGAGGCTTACCGAAACACCGGGAAAGCCCTTGAAAAATGTAGGATCGAGTTTGGCTATGGTGATTGTGCCGTTTAGGTTTTTATTCAATTCGGTCGTCATCATTTTCAACACTTTCTCCTTATTGAAAATGATATACATAGAAATGCCCGCAAAGGCGATGATTACAACACCTGCTAACGCCCCAATTACGCTCAATATTATTTTAATCCACTTAGGCATTGCTAACTATTTTATCTAAAAGCGCTGATATTGACTAATTGTTTGATAGCTATAGATTTAAACACTAAAGTTGTTACAATTGGATGCTATGGTCTGAGGCCCAATGTGTGAGGTCTGTGTTCTGAGGCCGGAAGCTTTCGATGGTAAAAGTCCGGTTCTCACCACATGCCCAACACATCAGGCCTCACACTACACACCACAGACCACAGATCCCACAATTACCTGTTGCGCTCGCTTAGCCAGTGAAACTGCCGTTCGGCTAGTTGGAAGTGGCGGTTTGTCCGTTTCAGTACTACATACAGGCTATCATTACGCAATTTGCCCCATAACTTTATGGTTGTGCTATCGGGCTGTTCATACCTGAATGTGGCCATCCACAAGCTGTCATCTGCCAGCTTTTTTATTTTGAAAACATGTTTTGTCTCATCGGTTGCGTAGGCAAAATATCCCCTTTTATAGCGCTGCCTAAAAGCGGTATCGGCGGTTTTGATACTGCCTGCGCCGTTTTCTAAAATCAAGTCGTGCCATCTTAAAGTATCTGGAACAGACAAGGGGATGTCTTTTTTATTTACCGAATAAGTGGCAACTTCATACACCCCATTTTTAAGATGCTGCTTAGCTGGCGCTGCATTTGTTTCCTGGTAGTATTGCCAGTTGTTTATAATTTGCATAAACACTGCCAGTATTATAAATGCGCATTTGACTACAATGCGGCCGATACGTATCCATTTTTGAGTATATTTAAAATGATAAGTATCGGCAACAGGCGCCGGCTTGTTGAGTACAAAAAAGTAGTATAGCCGGCTGGCTTCGTTAGCCAGTAAAAACAAACTTACAAAAGTAAGCTCCATAGCAAATAGCTTAACGGGGATATCATAACTCAGGTTAAGCATCATTACATTGGCAAATACGCCTGCCGCCATAAATATGCCGAGGGTAGCCGTACGACGGTTAATCAGCAGCAGGCCTACCAATGTTTCCATAATGCCCGAAAATACCTGGTAGGTTTTGGAGTAACCAATAAACATCCACGATAAACGCATCGGCAGCAAATCGCCTAACGGCGTAGCCAGTTGATGCAGATTAGGAAAAGGCATCTGCAGGGCAAATATTTTAAGTATGCCATAACTGAAGGCAAAAAAGGCGAGGTAATAACGGGCCGCCAGGCAAAGCCAGTAGTTAAGATGGGTGTAGCTGGCCCGCTTACGGTCAAATACCGACCATAGCAGGCAGCCAATGAACGCTACGCATAACATTGCCCACAACTGCGCCCAGGCCCATGACGTATCGCCGCTGCCATTTGGCTGCACCAACACTTCGCGAACGTGAAAAAATAGCTTGTTGGAGGTTGTTACGGCCCAATCAACAAAGGAATAATAAAAAGACAATAACTTACCAACGCCGGGGATTTCGCCCAGCCAGGCCAGCGGGGCTATCTGCAGGGTAAGGTAAATGAAAAAAAAGCGGAAGGCTATCAGCCTCCATATTGGCCATGGTGCATTGGTTTTGGTAGGTGTCATTTACAGGCAATAAGGTTGATGTTTTACTAAATCAAAAGCAAACACCAATATAAGTTATTTCATTGGTATTTGCATTTAATTGCAGGTAACATGCTGATTTTGAATTAATTTTAATAATCTGTATCGCTGCGGATATTGCAGCCGTATTAACAATAAAACTAATCATGAAATTGCTTGCTATCATCTTTTGTTTAGGGTTGCTATTTGCATCCTGTAAAAAAAATAACGAAACCCCGTATCAGAGCAATGGGGTTTTAACAGGTTACGACCTTCGTATGTGCCCTTCGCCTTTATGTGGTGGCTTACTGATCACCATTAAAAACGATACCGCAAAAAACACACCTCCCTATTATCATATCAACTCCTCGCTGGCGCAATTGGGAATTAATGAAAATACCCGGTTCCCGATAAATGTTAATTTAAATTACAAAAAGGATACCGGCATTTTTGCTACATACAATTATATCATAGTTACTAAAATTAAGGTGGTAAAATAATTTGGCAGGCTAAAAATTATCGCCTGCTACAGTAGGTATACGTAACAGAATCGCGTAATTATACGCGCCAATATTAGTAGGGGCACTCATAGTAAAAAAGTTGTTTATAGCCAATTTTACTGCAGCAAAGCATTAAAATTAAAGCTATGATTTACCAGGCAGTAAAACTTTTGGCCCAGCAACTAAACAATAACCTGAAAATAGAAGCCGGCGATGACAGCATCCCCGATGATTTTGTTCAGCTGCGCAATGTTGCCCATTTAACAGCCGACGAGATTAGCCGGTTAAATAATGTACTTATCACGCTGGTAATTGCCTCTGAAGATATTCCTGTAAAGCACTTTCCTGATAACACACGCAATATTGGCCGCGGGGCATCACGGTATTTGAGCCTTTACGTGCTGATATCGTCATGCGTTTACCATTCCTATGATCAGTCCTTATTAAATCTTTCTCACATCATAAACTTTTTTGATAACAACGGCACCTTTACCTGGCCTGTTAAGCCCGGCACGGAAACCGTTACTGGCGGGTTTAGGCTCACTGTAGAGAATTACTCGCCCAGCTTTGAAGAAACCAGCAACCTGTGGACTACTATGGGGGGCAGGCAATTTCCGCATATGGTATACCGCGTACGGATGGCAGAACTGCCAAAACAAAACCCGGTAGAAAGGCGCGGCATTATTAAGCAATTTGAGGCGAGGGAGCGGGTGAGCTAGGTATGTATTTTATTCAAGCAACCTGTTTATAGCTTTGACACCAGCGTTGCGCGAAAGAACATATCCGCCATGCAGCAAAAGTCTGAAAAAGCAAACTGCGATAAAAAAAGGAAATAAGATCAATAGCGAAAATGGCTCTTTCGGCTCAGATAAAAAAGGAGATACCATCAATATGGCGAGCATCAAAATGGCCCAGATAATAAATAATATCAAAAATGCTTTGTGAAGTCTTGTCTCGACGCTGATTGCAGTTTTTTCGTCTTCAGAAGGTTCAAACTTGCCTTCTATAACACACAAAACGCTCTTTTTTCCTGAGCCAATGACCTGGAAACTATTGTTGCTTACCTGTCCGATAAATCGTTTATTGGTATTTATCATAACCAGTTTGGGGTTTATTGAAGTATTTAACAGTAAAATGTTTTTAATTGTTGCGGCGTCTTTACCTGTAGTAAATGCGTATTTGTCGCGGCTTAGGTACTTCATGCTAATATTTGTAAAATGAACGGGCGTTTGTCAAACCCGTTAGTTATGGTCACAAGATAATGCTTTTTACCATTTGTTAAGTGGATCGGCCGCCACCGTGCCGAATTTTGTACCATCAAAATTTAAAAACGATGGACAATCAATCATTAGTAAATAAAAGAGTAATATTATTGGGGGCCAGCAGCGGCCTGGGCCTTGCTACAGCAATAGCGGCGGCATCCGGGGGTGCTAAAGTGGTTATCGTATCCGGCAACCGGCAACGCGTTAATAAAGCATTGGAGCAACTTCCTCCGGGCAGCGAAGGTTATGCCGTAGATTTAAGTATAGAAGAAAACATTAAAGCCTTTTTTGAAAAAGTGGGCCGGTTTGATCACCTGGTATACACCGCCGGCGAAAACCTTAACCTCAACAGCATCAACCATACTGTTATTAATGAAGCCATAGGTTTTTTTAACCTCCGTTTCTGGAGCGCCTTTGCCGCTGTGAAATATGGCGCGCCTTACATCAACAAAGGGGGCTCCATATCACTTACCAGCGGCACAGCCAGCCAAAGGCCTGGCGCGGGCTGGTCGGTTGCATCGGCTATTTGTGGTGCCATGGAGGGTTTTGTAAGGGCCATGGCTGTGGAGCTGGCGCCTATTCGTGTAAATTGCGTGGTGCCGGGTGTTATTAAAACCAACCTTTGGGATTCCATGACCGACGAGCAACGCGGTGGCATGTATCAATACCTGGAAAATAATCTGCTGCTGAAAAGAGTAGGGGAGACAGAGGATGTAGCTTTGGGCTTTATATACCTGATGAAACAACAATACGGAACCGGCCGGAGCCTGGTAATTGACGGGGGCACGGTATTGGTGTAGGTGAAGAAAAACAGCCCGACATGCTCAATTAAGTTTGGCAAATGCACTTGCATGGTCTTGCAGGTGCATTTGTTGCTGGTCTTGACAGGCGCATCTTTGAAAATTTAAATTCGAAATTATAACCCGTAAATTATACAATTGCTACCTTGCGGGCAGGAATTTTACGCATGAAAAACATCTTCGATAATTTTATTCAAAGCAGGGGTTTCGTTGTTCTTGATGGGGCAATGGCAACCGAGCTGGAGGCAAGAGGAGCTAATCTTAATCATAGCTTATGGTCGGCAAAATTGCTGAACGAGGACCCAGAGCTGATTAAGCAGGTGCATTACGATTATTTAGTTGCAGGCGCCGATGTAATAACAACAGCCAGTTACCAGGCCAGCTTTGAAGGTTTTGCAAAACACGGATACACACACGATGAAGCTATTGCCCTAATGCAACTGAGCGTACAGCTGGCTTTTGAGGCGCGTGATGAGTTTATGAAAGAGTTTCCCCACCGCGAAAAACCCATTGTAGCGGCCTCTGTTGGTCCTTATGGGGCTTCATTGGCCGATGGATCTGAGTACAGGGGCAATTATGGAGTCAGTATCCAGGATTTAAAAACATTCCACCGCCGCCGGATGCAGGTGTTAATTGAAACCAATGCGGATGTACTGGCCTGCGAAACTATTCCGTGTATAGATGAGGCTGTGGCATTGCTGGAATTACTGACAGAGTTTCCGGGAGTGCAGGCCTGGATAAGTTTTAGTTGTAAAGATGCAGTTCGTCTGAGCAGCGGCGAAGATTTTGCCGAAGCCCTAAAACTATTAAATCAATCGACACAGGTTGTGGCGGTTGGGGTTAACTGTACCGCCCCACAGTATATTGAAGCCCTTGTAAAAATAGCTGCCGAAAATACGGGTAAGCACATCCTGGTTTATCCTAACAAAGGCGAGGTTTGGGACGCGGCAAATAAATGCTGGCTACCGGCCAGCACCGGTGATACCCATTTTTATAATGGTGCAAAAAGCTGGTATTTGGCAGGCGCCAAAATTATTGGCGGCTGTTGTAAAACAACCCCCGAAGATATCAGGCAACTGCAGCAGTTGGGCTAATTCAAAATTCAAAAGGGAGCTTGGTTTTATATCGGAACGATTGTTTCAATATAAAACAATCAGGCCTGTTGTTTTATTATACTTGGGTGCACAACGATAATTTATTTTACTCCGGTACAAGTGGTTTACAGGTTCCTATACCCAAGCGCGATTTTTCGGCAGAATTTCAACATTTAAGCCGGTTAGGTTTTTACGCAACGTTGTTTAATTCTATCGAGATCAATAGTTCGTTTTATAAATTGCCCATAGCCAAAACCGTTGCTAAATGGGCTGCCGAGGTGCCCGATAATTTCAGGTTTACTTATAAATTATGGCGGGAGATAACACACAACAAAAACCTGGCTTTTAAACCCGACGATGTAGAACGATTTATGCAGGCTATTAACAGCGTAGGCAATAAAAAAGGCTGCCTGCTGGTGCAGTTCCCGGCCAGTATACAGGTGAGCAATTTACATGGGTTTGAGCAACTGATTAGCATTATTCGCCTGAATGACCCTGGTAGCGAATGGGCAGTGGCAGTTGAATTCAGACACCGGGGCTGGTACCATGAGGATATTTATGAGCTACTGGGGCAATATAATATGGGCATGGTATTACATGATATGCCTGCATCGGCCAGCCCGTTAATTGCGGTTAACGATCATGTAGTTTACCTGCGGTTCCATGGCCCTGATGGCGGATACCGTGGCAGCTACGCAGATGACTTTTTATATGAGTATGCCCAATACATAAAAGAATGGAAGGCAGAAGGTAAAACAATTTACGCTTATTTTAATAACACCATGGGCGACGCCCTAAGTAATCTGCAATTATTGAATAAGTACGTTTCTGGGCGATAAGTGTTTACCAATGAGTTCCTTATTAGTAGGAAGAAATGAATAAATTTACGTTGACCTAATAATAAGTCGCTAATGAAAGCATCACATACAACCATTGTAATCCATGTTTCGGATTTAAGCAGCGCTGTATCTTATTACACCACCATTTTAGGCTTTAGTCCCGATTTTGAATATGGTGATTATGTAGGGCTAACTTATGGCGATGTGGGAATCCATCTGTGTGGGCCATCGCACCAGGGCGTTAAAAAGCTTCCTGGCAATGCCCATTTTTTTATTTATAGTGATGATATTAATGACTACTATGAATTGATATCGCAAAAAGGTGCCATAATATCGGTCCCTATAGCCGACAGGTTATACGGCCTCCGCGATTTTGCCGTTGACGATGAGGACGGCAATACGCTTGTGTTCGGTATGGAAATCCGTTAATCGCTTTTTCGGGAGCAGTGTATTAACTTATTGTCAAATAAATATATAGGCTATAAAAATATGGAACGATGTAGCATTTACGTTAACCATTACGTAAAGTCATATTATCCAATAATACTAAGCCATGATAAAATTCCTTTACCCTATCAGTCTTTTAGCTATAATAGTTGTTGGCTTATCAGCCTGCGGCAAAAACGACAATCAAAATGTTGGTGTTACCGGCAAATGGCAGTTGCAGAGCGATTCATCTTCATTAGCAGGTGGAGGCCCCTTTAAAGGCGGTGGTAGTAAATACATTGGCGTAGCTGCAGATACCTATGAATTTACAGCAAACGGCAAGCTGGTTGCCCACGTAAAAAGCCTAACCGATTCTGCTACATATACTTTCCGTGGCGACGGTAAAGTGGTGATTGATTATTCTGTTGTGCATGCCGGGGATGCTACTATTCGCGGTTCCGAAACAATTTATGATGTTGCCCGTCCAGATAGCCATACCGCTATTTTAAGCGCAGGTGGCCTAACTCCCGAAGGCTGGTATGCCAGGATCATTACACTTAAGAAATGAGATTGATATGAGCTTTGTTGTTGACAGGCAATATAGTTTATGTATTAGGCTGACTAAATGTTAAGTATTGTTAAAATTTCTTTACTTATGTTAATATTTTCGATATAGTTATAAAAACTGTGCATCTTTAGTAATACTTAAACTTATTACATAGATGTATAAAATACTTCCACTAACTGTGTTGTTATTGTTCGCCGGGGTATTATCCCGTGCGCAAAATAAAGGGACCATTAAAGGAAAGCTCATTGATTCGCTGGATAAAAAAACAGTTGAATTTGCTACTATAGCCGTTTTAGATACCCGCGATACTACATCAACTTTGGTGGCCTACACTTTAAGTGATAAGGAAGGCTCTTTTTCTTTACACAATATGCCGGCAGGGGTTCCGCTTAAGGTACTTATCACATTTGTTGCCTATCAGCCTTATCGCAAACTTTTTACACTTTCTAAAGGAGAGGTGCTTAACCTGGGTGCTATTAGTATGCGCCCCAGGCAACTAAAAGAGGTGGTGATTAAAGGCGAACGTATGCCCATTGTAATACGCAAGGATACCATTGAATTTGATGCTGAGGCTTTTAAAACCCGCCCCAACGCCGTGGTGGAAGACCTGCTGAAGAAGCTGCCCGGCCTGGAGGTTGCCAGCGATGGTACTATAACCGTTATGGGCAAAAATGTAACAAAGATATTGGTTGACGGCCGCGAATTTTTTGTTAACGATCCAAGGATAGCATCTAAAAATCTTGATGCTGATATGATAGCCAAAGTGCAGGTTTATGATGATCGCGAAAACGATCCGGATCATGTGGTGCCCGCGGCGCAGCTTAATAAAATAATAAACCTTAAATTTAAAAAGATATTGAAAAAAAGCCTTTTTGGTAAAGTTTACGGCGGTGCAGGCACGCAAGATCATTACCAGGCCGGAGGTCTTATAAACCTGTTCAGGGATACTTTGCAAGTGAGCCTGTTAGGCGTAAGTAACAACCTTAACAGCACCGGGTTTGATTTTAATGACCTGTATACCATGGGCGGCGTAAACAGGGGCGGCGTAGCGTTTTCGCAGGGAGGCTTTGGTTTTGGCAGGGTACCTGCAGGCAGGCAAACAACCACATCGGGAGGGGTAAATATCAATACCGATTACGGAAAAAAACTTAAAGTTAACTTATCATACCTGTACAACCATAATAGTACCGCATTTAATACGGTTACCAACAGGCAGCAGTTTTTAGCTGATACTATTGCCACAACCCGGTCGGCAAGCGACAATCTCAATACCACTGGCAAGCATTCTTTAAGTGCATCAGTACGATGGAAGCCCGACCAAGCCACCGAGGTTAAATACGATCCCGTTATCAACATTGCGCAAAACAATAGCACTACCGGTTATAGCAGCAACAGTTTTAGTAATTTTATTAATCCAATTAACAAGGCTGTTAATAGCAATAACTCGTCAGGAAACAACTTTAGATTTGAGCATGCATTGAGTTATAACCGGCAATTGAAAAAGCAGGGGGCATCTGTTAATATAGAACAGAATCTGCAATTCAATCCAAGCCGGGGCAATGGCTTTGATAACCAGCAGCTAACCTCGTACATCACTTCATTTCCGTCGTACACGTTTATGCGGCAGGATATAAACAATAACAGGGATAATGATGCCCGTATCAAGGCATCGTACCGTTACCCCATAAATCAGAAATTAGTTATTGATGTAAGCGCGGGTTTAGATTACAGTAACCAGTTAAACAAGGTATCAACCTATAATTATAACCCCGCGACAGGCAGGTATGATAGCCTTTTACTGGTGCAAAGCAGCGATTTAACCCGAAACAAATGGGTGCAAAATTTAACGCCGGGTATTAGCTATCACTTTCCGAAGAACATTACCATTACTGCTCATTTATCGGCTATGTTGCAGGAAGTAAATAACGTTTTTAACAGAAATTCGCCTGATATTAATCAGCACATAACCAATTTACTGCCCAGTGCCGAATTGAGCGTCGATAATTTTTCTGCAGGGTACAGCCAGAGTGTTCAGTTGCCCAATATTGGCGATATGATACCCTATACCGTAGTGTTTAGTCCATTATTTTCGGTAACCGGTAATCCGGATCTAAAGCCCACAACCCGCGATAATTTCAATATCAACTTTAATAAATATAATTTCCAAAACGGCATTATTTTTTACATTTCTGCAAGTGCCTCCTTTGAAAAAAACAGCATTTTCAGGGAACGTACGCTTGATGCCCAACTGGTTGAAACAAGTACGCCCATTAACAGGAATGGCAGGTACAACTATGGTTTTAGCGGTAGGTTTAGCAAGCGATTTGCAAAAAGAAAGGATTTGCAGTTTAATGCCACGAGCAATTTAACTATAAGCAAAAACCACGATTTTTATGTGCTGAACCACCAGGATGGTTACCAGGACAGTTATAGTATTAATATAACAGAACGTTTCTCTGTTAATTGGAAAGACATTATAGAGATAAACCCTGAATATACGGTAAGTAATGTTCACACAGTTTACAGCGGGGTAAACTTCAATAATCAAAATTATATTATGCACAACGCCAATGCGCATTTTAATGTTTACTGGCCAAAACGAATGAACCTTGAGGGAAGTTATACCTATTTATATAACCCATTAGTGCCTGCGGGTTTTCAAAAAAACAGTCACCTGCTTAGCCTGAGCCTGGCACGTGGCTTTTTGAAAAAAGATAGGGGCGAGATAAAGTTATCCTGCTACGATATTTTCAACCAAAATATTAGTACTACCAGGTCGGTTAATGAAAATTCGATAACTGATGTTCAGTCACAGATAATCAAAAGATACTTCATGCTTACGCTTCAGTTTAAGTTCAATAAATCAGTCACCAAATAGTTAGCCGGTGTAGGTTAACGCAGGCTTACTTTTTGGCTTTCTCTAAATTTCGCTTTACCAGGAACTTGGTGATCCTGGCTATCAGGTCCAATGGCATCGGTTGATCAATGGGAAACTGAACAGAACCTTTTGCTCCTTTGTATTTGGCAAGGTCGTCTTTAAATTCATCTATGCCGGCAGGTGTTGGATAAAGCCCGATATGGCTTTTATAACCTGCAAAGTAAATAAGGTTGCCATGCAAAGTAAAGGCAGGCATAGCATAGCTTATTTTTTCTTCGGCCTCCGGTGCTGCCTGCCTGATGGTGGCACGTACCTGTTGTAAAATTTGTTGAATATCATCAGGAAAGCCGGCAATGTATTCGTCGATGGAGGTTGGTTTGGCTGTTGTCATAACATTGGTTTTAAATAATTGGTTGCCAGGGTTATAAATGTATATAGCGCCTAAATATACAAAACCTATATCATGCGTGCCAGGAGATGTGCATTTGTGTAATAAATTTTGTATAGCCAAATAAAGGATAAATAGAAAAGTCGCCTGTTTCAACGGGTTGTTTAAAAGGATTGCGGTAAAAATAATGGCCTTTATTACAGCGTGTTGGGTGGCTTTTGTAAACTATTTTTAAAAAATAATTTCCAAACACAAAAAAAAAGCTACATTTGCACTCCCCAAAAGGAGGTATCATAGCTCAGTCGGTAGAGCAAAGGACTGAAAATCCTTGTGTCGCTGGTTCGATCCCAGCTGATACCACAAAAAACAAAAGCCTCTTAGAGAAATCTGAGAGGCTTTTGTTTTTTAATTGATTTGCCGATGACACCGGCAAGGTGGGTGCAAAATTTATTATTGGATTCCTCGATTATTACTTGCTTTCGGCAAGCAGTATTGCAGCCAGTTTATCCGGCATTGAAATAAATGGCGTGTGGCTGCTTTGCAGGGTATACACTTTAGCTACTTTGCTTGCTTTAACCATATATTGTTGTGCTGGGTAGCTGATTGCATGGTCATTAACCGTATGGATGTATACTTTTTTAATGCTGCCAAAATTCTTTTCAGTCAGGTGTACCGGTTTAGCCAGTGGTGCCAGAGGTTCGGGTTTAATGTTAGCGGCTATATATTCCTGAACTTGTTGCGATGCATCAGCGGCAAAAATGTCGGCTACGGCATCTTTTGCGATGATAGCCGCGCCGTGCTCCTGGTCGATGGTAAGAGATTTACCGATGTGCGATGCAGGGTCTTGTTTTGCGAGTGCTAAAAGGCTGTCGCCATCATGCGGCAGCGCAGCGGCAAGGAAAATCAGTTCTTTAACCTGTGCAGGAATTTCTTCGGCAACCTGGCTAATCACCAGTCCGCCAAAACTATGCCCAACCAAAACAATATTAGTGCGGGTGCCAATAGCTGCTTTTACCTGGTCGACATAAGTTTGAAAGGTGATGCCGGCAAATGAGGTGGTATCTTTTCCATGACCTGCAAGGTTAACATTGATCACCTCTTCGCCCTGGGCTTTTAACAATGGTATCACGGCATCCCACGAAGATGCATCAGACCAGGCTCCGTGAACAAGTACAATAGTTTTAGCGTTTTTGTTGGTTGTTTTTTGGGCTTGAGCAGTAAAACCTAATACACTCATTGCCATCATTATTATTGTTGTTTTCATGTTTTTAAATGCCTAATTGTTTAGGACATCACAAACATCGGGCTATGGCGCAGCAATAAGTTTAACCCAGGTTAAAATCGAAATCCTCTGTGAATTTTTTTTATAGAGGATTTTTGCAATTCAGAATCTTATAAAAAGTTAATGCATTTTTACTTTCCAACCATTCTTTTACGGATCCGGCTCAGCGAAGGCCCCTGGATACCCAGGTAAGATGCGATATGATAAAGGGGCACCGCGTTAAAAATATTCGGGTGTTTTTCCATCATTTCCCGATAACGGTCTTCCGGCGTTTTAAACAAAAATCCTTCCGTATTAACCATAACTTCATGAAAAGCGGTTTCGGCAACAATCCTTCCAAACCGTTCCCATTGGTGCGATTGTCCGTAAAGTTCATTTAGGTGATCGATATGTATGTATAATATAAGCGAATCAACCATCGCTTCGGTATAATAATCACAGGCCGTCTGTGCTAAAAAGCTTTTATAAGATGCTACAAATTGATTATCGGTAAAAAACAGCATATTCTTTTCTTCACCTGTAATGTTATTAACCCGGTATATTCTAAACACGCCACTGATAACGAACCCGAGATGTTTACAAACATTTTTATATTCGTTATAAAACTCGCCTTTTTTGTATTGTTTTAATTTCCAGTAGGGTAATGATAAGTCAAACGCTTCTGGTTTCATCCCGGCAGATCCTAAAATCGTTCGTAATAATGCTATCTCTGTTTGGTTTTCTGACATGCAGTAAAAATATCATTTTTAATTACATCACACACTGAGACCCGGCAATGGTCAATACAATCCTCCACAAGCTGCGGCTTTTGGAGACGAATGAGTCATTTTCAATTTAATCTAAATTCGCCAATTTCTTCAAAGTAAAGAAATTATGAGTTATAATCAACCTCTGCACCACGACTAAAGTGTGTTACCTAATTATAATAGGTTTTTCGCGGAGAAATCTCAAATGCATTTTTACTGCATCGGTCTGAAAACTTGGCTCATAATATGTTTGGATGAAAGTGAATAGATGAATTATGAAACCCTCGATGCTTTTAGCAATTGGGGCAAGAAGAAGCACAATAAAAGAAGGGGCTTTTATTTCCTGGATTATCTTTTATTATGATATATAGTGTCATGGACAGCAACTATAATTAACACTATCGTTGCTATTACCCCTAATGGTATAGTAATTATAGAGAGCCAGAAAAGCGACCCCAAAGGATTAAATATCTTTCCGAAGGCAATTCCTGCCCTGACGCAATCGTCGGTTCCTGCTTCGTTAATTTGACAACCCATACAATAGCCTATGAAACCGGCCAACATTGATATCAATATCGGGGATAAAGCTATTATCAGAATGTACAGATGGTATAGCAGCACTTTTTTGATGCTGACTGTTTCCCCGAATAGATAAGGTCTCATAATGAGCAAGCAAGATAAAATAATTTTTGTCATGTTTTTTGACGTTCCTCTTAAATTAAATTTTAACCAGAGGCTTGAAATACTGAATCTTTCATGAAAGTCAAAATAATTCGCCGGCGATGATTTTTTCCGAAACGCAGCCCGGAATATTTATTATCTAATAAATATAATTATTTAATGATGTGGGATTGTTATTTCCTTCTAATTAAAAACAAGCGCTATTTCTAATTTTGTTTTTTATTTGCTTCGGTTTTCCGCCGTATTGCTTGCGTAAAAATACGCTCGTAAACACGTACAAACCCTATTGTTATACAGTGTGTTAGCAGATAATTTTACCCTCATAGTTATTCGGAAAAATAACACGACCCTAATTCGTGTTTTCCGAATATCTCGCCCCAATTATTCTAAAGATTAGACATTTGTTAACTAATAAATATTGAATACTTATTGCTATAAGTATAAATATTATTATGCGAATATTAAAAAATTACCTGAACCAATAAAAACCTTTATCTGCCTATTATATGATCCGCACAGCACTTCAATTTATACAAAGCGAACTTGAAGCCTATATGGTTAGCCGGGAGAATGATCCCGGCAGCTATAAAACAGGCAACGTTGTTGATTTAAAGCCGATTGTTTTACCTAATGGCAACATCAATATTACGGATTCGACGCATGTTACTATTATGCTGGTGAATATTGAGGAGGAACGCAGGGAAGGAAAGCAAGCCTACTATTTACCAACACCCGATAAAAAGTATTTAAGGCTTAATCCTCCTGTTGAGATTGATTTGTTCCTGCTGTTTGTTGCAAATAATTCCGACTATCCAACCGCGTTGCGCGATCTATCGGATGTTATCGGGTTCTTTCAATCGCACGCTGTGTTTGACAGCCAGGGTTACCCTTCGCTCAACGCCTCGGTAACCGATGCGGTTAATAAGCCCTGGCAGCTGATAGACAGGCTGAGTTTCAAACTGGTTAGCCTGACTTTTGAGCAGCAAAATAACCTGTGGGGTATGTTAAGCTCAAAATATATGCCAAGCGCGGTTTACCGGGTTAAGCTCCTTACCGCGTTTGAAACCAAGGGCAATGATGTGGTTACTTCGGTTAGTGAACTTGATTTTGTTGAAAACTAATTGAAATATGGCAACGCTAACAGTAAAATATTCGCAGCTGCTCACCTTGTCGGTAATGCAACAGTTTTATAGAAATGGCATTTGCGCGGCGTATACCACTGCCCCCAAATTGGATTTCACCATATTACCAACTGATGAATGCCTTGCTTTTTTGAAAGCAAAAAATATGGTATTTAAAAGTACAGATACTACAGGCGGATTTACCATCATGGCACGTACCCTGGGTACCAATCTTTCAGGAAATCCTCTTTTAAAAAGCAGGATAACCAATACCGATAAACTTACCTTTTTTATGCTGCTGAATAACCCTAACGCAGTAAATTTTGATTTGTTGCCAACGCAATTGGCCGCCGGCAATATTTATTATTTCAGCAACCAGGTGGTTGACAATGCAGCCTTGCGCACCAATTTGCATTTATCAAAAAACAAACTTGGCGTAGATGGAAACAACGATCAGGTAAAAAAAACGGATGTTAATTACAAGTACAGCTTTGCCGGTGTTGTAACAACCGCCCAGGCGGTAGTTAAACATCTTTTAACTGGGCTAACTGTAAACGCCGCGTCTGTTATTGTGCAAGGCACAAACTCTATACTAACTTTTAATCTTTCAGCTTTACCATCAGGTCGCTGCCAGTTACTGATCAGCAATGTGCTTATTGATACATTTTATTTTTTGGGTACTATGGCAAGTCAGCCCGTGTTCGGCGTTATCGAACTTAACCTTGCCGCCACATTACCTGCTAATTACAGGATAATTGAAACTGATCAATCCTTACTGCCTACACGGCCCAACTATACTGTTTTGTTTAAAAACCGGCCAACTTTTTGGCGCTACAATATACAGCTGCAAACTACCAGTCCTATTTACCTGGAGATGGCCAAGTTAACGCCCGCGCAAAAAACAGATTATATCAACCAGCTCAGTATTACCTGTAACGATGCAAGTATCAAATTTAAGCTGGCTTCAAATACCGATCTAAGTTTTGTGTTTGTATCGCTGGCCGGCATTCCACTACAGGAAAAGTACGTCTTGTCGTCAAGCGCCACTGGTGCCCCGCTCGTTTTTACCCTATACAAACACATTACAACCAATAAAACCGAGGTGAAATCAAACCTGGCATACCCGTCGACAGGTATCATCAATGCAAGCAATCCTCCAGCTATTTACTCAGACATATTTATATCACTTTAAAAACACTTTAAAAAACAATAAAAAATGGCAAATTACAGATCTCCAGGTGTATATGTAGAAGAAATATCCACCTTACCACCTTCAATTGCAGAAGTAGAATCTGCTGTACCCGCTTTTATAGGCTATACACAGATAGCTACTAACCTGGCAACCGACGATCTGGCCGGGGTGCCCACGCCCATCAACAGCATGGCCGATTATATTCAGTATTTTGGGGGGCCGGATGTTGAAAGCGCAGCAAACCTGACAATAGCGGTTGACGAGCAGCAATCAGGAGGAAAAACAACTGGTTATACCGCTAAGCTGACGTTTGCTAACTCTGGCATGAGCAAGCATATTTTGTACCATGCGGTAAAACTTTATTTCGCAAACGGAGGTACACGCTGCTACATCGTTTCGGTTGGGAAATACAGCGGAAACGTTTCAGAGACCGATTTGGAAGCAGGTCTTACAACTTTGGGCACAACAGAAGGCCCTACCATTTTATTGTGCCCAGAGGCTATATCATCTAACACGCCCAATACCTTTAACCAGGCTATGCTTTTGCAGGCAGCAACCCTGGGCGATAGGTTTGCCATTATTGATACGGCGACAACAACAGTACCTAAAAGTACAAGCTCGGTAGCCGCAGATACCAGCGCCACTATTACTCCTTTACCAGCCGGGCAACCCGAAAGTTCATACGGAGCAGTGTATTATCCATTCCTGCAAACATCGTATAATCATAATTTTAATTTTGATGCCCTTACCATAACCACTTACACCGTTAATGGGGCAGTGCCAAGCCCGGCAAGCCCCAACGCTGGTGTAGCACTTGGCTCACTTAAAACTACTGTTTCGTTATTATACAACGCTATTCTTGCACAATACCAGGGTTATTTTATCACACTGCCACCTTCGGCAGCCATAGCAGGTGTTTATTGTAATGTAGATGCAACCAGGGGTGTTTGGAAAGCACCTGCAAATGTTTCGTTAAACGCTGTAAACAAGGCTGTGGTATCGGTAACACGCGGCGAACAGGACTTGCTGAATATAAACGATCAAAGCGGAAAATCGGTAAACGCTATTTTGAACTCGCCAAATTTTGGCACGCTGGTTATGGGGGCCCGTACCCTGGACGGAAACGATAATGAATGGAAATATGTTAACGTTCGCCGCTTTTTTATAACTGTTGAGCAGTCTATTAAAAACTCCACTGCATCATTTGTATTTGAACCTAATACTTCGGCAACCTGGGTTAAGGTACAGGCAATGATATCAAATTACCTGTTTTTAAAATGGCGCGATGGCGCACTTGCCGGAGCAAAATCCGACCAGGCCTATTTTGTAAACGTAGGTTTGGGCAGCACCATGACCTCGCTTGATATTCTTGAAGGACGAATGATCATTGAAATTGGAATGGCTGTAGCGCGGCCTGCCGAGTTTGTAGTGCTTCGCTTCGAACAAATGCTGCAAACTTCCTAATGTCGTGTCAACGATAAATTGACGGATAGTCTTTAGTCCAAAGCCTTAAGTTCTAAGCCCGAAAAGAAAAAAATCAACTTTAGACTTACGACTTAGTACTCTTGACTTAGCACTAATCGCAAAAAACAAGTATTTAACTGTATTATAAAAACATCAACAACAATATAAAATGGCAAATTACCCAATTCCAGTCTTCCATTTCAGTGTTTCATTGGGGGGCGGAGCACCTATAGGTTTTTCAGAAGTAAGCGGACTTACCCAAGAGGTACAGGCGATAGATTATCGTGATGGCTTAATGTCATACACTACCTTACCGCTTAAAAGGCCAGGCTTAAAAAAAGCAAGCAATATCACTTTGAAAAAGGGATATATTGAAAAAGACAATAATTTTTACAACTGGCTCAACAACAGTGGTAACCCTGGCGTTGACCGCCGCGACCTGACAATTACGCTGTTGAATGACGAAAACAACCCTGTTTTTGTCTGGAGCGTAACACAGGCATGGCCGGTAAAAATTGAAGGCCCGGGTTTAAAAGCTACCGGTAACGAGATAGCAATTGAATCTATCGAATTGGTGCACGAGGGGATAGTAGTAACAGCGGCTTAAAATGGCAACCTATTATCCACCGGGCGGCTTTTACTTTAAAGTGGAATTTGTTGGGGTAAGCGGTGCCGATAGCGATACCGAACAACGTTTCCAGGAAGTTAGCGGCCTAACGGTCGAAGTTGAAGTGGAGGAGTTGCGCGAAGGAGGCGAGAACAGGTTTGTTTACAAATTCCCAAAACGGGCCAAGTATCCAAACCTGGTTTTAAAAAGGGGATTGTTAAAAGGCACCAAATTGCTTGATTGGTTTCACTCTGCCATGAATACCTACTTCACAGTAGTTGTTTATGACTTTAAACCGGCTGATATGCTGATAACACTGATGGACGAAGCAGGCCAGCCCTATGCCGTCTGGAACGTAGTGCAGGCGTATCCGCTAAAGTGGTCTACTTCCGATTTTAAAGCCACAGATAACTCGGTTGTTGTGGAAACCATAGAGCTTGCTTATCAATATTTTGAACGAAAAATGTAAAAAGCTATGCCTGTACAAATAAACGAAGTAATCATCCGGACGATAGTTGACACGGCTCCGGTAAGCCAGGAAACCCAGCCGGAGCCGGCAGCAAATAACAATAGCTCGGAATACGAAGCAATTGAAAAGGTACTTGAAATAATTAAAGAAAAAAACGAACGCTGATGGATACGCAAAGCGCGGCAATGTTGCCCTTTAACCTTAAAATAATATCGACCGATGAAAACGGTATACCCAGCTTAGGCGTGCCTTTTTTGGCCATGTTTAATCCCGAAAACATAGCCATTAACGAAACCGTTAGCTGGAATGAAAAGAAGCCTGTAGGGCAGGCAGGCACCGACCCTACTTTTGTTGGTATACAGCCGCGCACTTTTACTATTGAGCTGACGCTTGATGGAACCGGGGTAAATACCAACGGTGTAAAAATCCCGGTTACAGCGCAGGTGCTTCTCTTCCGGGCGGCTACAACCAGCATCAATGGCACGCTTCACAAACCCAATTATTTACTGATACAGTATGGTTTGTTTATCTGTAATTGTTGTTTAAAATCGTCAACGGTTACTTACACCATGTTTGATATGTTCGGCTTGCCAATACGGGCCAAAATAAGCGCCACGTTTACCGAACGGACGCCCCAGGCATTGGGCGGCATATTAAGTATGCTGTCCTCGCCCGATCTTACACATACCGTACCGATAAAGCAGTGGGATCTGCTGCCTTTGTTAACCTACCGGATATATAAAGATCAAAACTATTATTTGCAGGTGGCAAAGGTTAATAAGCTTAAAAATTTCAGGAAACTCACGGCAGGCAGTTCGCTCATTTTTCCGCCGATTTCAAACAAGTAAAAATTCCCAATTTAATCAGCTAAGTTATGTTAGATAGTTTACCACCAGGTGCTGCACAGGCAACAGATTTGGTTACCCAAAAGGTTCTTATTAACGGGACTGCATTGAGCACCAGTGTTTTGCTTTCGCGGATTTTGGTAAATAAAACTTTTAATAAAGTTTCATACGCTAAAATTGTGTTTCTGGATGGGTCGGCCTCTGATGCCGACTTCCCGCTTAGCGATGATGACACCTACAAGCCCGGCAATACGGTAGAAATTCAATTAGGCTACCACGGGCAAACCGATACTGTATTTAAGGGGATTATTGTAAAACATGCTATTAAGGCAAAGCAAAACGGCGCCTCGTTGCTTACCATCGAAGCAAAGGATAGGGCAATAACATTAACAGCGAACCGAAACAGCGCGTACTACATTAACCAAAAGGACAGCAATGTAATAACAACGCTGGCCGGCAGCCTGGATACCGATATTGACGACACCGGTGTAACCCAGCCCCAACTGGTACAGTTTGACGCCACCAACTGGGACTTTATACTAACCCGGGCCGAAGCCAATGGGATGCTGGTACTTGCCGACGATGGCAAGCTGGTTGTTAAAAAACCAACCACCAGCGGTTCGCCGGTATTAACCGCAACTTACGGGCAAAGTATTTTTGAGTTTGAAGCCGAAATGGACGCTCGTCGCCAGTTTTCTTCAGTTTCGAGTATCTCCTGGGACTATACACAGCAACAGCTCGAAAAATCGGGCCCCGGCAGCACATCATTCATCGACAATGGCAATATCCAGGTTTCTGACATTGCCACGGTGTTGAACGCGCAGGTACAACTGAACCACCCGGGACATTTAACCCAACAACAGCTGCAAAACTGGTCCGATTCGTACGAACTGCGGAACCATCTTTCTAAAAATGTTGGCCGTGTGCGTATCCAGGGGAATGCCAAAGTAAAACCAGGTACAATGATAACCCTTGCCGGCGTTGGCGACCGTTTTAACGGCAACGTGTTTGTAAGCGGCATCATGCACATTTTTGATGGCTTTTGGTCAACCGACGTTCAGTTTGGTTGGAGCGAAGACTGGTTTTATAAAAAAGAAGATGTGATGAACAAGCCTACCTCGGGACTACTACCTGGTGTTAATGGCTTGCTTATCGGCACCGTGCTGGATGTTAACGACGCCGACCAAAGCCAATACCGTGTAAAGGTGCAGGTGCCAACCATTACTTCGGGCAGCGACGGCATTTGGGCCAGGGTGGCAACGCTTGATGCAGGGGCCAATCGCGGAACTTATTTTCGTCCGCAGGCTACCGACGAGGTGATACTGGGCTTTTTAAACGATGATCCGCGCGAGCCTGTTATACTGGGATACCTGCACAGCAGTAGTTCAAAAAAATCGCCCTTACCGGTCGATAGCGGTGCCGAACAATATGGTTTTGTAAGCAAGCAGGGTATAAAACTCATCTTCGACGATACCAATAGCCGGCTTACGCTTTCCGTAACTACGCCAACAGGGCAAAAATCAATTATCCTTAATGATTCTTCGGGCGCTTTTGCAATGACTGATGAAAATCAAAACAGCATTAAAATGGATCCGAGCGGCATTACCATACAGGCAGGCACTGGCAACGTCATCATCAAAGGTACTACCGTAATGATTAATTAAAGTTTAACAATAAAACAATACAAATATGCCACCAGCTGCCCGCGTTTCTGACAATCATGTTTGCCCTATGGTAAATCCCGGTGGTGTGCCCCACGTAGGCGGGCCAATACTGCCGCCCGGTGCGCCCACCGTATTAATTGGCGGTACGCCGGCAGCAACAGTTGGCAGCATGTGCACATGTACCGGGCCGCCCGACAGCATAATAATGGGATCATCCACGGTGTTAATAGGCGGTTCGCCGGCCGCGCGACTGGGCGATTCAACCGCGCATGGCGGCACCATAGTTTTAGGTTGCCCCACCGTGCTAATTGGGGGTTAATTTTTAAAAAAATTGAAAAATGGCTATTACAAACCAAACTTTTTTAGGAACAGGGTGGAGCTTTCCGCCAACATTTCGCAGGGAAACGGCAACCGTTGATATGCTGGCCAACGAAGCTGACGTGCAAAGCAGCATCCAGATTATTATATCAACTATAAACGGCGAGCGGGTGATGTTGCCCAATTTTGGCTGCAATTTGCAACCCCACGTTTTTGATGTTATGAATGTACCCACCATCGCCATGATACAAAAAATAGTAAACGATGCATTGGTTTATAACGAGCCAAGGATCATTGTGGAAAGTGTTATCGCAACGCCCGACGAGGTAAACGGTGTATTGAATATTAATGTGCAGTATAGCATCATTACAACCAACACGCGGTATAACTATGTGTATCCATTTTATATTAACGAGGCCACTAATATTGCTACATAACACCCCATCTGCCAATAAAATAGATTTTTTACACCAGTGGCCCTTAAAGCCAGGACATCAAAATACTTTTAAAAATGGAAAACTGTAATTGCCATACCGAAATAATACTGAAGGGTTCGGGTCAGTTAGAGCGTTATCTCGAAGCCCTCGACCCATCCTATGTGTCGATTGATGGCAGGAGCTTCGAGGATTTACTATCATTTGCCGCGGCTTATGCCAATCAGATCAGGTTTTATGACATGCCAGGCGACGAGGTAAATGATACTACGCCGCCGGCGAAAGTTAGCTGGGTTGAGTTTTTTAAAAGAGACATGGCCGTAATTGCAGCATCGGTTGCATCAGTTAATCTCGATAAAATCAGGAACGATTACGAAAATATCAGCGAACAGATATTGCTTGACCCTTCGGCTGAGTTATATGCCGATTTGCTTAACCAGATAGTAGCCATTGCCGCACAAATTGACCAATGGTATTCAGCTGCCATTCCACAAAATCCATTACACGCCGATATTGACCTGGCAGTTAAATCATCGTTGAGCGCACAGCTTAAAAAATTAATTGCTTACGAGGAAGGTTTCATCGTAGTTGATTCAAAAACAGTTTTGAATATTGATTTTTCGAAGCTGCAAAATAAAGATGAGTGGGGTTTAAATGCCGCTGTTAACCCCGAGTTTGATATTTACCTGGGCACAACTCCCGAAGCCCGGATATTAAATGCGGTGCCTTATGTTGATGATATTTTCCAGGCATTTTTTGGTGTTATTAATAACATTGTTGATGATGCGCCTGGCTACCTTAGCTTTGCCATTACGCAATACCCTGCTCACCAGCCTTATATGGCGCTGTATATTGCATTCCTGCAATTATTTGCCCTTGCGCAGGAGCAGATGAACGGACTCACCGGCCGCATGCTTGATTTTTATTACCGCGATGTGTTGCGTCTTGCCCCAAAATCAGCAGTGCCCGATAAAGTATTTGTGATATTTCAATTGGCTCAAAACGTTGCCGAATATGATTTACCACAGGGTACATCATTGTCTGCAGGAAAAGACGCAGCAGGCCTGGACCAGGTTTACCGCACAGAAGCCGATTTTGTTATTAACCAGGCCAGTGTAAAGGAGCTTAAAAATATATTCATACAAAAAACGCCTGTCACCGCGGATGAAGCCGGGAAAACAGTGGCCGCAGTTTATGCCAATCCGGTAGCAAATTCAATGGATGGCCTGGGTGTAAAATTCACCGTTCCAAATTCAAAATGGCCAACCTTTGGGTCGGGAGGCGCTGTACAAACTGCTCCAAAAAATATTTGCGAGTATATCAGCCAAAAGCAAGCCGCGCTAACGCCGCCAAATAATACCCAAATAGGTTTTGCTATTGCATCTCCCCAGTTAGTATTGCAGGGAGGCACGCGGCTGATAAAATGCAGCATGCCTTTTGATTTTTCCAAATTCCCGGTAAATGTTAACATGTTGAAAACTCTTAATTTGCAGGTAGTATTAACCGGCGAAAAGAGTTGGCTAAACATCAGCCGGCTAATGGATAAAAAAGAGGCTGAAGCTATTAAACAGGTAATGGACAACGGTTTATTTCCCGCTCCTGATCCAACCAACGGCTTCCTTTCAGAAAGCGGCTTTTTCTTTGCCCAGGAAGAGGATACTAACAGTAAACCGGTAACCGGCATATTATACATTTTTATGCCGATATCTGAACAAGGTATTGTACCGTTTAATGCCAAAACGCACACAGGCAACTACCAAACGGCCTATCCTGTTATGCAGGTTTTAATAGGCTCGGGCCTTGGTTTCCCGGCAAGCTTTTTCCACGGTCTAAAGGTTGACAGCCTGTCGATAGCTGTGCAGGTGGGATCCATTAACGGCATAAAAAACAAAGGCCAGGATATTAATAACGATGGGTTAAAGAAGGTTAACATTCAAACCGATAGCGGCCTGGTTACACCGGGTAAACCGTTTGATCCGTTTACTAAAGTTCCTTACCAGGGCATGTCGTTTTATATCGAAAGCGATGAGGTGTTTAATAAGCCAATGGGGCAGTTAGCGGTAAATATAACCAAGTCCATTCCTGAAGAACCCGATTCCAATTACTCATTTCCATATGCAGTTAGTGTACTTGCCCGAAATAACTGGAAAGGGCTGGTTGACCATTACGGTCAGCAATTCACAACGGAAAGCCTCACGTTTAATATATTAAACGTAGCTAACAAATCAGATGCCGGTCAATTCGTGCAATTTACCCAGGTAATTGACGAGGCGGCAACCACCCCCGATCATTTTCCGATAAGCCTTGACCGTTCGCCAATTGAGTATTATACGGGTTATGATATAGGTGCCTATAAAAATTTTATCAGGATTGATAACCAGGCCAATTTTGATGATGATATCCAATCATTAATACGGGATGCGCCTAAATTCCAGATACAGGGGCTATCGCTGAGCTACCAATCGGTATTAACCGTGCTTGACCCTAAAATCGATCAGTTTTTCCATATTTATCCTTTTGGCACTGTCGAAACTTACATTACCACACCGGGTACCGAAACCGTAAACAAGCAATTGATATTGCAGCAAAAACCATTAATGCTTGATGCAAAAAACATCCTTTTGCCGCAGTTTACCTTTTTAAATCCAACCGAGGTTTACAAAGATGTGGTGTCGGGCAAGGGTTCAAAGATACGTACCGAACTGTTTATTAAATCGGCCCAATATTCAGGCGACGAGGTTCTCGATAAGCTAATATATGACGCCAGCGGTTTAAACAGAATAATTAGAGGGGGCAATAACCAATACTCCGATACCGTACAGGAAGAAGGGCTGCTGTTTATCGGTGTAGAAAAGTTACAGCCGCTTCAAACGCTCTCCCTGCTTTTTGAATTTGCACCGGGCAGTGCGATTGACGAAGACGGTGATCTGGATGAAATAAAAATAAACTGGTCATACCTAATCTACAACGAATGGAGGCCATTAAATGCCGAAAATATTATTTCGGACAGCACATATCGTTTCCAAACCACAGGCATTGTCAAGTTGAGCGTTCCGGCTGATGCCAACGACAGCCATACTATAATTACCAATGGCTTGTACTGGTTTTGTGCAAGTGTAACCAACAAATCAGAGCGTATCCCCGAACTGATAGATATTATTGCACAGGCCGCCGAAGTTGTTTTTTATGACCAGGGTAACAGTCCTTCGCATTATGATAATGCGCTGCCCGCCGGTAGTATCAGTAAATTATCAGTCGCCGTTTCGCAGGTAAAGGGTGTAACACAACCTTACGCCTCGTTTGATGGTAAACACAAAGAAGAAGGAAAGGAATATTATACCCGCGTAAGCGAAAGGCTAAGGCACAAAAGGCGTGCAGTTACCCCATGGGATTATGAACGCCTGGTGTTGGAACAGTTTCCCGAAGTGTTTAAAGTAAAATGCATCACCAACGTCGACCCAGAATGCCTGTGCCCTGATCCTCCATCTTTATTGGAAGCGCGGGATGCCGGCCTGCTGACAAAACCGAAATGCTGCGGACCGGTTAAATCATCTGGCAATGTTTTAATTGTGCCTGTTCCCAATCTTAAGAACAATAACGCCGAAAATCCGCTGCAGCCTAAAACAAGCAGGTTAACCTTAATTGAGATAGTAAACTATTTAACCCCCTTAACTTCGCCTTTTGTAACAGTGCATGCCAAAAATCCGGTTTATGAGCAGGTGATTGTGTTTTTCAGGGTGAAATTTTTAAGTGGGATAGACAAGGGTTACCATTTGCAAAAACTGAACGAGGAAATTGTTCAATACCTTACCCCCTGGGCATTTAATGCCGAAATTGAGGCTGATTTTGGAAAAAAAATATATGCATCGTCTATAATCAACTTTATACAGCAACGCAGTTACGTTGATTTTATCACCGACTTTTTAATGGGTGTTTGCCGCGACGAATGCTGCGTACCCGACACGCCAGATACAACCACTGTTACCGCAGAAAACTTTGTGACTGCCTTAAACCAGGTATCGGGTTGCAATGATATTGAAGCATTTTTGAAAAACCAGGGTTATTTTATCGGCGATGTAATTGCCGAGCCGTCAACCCAGAGGTCGCTGCTGGTATCTGCTCCAAAACATATCATCCTGCTTTATGAAGATCCGAAAGAATTAACCGTTTGCGAAAAGCTGCAAAAGGTGGTCCCGCTGCCAATTCACTTTCCAACTTCTGTTGTTGAAGCCCCAGCCGAACAATCGCCAACGCCACCACCGGCACCGGCACCATTTGCAGCGCCAGAGGAGGCTGCAGCGGCCCCTGCAACCGAAGAGGTAAAACCGGAAGCAACCAACCTGGAAAATAACCTTAGTGCAGGTGAGGTAAAAGAACTGGCTCCGCAGGAAGCCGCTGTCGCAGTAGAAAAGCACAACGTGATAGAAGAAACTATTGAAAATTTTGACAAGGCCTTGGGTGCCCAAACCAGGAATATTACCGAAAAGGGTAAGGCTGCGGTTAAGAAAGCAGAAGATTTTATTAAAAATGTGGTTAAAGGCAAATCTTCGGGCCCGTCGCAAATTGATCCGGCGCCAGAAACTAAAGAGTTGCCCCCGGCAGATGATAAATCTTCAAATAGTAACAAATCAAAATAATAACCAATCGATCTGTAATTATCTATATAAAATCTATTCCTATGCTAACTCCAGTTTCATTAATAAAGGCGAATCCGCTTCTTCCTGCCGAAGATTACCAGGCATTGCGTTCACAGGGAATTAAACTGATTGAACAATTGGGCAGCGATATCTGGACAAACTATAACTATTCGGATCCGGGTATAACCATTTTGGAAGCTGTATGCTATGCTATAACCGACCTATCGTACCGGACTGACTTTGATATTAAGGACCTGCTGGCACCGGAGCAATTGACCAACAATACCTGGAAAGAGATTTTTTATACTGCCAAACATATTTTGCATAACAGCGCGCTTACTATTAATGATTATCGTAAGCTTATCATTGATGTAGAAGGTGTGCGCAATGCATGGTTTACCATGAGCAAAGATTACGAGGTGCCCATTTGGATTGATTATAACAGTTTTGAAAAAAGGGTGAATTATGATTGCGATTGCGAAGACAAGGAAGAGGAGGTTTGTTACGGAAAACTGGGCCTTAATCAGGTAACCGTTCCTGCAGCAAAAACCGCACGCGAGGCAAAATTAACACAGCTGGAAGCTGTATTGACTAAATTACAGGCAAATTTAGATAAAAAAACCGCCGCGCTGAATGCCTTGCCTCCTCCGCCGGATACCGACTATATAGCTTTAGATAAATTAACAGCCGAAATAGCCCGGTTAACCAACGAAAAAAACATTTTGCTGGAGGAGATAACTGACGCAAGAAATCCAACGTTTGTACGTCCCGAAATTTTGGAAATGGAGGGCTTGTACAATGTAATGGTTGAGTATGAGGAAGATATTATTGATGCAGGCAAGCGCGAAGAAGTACGGCAATTGGTTATTGACAAACTGGCTGCAAACCGAAACCTATGCGAGGATTTTTTAAGTATCGACGCGGTGGAATACGAGGATTTTGGGATAGGCGCCTCGATAGTACTGGAAGAAAATGCGGATCCGGACCTGGTTTTGGCGCAGATGTTTTTTACCATTTATAAATATTTTACGCCCTCGGTGCCGTTTCACACCATACAGCAAATGCTGGATAAAAATTACGAGGTAGATGAAATATTTGAGGGACCTGCGTTGGAACACGGATTCATTGATTCGGCAGATTTAGAGAAAACAGACTTGTTCCGCAATATTATGTTATCAGAGTTAATATCCGATATCGCCAATATTCCGGGCATTAAGGGTATCACTTACCTGCACCTGCCATTTACCGGGGCTGCAGATACCGATACATCCGGCAATCTGTATTTTGATGCCTGGATTGATAACCTGCAAAGCGAACGTAAAATTGCACGCATCCAACCTGCCAAATCCCAGGTGCTTTTTTGCAAAGAACGCCAGTTTATTACCTATTACACCGGCAGCAACAGCGACAGGAAACCCGATAAAATGCTTCGGCTTTTTACCAATATGAAAGCCGTTGAACGTAAATATAAATTAATAGGTGCCGAACTGGATTTTGCCGTACCCAACGGCGAATACATGAACCTGGAAGATTATTACCCGGTTACTTACTCGTTGCCGGTTACCTATGGTGTTAGCGAGCGTGGCGGGCTCCCGGCCAATGCCGATGCCGGCCGCACGGCACAGGCGCTTCAACTTGGCGGCTACCTGCTTTTTTTTGAACAGGTACTAAAAGATTACCTGGTGCAATTAAATCACCTGCGCGAACTGTTTAGGTTTGATGACGAGCCACGGCACACCTATTTTACTACTGCGCTTACCGAAATTGAGAATTTAAACCAGTTGCTGATTGATAAAAACAATCACGGCCCACAAAATTTCGACCTGATAGTAAAGGATTTTGAAAAAGTGATTAAAGGCCTTACCGAAAATCATGATTTATTCCGTACCCGCCGCAACGGTTTCCTTGATCATATGCTGGCCCGTTTTAGCGAAGACCTGACAGACTATGATGCCTTGATGAAATGGATGGATCCGAAAAACGCAGATGCAAGGTTAATTGGCGATAAAACGCGAATTCTCAAACAGGGAGAGTATGAACGCATCAGCAGCGATAGGGCTCAGGCATATAATTATGCACTACCCAATACCTGGGATTCGGGAAATGTATCGGGCGCCGAGCGCCGCATAGGGCGGCTTTTGGGTTTCGAAAATGTAAAACGCCGCTCGCTTGTTCCTTCATTCCTGATGAGCGAAGCGCTGATGGTGCAGGATGATCCTTCCTCGCCGCCCAAACAAAAACTAACCAAAACGGGAGTGCCCTTAAATGTTATTAAAATAGTCGATCCGCTGGAAAATGAAACGGTAATTTTTACAAGTGTTGAAGTAATGCAGGGCTGCTGTACCGACTTGTTGATGGAGGATATTTTGGAGCATGCCGATGACCGTGCATATTTTAAATTCAGCGACGAAGTAAAAACACGCAGCCGCAGATCTGCCGGGTTGGTAGGTAAATTCTGGTTCGAATTGTATGACAGTACCGACCCTGCAACTGCAGTACTGCTGGGCACTAGCGAAACGTTTTCGAAAAAAAGCGACCGGGACGAAGCTTTTACGAAACTGGAGAAGTTAATGAAGCACATTAACGCCAACGAGGGGATGCACATGATTGAACATATTTTGCTGCGCCCTAAACTGGATGAGGTAGTTGATGAAACCGGGAGCGACCAGGCGGTTAGTCTTTTGGATATTTGCCTTAATAGCTGCGATTTAAACGCAAGCGATAATGAACAAATTACCGAGCCGCCTTACATCAAAAAAATAACACGGATTCCTGCCGCAAAATGTTACGACAGTATGCCCTGGGTATTGCAATATGTAAGGTCGGCTGCCGAGGATAATGTTACACAACCGGGCGAAGATCTCCCGGCCAGGTCGATACTTTACCAAAAAGTTTACCTGGATGGCACCAACCCCATGCTGCTTAAATTCAGGAAATATGAGGATATGGTTCAGCGCATCAACGATCTGAATGAATTTGGTTCAGAACGGATAAATTACCAGATAGTTGCCGATAATGAAAACCCGGCCAAATACGGGTTTATCATCAATGGCGCAAACGGCGTGGTTTTGGCGCAAAGCCTTTACCTGTTCAACAAAAGCACCGATACGCCCGATACCTTTGACATTGAAAAAGAGATTGCTGTATTGATGGAGTATTTTGGCTACCGGCTTTACCTGTATTGCAATTCCTATCCCTGCGATGCCTCAACAGATCCGTATTCATTTCACACTACTGTTGTTTTGCCTTGCTGGCCAAAGCGCCTTCGCAATCCATCGTTCAGGAACCTGGTCGAAAAAACCATCATATCCGAATCGCCCGCTCATGTTATTACACGCGTGATGTGGATAGGTATTGAAGAAATGCAGCGTTTTGAAAAAGCTTACGCCGCGTGGCTGGTTGAGATGGCGCAAACAGAAGTGCCCGAATACGATGTGGTAAACCCGCTGGTTGATGTACTTAATTCATTGGTGCCCTGCGGCGTTTGTGCCGACGACTGTACGCACGAAAATGCGCCTAATGTAAATACTGATAAATGACACATGTAGTTAACCGGCTGCAATTTGAGGTAGTATGTTCTGATGAAGAGCTATCGCTAAACCTGCGTCAAAATTTTGCGCAGACGGTTCAGCAGGAGATAGCACAGATTATTGACGAAGTATGTTCTGAAAGTGTGGGAGAGCATGAATCGATAAAAATTGACAGGATAGAGCTGGACATGGGTTCTTTCAGCCGGCATACATTCGGAACTGATTTCAGAACTGTATTTCGCCAAAAATTGCGGGCCGAATTGGCCAAACAGCTGGCAGCCATCCCCCAGCAAAGCAGGCAGATTTCGCAATTACTGTCGGATACCGAAATGCTTTTTTATTTCCTGTCCAACGGCTCCCTGCCCTGGTTTGCCGACGAGGGCACCATCAACCTCGACAAAATATTTAGCAACGTGGCACTTAATCACGCCGATGTGCTGAAAAGCTTTTTTGAGCATGTAAAATCAAACGGAAATATATGGAAGAGGCTGGCCTGGCAATTTAATGCATCATCAAAAGACGTAGTTATAAGTTTATCAGCAGAACTTAAAAAGGCACAAGAGACTTTTTTAAACTGGGTAACACAAATTGTAAATAAGTTAACTGCTCGCGGCAGCTTCACAGTTGATTTTGCCGGTACAGATATACAAAAGGAATTTAGTGATATAAATGATGTCATCATCAAAAATGCACCGGCTATATTTACTTACAGTGGCAGTATTGATGTTTTGCATCAGGCCTTTCAATCGCAGATACAAGAAGTTTTTAAAGCAAACCAGGCCCTTGCAGATGCGGCTGCGGTCGAACTATCGGTTATTACCGGCATTAGCCAGCCCGAGCCCGGAATTTTGGCAGAGGCTAAACAGTCTGCACAAAACGATCCGGTAATAACATCCGCTTCAAATGGGTCAGCGGCGGATGATGTCCAAAAATATTCGGTTAAATACGCTGGTATTGTATTGCTTGCTCCTTTTTTAAAGCCATTTTTTACGCAACTTGATTTGCTGAATGGCAGGGAATGGAAGAACACAGAATCAACATTCAGGGCGGTACACCTGTTGAAGTTTTTGGCGACCGGGCAAAAAAAAGTGCCTGAATACGCTCTTGTCTTCGAAAAAATACTATGCGGTTTACCGGCAGATATGCCCGTGCCCCTGGATATAATTTTAACCGATGAGGAGATAGCCGAATCGGAGTCACTTTTAAAGGCGGTAATCAGCCACTGGAATATACTCAAAAACACGAGTACTGATGGCCTGCGCGAAAGTTTTATGAAACGCGATGGACTACTGACCCGAAAGGAAAATGGCTGGCTTTTACAGGTAGAAAGAAAAACGCTTGATGTATTGCTGGACAGTATTCCCTGGGGCTTTTCGACCATAAGTTTAGTATGGACCCGCGATTTGATTTTTGTTGAATGGTAATATAATGATATGGCGAAGACAAAAAAAAATATTGAGCAAACACCTGCTGAAGCCGAACAGGCAAAGCCCGAAGTAAGCATGCTTAACCGTAACGCCGACACGCTTACGCGCGAAATTACCTGGTTTGCAAATGTGGTTAACAAACGGCTGCAGGAATTTTTTCCAAACAACAAAGCCGGCGAGGGTTCGCAAGAACCTATTACCGGCGTAGGATATATTTTAACCGATGCTCCGGTCCCTGATCTTACTAACGATCACTCCGTTTATGCCGATTTTGTAAACTACTATAAATTAAATACCGATGAAAGGTTGCTGTTGATATTGGCGCTTATCCCGTATGTGCAGCCCAATTTTTTGGACCCTTTTTTTTCGGTGAACAAAGCGCTGGGACGTGGTTATACCGAATTTGGCGGCGTAAAAGGCAGCCGCCACAGCGGCTTTATACCTACCATTGAAACAGCCATGTTTTTATTGGCCGGGAATGACCTGGCGCATCGGTTTAAACTAAGCCGTTTGTTTGAGACTGATCACGTTTTGCTGGCCCATAATATATTACAACTGGACCAGGGGAGCAGCTCCGAACCTTTTTATAGCAGCACAGTAACCGTTACCGACGAATATGTTGATTTTTTTACATCGGGCAATTTGCGTAAACCCCAGTTTAGCCCCGATTTTCCGGCAAAAAGATTGACAACAGGGATGGAATGGAGCGATCTGGTAGTTGATGAGTACACCATGCAGCAGTTGGACGAAATACGCATCTGGCTTCAATATGGATCAATCCTGCAAACCGAGTGGGGAATGAACAAAAAACTGAAACCTGGTTACAAAGCGTTGTTTCATGGCTCGCCCGGTACAGGAAAAACGCTAACAGCGATGCTTTTAGGTAAGTTATTTGGTTTGGATGTGTATCGGATTGACCTATCGATGGTGGTATCAAAATACATTGGTGAAACAGAAAAAAACCTGGAGAAGGTTTTCAAAAAAGCCGAAAATAAAAACTGGATACTGTTTTTTGATGAGGCCGATTCGCTATTTAGTAAAAGAACATCGATATCCGACTCGAACGACAAATACGCCAACCAGGAAGTAGCCTACCTTTTACAGCGGCTGGAGGACTATCCGGGCCTGGTGATATTAGCCAGCAATATGCGCAACAACGTAGATGAAGCTTTTACCCGCCGCTTAAATTCAATTATTCATTTTCAGAAGCCGCAAAGCCGCGAAAGACACATGATCTGGAAAAACGCCTTCAGTAAGGTATGCACACCACCTGATGAAAATCATTTGGAGCAAATAGCAAAGCAGCATGAACTTTCAGGCGGGGCCATCATGAATGTTGTTCATTACTCATCATTGATGGCTTTAAACAGGGGAGATAAAATAATTGCTGTTGACGATATTTTGCAGGGAATAAAAAAGGAATTCAAAAAAGAGGGAAAAACTATTTGATACGATGCAGAAGTTGAATTTTGATAGAGGGATACCCCTTATTTTTTAACAAAAGCAGAAAACCACTAAACGATGAAACGGTACAGGCAAAGGTCATTAGGCGGCAATCGAGCAATCACATCTTCCGGTGTGGCAAATATACAGCGTAAACTTGCAGTTGGTGAAACAAGCGATCCAATGGAGTACCAGGCTGATGATATGGCTGATAAAGTGATGCGCATGCCCGTAAGGCCGTTGGTTCAGCGTAATGCCGGAGATAAGAATGATGAAAACATCAAGCGCAAGCCATTAACTGGTCAAATCACGCCGTTTATCCAGGCAAAAGGCGATGCCGGCGGCGTTGCCGGCCCCGCCGTTACAAACGGTATTCAGGCCACCCAGGGCGGCGGTAAACCAATGGACGGCAGCACCAAAAGTTTTATGGAAAGTCGTTTTGGGAATGATTTTTCAAATGTCAGGATCCATACCGGCGATTACGCTGCACAAATGTCAAAGGAGCTAAACGCCCACGCATTTACTGTTGGCAATGATATTTACTTTAACTCCGGAAAGTATGCACCGGACGCTTCGGGCGGAAAGCATTTGCTGGCGCATGAACTAACACATGTGGTGCAACAATCCGGCTCGATAGGCCGAAAGGTACAGCGGCAGCCCGGTGAAAAAGGGCAGGAACCCGTAAAACAGACGGCAGATAAAACAGTAGCGCAAACCGATAAAAAGCCTGATGCCCAGCCGGAACACAAACCGGAAAAAACACCGGAGCAGGATACACCGATTACGATGAAAGATAAAGTTCGGGCCTGGCTTGACTCGCGTAATTTTGATATCCCAGCTGCGGCAGAAAAAGATATAAAATCTAAAGAAGATGCGAGGGTTCACTATAAAACCCGGCTCTGGACCGTTGAGAATGTTGCCGACGATGTGTTGATCCAACTGAACCTGACCCAAAAAGATAAAGCAGAAGTATTGAAAGAAGTAAAGGACTATTATGAAGAGAAGAAGAATGAAGCCGAGGGAAAAAACTGGAGTTTGGTAGCACAGCTGCTTTATACACCTCAATATACTTTGGCAACAAACCAGCCCGGCGGATCGCCGGCACAGCACAGCACTCAATTGTCAATCGGCGGAAATCGCCGCTATCACCTGGCTGGTACACAGGGTTTTGAAATGACCTACCAGGGCAGCTTATCTCTTTTTAATTTTGGTACCGGAACAAAAAGTACCGCTGCCGACATATTCCAAAATTTAATGTTTGCAGTTCAACCACAGTATGTATGGAATTTGGGAAAAGATTTTCATATACCTCATACCGATCAATGGGCAAATGTGCAGGCAAGTATTTTTGCCCAGCTTGCTGCGGGTGTGGGCAGTAATTGGACTGATGAGGGAGCAACGCGTAAGGTGTATCTGGGCTTCCTGGTACAACCCGCCGCTGGCGGTCAGGTAAATCTGAATATCTCGTGGTTCCAGGTAATCCTCAATGGACAGCTTGTGGGTTCGTTTCTATCGCCAACGTATCAACCTAAGTCAGAATGGACAAAATCACTCGGTGTCCAGGCAGGAGTGGGCGTAGGCGGTCAATTTTAATAATATAATTTTCAATCAGGATCGCGAGGCCAAAGCATATGCACGAAAATACTTCAATAGCTAATCAGTCTCAAATTAACCAGGGTGCAGGGGATAGTAAAGTAGCGTCAGCGCCGGCTTTCCATGGTTCAGACACTGATGTGAATGATAGATATCCTATCCAGCTAAAGCTTTCGTTAGGTGCTGTCAATGATCCGCTGGAGCATGAAGCTGATGCTATGGCCGATAAAGTAATGCGAATGCCAGAAACTTCATTTATTCAGCAGAAAGCATCCGGCTCTTGTAATGATTATGATGATGAGCATGTTCGCCTTAAGCCATTGGCAAATCAAATTACGCCATTTATACAGGCTAAAGGAGATGGCGTTGGCGTTGTGAGCGACTCCGTCTCGAACAAAATAAAATCGAGCATGGGCGGAGGAAGTACAATGGACACCGGCACCCGCAGTTTTATGGAAAATCGGTTTGGAACGAATTTTAGCGACGTAAAAATTCATAACAACGCCGAATCGGAACAACTAAACAGATCTTTAAATGCAAAAGCATTTACCGTTAGCAATAATATCTATTTTAACAGCGGCCAGTATGCGCCGGAATCGGACAGCGGCAAACACTTGCTGGCGCACGAATTAACGCATGTTGTACAGCAAAAAGGTAATAAGAATAGTATTAACAGAAAAGTTGACACCTACAGAACCAGTGGCATAACCGGCCCGGATGTGAATGCCCTTGCGGATAGAAAATATTGGATTAATACTGTTGGCGAAAAATATAAAACAACCCAGTCTCCGCGAATGGCCGCAGATGCCGAAGAGCAAAACGCGGTACTAAGCGCAGCATGGTCAAATCAACCGGCAACACTTACGGCAGAAACACAAATAATACTGTCAATACCTGCAACAAACAGAGCTGTAGGTTCAAAAAGCCTGCTATATAAGGCAACTTATAGGCCTAAAAACCCGCAAGTGCCCGACGACAAGGACAAACTAAACCTGATTTTTTGGGGTGAAGGAATTTCAAATGATGCCGCAGGTTTAGTACCAGCAAGATACACTGTAAAAAACCATAGTTTGGAATACGACAATCTCCCTGACGATTATTTTGACAATTTTCCGGATGCAAAAAAACAAATCCTTTACTGGATTGAAACAACAGGAGCTTTAAGCATTAACAGCGTATTAACCATCGATATTACCGTAAAAGGTAAAAACCAATCGCCCCGTTTTTTGATAACCGGTAAAAAAGACACAAATGGAATATTTGATGGAAAATTTACTTACCTGGGCGATAGTGTTGTAAATGCAACCGTTAATAGCGGATATGCCAGCAAAGATTATGGTGATTTTGAGGTAGAAAAAGCCCAAAGTAGTAAGGATTATAAGTTAGGTACAGTGGATGTTTCGGCCTTACCAGCCGATGAAAAATTCTCGGTAAAACATGCCGTAACCTTATACGCCGATAAAAAATCAAACAATGCCGAAATTGATGCAATTGTGCCTATTGCTAAAACTTCAAAAAAGGTACTTTATACCTTCAGGTTTCTGGATAAAACCCATAATGTAGAAATTGAGCGGATTGGTGAAGTGGCCAAGGATATCAATTTTCAAACTGTATCTATTCAAAACGCAGCCGGGTTTGCCGATAACAATGCTGATGCGAGCACATTAAAAGCATGGCTTGGTAAAAGATACAAAGCCATTACTGTAACAGGTACCACCACCGCCGATATCATCAAAGACGCTGATAAACAACTACAAACAAAAATAGCAACTGCAGGCTGGTTTAAACTTAATTATGACATAGAGGTGCTTAGTGCTGCCGACGGCGGCACCAGGTGGCAAAACGTGCACCACTGGACGGCTGACCAGATAAACGGCATGAAAGAATTTACACCGACCGAGTTAGAACAGGTAGAAATTGCCTTGCAAACCCAAAGCCTGCCATTAATAACCGCATTACAGGGCATAAAGCTAACCCGGCAGGATGAGGAAAGGTTGGCCGATGGCAGCCCGTCACACGGCGACACTGCCGGCTTTACCCGATCTGATGGCAAAGCCCGTACTATAAATATTTATGACAGGTCTAGTTTGGCATCTAATATTCTATTTGTAGGCTCAAAAACTGGTGCGTTTGATGCCGGGATCGAAATTTTAACGCATGAAATGGGACACGCTTTTAGTTTTGAGCAAGCCGGTGTGGAAACCGCGTTTAACAAATTTGTAAAAGCAAAAAAAATCAGCCCGGTTACAGCCTACGCCGGTAGTAGTATAAATACAGAATCTTTTCCAGAAGCCTACGCTCTATATCATTTAGACCCGCAATGGATGAGTGCAAACATTCCGGATTTATATACATGGTTTAATACGCTAAGCCAAACCGGCAAAGCACCTTAAAAGATATACAGGGATGACAAATTTAGACATCATGATTAAAAGAACAATTTAAAAACATGCACGAATCCGTTTCCATAGCTAATCAAACCCAGAACAGCCCAACAGCTGCGGCTAACGAAGCTTTGCCTGCAATTGACCAGCAACCTGATCCGGAAACACAGCTGATAGACAGGTTCCCTATTCAGTTGAAACTTTCTGTTGGGGCGCCGAATGACCCGTTGGAGTATGAAGCAGATGCGATAGCCGATAAGGTAATGCGTATGCCCGACATGCCCTTTGTTCAAAATAAATTGACTAATGATGGCTACAACAATTATGATGGCGGGCACATACACCTAAAGCCAATACCACCTGTTGTGCCGTTTGATTACCATAAATCAACATCAATTGGTCCCGATGAAGACGATTATGAGCACTTGCAGCTTAAACCATTAGCCAGCCAGATTACGCCCTATATCCAAACCAAAGGCGATACAGGCGGCGTAGCAAGTGACGCTGTTTCTAACCGCATAAAATCAAGTATGGGCGGTGGCAGTTCAATGTCGGGCGATACCAAAAGCTTCATGGAGAGCCGGTTTGGTACGGATTTCAGCGACGTAAAAATCCATACCGGGACCGAAGCAGCACAGTTAAGCCAATCACTAAACGCACGGGCATTTACCGTAAGCAATAATATATATTTTAACAACGGCCAGTACCAGCCCGATAACGATTCTGGCAAACATTTACTGGCGCATGAACTTACGCATACCATACAACAGGGAAGCAGTGTAAAAAGGAAGAGTTTCATTCAGCGGGCAACCGCGGTGGTAACCCCCACACCGCCAACAAAGGGTAAGATAGCTAAAGCGGTTCCAAAATCAAGGAAAGCAACACCCGCAAAGCCAATTGATACCAAAAATGAATTATTGTATGTTCCAGATATCCAGGTGCCTACTTTTAAAATGGATGTGATACCCGTAGATACCAATAATTACGGGTTCAAAAAAACTACTCGGTCTGATACCCACATCACAAAGTGGAACAACGCGGCGATAACCGGCGGCAAGTTTAGAAAAAACTTTAAAGACAAAGTGGAGAAGGAGGTACCTGCCGAAAAAACGGCAAAAGTCTTCTTTATGAAACCCAAAAAGGAGGCTGATGGTCTCATAACAGGTGATATGTCCCAAATAAGGGAGAGCATCACCAGGCCGTTCTGGGATAAAGATGGCAACAAAGTAAAAGATGGTTATGATGTAGATCACAAAGTTGAATTGCAACTGGGTGGGATGGATGACCTGCCTAACTTATGGCTGCTGGAGGCAGCAACAAATCGATCGTCAGGTTCAAAAATCAATGATGAGATAAATGAAAAAGTGAGCGCCCAATACGCGTTGGTGTCGGATAATAAAGTTGAGCCGACACCCGAGGAGTTAAAGAATATAAGAAATAATTACACCATAACTGCCGGTACGTTAAGCGGTGGCATGACAACTGATGGAAATAGACTGGGCTGGGAGCTCTCGCAGATAAAAGACGGCGAGCACCTTGACGGGCTGGCGTTTATTTCGAAGGATGACGAAGGCAGAAAAAACCTTGCAAAAAGCGATACGCTCAGCCTCATCCTCAGTCAAAGAT
Source organism: Mucilaginibacter ginsenosidivorax (assembly GCF_007971525.1). NCBI lineage: Bacteria > Pseudomonadati > Bacteroidota > Sphingobacteriia > Sphingobacteriales > Sphingobacteriaceae > Mucilaginibacter > Mucilaginibacter ginsenosidivorax. Next base: position 4,650,395 of record NZ_CP042437.1, read on the forward strand.
TTGGGGTAACTAAAAATTTCGACTGGAATCCTACAAACCCACCTGTAGCCATCAATAAAAGCGTGGGCTTCATCAAAAAAAATGGCACCAGTTTAAATCTCAGGACCATCACTTATAACCATAAGGACCCGGCAACCATAATGAGTGAGGGGTCGGATGGTAAAGCCGAAATCTCTGCGCTTGAAGGCAACGTATTTGTAACAAAGGAATTAAATACTACGCTCGATATCGAAAAAGTTCCAGGTTTGTATGGTGGCCGGCTAAACATAAGCCAGGCAAAACAAGCCATTTCAAAGGAGATTAAGGCAAGAGCCTTAAGCCCGATTATTATCGATGAATTAGATATTAACGATACCGCGGGCCTGGTCGGATCGGGTAGAATTATTACTGACGTTCCCCTTATTAAAGGTTCAGCAATTAAACTAACGCTTGATGAAGGTGGGCTTAAAATCAGCAAAACATTCAGTTCAGGCGAAATTAAACTTCCCCCACCTTTTAAAGTGTCTGATACATCGTTGGAAATATATGCATCAACAGATGGTATTGGCATTAAAGGCGAGGCCAATTTTGAAATAACAAAACTTGGAAAAGGAAAGCTAACAGCAAAAGCCGATTCGGCAGGAACATTTGCCCTCGCCGGTTCGTTCGACTTCGACTCAAAAACTTTTGATCCGGCACGGGTTGAGGTTAACTATCTGAATGGTGAATTATCAATTAAGGGCGAAATTGGTATTCCCGAAGGTAAAATAAAAGGCTTAAAATCAGCCCATATAACAGTTGGATATGCCAGCAATAGCCTGACCGCAGATGGCAGCGCCGAATTTAATATTAAAGGTATTAAGCAAAATAAAGTAACCATAAGTTATGAAAAAGACTTATTGGTAATTGCGGGCGATTTTGAGCTTGATAACAGTATCCCGGGGGTAAAAAGCGGCGGTGGTAGTCTGAAGGTTACCCGTGGCGGCGATGGCAAATATCATATATCTGCCAGGGGCCACGCCGAACCCGATATACCAAAAATTAACCCCAAACTCAGCATTAGTTATGACGATGGAGCCCTTACGATGGAGGGACAAGCCGATTATAACGCCGACAGGCTGTCGGGTACGGTTACCGTGGGCGCAACAAACCGCACACTAAATGCCGATGGAGAGCCAACCGGTGCGCCAGGGGATCATTTTAATGTTTATGGCACCGGCTTGCTTACTGTAAAGATAACTGAATGGTTACAGGGAACCGCTAAAATAAAACTAACGCCTAATAAAGAAATTGAGGTAGTTGGCCGCCTGGAAGTACCTAAGCCCGTTAACTTTTTCGACAGGAAATCAATTAAGAAGCCTCTTTTTCATCCACCTGAAGTACAGATACCCATATTTGCCATACCCTTGGGTAATAAAAGCATCGGCTTAGTTGGCGTAATTAAAGGAGGGCTTGATTTCGACGCGGGGATTGGTCCAGGCCAACTGCGGGATGTTTTTGCCGAGATCAAATACAATCCTTCACGGCCAGACGATACAACCTTTAAAGCCGGGGCACAGATTGTTATTCCTGCTGATGCCGGTATTACCATGAGCGCCTATATGGGCTTAGGGGTTAGCGTGGCCATTGCCAGCGTTTCTGGCGGCATTAAAATCAGTGGCAGGTTGGGGCTTGATGGAGAAGCACGGGCGAAGGCCGAAGTGAGTTGGTCGCCAAAGAACGGTTTTGCGCTCGACGGATTAGGCGAAATAGAGGTTCATCCCCAATTTACATTTACGATAGATGCTTTAATACTGGCGTCATTGGATTTGTACGTGACCAGCTATGATCATGAATTCAAAAAAGAACTTAAATCATTCACTTTTGGCCCCAATATGCAGGCCAAGGTAGCTATGCCTGTTCATTACAAGCAAGGCGAGGAGTTTAAAATTTCAAAAGACGATATCCAGGTAACGTACCCGCCAATTGATATACCAGAAATGGCCAAAGGACTGGGCGACAAGGCGAAAGAAGCAATATTTGGCAAATAACCCAAAGCCGGTTTAAGCTACAGGCGAAGGCTGTTGGTTTGATAAGATTTATGATGAGACAGAAGATTGGTGTGTTCATACTGATAATGTATATTTGATACACCAATGCCCCTGATATGAAAAAGTTTATCTTTTCAATAGCAGCAATTGCTGCATTAAGTTTTAACTGCTTTGCTCAAAAAACAACAAAGCCTGTTTACGATGCCGCGCTTGCCAAAAAGCTGGGTGCCGATAAATATGGGATGAAAAAGTATGTACTGGCTTTTTTAAAGGAAGGGCCTACCCGCCTTACAGATTCGGCAGCGCGTATGCAATTGCAAATGGCGCACTTAAAAAACATCTCAAAACTGGCCGATGAGGGCAAATTGGTTGTTGCCGGCCCGTTTTTAGATGACCAGCCGGTTAAAGGTATTTTTATTTTCAATGTAGAAACCATTGAGGAAGCAAAAAAACTTACCGAAACCGACCCTGCTATAAAAGCAGGTTCGTTAATAATGGAATTGCACCCATTTTATTGTTCGGCCGCATTAATGGAAGTGGTGAAAATTCACCACACACTTGAGAGCACAAGTTTTTCTGATTAAGGCGATGAAGGTTGATGAAGTTATAGGCCTGCTTAGGCAACAGGCCAGTCCCTCTTATCTTGCCGGTATGCAGCGTTTTGGTATTGATAACTCCAGGGCTCTCGGTGTTAAACTCCCGAATTTGCGTAAACTGGCCAAAAGCATAAAAAAAGATCACCTGCTGGCGCAACAACTTTGGGATACAGGCATCCATGAAGCCCGTATTATCGCGTCGTTGGTTGACGATCCTAAGATGGTTACCGGGCAGCAAATAGATAATTGGACAAGTGACTTTTACTCATGGGACCTTTGCGACCAGGTATGCGGTAACCTTTTTGACCGTACAACCTTTGCCATACCTAAAGCCATTGAATTTAGTGCGCGGGACGAAGAGTATATTAAGCGGGCTGGTTTTGTTTTAATGGCCGAATACGCTATACACAACAAGTTGGCTACCGACGATGTTTTTTTACCATTTTTTAGTTTAATAGAACGGGAGGCCTGGGATAACCGCAACTTTGTGAAAAAGGCGGTAAATTGGGCATTACGACAGATAGGTAAACGAAACAACACGCTGAAAATGGAAGCGATTGCAACTGCCAACCGTATTTTAAAGCAAAATCACAAATCGGCTAAATGGATTGCCTTCAATGCACTAACCGAATTATCAACCCTTAAAAACTCCTTTTAAAGGCATAAAACGCTCTAAAAAAAGAACTTATCCGTTAGAAAAACATACTTTTTTGTCATTTTGAAGTTTTTTATACTACTTATTTAAATGTACAATCTCTAAAAGTATTATTTAAGCTCGCTTTTTTTGCATAAAGCTTTAAAAATCAGATTTAACACATAGGAATTGACATTATTTATTAAGATTTTTTAATAAATGCCTGAATTACAAGTCGGTAATTTATTTTTTGGTAATTGTCAGTATTAGAGTGGTTTATATCATTCCAAACATTATATTTGGAATCCCATAATTAATAAAAAAATAACAAGTTCAGTTTAAACATAAACAACCAGAGGTTGTAATTTTATTGATTTTGTAATTGTGGCACATATTTTACTAAGAGCACAAGGCATTAGCTAAGTAAATGAGGTTATTTAAGGTATGAGTTTTTCTGAAGGGCACAAATTTTCTGACGATAGCAAGCAGCACCTTGCTCAAATCATCGATAATATAAACGCCGGTATTTGGGAATATAACGTTACAAGTAAAAATATTAAATGGTCTGTTGGGTTTTATACCGTTTTGGGCTATGAGCCCGACGAAATAGAATGTTCTAACCACGTATTTTTCGAACGCATACTATATCACGCTGATAAACCCGCTTTTCTGGCGGCCCTGAATGGTCAACCGTCAAACGCTGCCGCGCCCTTATATATAAGATTGCTTACCAAATCATCTGGTTATCATTGGTTTGAGAGTACTGTAAAAAGATACAACGACGAAACCGGGCAAATAATTTACGGGGCAATCATTAATGTCAACAAATATAAGCAGGCCCAGATACAGGCTGCGCATAATGACCTGTTTTATAACGAGACCCTTAAAATTGCCAAATTGGGAGGGTGGGATTTAGATACCCGTACTATGGGTTTATCGTTATCAAAACAGGTGTATGATATTTATGAGCTACAAAATCAGGTCAAGCTTTCGCTTGACGAAGCTATCAGCTTTTTTGAGCCACCATATCGCCCGGTAATCAAAAATGCTATTGATAATGCCGTGGAATATTGTCAGCCTTATGAGCTGGAATTGCTTTTCAGAACGGCAAAAAACAATGTAAAATGGGTAAAGGCAAAGGGGATACCTGTTATTGACGATTTTGGAAAGTGTATTACAGTAAGAGGTATTATACAGGATATTGACAATAAAAAGCGAAAAAATCTGGCACTGGAATCGTCATTAAATTTATTGACCGATCAAAATCGCCGTCTTCAAAATTTCGCCTACATCGTATCACATAACCTTCGGTCGCACACGGGCAATCTGCAATTTATGGTAAAGTTGTACGATGAAACGGAACTACCCGATGACCGGGCCGAAATTTTATCGCACATTAAATCCATCAGTGATAGCCTAAGTTCAACAATTGAGCATTTAAACGAGATAGTTCAGATTCATACAGAAATTACCAACGAACGCACAGAAATTGATTTTGAAACACGCTTTAAAAATATCATATCGGCACTAAAAAGTAATATTGAAGCCCTTGATGCCACTATAGAGTATGATTTTAGCAGGTGCCCCCAGGTAAATTACATTCCGGCTTATATGGAAAGTATTTTGCAAAACCTACTTACCAATTCACTCAAATATAGTTCGCCAGATAGGAAGCCGGTTATAAAATGCTATACCTTAAAAGAGCGCAACCATATTTACCTGATTTTTGAAGATAACGGGATAGGTATTGATATGGAGAGGTTTGGTGATAAAATATTTGGCATGTACAAAACCTTTCATCAAAACCCCGATGCAAAAGGTATAGGATTATTTATTACCCGTAACCAGATAGAGGCACTGGGCGGCACAATTAAAGTAGACAGCACCGTAAATATTGGCACAAAATTTACTATTAGGCTGGTATAAATAGTACCAATTTAATATAAAGCAGATGACAGCAGAGCAGGATGCCGTGAGGGTGTGCTTAATTGACGACGACCAGGTTTATACTTTCGGGTTCAAAAAAATGATTAGTTTAAAGGGGATTAATAGCCGGGTAATTAATTTTGGCGACGGATACCAGGCTATCAACTGGCTAAGTAACCCGCTGAACAGTCAAAATTTACCCGATGTAATATTCCTTGATATTAATATGCCTAATATGGACGGCTGGGAATTTTTGCATGAATTTGCGGAAATAAAATCCCGGATGGGCAAAAAAATCACAATTTATATGCTCAGTTCATCCATTTACCTGAACGATATTTATAGGGCAAAAAATATCGAGGATGTTGAGGATTATATTTTTAAGCCTATTAATGAACACCAGCTTAATAGCATATTTGATTACATACGGCATCAAATTCACAACCGGAGATTTAAAAACGGGACTATTTAGGTTCTGCTTTTAAAATCTCCGGTTGTTTTTATTAATTAGGTTTTCACCTCTATATATCGTTACTCGATATAACTTTCCAATATTTTAAAGCCACTGTTGGTTTCCAACTCAATTTTATCAATACTTTTTGGCAGCAGGATGCACTCGCCCATTTTTACAGGGTAAGTTTCACCATTATAGGTTACGTTATAAGCTCCTTCAACGCAAACATGTACTACAAATGAATCAAGCGCCGAGTAATCTTTTGCGGTGCTTTTGTTAAAATCAAGTATGTTGGTGGTAAAGTACGGGCAGGTTACCAAATGAACCGTTTCGTCTTTTTGAGGTTGATATATGGTTTTATACTCCGGGTAGTGTTTGTAGTCAATTGCAGCAAGGGCTTCCTGGGTATGTAGCTCACGCTTGTTTCCTTTATCATCTACCCGGTCAAAATCATAAATACGGTAGGTAATATCAGATGTTTGCTGGATTTCGGCAATTAACAATCCTTTGCCAATTGTATGCACACGGCCAGCCGGTAAAAAGAAAACATCGCCTGCGGTAACATCCTCTTTGTTCAGGATATCCATGATATGGCCGCTGTTAAGCGCATCAACATATTTTTGCTCGGTCATTTCCTGGTTAAAGCCAGCTATCAGCGTGGAACCCGGATCGGCTTCAATTACGTACCACATTTCGGTTTTGCCGAATGAGTTATGACGTTTTTTTGCCAGTTCGTCGTCAGGGTGCACTTGAACAGAAAGATCATCATTAGCATCAATAAACTTGATCAGTAACGGGAAAATATTACCAAAATGGTCGTAAACTTTTTTACCAACAAGCTCATCTTTGTATTGCTCAAGCAAATCTGCTAATGATTCGCCGTCAAGTGCGCCGCCGTTCACTACAGATACATCGGATTTTACGCCAGATAGTTCCCAGGTTTCGCCACAATTTGGCAAATCGCCAAAATCTTTATGCAGATAGGTGCTGATTTTTTGACCGCCCCAGATCTTATCTTTATATATGGTTTTAAATTTTAATGGATAAAGTGCCGACATAGTAATTGATGTTTTTTGAAGCGCTAAGTTAAAAGTTAAATGTAAAAAGGCCTAAATAACTTTTAATTCCAATAAATTAAAGCAGCTGATTGTTTTCATAATAAAAAAGCACACAAAAAAGCCCGTCCTTTTTAAGAACAGGCTTTAAATACTAAGCATTATTTAGCTTATTTACCCAATTTAGCTTTCAAGTTTTCGTCAATTGCTGCTAAAAACTCTTCGGTGTATAAATAATCTGTACCGTGCTCAACTTTTGGTTTAATAGTGATGGCTAAATCTTTGGTCATTTTACCACTTTCAACAGTTTCAATACAAACTTCTTCCAAAGCTTTACAGAAATCTATCAGCTCCTGATTTTTATCTAATATACCACGGAACTCCAAACCTCTTGTCCAGGCAAAAATAGAAGCGATAGGATTGGTTGATGTTGGTTTACCGGCCTGGTGCTCGCGGTAGTGGCGGGTTACTGTACCATGCGCAGCTTCGGCTTCCATTACGGTACCATCTGGCGTAACCAGCGTTGATGTCATTAAACCTAATGAACCAAAACCTTGTGCTACGGTATCTGACTGTACGTCGCCATCGTAGTTTTTACAAGCCCAAACAAAGTTGCCATTCCATTTTAAGGCCGATGCAACCATATCGTCAATTAAACGGTGCTCGTAAGTAATGCCCGCTTCGGCAAATTTTGTTTTGTAATCGTTTTGGTATATCTCTTCGAAAATATCTTTAAAACGGCCATCATATTTTTTAAGGATGGTGTTTTTGGTTGATAAGTACAAAGGCCAGCCTTTCATTAAAGCCTGGTTAAAACAAGCGTGTGCAAATCCTTTGATAGATTCATCAGTATTATACATTGCCAATGCTACGCCATCGCCTTTAAAGTTAAATACTTCAAATGATTGCTCGGCACCGCCATCTTCGGGAGTGAAAGTGATGGTTAATTTACCTTTTCCTTTGGTAACAAAATCAGTAGCGCGGTACTGATCGCCAAAAGCGTGGCGGCCAATACAAATAGGGGCTGTCCAGTTTGGCACCAGGCGTGGTACATTTGCCATTACAATAGGCTCGCGGAAAACAGTACCATCCAAAATATTACGGATAGTGCCATTTGGCGAACGCCACATTTGTTTTAAACCAAATTCTTCAACACGTGCTTCATCAGGAGTGATGGTTGCACATTTAATACCTACACCATATTTTAAAATAGCATTTGCGGCATCAACAGTTACCTGATCGTTGGTTTCATCGCGGTACTCAATACCCAAATCATAGTACTTGATATCCAGGTCAAGATAAGGGATTATCAATTTGTCTTTGATGAATTTCCAGATGATCCGGGTCATTTCATCGCCATCCAGCTCAACTACCGGATTTTCTACTTTAATTTTTGACATATCTGACGTTGTTTCTTTATTTTAATGGCTTCAAATATATTAATTTGAGTTTATCAAACTAACTAAATAACACATGAAAATAATTGATGGCTGTTTAATGACGATTTATTGCAACAGTTTATTGTTTTTATAAACTTTGATGCTATTTTTATAAAATTAAACGTTACTACACCAACGGGCTGCCAAACCAAAGCCCTGTTACTTGTATTATGATAAAATTCATCACTAAAACCATCCTGATAATTAGCCTTTGTACAATTTCTTTTTTTACTAAAGCACAGGTAGGATATGATTACGCTCAATATGATGTTGGCACGGCAGTAGGTGTTAACATTGTTGCTATGGCCGATGTAAATACATTTACGGTTACCCCATCTGTCCACTTTAATTTCAATTACAACCAAAGTCCCTTTGTTAATTATGTATTTGAGTTACAGGTTGGCCGTTTAGAAGGCGGCACGTTGGCATCATCGTCGGGCAGAATGTTTGAAAACCACTTCACCGCGTTTTCATTCAGGGGCCAGTTACAGGCCGGCGAGTTTTTGGATTATTCATCAAGCCCGTTCATGAACGTGATGAAAAACTGGTACGTTTCCACAGGAATTGGCTATATATCAAACCATATAGTGTCCAAAACCGACGATAAACGCGGCCTTCAATATACCCCGGCAGGCGACAATAACGCTCAGGCACCTTTTGTACCGGCAAGAATTGGGTATGAATTTAAGTTATACAATCAGTACAGCCAACCAAGTGTTAAAATTGACTTGGGATTCCAATACAATTTTGCATTCAGCGATAACCTTGATGGCTATACCTCGGCGGGTAACAACGATGCTTATGCGCAATTTACCATTGGTGTAAAATTTGCCATTGGCGGTGTTACATCATATCGTAAACAAATTCATTACTAATACTACAGTGAGTGTCTGTTTTTTGCATTCCTGCGGTGCCTGATATTATACACGATGTTTTTTTTGGCAAGGTTTTTACTGTACCTTTAATTACAAATTACAAAATCTATGAACATTCAAAATATCAACCCCGGCGATGAAGAAGATGATGCATTAACCGATAATGCCAGCGACAATGACCTTACGCTAAAAGATGAACTTGGCGAAGTTACTGATAAGGAAGATTTGAGTTATAACGAAGAGGAGGACAGCTTTGAATACGATGTAAAAAGCGATGATCCGGATTATGACCATCCGGATCCGTATAAAACATCAGTAAAAAATGGCGAGGACATGAACTCCACGTATGATGAAGCTAACCCTTATGATGCGGCAGACGGTGAATACGCCAGTAAAAGATCTATTGAAACAGATGTTGACGACCTGGGGATGCATATTGACGATGGCGACATTGTTGAGGTGGATGCCGCTGACGCCGCGCTTTGCCATACACCAGAAGATGACAGAGATGACCTGGATGAAGAAGGGTATCCTAAGAATATTTAAGTTTTGAGTAATGAATTTTAAGTGGTAAGTTAAAAAACAACTCAAAACTCATTACTTAAAACTCACAACTTGATTAATCAAAATCAAGATTAAAGCGATTGCGCAAATCCATCAGTTCGGGGTTGCGGGATGCCATGTACTGAAATTTTTCTATTGAGGTGTAGGGCTTACGAACAACTTCCTGTTCATCCACGCGGGCATTTACCTCGATAGTAAAGTTGTTTAGCTTGGTTCGCAAAAAATTATGCATCTCTGGCCGCTCTTCTCTGAATAAATTTTCCTGCACTTTATTGCCCACCAAAATTTCAAATTCGTATGGCCTTATCATCCGTGGCGCGTTTGACGTAAAAATGGTAACCAGGTTTTTTTTACCATCGGCTTTAACTTTAGCGGCAAAATCACTCCAGTATTTTAAAAAGCTATCCATGGTAAAATCATCCCGTGAGTCGCCTTTTATATAGGGATCTTCTTCTTCAAGTATTTCCTCTTCTGTTTTAGCGGTATCTGTTAACGATGGAGTTAACGTACTCCTAAGCGGCATAATAATTTTAGGCTTTTCGGCAGCAGCTTCTTTTACCTGTACAGCTTGATTTGCCGGGGCGGGCTGTCCATTAGTTGCGGGAACTGTTTTGTTGATAGCTTGCGCCGCGCTTAAAACCGGCGCGTCATTGGCTAAATTAACAACCGGCGGAGGGGTTATTGCTGCGGTATCAGGTTTTTTTTTTAATCCCCCATCTGCGATGGGCGTTGCGTTAAGTGGCGTGGTAGCCATATTAAAGGCCGAAGGCAGATGGCACATTTTGAGCAATGCCAGTTCAACCTGCAGCCGTTGATTTTTACTTAGCTTATAGCTAATATCGCATTGATTAGCAATATTCATGGCCGATAACAGGAACGATACCGAGCCTGCCTGCGATTGCTGTAAGTATTTATTTTTGATGCCCTCGCTTACTTCCAGCAACTTTAAAGTGGTTTGATCTTTACTTACCAGCAGGTTACGGAAGTGTTCGCTTAAGCCGGCAATAAAATGCGCTCCATCAAAACCACGCGACAATATCTCGTCAAAAAACAACAGTACTTTGGCAGTGTCTTCTTTAAGCAGGCTTTCTGTTATATTAAAATAATAATCGTAATCAAGTATATTCAGGTTGTCAATAACCGAGCGATAGGTAACCTTACCGCCCGAGAAACTCACTATCTGGTCAAACATCGACAGCGCGTCGCGTAACCCGCCATCGGCTTTTTGGGCTATAATATGCAGGCCATCGGGTTCGAAACTAATGTTTTCTTTGCCGGCAATAGAAGCCAGGTGGCCGGCCATATCATCAACCTTAATGCGATTAAAATCAAAAATCTGGCAGCGGGATAATATGGTGGGGAGTATTTTGTGTTTCTCGGTAGTAGCCAATATAAATATGGCATAATGAGGAGGCTCTTCCAATGTTTTCAGGAAAGCGTTAAAAGCCGCCTGCGATAGCATGTGCACCTCATCAATAATATAAACCTTGTAGCGCGCAGCTTGTGGCGGTATGCGTACCTGCTCAATAAGGCTGCGGATATCATCAACCGAGTTATTGGATGCGGCATCCAGTTCATGTACGTTAAAGGAGTTGCCGTTTTCAAAGGCTTTGCAGCTTGGGCATTCGCCACAAGCTTCGCCATTAGGCTGCAAATTGGTGCAGTTAATGGTTTTAGCCAGGATACGTGCACACGTAGTTTTGCCCACACCACGCGGACCACAAAACAAAAATGCCTGTGCCAGCTGGTTGTTTTTAATGGCGTTTTTGAGTGTATTGGTTATGTGCTGCTGACCAACAACGGTTTCAAAAGTAGCCGGGCGATACTTACGGGCCGAAACAATGAAATTATCCACAGCCGCTAAGTTAATGAGAAATTAGGTTTGTTTAAAGCTGATGTTGGTAAAATTTTGGCGAAACGTTTAACGCCGAACAAATAGATAAAATCTGTATTTTTGACTTAAAGTTAAACAACAATGCAATTATCAGATTTGGATGTCACTAAAACTTATACTTATGCCGACTATTTAAAGTGGGCGTTTGATGAGCGTATTGAACTTATTAAAGGGAAAATCTTCAAAATGAGCCCAGCCCCGGGATCAATTCATCAACGTTTATCTCAAAGAATAAGCCTCAAATTGGGCATCTACCTGATTGGCAAAAGGTGTGAGGTTTTTACAGCACCCTTCGACGTAAGATTATCACGGAAGACCAGTAACGACAAAGAAGTCAATACCGTAGTACAACCCGACATTTGTGTAATATGCGATATTAATAAAGTAGATGACCGGGGCTGTTTAGGAGCTCCCGATATTGTAGTCGAAATTTTATCGCCCGGTAACAATAAAAAGGAATTACAAAACAAATATGAAGTTTACGAGGAAAATGGCGTACTTGAATACTGGATTATCCATCCATCCGAAAAAACATTTCTTAGATATAGCCTTGTTGGAAACAGCTACCAGGCATCGCGGTTACTTACTACCGGCGATGAAGTAACAACACCTGTATTGCCTGGTTTTGTATTAAATCTGGATGAACTTTTTGCAGTAACCAACAATTAACAAAAAACTTATAACTACGGCTGCCCATTCATATATGAAACTTGTTAAAACTTCTAAAAATCAGGAACAGGTAAAACGTTCAAAAACCTACATAAAATACGAAAAACTGCTGGCTGATATAGAGAAGAAAAAACAATTTAAACTTAATCTTCAGGAAGGACTGCAAAAAGCTTACGCGAAAATTGAAGCCGAACTGGCACCAATGGATCATGAGCTACAACTGCTTTTGCGCGATTTTTTAATCCGGTTAGACGAGCTTGCGACTGAATTTGGTGTGGGAAAACTCAATAAAGAATATCTTCAGTCATACATGACCAACGAACTTGAACAATTGCTGAATACTTTCGGTCATCAGGATACCGTTTTATCAGCTTTATTTCAAAAATACGCCCAGGTTTCAATGAATGACCTGGAAAATGATGAAGATTTGATGGAGGTGGCAAAATCAATGGGTGCGATGTTAGGTGTTGAGATAGACATTAAAGAACTGTTAGAAAAGGGGCAGGAAGAATTTCTTGAAGCATACAAAGAAAAAATTATTGAACACATAAATAATAACCCGAAGGACTTTACGGATGCCGAAAACTTAGGCGACAGCCCCAAAACAGCAGCAAACAAAAAAGAGGCAAATGAAACCGACCGGATTGCAAAGGATGCCAGAAGTATTTATATGCGGCTTGTTAAAAAGTTTCATCCCGACCTGGAAACAGACGAGGAAGCGAGAAACCATAAAACAGAAATCATAAAACAGGTGACCCACGCCTACCAGGAAAATGACTTTCTTACACTGTTAAAATTGCAAATAACCTATATTGATGATAATGAAACCGATGCCACTTCTGTTGCCGATGATATGCTTAAACGCTATGTTAAATTATTAGGTAAACAACTGGAAGAGCTAAATGCTTCCATACACGAAACCCATTTTACCAGCGGTACAGCCATTGCAGATTTCATTGACAAAAACGGTAAGTTTAGTCCGCAAAAATTCGCAGCAAGCCGCAGGCATATCCAAAAACAGATAGAAATACTCAAATCAACACTCGCAAGCTCAAAAAAGAGGCCCAAAGGGTGGTTTAAGGAGCAATTGATGATGGCAAAAGATGTTGTTATGCAAAATATGATGGAGGATATGTTTGCGGATATCTTTGATACGGACTTCTGATCGTAAGTAAAGTGCTTATTGCAAATCGTCATCCGGCAGGTGGTCATCATCGTCCGGGTCAGGTGCGTCAGCATCATTGCCTGTTTGCATATCATGCAGGTCGCTTTCGGCATCCAGTTGGTCGTCAAAATCTTCATCGTCCTCGTCGTCCCAGTCGCCTTCAATCTCATCGTCATCCCCGCCGCCAAAAGACAATACATTGGTGTTATTTTCAACTAAAAAACTTTCCGGTTCAATGTTTGCCGAACGCATTAAAGATATGGCCATATTTAGATTATGTTTTATAATGATATGTAACAAGAAGTAAGAGAGGTATGTTTGTTGCCAAATAAAGGATTAGAGAAAGTCGATCCTTAAAATCTCTTTAATAGTATAATACCCCTTTGCTTCGGGCATATAAACTTCTTTCGGGGCCCAGGTTATTTTGAGTTTTTTATTTAAAAGTAAAGCAGGTGTTTTTATGAATTTTTCTGAGCCCGGGAAATTGCCAAACCATAAAAAAGATTTTTCGGTATCCTGATCATCTTTTATCACGATATAATTAAACCCTTTCAAATCAATCCTTTTAAATGTGCCGAGTGTTGAACTGGTGGCGGTCTCCTCGCTGTCCTCGTTTTTTGCCATTGCCGTAGATAGCTGTAAAAAGTACTTGCAGTTTTGCTTCATCAGGTCCTTTCCTAATTCAATACCAACAAGGCGCATAGCCGCCTGATCGGTCATGTCCACTTTCTTTTCAGCTGCCAAATCCGGCAGCATATCAGCATGCGCCATTACGCAACTTGTATAAGCTTTAACGGCCTCACTCTTGGTAGTGATTTTTGAGAGGTCGAGTTTTGAAAGGCTGCTGCAAATACTGTCAGCAAGTCTTCTTTCTACCGGCCCGGGGGTAACCGTCTGGGATTTGGCGGTAGTAATAATTAATGTAAGAATAGCAGTGAAAACGATTAGGTATTTTTTCATGTTTTTTATTTGTCGCAAATATAAATTGACGATTTATTTTTAGATGGTAAATATGCTAATTTTCAAGCTGAAAATATTTGAATGGTAAAAATATTATCACTACATTTGCAGCCCCGTAATAGCGGGTAATTAATTAAAAATCAAAGTATAATAATGCAACAGTACGAAATCGTGATCGTTCTAACCCCGTTGTTATCAGTAGAAGTTGCTGCCGAGGCTAACGCCAAGTTCAGCAAAATCTTAACTGATGGCGGAGCCGAAATTGTCCAGGAGGATAATTGGGGTTTGAGAAAATTAGCGTACCCTATTCAAAAAAAGACTACAGGGTACTATCACTTAACTGAATTTAAGGCTCCGGGTGAATTAATTAACAAATTGGAGGTTGAATTAAGGCGCGATGAGCGTGTTTTGCGTTTCCTGACCATTGCTTTAGATAAGCATGCTGTTGCGTATAACGACAAAAAACGCAGCGGTGCCTTTAACAAGAAACCTAAAGCAACAGAGGAGGCTTCAAAATAATGGCAAACGAACAAATTAAATACGTTACCGCTCCAAAAGTGGAGGATAACCGTAAAAAATACTGCCGTTTTAAAAAGAATGGTATTAAGTATATCGATTACAAAGACGCTAACTTTTTATTGAAGTTCATTAACGATCAGGGTAAAGTATTACCACGCCGTTTAACAGGTACTTCATTAAAATTCCAGCGTAAAGTGGCCCAGGCTGTTAAACGTGCCCGCCATATTGGTTTATTACCTTACGTTACAGATTCATTAAAATAATAGGAGATTTAAGAAATGGAAGTTATTTTAAAACAAGATGTAAAAAACCTGGGTGATAAAGACGATGTAGTAAACGTTAAACCAGGTTATGGCCGTAACTACCTTTTACCTAAAGGCTTCGCCATATTAGCTACGCCAAGCGCACGCAAAGTTTTAGCTGAAAACTTGAAACAAGCTCAGTTTAAACAAGAAAAAATCCGCAAGGATGCCGATGCGATTGCTGCCCGTTTAGAAAGCGTTAAACTTAACATTGGTGCCAAAGCAGGCGAAACCGGAAAAATCTTCGGTGCTATCAATACCATCCAGGTTGCTGATGCATTGAAAAAAGAAGGTTTTGATGTTGACCGTCGCCGTATCACTTTTGATCAGGAGCCTAAGTTTGTTGGTGATTACATCGCAAACATTAACCTGCACAAAGAAGTTAAGGTACAAGTTCCTTTCTCGGTAGTAGCTGAGTAATTTATATTTCGGGATTCGAACTTTTGATTTCGGATTTTGACTTAAATTTTAGAATTTTAAAAGGTGTTTTGCATAGCAAAGCACCTTTTTCATTTTATAGAAACTTATTACAATAGTGCAACGCAATTACAACTCATCAAAATTATCCAACTCAAAGCCGGGTAAAAAAAGTTCGGTGCCAAAAAGCAGGTTCAATGGTATCTTTAAGCTTGTTTTCCGAATTTTTAAGCTGGGATTTATCCTTTTTTTCGGCCTTAGTTTATTTGGCGTGTTGCTGTTTCGCTTTGTGCGGCCGCCCTTTACCTGGCTGATGATTGAGCGCGGTTTTCAGCAAAAAGCCCGTGGTGTAGATTGGAAGATAGATAAGCAATGGGTGAGTTTTGATGAGATATCTGACAACATGAAACGCGCCGCCGTAGCTGCCGAAGACCAAAGCTTTTTAGAGCACCATGGCTTCGATTTCAAAGCGATAGAAAAAGCTATCGAAAAAAATGCGCACAGTAAAAGACTGATAGGTGGCAGCACCATATCGCAGCAGGTGGCAAAAAATGTTTTCCTGTGGGAAGGCCGTTCGTTGCTGCGTAAAGGGATCGAGGCATATTTCACCGTATTGATTGAAGTTTTCTGGAGCAAGAAACGCATTATGGAAATGTACCTGAACGAAATTGAGATGGGTGACGGCATTTACGGTATCGAAGCTGCATCGCAGGCCTATTTTCATAAACATGCCTCGGACCTTACAAAACACGAGGCCGCCGCTATAGCGGTAATATTCCCAAGTCCGCTTAAATGGTCGGCAACAAACCCTACCCGGTATTTAAAGCACAGGCAGTATTTGATCATGAAAAACATGAAAAGGCTGGGGCCATTGGATTTTTAGGCGAAGCCCCCTAACCTCCAGAAGGGGGAACAACAGTTGCAGTTAATATGCCCCTTTATAAACTTTCGTTCCCCCTTCAGGGGGTTAGGGGGCTTCGCTGTTATTTATACTTCCAATGTCTTGATTTGCCCTCGGCAATCCACTCAGCAGCGGTTTCCATTCGTTTCTGGCGGGTAGCATCGCTTTTGGCATCAACTATCCATTCCACATATTCCTTTTTATGCGAGTAGCTGGATTTATCGAAGTTAAAACTCGCGTTAGGGTAAGTTTTCAAAAACTCCGTGAAATATTCAGGGATAACCAATTCGGTTTTTGGAGCCGACGCCTTTTTTACAGCCTCAGGTGTTTTCTTGCCACTTTCGTTCAAGGCTATTGCCTGCCGTATAAAATCCTGTAGAATCTCTTTAGATGGCAAGTCTTCTATTTTAGTTATCCTGCCAAAGCTGCCGGCAGATCCATCGCCGATGCTTAATGCACTATGAGGATCAATCAATAACGTTGCCTTCCAGAAACCGAATGAACAGTGCTCTTTAAAAGCAGCCATCTGGCATACCGGGCCCTTGTAATCAAAAAAAGGGAAGCCCCATTTTACGGTCTCCACCAATAAAGGGGATGTTTCATGTACAATTTCCCTGATGTATTCCAATATTGGTTTGGCAAAATCGGCGGCTTTTTCAATAAAAGCATCAACCCGGCTATCGTATTGTTCCATAAAATAAATTTAGTAACAAATTGTTAAATCGCAACCGACCTGCAACGTTTAAGGGATATTTTGCATCTTAGCTAAAGCAGGTAATTTCGTCACACAAAATCATGTAAGGTTATGACTATAAGAGCATTCAAGTTATTTACAGGAATCTTCATGCTGGCTTTTGCAGTGAGTACCGGTTACTGCCAGGTAAAAACCGCCTCGCCCAGCCCCTTTACTGATAAAGATATGGTTTCATGGGATTACAGCTCAAAAACCATTGGCGAAGACTATACCATTTATGTACATTTTCCGCCGGGATATGATACCACAAAAATTAAATATCCGGTATTATACATGACTGATGGCGACTGGAACATGACGGTTGCCATGAACTGCTTTAACATGCTGAGGCAGGATTATAAAACTACCGAAGCCCTGATTGTTGGCATAGGCTATGGTAGCCGCCCCAACAAACGTAACCGCGACCTTAACCCCGAAACCGGCGGACCAAAATTCATATCGTTTATTGAACAGGAAGTAATACCTTTTATACAAGGCAAATACAGGGTTAATGATAATAAGGCTTTATATGGCTACTCATTCGGGGGCATGTTTACCACCATGGTATTGTTTAACCATCCTGGTTTGTTTAATATGGTATTTATAGGTGCACCCGGTAATACCGGCAGGGAGCTGCTACCATCTGCGCAAAAATATTTTGCAAACCATACTGATCTTAATTGCCGGGTGTTTTTAGGCGTGGGATCATACGAGCAGGAAAATGCGAAGAACATTGAGCAGTTTACCGCTTACATGAAAAAACAAAACTGTAAAAACCTGGATATTGATTTTGCAATTACTCCGGGTGCAAATCATGGTGCTGCCCTGGCACAGGTAATGCAAAATGCCATAGCGTTTGCATATTGCCAAAAACATAAAGCAATCATACTAACTGCAAAAGAGCTTGAACCGTACAGCGGCAATTACAAGGTAGCCGGCGACGAAAAAGATACGTTTAAAGTGTATTTGTCAGGAGGTAAACTATACTTTAAACAAAACGACCAGTTGCCCCAGGAATTTGCACCTTACGCCAAAGATTCTTTTTTTATGTACGAAGATGAAAAAGCCGACATCAACTTTAAAACAGAAGGCGGCAAAAAATATTTAGTATTTAACTTTCCAGGTGAAAAGCCGGTAAGGTTGGATAGGGTTAATTAATACCGTTTTCAGTATAAAACAAACTCAAGGGTGAGGTAGCAATTATCAACCATTAACCAAATCCCTGAACAACTGAATATGCCAGCTGTTTTTAAACGGCACTTCCCATTTGGTTTCCAGTTCGGTAAGGTTTTGTACCATATTGTTGTATACAATGGTTTCGGTATTTATTTTGCCCTGTTTCAGCATGTTCTCAAAAGCATGGCGAGGGAGGGATAAAATTTCTTCACCATCGCGGTAGGCCAGGTTAAACCTATCAAACAGGTTGATGTTGAAATGCTGCCCGATGTTCTGCATGAAGTGTACCGATTTATCAATAGAGCAGCCGCTGGCGCCTGCCTGGCTTTCGTCAACAATCAGTATCAAAAAACGGTTGTAACGCACTTCGCCTTTAGCCTTTAACTGGTTATTGTGGGCCGTCCATCCGGTGGTGAATTTATCCAGTTCCTGCTGGATTTGTTGCACCACTTCGTCGGTTAATTTTTTGTCGGCCTGGTAGATCCAAACTCTTGAGTGTTGAGAAAATTCCATTTGCAAAAATATCAATTTATTAACTTAGGGTAACATTTTGTTGTCATGAAAACATCAATCTCGTCGTTAATAAAAAAAGCAGCGGCAATTATAGCGTTTTTGGCCTCCAGTTGCTTTATTTACGGTTTTAATCGGGGTATGGGCGACCAGGAATGGCTTGCCTGGAGCAATAAATGCCTTACAGAGTCATTTAATCCACCGCCGGATATTACGCTGAAAAAGTGGGAATTAATACTTACAAACGATTGTTTTTTGCGTTTAAGGAAAACTTATCAACACGACAGACAAGAGTATTTTTCGTTTAATTTACACCGCCTCAACAACGTGGAATACATGGGCAGCGATACTACCGGAACCCTTAAGCTAAGTACCCTAACCGACGACATTATAGTACAAACTTACGAAGACCCAAAAGGCGACCTTGACTCGATGGCTACCGCTATTGAACTGCCCGTAAAACACATGAGCCCGGTAAGGCTGGACAGTTTGAAAATAGCGCTAAATTATTTTAAAGCGAAGAGCTTATAAGCTTTGAGTGTCCGAAAGTTTTTTTAATTCCCTCCCTTGGGAGGGGTGCGGTTGGAAATGAGCGTAAAGGCGGGGAGGGGTTTATACGAGCGATGAGTTGCAAAGCGGCTTGTCTGCCGGGTTAAACCCCTACCTCCTCCTTCCCCAAGGAAGGAATCGCACAATCCCCCGCTCCTTTGTAATGTTTCGAACATTCAGGTTATTTATAGCCCATTTGCCCTTACCGTTATCTCGGCAATATCCAACACTTGGATCTCATCCTGTTTATCCTGTAGCTTAACACCATCGGTAAGCATGGTCATACAAAAGGGGCAGCCGGCAGCTACAATATTTGCTTTGGCTTCAATTACATCCTGCATGCGTTCAAGGTTGATATCTTTTGTGCCTTTTTCGGGTTCTTTAAACATTTGCGCACCGCCTGCGCCACAGCATAAGCCATTACTTTTACAGCGTTTCATTTCAACCAGTTCGGCGTCCAGTATCTCCAGCGCGGCCCGCGGAGCTTCATAAACGTTATTTGCCCGGCCTAAGTAACAGGGGTCATGAAAAGTGATCTTTTTACCTTTAAAGCTTTCGCCTCCCTCGGCTTTCAGCTTACCTTCATCAATTAATTGTTGTATCAGCTGGCTATGGTGTATTACATCATAATTACCACCCAAACCCGGATATTCATTCCTGATGGTGTTAAAACAGTGCGGGCAGCCGGTTACTATTTTTTTAATATTATAGCCATTAAGCACCTCAATATTGGTCATGGCCTGCATCTGGAACAAAAATTCGTTACCGGCCCGTTTGGCAGGGTCGCCGGTACAGCTTTCTTCTGTACCCAAAACGGCATAACTGATGCCTACATGATGCAGTATTTTACATATATCGCGGGTTATTTTTTGCGCCCGCTCGTCAAAACTACCTGCGCAGCCAACCCAGAACAATATTTCGGGTTCAATGCCGTCGGCGGCCATTTGGGCCATGGTGGGTATTTTGAAGTTTGTCATAAATCCGGATTATAAGTCGTCGGGCAACTCGTTTATATTGGCAATAAAGTCATCTACGCCGCTGTAGTTTTTAAATACAATTGCTGTGTTGTTAGTACTTAACTGGTTAAGGATATCAAGTGCTACATTTAAGGCAGGGCTTTCTTTTCCAAACATTTTGGCGTCCCAGTTAATACCGGCCAGCACGTCGTTTTCGTCCATTTCCACACACCAGCTTTCTAAAAATTCGGCTATCAGAATTTCAACCGGCAGGTAGCCTTTCCAGTCATCACGTGCACAAGCTTTGGCAAGGGCTCTGTCCGACCAAAATGGAATTACGCTAACTTCCTCATCGTCATTTGAGTGCGAATTGGCCCATCCTGTTTTACTTTTCAACCCCCATACCGATCTGGCTGCGGCTGCCCGTTCAATAAATGTATTATATTTCAGTTCGATGATTGCGATATCCTGCAGCATATTTGTATTTACTAAAGCCTGTAATTAATCGTTGTTTGCCCAGTTTAGCCTATCGGCCTGGCTGTACTTCCAGGGGGCCCCGTTATTTTCTACATTGCTAAACATATTGTTCAGGCTTGCCGGGGCTTGTGATTCTTCCATCATTACATAGCGGCGCATCTCGACAATTATTTCCAGCGGATTGATATTTACCGGGCAGGCCTCGGCACAGGCATTGCAGGTGGTACAGGCCCAAAGCTCTTCGCGGGTGATGTAATTATCCAGCAACGATTTACCATCGTTATGATCCTTGCCATGTTTATCCAGGTTGTTACCCACTTCGGTAAGCCTGTCGCGGGTATCCATCATAATTTTACGTGGCGATAATAGTTTGCCGGTAATATTTGCCGGGCACACCGATGTACACCTGCCACATTCGGTGCAGGTATAGGCCTCCATCAGGTTTTTCCAGGTAAGGTCGGTTACATCTTTTACGCCGAACCTTGCAGGCTCGCCTGTATTTTCCGGAACGAAGGACGGATCGAGCATAGCCTTAACCTCGTTGGTAACCGATGCCATATTGGTAAACTTTCCTTTAGGGTTCAGGTTTGAATAATACACATTGGGAAAAGCCAGCAGGATATGAAAATGCTTGGAGTAAGGCAGGTAATTTAAAAACGCAAGGATACCTATAATATGAAACCACCAGCAGCCTCTTTCCAGCATTGCCAATGAAGCTGTGCTATCGGGCAATATCGGTGCTATAAGCGAGCTTACCGGGAAACTGCCGGCTTTTATATAATGTTCAAAATGCAATAGCTGTAGTTTATAATCGGCCGCGTTCATGGTTAAAAACGCGGTCATCAGCAATATTTCTATACAAAGGATATAGTTAGCATCTGATTTTGGCCATTTGGTCATCTCCGTGCCCGAGAAGCGCTTCAAGTGCACAATGTTACGCCGGCTCAGGAAAACAATACAGGCCACAAGTACCAAAACCGCCAGTACCTCAAAACCGCCTATCAGCAGGTTATACAAGCCACCCAGCGGGGCCGAAAAAATACGGTGCGAACCAAAAATGCCGTCAATCATAATCTCCAGCACTTCCAGGTTAATGATAACAAAGCCTACATAGATAACAAAATGCATTATGGCGGCTACCGGGCGCTTAACCATTTTGGTTTGGCCAAGCGCTACTTTGGCCATAATTTTCCATCGCGTAGCCGACTCATCGCTGCGGTCAACATCCTTACCCAATAATATATTGCGCCTTATTTTACCCGCGTTTTTGGCAAACAGGTAAATGGCGGCCCCTAAAATGATGATAAATATAGCCTGTGCAATCATTATGCGTGCATAGTATTTTTATTCAAAGTTAGCTGAATTGTTGAAACGGCAAAATGTTACTTGTTATTTAAGATCGGCATCAATTTTTAAATTTAAATCCATCACTGCCTGCTTTGCGTGTGCTATCCTGGTATTTATTGGCGCGGTGCTGCCATCAACGTTAATATCTGTCATTTTGCCCAAAGCATCGGTATACCATTTTGCCCATACATCAATTTTATGTCTTTCGGCATCGGCCGGCAATCCGTCTTTAATGGACTGCGCGCTTAATGCATATTCATCTTTTAGCCTGTCGGTCGCGTTTTTTTGCAGCTCGTCAATTAATGTAAATGTAGTAGGCTCATCTGCCGCGGTTAGTGTATAGGCTGTCGCTAACGCGCTTACGCCAACATTTTTCATTTCCTGTGCCGAAACCATATTTAACCTGTCGGCATCGGTGTGGTAAAATACATCGGTAAAATGCCACATCAATAAACCGGGAATTTTGGACTGCAAAAATGGAGTGTGATCGCTACCGCCTTCAAAAGGGTTGCTTTTTACTACCCAGCCATTATCGCGGCCCTGCTGCATACAGCGGTTAAGTGTTAAATCATTAAAATAATGCGGAAACAAGTCCGATTCCTGCAAAGCCCGGCCACCCCATTCCGTATGTTTATCCTTACCGCGGGTCCAGATAGCCGATGGGTCGGGCATTTTTTCAATCAGGAAACTGCCGCCTGTTTTGCTTACATCTTCGCCCACCATATCCAGGCTTAATCCCCATTTAATGCCTTTGGCCCTCAGGGTATCTTCAGTAATATACCTGCCGGTTGATACAATTTCATCGCCCCACAAAAACGTGATGGTGCGTTTAGGACTGAATTTTTTCTGGTTGATGACTGTTGCGGTCACCCTTGCCATTTCGGCAAGTGTGCCTACCCCGGTAGCGTTGTCATTGGCGCCCGGCTCCTGTACGTGCGCGCTAAATACAAAACGTTCGTCGGGTTTGGCTGTACCGCGGGCATTAGCCACTATGGTAAGCTCCTTTGATGGATATATTTTTGATTCCACCTCAACGTGAACTTTAACGGGTCCTTTTTGTAAAGCAGCTTTAAGCCTTTCTTTAGCAGCATACGAAAGGAGGATCCCAAATTTCTGACTCAAGGAATCCTGGTACCTGATGCCGCCAAACTGGATAGAATTTACATTTTTTTCGGGCTGTGTGTAGGCCGGCATGCTATAACCCATTGCGCCAAGCGCACCGTTTTTAACAGCCGACGCATAAAATCTGCCCACATTAGTTTCCGCAAAAACAATTTTGCCTTTTAAATCTTTGCCGTCAAGGTTTTTCAGGCCGGCTTCATCAACAAAAAGCACCTCTGCGTTAACACCTCCCGGCGGCGTACTTGCCGAATAGATAGCCAGCATATTGCGGTTGGTAGCAAATGTAAGCAGTGGCTTTGCGTCGCCTTCTATGGTTACAATAGCGTTAACCGGTTCCCAGGTGGGGCGGTGCATTTCGCGGGTTTCAATTCGGTAGGTTAGCGGACCATCGGCCTCGCCTTTTACCTCTTTTTTATATCCGGCCTGCTGCAGTGTTTTTTCAACTTCGAAAATGCTTTCGTTAAAGCCCGAATTACCGGGTATCCTCCAGCGTTTTTCAACAAATGCTACCGTTTTATAAGCATTGGCTTCAATAAATGTATTTCGCAGAAGTGGGTAATAATTATCAATTGTACTTGAACTTTGGGCGTTTGCCATCCCGGCAGATAGCGCAAACAATGTTATTAATAACGGTTTAATCATAAGGGCAAGTTAGCGATTGGCGGGTATAAAGCAAAATAGGTCACACCTCAGAGGTAGCAATGTTTTTGTAGAGACGCATCACATGCGTCTCCCGCAATAGAATCTGCCTGAGATGTTGGTTCACACAAATATTGGCTTTGAACGCTGGTCACGACTCACCCCGGCTACGCTGCGCTGGCCGACCCTCTCTTCGGCTGCGCCGCAAAGAGGGTGAAGCTCATTTTGTTTTTTCTTTTCGCCCCTCTATGCGACGCAGTCGAAGAGAGGGGCAGACGGGCGCAGCCTCGTCGGGGTGAGTCGACTCGCCGACATGCGATGTACACTATTTCCCCTTCAGAGTTCCCGGATTTACAACCCGCAACCCGCTAAGAAACTAAGCGATTTGGCTATTTTTTGTGATTTTGCCTTTGCGCAAAAAAAAAGCATCCTCCCAATAAATCTCATCCCAGGTCTTTTCACCGCGTTGATAAAGTGATGAAAATCAGGTTTGTTAATGACCTGCGTTACCAGTTGACCTTTTATTAGTGGTTATTTTTACCGAATAATTCAGGCGATATGAATACCATCCTCGTACTTACCGATTTCTCTGAAAATGCAAACCACGCAGCCAAAGCAGCCCCGCTGCTTGCCGCGAAATTGCACAGCGATATAATTATTTTTAATTCCTACTATGACCATCCGGTAATACCCGTTTATGCAGGTGGCCCTTTAGCTCTTGATCAGCTTGTTTTTCGGAAGGAAGATAGTATCTCCGCCCTTCATAAGCTGGCCAGGCAATTAGGCCATTTACACAATGGACAGGTTAATGAAGAATTTAAGCCACAAATCCACACGCAAAGTGGCGAAGGCTCACTGGGAAATAACCTTGCGGCAGTTATCAACGAAAAAAAAGTATCGTTTATCGTAATGGGGGGCAGTTTAAACAGCCCGGTTAACCATCTTTTTTTTGGTAGCGATACCATGGATGTGGTTGACCATGCAACATGCCCTGTTATAATTATTCCTCCAAAGGTTACTTTGGAAAAGCTGAAGAAGATCACTTTGGCAACCGCATTTGAACCTTTTGATAGTTTTGCCATTACCTACCTGGCCAATCTGAGTAAGCAGCTGGGTTTTGAGCTGGAAATTGTACATATATCGGTGTTTGAAAAGTATGAGGATCCTGATAAGGAAAAAGCTTTGCTAAGGCATATCAAAAAGCTTGAGGATTCGGGCGTCGTTTATAAACAGATACGCGGGAAAGATGTAATTGACAGGCTGAACCACCTTTGTAAAGAGAACGGATCGGATATGCTGGCGCTGGTTCATTATGAGCATGGCTTGCTTTCAAGTATTTTTAAAAAATCTACCACCGAAAAGGCGCTTGGCCGTCATCATATCCCACTAATGGTTATTCCTGCGGACATTCAATAATGTGCTTTGTTTGACTAATTGCCGATTCAAAAGCCCCAAATGACATTAAATAACCTGGATATAAAAGGACTAAGCAGTAAAGAGGTTACAGAGGCCAGGCAGCGTTATGGCGCCAACAGCCTTACCTATAAAAAAGAAAACGGTTTTATTGACGCCCTGAAAAGTATTGTAAAAGAGCCAATGGTTATTTTACTATTGGTTACTGCGGCTATTTATTTTATCAGCGGGAAAAATGGCGACGGCTTTTTCCTGGCATCGGCCGTTATTTTGGTATCGGGGATTTCGCTATACCAGGATTCGCGGAGCAGGAATGCCCTTGATAAACTTAAAGATTACTCGCAGCCAACCTGTAAAGTGATAAGAGACGGTGTTATAGTGGAAATAAAAAGCGGCGACCTGGTTATTGGCGATTGTTTGATTGTTGAAGAAGGTACGTCTGTATCGGCCGATGGCGTAATTATCCAATCAAATGATTTTTCGGTAAATGAAAGCATCCTTACCGGCGAATCGCTGCCTGTTTACAAGGATAAATCAACAACCGATAATACAATTCTGCGGGGTACTACGGTAGCCGGCGGCCTGGCGATAGCCAGGGTAACTGCTATTGGCAATAAAACCCGGCTGGGCGCCATAGGCAAAAGCCTGGAAGCAATTACCGAAGAAAAGACCCCGCTTGAACTGCAGATTAACAATTTTGTAAAAAAAATGGTGGTTGCCGGCGCCATTGTTTTTATTATAGTATGGGCTATTAACTATACACATTCCCGCAACCTTACCGATAGCCTGATCAAAGCGCTTACGCTGGCTATGAGTATTTTGCCCGAGGAGATACCTGTTGCCTTCACCTCGTTTATGGCCTTGGGCGCCTGGCGGCTGATGAAAATGGGCATCGTAGTAAAGCAAATGAAAACGGTTGAAACCCTGGGCAGCGCATCTGTGATATGTACCGATAAAACAGGTACCATTACCGAAAATAAAATGAGCCTGGCTAAGGTTTTTGCGCTCGAATCGGGCAAGATTACTGATGCTGGTGGCACATACGATGAACCTGAACGGAAACTTATCAGGGTGGCAATGTGGGCCAGCGAACCTATTCCTTTTGACCCTATGGAAATTGCCTTACATGAGGCTTATGCAAAAACGGCTGTAACCGATGAGCGGCCCCGATATAAAATGGTTCATGAATATCCGCTGGGTGGTAAGCCGCCCATGATGACCCACTTGTTTGAAAACGAGAATAATGAACGGATTATAGCAGCCAAAGGCGCGCCCGAGGCGATAATGAAAGTAGCCGACCTGGATGAAATCCAAATACAGCAGTTACAAACTACTATTAATGCGCTTGCATCTGAAGGTTATCGTATTCTGGCTGTGGCAGAGGCCCACTTTGCCGGGAACAATTTTCCCGCTACGCAACAGGAGTTTGAATTTGGGTTTAAAGGTTTGGTGGCTTTTTATGATCCTCCTAAAAAAAATATAAAAGCGGTACTTGAAACGTTTTATAAAGCAGGTATAACGGTAAAGATTGTAACAGGAGATAATGCCGCTACCACCGCAGCCATTGCCCGGCAAATTGATTTTAAAGGTGCCGATAAATGCATCAGTGGCGACGAGCTGATGGAACTGGATAGCAATCAGCTTGGGCATAGTGTTCAAAAGCTAAACATTTTTACCCGCATGTACCCGGATACAAAACTCAGGATAATTAACGCCTTAAAATCACAGCAGGAGATAGTTGCCATGACCGGCGATGGCGTAAATGACGGCCCTGCACTTAAAGCCGCGCACATTGGAATAGCCATGGGTAAAAAGGGAACTGAAATTGCCAGGCAGGCCGCGTCGCTCATATTGCTGGAAGATGATTTATCAAAAATGACAGATGCGGTAGCCATGGGCCGCAGGATTTACACCAACCTTAAAAAGGCGATACAGTATATCATCTCCATCCACATACCCATCATACTAACGGTGTTTATCCCGCTTGCGCTCGACTGGATATATCCCAACATATTTTCGCCGGTGCATATTATTTTTTTGGAGTTGATTATGGGCCCTACCTGTTCAATCATCTATGAAAACGAACCCATGGAAAAAAACACCATGCTGCAAAAGCCCCGGCCATTTACTACTACTTTTTTTAACTGGAAGGAGTTGGCCACCAGCGTTGTGCAGGGACTAATGATAACCGCCGGAACTTTAGCTACCTACCAGTGGGCAGTAAAAGTCGGGTTAAATGAGCCGCAAACCCGCACCATGGTTTTTACCTGCCTTATAGCAGCCAATGTATTGCTCACGCTGGTAAACCGCTCTTTTTACTATTCAGTTTTTACAACTTTAAAGTATAAAAATAATTTGGTATTGCTCATAATTGGTATTACCATAATAGTTACAGGTTTATTGCTTTATGTAAAACCTTTATCCGTTTTCTTTGGATTTGCATCATTGAGTTTATTTCAATTAGCATTTGCTTTTGGTAGTGGATTTATATCTGTTGCCTGGTATGAAATTGTTAAGTGGAGAAAGCGGAGGACAAAACAATTAAGTTAAGATTTTCATCCAGGGCGAATAATGCAGAATAAAGAATTTATTAGCATTTTAAAATAAAAGTGCCAAAATTTCGCCCTGTTTTTAAAAAAACGCGTCCGGCGCTATAGAAACGAAACTTGTGCAGTTAAAATACGTAAACTACTTATAGCGCTGCCATAAACCACAGCGCACAGACCTAATTATACAATTCGTGTTTAAAGCCAGCCAGATCATTCATTTATGGATTAGTGTTTTTTTATTTGCGGGCATGCCGCTGGCTTGTTTTTCGCAGAACCAAAGCCTCAAGTTTGAGCACATCGGGACCAGGGATGGGCTATCGCAGATTGATGTAAGCAGTATTATTCAGGATAGCCGCGGGTTTATGTGGATTGGCACAGGCAATGGCCTTAACCGGTACGATGGGTATAAATTCATCAACTACAGGTTCGATCTGGCTAACGTCAGTTCGTTAAGCAACAACGTTATCAGCGACCTGGCAGAAGATAAATCCGGAAATATTTGGATAGCCACCAAAGGTGGATTGAATAAGTTTGACAGGGCTTCCGGCCGCTTTATCAGGTACCTGCATAACGACCGCGACCCCGCAAGTTTGGCTGTAGATGTGGTGAACCGGCTAAGCTTTGATAGCGCGGGCAATTTGTGGATAGCTACCCAAAACGGGGGGCTTGATTACCTTGATGTACGCTCAAACAAATTCAGGCATTACACACATTCCGGCGTGGATAGCAATAGCTTGAGCAATAATACCGTATACACCGTTTTTACCGACTCGCACCAAAACCTGTGGGTGGGAACGGCCGGCGGATTAAACCTTTACCGGCCGGCAGGTAATAACTTTTCGAGGTTTAAATATGCGGATACTGATGCAGGCGCGTCAGGTGATCATATCTTCTGCATCTATGAAGATAGGGCCGGCAACCTTTACCTGGGCACCATATCCGAAGGGGTTTTTGTATTTAACCCTGCAAAACATACCTTCAGGCACGTAAAAAATAAAGATAGCCTGGGTAATACCACCTCGGTAAACACAGTCAATAGCCTGGGCCAGGATGATAATGGCAATATTTGGATTGGGGCCGAGCATGGCGGGCTCAGTTTGCTGGATGCTTCAGGTAATCTTTTTAACTACCAACATGATGATATTGACAATAACAGTATCAAAGGTATCACCATTAATGCCATCTATAAAGATAAAACCGGCAATATGTGGTTGGGTGCTTTTGGCGGTGGAATAAACCTTTATAAAAAGGCAACTTCCAGCTTCGCACTTTACCAGCACAATTCTTCACCAAAAAGCCTCTCGAGCAATTTTGTGCTTGACTTGTTCGAGGATCGGGATAAAAATATCTGGGTAGGTACCGATGGCGGCGGGCTCAACCTGTTTAACCGGTCAACCGGGTCATTCAGGCATTATAAACAACCACCCGCCGGCAAAAACGGCATTGCCGGCAATTATGTGTTAACTACCACTCAACACCCCGATGGAAACCTATGGATTGGCACCTGGGGCGATGGGTTCAGCATATTTAATCCTAAAACTGGCATATTCAAAAATTATAAAGTAAACCCCGCTAAGCCGGATGGGCCAGGTGGAAACAACATTTATTCCATACTGCATACCAAAGATCAAAACACCTGGCTGGGAACATTTAATGACGGGTTGGACTTTTATGATCATAAAACCGGCAAGTTTAAACATTTCAGGTATGATGCGCATAACCCGCAAAGCATCAGCAGCAACCGGATTTACGATTTGTGCGAAGACCGCAATGGCAACTTGTGGATTGGCACAAATGATAATGGGCTTGATATGTTAGATAGTAAAACGGGTGTTTTTACCCATTTTAGGCACCAGGATGGGCGCAATAGCCTGAGTAGTAATACGGTTACGGATATTTTTTTAGATAGCAAAGGTAAATTATGGCTTTGTACCATTAGCGGCCTCAACTTATTTGACCCGGTTACTAAGCATTTTACAGTTTTCACTAAAAAAGATGGCCTGGCCAGCGATATTATTTATGCGATAAAAGAGGATGGTGCCGGCAATTTTTGGGCCAGTACCAATAATGGCATATCTATGTACAACCCGGTTACGCGGATGTTTAAAAATTACACTACCGAAGATGGTTTACAGGGAGATGATTTTAAACCGCACTCGGCGTTAAAGACAAGCGATGGAGAGATTTTTTTTGGGGGTATTAATGGCTTTAACGCTTTTTACCCGGCGCGGATAGTCGGGCCGGCACCATTTTCGCCGGTGGTTATCACTTCGTTTCTTATTTTTAACAAACCGATAAGCACCGTATTACGTGCGGATGATGCAAACGCGCTGAAGCAGGACATAGCCGATACCAGGAGCATTACCCTATCCTACAGGCAATCGGATATCTCGATGGAATATGCCGCCCTCGACTTTGCCTCTGCCGACAGGAAAAAATACGCCTTTATCCTGCAGAATTATGATAGCCAGTGGAGTGAAGTAGGGAGCAGGAATACTGCCTCTTACACCAACCTGCCCGCCGGCGAATACTACTTTAAAATAAAGTACCAGAATAGTGCCGGGCAATGGTCGCCGGTGACAACTGCCCTTAAAATTACCATTGTACCACCATTTTGGTTAACATGGTGGTTTAAGTTGCTGGCAGTTATCGTTTTAGCATCGGCTATATACGGGCTTTTCAGGTACCGCGTCAGGTCTATCAAACTACGGCAGCTGGTGTTGGAGCGGCAGGTACAGGAACGTACCGAGCTGCTGGCCAAAATGACAATTGATGAGCATAAAGCACGCATGGAGGCCGAGCGGGCCAACGCGGCCAAAAGCCTTTTTATGGCTACCATGAGCCACGAAATACGCACGCCGATGAACGGCGTAGTGGGCATGGCCATGCTTTTATCGGGCACACAGCTTACCCCCGAGCAGGAAGAGTATACCGAAACCATTAAAAATTGCGGCGATGCGCTGTTATCCGTGATTAACGATATCCTTGATTTTTCGAAAATAGAATCGGGAAAAATGGAGCTTGATGAAAACGATTTCGATCTGCGGAACTGCATTGAGGGTACCCTGGATGTGTTTGCAGGCGGTGCCTTTAAACCCAACCTGGAGCTGCTTTACCAGATTGCACCCGATGTTCCGGCTGTTGTTTTTGGCGATGAGCTGCGCCTGAGGCAGGTGCTGCTTAACCTGGTGAGCAATGCCGTTAAGTTTACCGTACGGGGCGAGATTGTTATTAATGTGAGTATGATACCCGGTTACAACCAGGATTTTGCTTTATCGTTTAGCGTGCGCGATACCGGGATAGGGATTCCGGCCGAAAAACTGGACAAGCTTTTTCAGGCTTTTTCGCAGGTCGACTCGGGTACAACGCGCAAATACGGTGGGAGCGGCCTTGGCCTTACCATCAGCAAACGGCTGATTGAACTGATGGGCGGCGATATTAAAGTTGAAAGCGAATTTGGCAAAGGCACCACCTTTTGTTTCCATATTAAATCGGCAAAAGGAAATGAAAGTAGCATTGCCGAACATTTGGAAAGCCACACCGGCTTGCAAGAAAAACATATATTGATTGTTGATGATAATGAAGCAGGCCGCGGGGTATTGCAGGCGCAACTTGCACAATGGGAATTTGATGCAACGGCGGTAGCATCGGCGAGCGAAGCCCTGGAAATATTGGCTGTGAATGATAAAACTGACCTGGTATTGGCTGATTTTAATATGCCCGAAATGGATGGCTTCCAGATGACAAGGCGTATACGGGCCGGGTATCCCGCGATGCGTGTAATTTTGCTTGGGCCTGCAAGTCACGAGCAGTACAAAAAAGAACCGGGCCTTTTTAACGCTGTGGTAGCTAAGCCTGTTAAGTATCATGTGCTTTATAACGCTATTATTAACCAGTTAAAAAAGGTTGATGTAGCCCACGAACCACATGTGCGTGGAAATCTGTTCACTGTAGCGTTTGCCAGACAATACCCGATAGATATCCTGATAGCAGAAGATAACCTGATTAATCAAAAACTGGCCGTACGCATACTTACAAAAATGGGTTATGCGCCTGATGTGGCACCAAATGGACTGGCAGTTTTGGAGTCGCTTGCCCACAAAAACTATGGGCTGATTTTTATGGACGTTCAGATGCCCGAAATGGATGGGCTGGAGGCCACCAAACTAATCAGGCTGGAAAATGCACATCAGCCTGTTATTGTGGCGATGACGGCCAATGCAATGCCCGAAGACCGTGGGGCATGCCTTGCTGCCGGCATGGACGATTACCTGAGTAAACCTATAAAAGTGGATGAGATACTATCGGTGATAGAAAAATGGTGGAAAAAAACGAAGGATCATCAGGGTTAAGTTGAGCGAGTGAAAAAATAACTTATCCTTACGATGAAAGTGTTTACGCCGCCCTTGGTTAAACGCATCTACTTGTGTTGGGGAGGTGGGTATAAGCATCAAACGCTAACTTATTTTTATTGGCTGATCGTGGTTAAATGATCCAGATAGTAAAGGGATTTGTATTGGCCAACAACAGGCACAAATATTGGATTCGCTAAATCGGCTGCCATTTTAATGTTAACCATGATAAAATATAAAATACTGATTATCAAATATTTATAAATATTTATCTGAAATATGTTAAGTTATGTTAACCCAATTAGAAGCTTTTTCCTGTTACGCCGCCGAGTACCTTAAATAGGTATCGTTTAAAGTTTGTTTACTAAAAGGTTTTGAAACAAAGGATTTGACGAACGGATAATTCTTTGATCTTGAAAAGTCCCTGGGATCGATGGATGATGATACAATATATACGTCTACTGTTTTCTTAAAAAGGGGAATTAACTCCTTAAATTGAGCCAGGAATTCCCACCCGTTAAAATCGGGCATATGAAGATCCAAAAATATCAGATCAGGAAGCTTGTCATTAAAACCACTGTTTTCCCTAAGCGACTCAACTTGTAACCGGGCATCCGAACTATGTGTAACGTGTTGAAACAAGTTACCTGAATCAATCATCCGTTGTAAAATCAGGTGTTCAATCGGGTTATCGTCAATTATCAAAAGCCGGCACATATCTCTTTACGTTTATAATGGACGTTATGCAAATTCAATGCCAAGTAGTTCATTGGTTCACTTGTTCATTAGTTCATTGGTCTTTTCTGGTGGGGTTGCCTGATAGATAGGAGGCATTCATCCAAAAAAACATTTGCCCGCCATGCCCGCGTTCCAATGAACCTTTCCACTTTAAATATTATTATCGTAATTTCGGCGTTTCAGCATATTATATACAGCAGTGCTTAGCATCCTCAAAAAAGAAATAACATCATACCTCAGCTCGCTGGTGGCTTATGTTACCATTGGCGTTTTTTTATTGGTTTTGGGTTTGTTCCTTTGGGTATTTCCCGATTCCAGCATCCTGGATTATGGTTACGCGGGTCTCGACAGCCTTTTTAGCACAGCACCCTACCTGTTCATGTTCCTGATACCGGCCATCACCATGCGCTCGCTGGCCGAGGAACGTAAAGAAGGTACTTTTGAACTGCTTTTTACCCGCCCGTTAAAAGACTGGGAAATTGTGTTGGGCAAATACTTTGCCTGCCTGCTCATTGTACTATTTGCACTACTGCCTACGCTAATTTATTACTACTCGGTAAGCATATTGGGCACACCACAAGGCAACATTGATACCGGCGCCGTTATCGGTTCGTACATCGGGTTGTTTTTATTGGGTGCCGCATTCGCGGCTATAGGCCTGTTTGCATCGTCCATCACCAAAAACCAGATTATTGCCTTTACCATCGCGGTTTTCCTGTGTTTCTTTTTTTACAACGGGTTCGATTCATTAAGCCAGATGCTTTCCCTGCAGGATCTGGGCCTGCAAAGCCTGGGCATTACACAGCATTACCAATCGGTAAGCCGCGGTGTGTTGGATACGCGCGATTTGATTTATTTTTTACTGGTAGCCAGCGCATTTATATGGCTTACCTTATTTATACTGATTAAGCAGCGGCAAAAGCAGCTAAATACTACGGTTATGGTTGGCTTGCTGTCGGCTTTTATATTGGTAGGTATTATTGCCCAATTTGCCTTTACCCGGTTTGATTTTACCACCGAAAAACGCTTTACCATATCGCCTATCAGCCGGAAAATTATAAGCGATTTGCCAAAGCCGGTAAAAATTACAGTTTACCTGCAAGGCGGTGGCCTACCTGCCGGCATGAAACGCCTGCAAGGTGCGGCCCGCGATATGATAACCGATTTAAAGGCTTATAGCCATGGTAATATCCAGTTTGAATTTGTCGACCTGTTATCAACAATTAAAAAGCTGCCCGATGATAAGCAAAAAGAAGCTTACGAGGATTTTGAAGCCAAAGGCGTAACAGGCCAAAATATCAGCTTTAAAACTGACGATGGCGTATCGCAAAAATTAATATTCCCCGAAGCTGTTGTAAAATCGGGCGACAAGGAAGTGGTGGTAAACCTGGTGCAAACGCGCATCGGCTCATCGGATGAGGAGCAGATCAATATCTCGGTGCAAAACCTGGAGTATGCCTTTACATCGGCTATTAAAAAGGCGGTGAGCGGCGGCAAGCCGCAGATTGGTTTTACCGAAGGCCATCATGAGCTTACCGATTTACAGCTGAATGATGCCATGAAATCGTTGTCGGATGGTTTCGAGGTGGGCAGGTTAAACCTGGCTACTATTCCGTTTAAGGCTTTGCAAAACATTAAACTATTGGTTATCCCCAAGCCCGACCAGAAGTTTACCGAACTGGAAAAGTTTAAGCTTGACCAGTACATTATGCGCGGCGGCAAAGTGCTGTGGACTATTGACCAGGTAAGCGCCGAACTGGATAGCCTGCGCGGCCACGGCGGTGAGCAAATGTCGTTCCCCAAGCAGCTTAACCTTGACGATCAGCTGTTTCGTTACGGGGTGCGCATCAATTACGATTTGATTGCCGATATGAGCTGTTCGCCCATACCGGTAAGTACCGGTGAGGTTGGCGGCCAGGCACAAATCCAAATGCTGCCCTGGTTGTATTATCCGCTGTTTATGCCCTATTCCAAACACCCGATAGTAAAAAACCTGGATGCCATACACAGCGAATTTGCCAGCACAATCGATCTGTTGGATACTAAAAACGTTAAAAAAACTATCCTGCTGGCATCGTCGCCCTATAATAAAAAGATAAGCGCGCCGCATATTTTATCACTGCAGGCATTGGAGCAGGAGCCAAACCCCAAGGATTTCCAGGGAACGCCAAAAACAGTTGCTGTACTGCTGGAAGGTAAGTTTGTATCCGACTGGCGCAACCGCCCGCTGCCCGATAGCCTGGGCGAGGCCGTAACCATTATACCCGAAAGTGTACGTACTAAAATGGTGGTTATAAGCGATGGCGACATTTTAAAAAACCAGATTGGCCGTGATGGATCGCCATATCCGCTGGGGTACGACCATTACACCCAGCAAAGCTATGGCAATAAAAACCTGCTGCTTAATATTGCCGATTACATGACAGACGATTCGGGCCTTATCGCCCTGCGTACCAAAGAGATCAAGATCCGCCTGCTTAACCGCGCCCGCATCCGTAACGAAAAATTGTACTGGCAACTGGTAAATACGGTTGGCCCGCTTGCTTTAGTGTTAATATGTGCTATTTTTCAACATTATATCCGCAAGCGGAAGTATGCCCATTAAATTTTATATTTTTGATAGATTAATTAGACCCATATGAGATTTATTGTTTCTACCACAACTTTACTCAAACAACTGCAGGCAGTAAGCGGTGCCCTAAGCAACAGCACTGTTTTGCCCATACTGGAAAACTTTTTGTTCGAGATAAAGGAAGGAAACTTAACCATTTCTGCAACCGACCTGCAAACCAGCATGACCACTTCCTTAACTGTTGAAGCTAAGGAAAATGGCCGCATAGCCATACCATCGCGTATTTTGTTAGAGACCCTGAAATCGTTACCGGAACAACCGGTAGCATTTTCGGTTGATGACCAAACCTTTGCTATCGAGATAAACGCCGGTGATGGTAAATACAAACTAAGTGGCGAAAATGGTGAAGATTTTCCGAAGATACCCGTTGTTGAAAATGCATCTTCAGTTAACCTGCCGGCATCTGTTTTGGCCGAGGCTATTAACAAAACCATCTTCGCGGTAAGTAACGATGAGCTGCGCCCCGCCATGACAGGTGTTTACTGCCAGTTAAGCACACAGCATCTTACTTTTGTAGCTACCGATGCCCACAAACTGGTACGTTACCGCCGTAAAGATGCCAAAGCCGCAAGCACTACCGCGTTTATTTTACCTAAAAAAGCTTTAACGTTGCTTAAATCGGCCTTGCCTAATGACGATGTAAACGTATCTGTAGAGTATAATTCAACCAGTGCGTTTTTTAAATTTAACCACATTAACCTTGTTTGTAGGCTGATAGATGAGCGTTACCCTGATTACGAAGCGGTTATCCCACAAAATAATCCTAATAAATTAACTATCGACAGGCTTACCTTCCTGGGTTCGTTAAATCGCGTGGCTATTTATGCCAACAAAACAACTCACCAGGTTAGGCTTAAAATAAACGGCAGCGAGTTGAACATATCGTCAGAAGATATTGACTTTGCAAACGAGGCCCACGAACGCTTAAGCTGCCAATACGAGGGCGATGACATGGAAATTGGTTTTAACGCAAGATTTTTAATAGAAATGTTGAAGAATTTAAGTTGCGAAGAAGTATCTTTGGAGATGTCAACTCCAAACCGTGCAGGCTTACTGTTGCCGCAGGGTGGGGATGAAAATGAAGATGTGCTGATGCTGGTTATGCCGGTGATGCTCAATAGCTATGCTTAAGTGTAAACTTAAATTATAAATCCAAAACAAGAGTCCGGCTTTAAAAACCGGACTTTTTTGTTCGATGCAGATAACAAATGTTTCGGGTGGGAGTTATTAGTGATGGGAATGTAAAAGGGTATATCGCATGGCAGCGACGACTCACCCCGACGAGGCTCCGCCCGTCTGCCCCTCTCTCCGACTTCGTCGCATAGAGGAGCGAAAAAAAGAAAAATTGGGGTTTACCCTCTTTGCGGCTTTAGCCGGAGATAGGGTGGCCAGCGTAGCGTAGCCAGGGTGAGTTGTAGCCGGCGTTCAAACGAATATTTGTGTAAACTACAACACGTCATGGCTCGATACGAGGCATCTGTGAGTTTTTGTCATGCATGGCTGATCGATCCTTCGTACCACAGGATGACAAAGCATCAGGATAGAATGTTACCTTGGTTTCGTGTATTGAAAAAACGGCCACAGGCACATAAAAAGAATATTAATAAAACTTAAGGCTTACGACTTAAGACTTTGGACTTAACTATGAACACCAGGATAAAGGTTTTATTTTTTATTGCAATGGCTGTTGCCTGCTGGGCATCCTGTAAAAAGAGTAACGATGCACCTGCCAGTACATCAACGGTAACCGCACTTGTTGATGTGGTAAATGTATCAAACGCCAGTGTTAATTTTTATATAAACGGTACGCGTTTTAATAATACATCAACTTTTTATTCAGGCGGTTCGCTTGGTTATCTTACAGTGCCAGCCGGTACTAAAAATTACTCATTTAAGGTTGATGGCGCTTCTACACCGTTTTATAACAAACCTTTCCAGGCCGATTCGGCAACAGATCATACTATATATATTGCGGGCCAAAACAGCGACGATGTATTTAGTACCCTTGATACCCTGGTGCTCGATACCGCCAGTGCAATAAAGGCCAAATATGCCCGGGTAAGATTTGTAAATGCTTCGGCCAGTGCAGGCAATATGAGTTTTGTGTTGAGAGGAACTGGAACGGCTGCGATAGATACTCCCTGGAAGACAAATATTGCTTTTAAAACATCAACAGAATTTACCCGTATTAAACAGGGAGTACATTACATAGGTATATATCGGGCAGCCTATCCAACTTTACCTAAAGTTGATACCGTAACATTAACCGCGGGTAAAATTTATACATTTTATGGGTATGGTACGGCTTTGCCAGCGGGCAACGGTAGTATTCTTGTAGGTTTATTTAATAGCGGCAGCGAATAATAAAATGAATAATAAAAATAAAAACGGTCTGTTCATATGGTTACTTACCGGCACACCATTGGTGATGCTGCTGTGTTTTGCAGCATCATGCGGCAAATCATCTAACATCACGGGTACTAACACCCGGCTGCAAATTGTTAACTTAAGTTCGGATGTGCAACCGTTAAATTTGTATCAGAATTCGGTTAAGCAAAACACAACTACATACACTTACCCAACCAGCTCAGGTTATTTCACCCTGGCTACCATTACGCCGCCCCTGCAGTTTCGGCAGGCTACCGCCGCTGCTTTGAATATTCCTTTTGAGATAGATACTATTTTAAGAAGCAATGCCAAGTACACCATTTTTTTAACAGGTTACCTGGCCAATGGTACTATCAAAAACTCCATCCTGTCGTTAGATACCGCAACGGTGCCACCAATTGGCCGTGGGCTGGTAAGGTTTCTGCATGGTTCTCCTTCATCGGCCACCCTGGATTTAAGGGCAAACGATACTTTGCTTACCGATAAAGCAGGTGTTGCATTTAATACCCTGACACCATATGTTAAAGTACCAACCGGTAATTATACCTTTACTATAAACGTGCACAGCACTCCAACAAAAACAGAATACAAACTGAGCAACGTTAGCATATTGGACGGACGCGCTTACACCATTTATACCCAGGGCATAGTAGGCCGAACAGATTCTGTTGCCTTTGGCGCTGCAGTATTAACCAATAATTTGTTGGAAAAAAAAACGCAGTAGACGGGAGTTTAATCCTACTTGGTACCGGTTATTGCGAATGTAATCCGGTTAAGATGTTCTTCTCGCAAAAGAACCAGTCCGCAATTTATTCACTTATTTTTCTTTGCGCCATTGCGTCTTTGCGCGAATTAAATTTTATCCTGTAATCAGATACAATCATTTGCTTCCCTCGCAAAAGTTTAAAAGCGATTACGTCCGGCTTTTCTGTTTATATTCCTATTTTTGGGCAAAATTTAAAAAAGTGGAAGTAATAAAAAGCATCATCGATTTTATATTGCATATAGATAAGCACCTGGTACAAATAACCAGCGCCTACCAGGGTTGGACATACCTGATACTGTTTGCCATTATTTTTGCTGAAACCGGTTTTGTTGTTACCCCATTTTTGCCCGGCGATTCGCTGCTGTTTGCTGCAGGCGCCCTCATAGCCGGCGGTAATTCAGGATTGGATATTTACCTGCTGGCCATAATACTGGTAGTTGCAGCATTTGCCGGTAACACAGTAAACTATCTGTTGGGCAGTTACCTTGGCCCCAAAGTGTTTAAAGAACAAAATAAGATACTGAAGCTTGATTATTACCTTAAAACCAAAGCTTTTTTTGATAAGCATGGCGGTAAAGCGGTAATCTTCAGTCGCTTTTTGCCCATCATCCGCACAGTGGCGCCGTTTGTAGCAGGCGTTGGCCATATGCCATTTTTGCGTTACAGCCTCTACAATATTGTGGGCGGGGCTGCCTGGGTGCTTAGTTTTTTAATGATAGGCTTCTTTTTCGGCAATATACCGGTAATCAAAGAAAATTTTACCATTGTGGTAATGGTAATTATACTGGTATCGGTAGTGCCACCCATTTATGCAGCTATAAAGGCTAAAACAGGCAAGAATACAGCCGGGTAATAAAAGCCCTGGCTTACTGCACTGAAATTAAACATATATAATTGCATTGGTTAACCATTAGACCGATTGTACCATACGCTTTCCTTGTTTATCTTAAGCCAGGAAGTTGTGACACCCTACTTTCTGATATCAGGCGGTAGTGCTGGCAACAACACCTTCGCCAAACAAAACTCTGCTTTTTTTGCCCCGGCGCGAAAACCAAACAGTATAGGCAACCGGAATTGAGCAATACAGAAAGCCCGAAACGCCGGCCAGGGATGGAAAAATGATGCCAACCGACATAACTACCACACAAATACACATGCCAATAAAATTGATGCCGGTTACGGTTTCGGTATCAAACAGTTCGCGCTCGCTTAAACCAATTTGCGCGGCATTTTTGGCCGCGTGCCGGTACATCAAATAAAACAACAGGTATATCACCAAAAAACCCGCACCATATATCAGCATGAGTGGTTGTGTTTGCCCATTGCGCATCATCGGATATTCGTGGCCGTTTTTGGCATACATCCCATCCGAAAACGAGAACAATAACATGGAAAGGAATTTTAACGGATAGGTATATATAAGCACTACAAAAAGCAGTACAGCATTTACCAGTATGGTATAAAAATCATTAAGGGCGTACCTGCGAAAGTAAATGTTCTGGTTGTTCCAGATCTGGAAAAGCAGGGCGAAACAAACGCCAAAACTAATGGTGCCCTTCATGGTCTCCATCAACTCATCAAATGATTTGGGTACTTCGATAGATACAATGATGAGTGTTAAAGCGAATGCGAAAACAGCATCGCTAAAGGTTTCAATACGCGATGGTTCGTGGCTGCGCCATTCAATGCTGTT
Organism: Mucilaginibacter ginsenosidivorax; assembly: GCF_007971525.1. Lineage (NCBI taxonomy): Bacteria > Pseudomonadati > Bacteroidota > Sphingobacteriia > Sphingobacteriales > Sphingobacteriaceae > Mucilaginibacter > Mucilaginibacter ginsenosidivorax. Next base: position 4,690,814 of record NZ_CP042437.1, read on the forward strand.
TGCCTTTTTGTGAAGGTTAGCTGCTTTTTTTCTCATATTAGCTTTGCTTTTGTGCTAACAATTTCACGTATTTTTTGCAGATAAACAAATTACGGGAGACATGTGCAGTTGATGGTGAAGGAATTATGGGGAAATGCTTACCGGCAATTGTTAATATTCCCAACCACCGTATTTAATATTGGGGATATCTGTTTTATCTGTTTTCCTTATTTTTCGATTTCGCTGGCTTTTTAACCATTTCCTAAACCCCGACTTTGGTTTTATACTGTGTTTTTGAGTGAATTTATGCTCAATTTGATAATACTGTAAAGCCATTTGCTTATTGCTGAAGTAATGAAGATATCCTATTAATTAAACAATCGTAGGGCCACGATGGTAGCTCAGTTAATAGCATCAAGCAGGGTTGTAGCCACCAGTTTTCCATCCTTGCCATAAGTTTCTGATTTGGCAAAACGGCCCAGCTTTGGTGCAAACCATTCAATCACTTTTATTTGAAAGGGGATGGATGCACCCATCATGCTAATCCTGAAAATGATATCATTGGTTATCTTAAAGCAATCAAAGCTGCCGGCTTTGGTTGTTACCTTCTCCTGCTTTTCAACCTTGCGGTTATTAATATTTAATTGTACCTGGCCCATTTGGGTGCCATTGTTGCCAATATTAATATTAAGCGCCCCGTCATCAAGCTTTTGCCCGCTTTTAAGGTTAATGGGGTAGCTCAGGTATTTGGTATCGCCGGTCATCTCCATGTTACCCAATTGCCTTAACGAAGCCGCGGGGATAAACGTTTTCATGTCAATTTTTATAGCCTGCCCGGTACATATGATTTCGGAATTTCCGCTGCCCATTGATTTGCCTGTCTTATCAAACAGCTCTATCCGGGCGTTTACGGTGGCGGCATCCTTTTTATTGGTATTGCACACCATCGATCCCATTGGCTTGCTATCGCCGCCCTGGTTAATGTATGTGAATTTTTTGCCGTTTACATTGCTGATGAAAGGGCTGCAGTTTTGCGCCGATGCATGGCAAATAAATGAGGTAAGAAAAATTATAGCAGGAATTAATTTTTTCATGGAATTGATTTTACTGAAGCTTAAAACTACAAAACACCTATCATATTGTATTGGTCAACGGTCGAATAATCAAAAACTCCCCCTTTAGGGGGCTGGGGGGCTTAAGTTAGGCTGCCCGGCATCTACCCAGGCCGAATACCAGAAGCTGCCCACCGAAAGTATGGACGCCCGCATTTTTCGTTCTACCATGCCTTTCAACATTTTTTGATAGGCAAGGCTGTAGGCTTCCGAATAATCTTTTACCTCTTTTTTGCCATGCAGCACCATACTGTACTTTTTATCGGCCGGGAAGTTTTTGCTCAATATCCTCTCGAAACGTAAAACCGTATCCACGCTTTTAAATGATGCCCTGCAAATCCGGAAAGCCTCTGCCAATGGGTTTTCTATATAACGCGCCTTGCCGGCTTTTAAATTGTACTTATCGGCAAAAAGTTCGGGTATGTGGCTTTCCCATAGCGCATGGATGCCGGTTTGGGTGGTAAACTGCCCATTGTAGTTGACGGTAAGGTGCAACGGCACATGAGCATCGGCAATGTAATGCCCAAGGTTGGCCGATGTATTCAGGATAGCCAGTGTGTCATGGGTTTTAAACGCCCTTACCAGTTTATAATACTGGTATTGGATGGTCCAGGGAACGGTGCCGTATTTATTTAATGTATCGGTGGTGTATTTTGCAGCGGCGTCCTTCCATTTTTGCGGCATAGCGGCCCAGGGTTTTTTGCCATAATGGTCGGCATCAAAAAAATGCCGGGGTGCTTCGGTAGAGTCAACGTAGCGGCGTTTGTCGGCGCTTACGGCATGCTGTTCAATGTAATCGATATTGGCTTTGTAAAAGCCTATCATACCCTTAGGCAGGGTATAAACGGCCAGCTTGTTGATGCGGTAATGCGCAAAGAAGCCCCAGGAAGAGCACAGTAATATTAACCCGATACCCGTTAGGCTTAAAAGGATGGCGCGCTTCATAAGGGTAAATATGGGTTTAAGTTTTGGTATTTGAGAATGTGCATTTAATTGGGGGCCAAATTGCCTCACAACTTCCCCACATATACCTTCGTATCATAATTAATGGTAATAAAACCTTCCTGTTGATACCGGGCGAAAAGTATCTCCAGGTCATTCATCATCGGCTCATACCCCGCCTCGTCACACGTAGGCATGTATGATGATGATAACAGCCGCCCTGTTAGTCCTTCAAAATCAAAAACCTGTTTGTTTGGAAACACGTTGAGTCGGAAAGTTTCGGGAGCAAAAAAGGCGCCTATCTGTTCATTATTGATATTACGGTGATCAACCTTCACATAATCATTGCCATGCTTAATGATGAGTTGGTCGTACTCTATCTCAAAATCCGAACTTGTTTTCCGTTCGTTCCATATCAGTGCCACAATCCCGTCAGGTGTTAGCACCCGCTTAAACTCCGCCCTTGATTTTTCCCTGTCGAACCAGTGGAAGGCCTGGCCGGCTATGATAAAGTCGATACTGCCGCTTTCCAGGCCGGTATTTTCGGCGGTGCCGTTCATGGCCTTAAAGCCGGGATAATTGCCCAATAGCTCAACCGATTTAGCGCGCATCTCCTGGTTAGGCTCAATGGCGATAACTTTGTATCCGGCGTCAAGAAACAGGGCCGTGGATATGCCGGTACCAGCGCCAATATCGGCGATAAGTTTGTCGGTGGATAACTCGTAATCGTCCTCCAAAAATTCTACAATAGTTTTGGGATAGTGAGGCCGGTACTTTACATAATCGTCTACCCGGTTGCTAAACCTGGTTGTGCTGTTGTTGGTCATTGTTAAGTTGATTAAGTTGGATTGGGTTGGATTGGATTAAGTTGATTGAGTTGAGATTAAGTTGATTCGTTTGAGCTTATTACGATGATTTGTATACATATAAACAATAGGCCATTGTTGCGAAATGTTTTAAAAACTTTGCCATCATCCCAACTTAATCAACCTAATCTAACCCAAATAACCAATCAACTAATTTGCCCTTTAACGGTAACTTAATCAACTCAATCTAACCCAATCAACCAATAAACTAATTTGAAAAAACTATTTGCAATAATCAAAATATCGCCCTATATTTGCAGTCCTTAAAATAAGTAGAAAAAAGAATAACAAGCTATACGATGGCAAATCATAAATCATCTTTAAAAAGAATCAGGTCAAACGCTGCGAAGCGTCTGCGCAACAGGTACCAGGCTAAAACAACCAGGAACGCTATAAAAAAATTAAGAAACACTACTACCAAAGCCGATGCTGCTGCATTGTTAGGTAAAGTGATTTCTATGCTTGATCGTTTGGCTAAAAAGAATGTTATTCACAAAAACAAAGCTTCAAACAATAAATCGAAGCTTACTAAATTTGTAAACGGCTTAAGCTAAACTATAGCTTTTCAATATAAAAAAGAGGATTGTATCATTGGTACGATCCTTTTTTTGTTTCCACGCTTTTTCATACTTTAATGCCGTGGAAAACTACGAAAACAAGATCGGCATAAAGTCATGGGCCGAAGCCGACCGTCCGCGCGAAAAACTCAGCGGCCAGGGCCGCCGGGCATTAACCGATGCTGAGTTGATCGCCATCCTCATAGGCTCTGGCAGCCGTAATGAAACCGCTGTTGAGCTAAGCAAGCGCATCCTGCACCATTACGAAAATGATTTGAATAAGCTTGGAAAGGCTTCGATTTCAGAACTTTCGAAATTTAAAGGAATAGGGGAAGCCAAGGCTATCTCTATTATAGCGGCCCTTGAAATTGGCCGCCGCCGCAACGATACCGAAAGCCAGGCCCCGGATTATATCAATTCCAGTCGTGACGGCTACAACATTATGCGCCGCCATTTGATGGACCTGAACCACGAAGAATTCTGGATAATTTTATTGGGCCGTTCACAAAAAGTGTTGGGTAAAGAATTGATTAGTAAAGGAGGTTTAGCCGCCACCGTTTGCGACCCTAAAATTATTTTCCATGCCGCCCTGCAATACCAGGCCAGCGGTATCATACTGGTGCACAACCATCCCTCGGGCAATCTTAAGCCCAGTCATGAAGATATTATGCTTACCAAAAAACTCTCTGCCGCAGGCAGGATGCTGGATATGAGTGTGTTTGACCACCTTATAATTACTGATAATGGGTATTTTAGTTTTGGAGACGGGGATTTGATGTAAGGTTAGATGTGCAGATTACAGATTTCAAATGTGCAGATGTATTTTTATCTTTTAGTTTATGAGTTTTAACTTTTTAAAAAAGCTATTTAAAAATAATAAGGCAATTGAGTACAAAGTATCAACCTTGCTCGATATAAAAGAAGTGGATGATGAACTTCTAAATATTTTTGAAAAGTTAACGTCAGAACAAAGAATAAGAAACGTCATCTATCACGGCGATTCGGGAAAAAAAGAGTTATTCCCGTTGTTAAAATGGGTTATCTTTTATGACCATGATAGAAACGCAAAATTTGCAGCGTTGAAGCGAATACATTTATTTAAGGATAATCCTGATTTGATAACGGTGTTAAGTGAATTACCAAATCATGTCAATACAAGAGAATTGGAGCCTTATTACTCAATGGCTTTAAGCCGCGTTGGCATAATTTCTCTGGATGATTTTAAAGAAAGAATACAAGATGCAAAGTAACTATTCTTTTATCGCTTTCAGATAGTTCATCTGCACATCTGAAATCACTGTTGTCCGGGGAAATTTATAAACACAGAAAAAACCGGCTCCCAATTAAATCAAGGCAGTTTTAGGTGGTAATTCAAAAATCAAGGCCCTTTAGAAAAGCGTAGCCGCAGTTGGTTCAGGCGGCTTGTAGTTCAACAAGGCTTTCTCTGGGTCAAAAAGGAAAGCCATCAGGTTGATATAGGTCATCAGGTGATGCTTGACCATAGCTGCTAAGTTAGCGTAAGACCATTTCCGTTTGCCGGCTTTGTTGACTTGGGAAAGGACGATCTGGACAAGGAGGTCGCATATCAGCATAGACCAGACCTGTATTTGGATAGCATTGACATTATCCCCCAAAAAGTACCTCAACGGGTATCGCTGCTTGATGCGTTTGAACAGTAATTCTATCTGCCACCGTTTTTTATACAAAGCAGCGATCTGTTCGGGCGCAAGAGTGGGCTCGTTGGTAATGAACGCGAGCTCTTTCTGGGTGGCAGGGTCCTTAAAAACGACCCTGCGGGCCCGGATAAGGGATACTTTGCGCCTGTTGCTATGCCGTCCAAGCAGCAGGGACTGGTCAGCTATTACCCCCTGTTCGGATGAATAGGTAGAAACAGGGGATTCGGACAACAACTGGTAGTTTGCATCATTCTTCTGCCGGGTAACCCAGGCAATGCCCTGTGCGCCCCACGCCTCGAATTGTTTATAATTGGTATAAGCCCGGTCAAAGACGACTATAGAGCCTGGCGGTACCTGTACTTCCTGCAGGAATACAAGGTCGTGGTGCCTGGCTTCCGTAAGTAAGGTAAAACAGGGCAAATTATGTTCCGCATCGATCATTACGTGGGCTTTTATCCCGCCTTTCCTTTTGCCATTGCTTTTCGACATACCTGCACCGCCCATAATATTCGAGAAAAGGGAGATCGTGGTCGAATCGATAATGAAAAGCTTCTTAAGCGAAGGGCGGCTGTCCGGTAAACTTCCGTAGAAATATCTGTACAGTTGATGATAGGCCGCCGCGAAGAAATCAGCCGGGCGCCTGCTATTGGCATCCGACAGCGTGCTCCTGCGTGGGGTATTGGTCAACCCCAGATGGAGAAGCCTGCTTCGGTTCGCCTGTAACCCCGTAACCAATTCACGCAGGGAAAGGCATTGGAAAAAGCCTTGGTAGAGCATCGTGACCAAGTGGTCGTAACTCATGAATGACTTACAATACCTATCGGCAGAATACTTTTGGCTTTGCTTTGAAACAATATGGCGGGGGATCAAACTAAGCAATTGTGCGAATACCGGCTGTCCGCTAAAAAAATTATCTTTGGGCATAAAGAATAGTTTGGTGTGGTAACTAAAGCTACTCTTTTAAAAGGAGGTTATGCCTCCTTTTTTATTTCCCCGGACAACAGTGATCTGAAATCTGCATATCTGCACATCACTATTCACCCTAAATTGTATCTTTGCCGATTATCATTTCTGAATAATGAAGATATCGTATAATTGGCTTAAAGAATTTATTGATACCGATAAAACTCCGCAGGAAATTTCGATCATCCTTACCGGTACCGGTTTGGAGGTGGAAAGCCTGGAGAAAGTACAACCTATTCCTGGTGGCCTGGAAGGGCTTGTGATTGGTTTTGTAAAGGAGAGTGTTGCTCATACCAATTCAGATCACCTGCACGTTACTAAAGTTGACGTAGGTGGCCCCGAAGACCTGCAAATTGTTTGCGGCGCCCATAACGTGGCCGCGGGCCAAAAAGTGGTTGTAGCCACTGTAGGTACTACCATATATCCAACCGTAGGCGAACCATTTTCGATTAAAAAATCGAAGATCCGTGGCGAGGTATCTGAAGGGATGATTTGTGCCGAAGATGAAATTGGTTTGGGTACCGACCATGCCGGCATCATGGTACTGGATGACGACGCCGTAGTAGGATCGTTGGCTAAGAACTACTTTAAATTGCACGACGATTATATGTACGAGATAGGCCTTACGCCTAATCGTGCCGATGCCGTATCGCACCTGGGTACAGCCCGAGATATTGCCGCGTTTTTGAAAATTGGGATCAGGAAACCCGATGTAAGCGATTTTAAGGTTGATGATACCAGCCGCACGATCGAGGTAGTGGTTGAGAATGAGCAGGCAAGCCCCCGTTATGCCGGCTTAACCATCAGCGGTGTTGAGGTTAAAGAATCGCCAAAATGGTTAAAAGAGAGGTTGGCTGTAATTGGTCTGCGTTCTATCAACAATATTGTAGATGTTACCAACTACGTGTTGCATGAATTGGGGCAGCCGCTGCATGCTTTTGATGCTGATGAAATAACAGGTGGCAAGGTGCTGGTTAAGAACTACCCGGAAGGCACTGTTTTTAAAACCCTGGATGATGTTGATCGCAAACTATCAGAAAACGACCTGATAATAGGCAACACCGAAGAGCCAATGTGTATTGCCGGTGTTTTTGGTGGTGCAAAATCTGGTGTTAAAGAATCTACCAAAAATATCTTTTTGGAGAGCGCTTATTTCAATTCGGTATCTGTACGTAAAACGGCCAAGCGTCATGGTTTAAAAACGGATGCATCGTTCAGGTTTGAGCGTGGTACCGACCCGGATATGCCGGTATTTGCTTTAAAGCGAGCTGCTTTGCTTATTCAGCAGGTTGCGGGTGGTAAAGTATCGTCGCAAATTTCTGATCATTACCCGGCCCCGGTTGCGCCTTTTGCGTTTGAGGTTACTTATAAAAATATCGACAGGCTCATTGGCCAGCAAATTACTCATGGCGAGATCAAGGCGATCATCGAGGCGCTTGACATTAAGATAGTGGGTGAAACTGCGGATTCGCTATCATTAGAAGTTCCTCCATATCGTGTTGATGTAACCCGCGAGGTTGATATTGTGGAAGAAATCCTGCGCATTTACGGATATAATAATATTCACATCCCAACTCAAATCAGGGCGTCGCTTAACAATTCGCAAAAAAAGGAGAAGGATACGGTTCAAAACCAAATCTCGGATTTGCTGACTGCCAATGGCTTTAATGAAATACTATCAAACTCGTTAACAAAATCTGCCTATTCAGATAACCTGGACGTGGCGGTGAAAATTTTGAACCCGCTGAGCAGCGACCTTGATGTAATGCGCCAAAGCTTGCTGTTTTCAGGATTAGAAGCTGTCGCCTATAACCAAAACCGCCGTGCCGCCGATTTAAAGTTTTATGAATTTGGTAAAGTATACAGCGTTAAGGACGATAAATATAGCGAGGTACAACGCTTCTCGGTATTCATCACAGGCGCTGATGCTGCCGAGCAGTGGAACCAAAAACAAAAGCCGGTTTCGTTTTATAACCTGAAGGCAATTGTCGATGGTATTTTGCAACGCTTAAACATCACCGATTTTGTGGTTGAAGATGCCACCTGCAGCAAACTGGCCTTCGGTTTACAATACATGCTGAATGGTAAACAACTGGTTAAGTTTGGCCCGGTTGGCGCTAACGCCCGGAAAAAAACCGATGTAGATAAAGAGGTTTTTTATGCCGACTTTAATTTCGATATGGTGCTGAACGCGGTACGCAAAAATGTGATTGTTTACCAGGAGGTTTCTAAATTTCCGGCCGTAAGGCGCGATCTTTCTATGCTGATAGATAAGTCGGTTTCGTTTGGTCAGTTAAAACAGATTGCCCAGCGTACCGAGCGCAAGCTTTTAAAGGAAGTAAGTGTATTTGACGTTTACCAGGGCGATAAGTTGCCTGCCGGTAAAAAATCATACGCGCTGAGCTTCATCATCCAGGACATTGAAAAAACGCTGACCGATAAAGCCATCGACTCGGTAATGCAGAAATTAATTTATAATTTAGGAAAAGAAGCAGGAGCGGAGATAAGGAAGTAATTATTGAATTACTGATTTATTGAATTAGTGAATAAGATTCGCTTTTTTATTAAATCGGTAAAAAAATCAATAATTCACTAACTCAATAATTCAATAATTAAAAATGCCTTCAGTAGCAGAACAGTTAAACAAGATAGTTGATAAAACCGAAAGGTTAATTGAGCTTTGTGCTGCTTTACAGGAGGAGAATGACCTGTTGAAGCTGGAGAGTGAGGCGCTTACTGTTGCACTTGATGCAAGTAAAAATAAGACGAAAGACCTGGAAGAAAAGCTTCGTGTATTGAAACTTGCAAAATCATTTTCAGAAACAAATGAAAAAAGTGTTGACATTAAGCAAAAAATTAACGACTTTGTGCAAGAAATAGATAAGTGTATTGTATTATTGAAAAAATAGTACAAAAAGTGAAAAGCTCAAATGGGAGAAATCTCAATAAAAATAAATATTGCTGACAGGGTTTACCCCTTAAAGGTAAACATGGAAGAAGAAGAGATAATACGCAGGGCGGCTAAACTAATTAACGACCGGATAAAGGAATATCAGGAAAATTATGCAGTGAGGGATAAGCAGGACTTGCTTTCGATGTGTGTGTTGCATTATGCCACATCATCGTTAAAGGCAGAGAAGAAGGTGAACAACGAGGATACCGATGTTGCCGAAAAGGTGTACCAGTTAGACCACATGCTGAACGAATTTTTTTCGAAGTAATAAACGTTCTTTACATAACATACAGAGCACATTTAAGATTTAACCGCAGTTAAATTTTAGGTTTCACTATTAAAAACTTAACGCTTCAATATGAGCGGATCAAAGAGGCATGCGTTACTACAAGTATTAGCGTAACCCATGATTCCAATATCCGAAATGAGGTTTTTCAATACATGATACTTAAAAATTAGTTGCGGTTTTTTTATATACATACATACCCAATAAACCTAAAATGGACATATTACTATACGTTATTATCGGACTACTCGTGGGCCTCGGCCTCGGGATAGTCATCGGGCGCTTCCTATTACGGAAGCTTTTTAAAGACCAGGAGACATCGGCACAAAATAAAGTAAAAAAGATTTTAAAGGATGCTGAAAACAATGCCGAGATCCTGAAGAAAAACAAGTTACTGGAAGCCAAAGAGAAGTTTTTGCAAATGAAAGCCGAACATGAGCAGGAAGTAACCAACAAAAACAACAACATTAACCAGCGCGAAAACGGTGTAAAACAAAAGGAGCAATCATTAAACCAGCGCCTGGAGAACATGAACCGCAAGGAAAATGAGCTGGATAATACCCGCAAAAACCTGGAGAAACAAACCGAGATTGTTGTTAAAAAACAGGAAGAGGTTGATATCCTGAAAAATTCACACCTGCAACAGTTAGAAACCATTGCCGGCCTATCGGCCGAGGAGGCTAAAAACCAGTTGGTTGATAACCTGCGCGAGGAAGCCCGCAGTAAGGCCATGATCCAGATAAAGGACATTGTGGACGAGGCTAAGCTTACCGCTACCAAAGAAGCTAAAAAGATAGTTATCCAAACCATCCAGCGTACCGCTACCGAAAGTGCTATCGAAAACACGGTATCGATATTTAATATCGAGAATGACGAGATCAAGGGCCGTATCATCGGTCGCGAAGGCCGTAATATCCGTGCTTTGGAGGCGGCCACAGGTATCGAAATTATTGTTGACGATACCCCGGAAGCCATCATCTTATCTGGCTTTGACCCGGTAAGGCGCGAGATTGCAAGGTTGGCCATGCATCGTTTGGTAACAGACGGGCGTATCCACCCGGCACGAATCGAGGAGGTGGTTGCCAAAACCAAAAAGCAAATTGAAGAGGAAATTGTTGAAATAGGCGAGCGTACCGTTATAGACCTTGGTATTCATGGTTTACACCCTGAACTGATCCGTATGGTTGGCCGTATGCGTTACCGTTCATCTTACGGGCAAAACCTGTTGCAACACTCGCGCGAGGTTGCCAACTTCTGCGCAACTATGGCGGCCGAATTAGGTTTAAACGTGAAGATGGCTAAACGTGCCGGCTTATTACATGATATTGGTAAAGTGCCTGATGATAACCCGGAGCTGCCGCACGCTATTTTGGGTATGCAATTAGCAGAGAAATATAAGGAGCATCCGGAAGTTTGCAATGCGATAGGGGCCCACCACGACGAAATAGAGATGACCTCGATGCTATCGCCGATAATACAGGCTTGCGATGCTATATCAGGAGCCCGCCCCGGTGCACGCCGCGAGGTGGTTGAAAGCTACATCAAACGTTTAAAAGAGCTGGAAGAGCTGGCACTATCATATCCAGGTGTCGAAAAAACATTTGCTATACAGGCCGGCCGCGAATTGCGTGTGGTTGTTGAAAGCGAGAAAATAAGCGATGCGCAATCAGAAGTTTTGGCGGCAGATATTTCAAACCGTATCCAAACGGAAATGACATATCCGGGCCAGATAAAAGTTACCGTGATCAGGGAAACCAGGTCGGTGGCATTCGCCAAATAGTTTTATAACAAAAAATCAATACAAACCCTTTCGGCTTATACCCGGAAGGGTTTTATATTTGTACCGTGGCCAGCAAAAAAACAGCAAACAATAAAGACGGGGCGCAAGCCGATGCCAAAGCTAACGAAAGTATTGCCCAACAATACATTAACAGGTATGCGCTAAGTCATCAGGACCCGGCCAACCGGGTGATACATTATATATGTGTGCCATTGTTAATGTTTAGCATATTTGGCTTGCTATGGGCTATTCCTTTTCCCTACTTTAAATTTTTAGGAACGTATAACGGGTATTTTAACTGGGCGTCATTTGCCATTGCTGTAGCAGTATATTATTACCTGCGGATATCGCCGCTTATTTCGTACACCATGTTGTTTGTATTGTTAGGATTCAGTTATCTTATCATGACGCTGTTAAGCTGGCAAACAACAGGCGGCCCGGCAATGTGGCTGGTGTGCCTTATTATTTTTATTCCTTCGGTAAGCCTGGTATTAATTGGTAACACCCGCGAAAAAACTTTCTCGCAATATGGGCTTAATATAAAGTCGTTGCCCGTAGCCCCGGTGGTATTAGTATATCTTCTTTTAAAGAAGCTTCGTATCAATAGTTAAATTGCCGGGAATCCATTTTGCTTGTTATGTAATGGTAAAACTGTGTATTGCTTGAAACAAGCTGGCAAACCTGTAAGCCATTTGCTCAAATAAATGCTCGTCTACGCTATATTTTATATGGCCTTTGTAGCCACCGGCTTTTATTATGCCCAATGTTCTTAGTTCGGCAATATGCTTATTGATGGTTTCATGATGAAACGGAATCTGGTAAAAGTTTTGTTTTGTAATGGCATTGCCATTATCAATTATGGTACGTATGATTGCTATACGTACAGGTAAGGCAAGTGCTTTGGCAAAATTGGCCAACTCGTTATCTGTATTTGAGAATTTTGAATCAGTAAATGGCATATCAGATCAATGGATGAAATTGAATTTTTACATGTGTTTTGATGATGGCTTAACACGCTGGTTTAATACCTTTTGGGTAAAACAAGGTTTAGCTGAGGGTGAAAAATCAGGGTATGATTTTTTACCCTTGGTTGATAAACAAATGTTGCAATCAAATTCGCCAGGATCGTAAAACGGAAAGGACTTTATTGGAGTATATCAGCCTGTTTGTAAAGCTTAAGTTTGTCAACCTGGCTTTATAACTCAGGTTAGTTATATTGCCGACGAATAAGCTTACCGAGGGAGCCGTTAACGATACATCGATATTCTTGCTTAAAATAACCCTTGGGCGTGATAAAAATGCCGGTGGTATTGATTTTGTATTTTTACTCCGGGATAATGTTGTGCTGATTTGTTTGGTTGTGCTGATACTAACGCCCGGCAAATTATAATAGCCAGAAACGCGGTTAGCATTAGGACAACGGGTAACATACAGGCACGAAAAAATAAAGTACAGCCCGGCGACTAATGAAGAGAAAATCTTTGTGCCCATTTTAGCCCTGATCATAATTTGCCGGAAATGACTGTTTAAAAAATAAAGATACATAGCTAATATTAACAAGGTGTTAATTTTTGATTAGGATAGTATTGGCGTAAACCATTGGATTAATCATTTTTAATAATTATATCATGAAAAAGCGGTGCTACGAATATGAGCCTGCGGGCGAAATAACTTCCTGCTAATTATGCTTTGTATAGCGCATTATGCCGAGCTTTCGTATAGGTTAAATTGGTGCCAGCTCAGCGAAAACAACGTCTGTGTAAAATAAAGATTAAATTCCCGGTAGCAAATTGGTTGATAAGGCTGTATTCATCCAGATTTAATATAAAACATGGAATAGCTTAAAGTTACATTAAACAGGTGTTAATATAATAATACAGTGTTAACATAGGGATAACATTGCGCGTGCACCTTTGTGTTCAAATAAAACACAAATGAAAAAGTTATACTTTATCCTTTTATCACTGCTCATTATTGGGGTTGCTAATGTTGCCAGCGCGCAAATTACAACCTCGTTAGTAAGCGGGAAAGTTACCGACCAAAAAGGCGTTACATTGCCTGGAGTAACTATCACCGTACTTAACACAAGTACCGGTACACGCTACGGCTCGCAAACCAATGCCGATGGCCGTTACACAATTGCCAACGTTAATCCGGGTGGCCCCTACACCATTACTGCTTCTTTTATTGGCTTTAAAAAAGATGAAAGAACAGATATTACTTTAAGTTTAGGTACAACAACCTTAAACTTTGCCCTTGCCGATGAAACCACAACGCTATCGGAAGTAAAAATTAAAGGTACTGCAGGCGGCACCAAAACAGGTGCAAGCACCCGCATTAACCAAAACCAAATTAAAAACCTGCCTTCAATTAACCGTAGCCTGCAGGATTTAACAAGGTTAACACCACAAAGCAATAACAACTCTTTCCAGGGAACCAACTATCGTTACAACAACGTAACCCTTGATGGTGCCATTAATAACGATGCAATTGGTTTTAGCCCATCATTAGGTGGCCAAAACAATGCTTCGGGCCAGGTTGGTAGCAGTACCCGTACAAGCCCGGTATCTTTAGATGCTATCCAGGACGTTCAGGTATTGGTTGCTCCTTATGATATCAAAATTGGTAACGTATTAGGTGGTAGTATAAATGCGGTAACCCGTAGCGGTACAAACGATTTTACCGGCGCAATTTATGGTTACGGCCGCGGTTCCTTTTTAGTAGGTCCCAACAATGCATCGGCCGCTGCCGGTGGCGATGGTTCAAAACTGCCAACAAGTTTCCATGATTACCAAACAGGTATCCGTTTAGGTTTCCCTATCATCAAAAATAAATTATTCTTCTTTACCAACGAAGAAATTGCCCGTCGCCAGGATCCGGTTATCCGCGGAGCCGATGCAAGCGGTTCAAGCCAGATCCTGAGCCTGCAGGATGCTCAAAACCTTACCACTGCTTTCAAAAGCTTTACAGGTGGTTTAAGCCCAGGTACTTATCAAAATACTTCAATTTATTCAAAATCGAACAAATTTTTTAACCGTTTAGATTGGAATATCAACGATAACAACCAGTTAACTATCCGTAATAATACCATTTCATCTACGGCTACCAACCTGGAGCGCGATCAGCAAAACTTCCGTTTTGGCGGTATTGACTATGTATCTCATAACAACTCAACTTCAACCGTTGCCGAGTTAAAATCAAGGTTTTCAAACAGCGCCAGCAATAGCCTGGTTATTGGTTACTCAAATGTACACGATTACCGCGATCCTACTTCAGATCCATCGTTGCCGCAAATAGAAATAACAGGCCGCACCCCAGGTACTACCATATTTATGGGTACCGACCGCGAGGCAGCCATATTTGATATGCACCAAAAAACTGCTGAGTTTACCGATAACTTTACCTTAACCAAAGGCAGGCACACATTTACATTTGGTACACACAACGAGTTTTATAACATCACTTATAACTTTGTTAACTCATGGAACGGCCGCGTTGCTTACAGCAGCATCGAGAACTTTATTAACAACGTTCCGTCACGTGTTCGTGCTAACTTTAACTATACCAACAACAGCCGCGACTATATATTGGCTAATCCATCTGCTAAATTTAATGTTGACCTGTTAAGCTTATATGGGCAGGATGAAATTCAGGTTACAGATAACTTTAAACTGACCGCCGCTTTACGTTTTGATTATGCAGGCATACCTAACAAACAGCCACTAAGCAGCAAAACAACAGGTGCTGCCAGTGACTTGAACTACGGTAATACCTTTACTTATACCAAGCCCCGCGATATCAAACAAAATTATTTGAACAACGTTGAAATAAACCCACGTGTGTCGTTCAACTATGATGTAAATGGCGATCAAAGCCTGATTATACGCGGTGGTAGCGGGTTCTTTACAGGCCGTGTACCGTTTGCATGGTTTGGTTATGCGTTTTATAACAACGGCGCAACATATGGCGCTTATGATAGCAAAGCGGCTCAAAAGGCTGGCACAAACCCGGTTTCTACTTCGCCAAATGGCCGTTTAGATTATGTTAACGCGCAGGGCTTTAATACTGCATCTACCGGTGCAACCCAGGTAGATTTAATTGATAATAAATTTAAAATGCCGCAGGTTTGGAGAAGCAGCTTAGCTTTTGACTATACAACCGACGACCAGTGGAAATTTACTTTGGAAGGTATTTATACCAAAACCATCCATGACCTGAAATTTCAACAGGTAAATACCAAGGATAGCGTAACTTATTATACTTACGATACCCAAAAACAACAACCAATATTTGTTAACCAGAAAGTTAGCTCATCATTCACCAATGCTTATGAGTTATCAAACACAAGCCTTGGCTACCGTTATAGCATCACAGCACAGGTAGGTAAAACCTTTCCGTTTGGCTTAAGCGGTAATGTTGCCTATACTTATGGTCATTCAAAAGATGTTACCAATGGTATCCGTAACTCAATGGAGTCAAACTGGCAGTTAAACCAGGCTTTAAATCCTAACAACCCGGGTTTAGCCAATTCAAACTTTGATATCCGTCACCGTATCGTATCAAACCTTAACTTAAGGCACGATTGGGATGCTGCTAAAAACTATACTGCAAACTTTACCTTCTTCTTTAGCGCACAATCTGGTAACCCTTACACTTACGGTTTTTACCCAAGCGCTATCGACGGAACCGGCCAACAGGTTAGTTTAGCTTATATCCCTAAACAAGGCGAAACTGTTAACTTCTTTACTGATATAGTAGGTGGCAAAACTGCTGCCGAGCAAGCTGCTGCGTTTGATGCCTTCATCGACAAAAACAGCTACCTGTCATCACGTCGTGGTAACTTTACCCAACGTAATGCAGCTTTCACGCCATGGAATAATCAATTAGATTTCCGTTTTTCGCAAGACTTTAAATTTGGTGGCAAACACAAACAGGTTATTACTTTTACCTACGATATTGTTAACCTTACCAACTTGCTTAACAAAAAATGGGGTCAGTATTATTTCTCGGCCAATACCTTCAACTCAACATCAAGCATTGGTTTAACTCCAAAAACTACACCATCGTTTGCTAATGCAGCAACAACCTATCCTAAATATACATTCCAGGATCCTGGATTGCCTTATTCGGTTGATTTGTTTGCTTCACGCTGGCAAATGCAGTTTGGTATCCGTTACGGATTTTAATAACCAAACAACATAGTTAATATTAAAACGTCCCTGCCGGTTTATCCGGCAGGGACGTTTTTCGTTTTACTGAAATTTGCCGGCATATTTTTTAACCACCAAAATTATTTATATTTTCGGCCCGAAACCTTATTACAACATATGTATTTAAACTATCGCCGTTATTATCGGTTCTGCAAAACTATTCCCTGCTTTTCAAAACTGCTGTTTTTATTTTTCATCCTTAATTCATTTACTGCAAAAGCCCAATTCTCATACGGCGAAAGTTCGCAGAAATTTGGCGTAGGCATTAATGCCGATTATGACATGCCCGCGGGCAGCCTCAAGTATACTTATAAGGCCGCCCCTGCATACGGAGCAAGCTTTTATATTTTTAATGAAAACTGGACTGCCAATGTAAGCGCCGGTTATCGTGTTTATAAGCCTAAACAGGATGTTTTTTATTATGCCGTGGGCGACAACGATTACGGAACTGCTACTTATGGCAACTTCAGGAGCTATATGCTTTATTTGGGTGGCGCCTATAACTTTAACATAAGCGATGGATTCCGGCTTTTTGCCGGCGTAAATTTAGGGGCTTATGAAACTAAGTTTTTCTCGCACTCAGTTGATGCCACTGCCGATAGGACTGAAGATATTAACGAACAGGAACTTTACGGAGCCCCCAAGGCGGGTATAAACCTCAGTTTTGGCGAAAACCTGCAGCTTAATATCCAGGGCTCATACAATTTTTTTGCTACTACAGGGCAAACATACTATAACACGCGTACCGGCACGCTATATAAATCCATATCAACCGGCGCAGGCTTAATTTATAAATTTTAATGATGAAAAATATTTACCTGATTTTTATGGCGTTGCTGATTACATCCGTTACCGCCTGCCAAAAAGATGTTAACCCATATATTACCAAAGCACAGGTTGATAAAATTGATAGTATAAGGCACCCGGCTATAAAAAATGTTGCGTTTATTTACAATAATGAAGTTTACTTTGTAGCTGATTTTGCAGGTAAACCACAGAAAATCACCAACAACGGATCGACTAAGAAGTTTATCAGGATGTCGCACGACCACACCAAATTTGCTTACAAAAACGCAGCGGGATCTATTGATATAGTTGATAAAACGGGTAACCTGCTGGTTTCGCTAAAGCAATATAATGATATCCGCAATTTTGACTGGAGTGCCGATGATAAAACTCTTTACATTATTAATAGCGATAAGGTAGCATTTTACGGGCCAGCCATGAAAGTACCCGCGATAATTTATTTTACCGGCTATTACGATTTTATATCAGCTGCTGTATCAAAAAACGGCGACCTGGCGTACCTGCTGCGCAAATATAACTTTGATGCCCTTGATCAGTACGAAATGGTGATAAGAAAGGCAAGCGGTGGCGATCCTGTTTTTTACAGGGCCGAAGAGTCGGGCTTACCGCCGATGGCTACCATTAATTTTGCTGCTAACGGCCTGGATATGGTACTTGGTTTCGAAGGCCCGGGCGATGATGTGTCGAACGTTTACCTGTTTGATAATATGGCCCAGTATCCAACTTATAAATTAGGTTTTAATGCCATAAGTACACCTGCCTACCAAAGCAATATTAAATATATGCTTGGCGCTTTTGATGATGATGCCGGAAATCATTTAATAAGCGCGGTTTATTTGGATACAGATATTAAGGATAACAACAAAACCTTTGCCGGATATGCAGGCGTAAAATACCTGGATTGGAAATAGTAACTAAGCCTTAAGTTCTAAGTCAGAAGTCATAAGTTGATTTTTTTGACTTAGAACTTAAGAACAAAACCTTTGCCGGATATGCCGGCGTAAAATACCTGGATTGGAAATAGTAACTAAGCCTTAAGTACTAAGCCCGAAGTCTTAAGTTGATTTTTTTTGACTTAGAACTTAAGACTTCGGACTTAGTACTGCTGACTTAACACTATAAATTTTTACCCAGTTTTTCCAATATATCCTGTGGTACCTGCTCCAGGTCCAACACCAGGAAACCGTCAAGGCAATCGGCAAATTTAGGGTCGATGTTAAAGCTGATGATCTTGGCATTAAGCGCGATGTACTGGCGTAGCAATACCGGCACTTTCATATTGCGCGTTTCCACTTCCGATATCAGGTTATCAAGTCCCTTAAAGCTGTCTTCGCCTGCCATCAGCAAGTCAGTGTCTATGCTCGAAAAATCAACCTTAAATTTTTTGCGCGGCTTTACATATTGCGCAAGCTCATGATCAAAATGGTTACGGTTAATATAGTCGACAATGAGCGATTTGGAGAATTTAGAAAATGAATTACTGATGCTTACCGGCCCAATTAAATAGCGGTATCTTGGGTTATCAATCAGGAATTTGAGGATGCCTTTCCAAAGTAAAAACAGCGGTAAAGGTTTAGTTTGATATTCCTTGCGGATCCACGAACGGCCAAGCTCTAAACTTTTACGCAGTACCGGTGTAAACTGGGCTTTTAACTTAAATAATTCGTTAAGGTAAAAACCTGTTTTGCCTACGCTATAAAATATTTCATCGCCCAAACCAATACGGTAAGCGCCAACTATAAGCTTGGCCTCAAAATCCCATATAAACAGGTGATTGTAATAAATGTCGTATTCATCAAGGTCGATAGCCTTGTTACTGCCTTCGCCAATTTCGCGAAAGGTTATTTCACGCAAGCGGCCAATCTCGCGGATAACATTCGGAATCACCGAAGTGGGTACTATAAATACTTCGTAGTTCTTTTCTATCCATATCCTATAGTTATCGCGCAGCGGGGCAACCTCTTTTTCAAGTATATCCACACTTATTTCGGGCACGATATCCTTTGGCTGCCGTTTTATTTTGAAAAGGTTACGCGGACTAAAAATCTTCTTTTCCTCTTCAAGCCCGGTGCCTAAAGCGTAGGTACGGGCACGTAAAAAATTAAGCAGTTTGGCGCTATTGTTATAATCGGGCACATCCAATACATTAATGGGTTTGCCTATGCGTAGTTTAATGGTATGGCCGTGTTTGTTAAATAACTCCGAGGGTAGTTTAGCCGTGCGCAGGGCCGGGTGTATCATACTAAGCAGGTTAAACAATAAGCCGTTGTTGCCATGGAAGTAGATTGGGATAACAGGCACTTTTGCCTTCGCGATAATTTTACCTACCACAGGGTGCCATAGGCGATCGGTTACCTGTTGTTGCTCTACTTTAAAGGTAGATACCTCGCCCGCCGGGAATATGCCTATCGGCGTTCCATTGTTTAACAACTCCAGGGTGTTTTTTAGGCCGCTGATGCTTGATGAGTGTTCAACATTTTCAAACGGGTTTACGGCGATAAAAAAATCGCTCAGGTTTGGGATCTTTTTAAGCAGGAAGTTGGCCATTAGTTTGGCGTCGGGCCTTACTGTTAATAACATCTTTAACAACACCAGGCCCTCGATACCACCGTATGGGTGATTGGCTATGGCAATAAAGCTGCCTGTTTTGGGAATGTGCCTCAGGTCGCGCTCATCAAAGTCTATATCGATGCCGCATCCTGCCAATATAGCATCAATAAACTCAATGCCTTGTTTGGGCTGCGCCTGGGCAAACAGTTCATTAACCTGGTTAATTTTCATTATTTCCATCAATAAAGCGGCCAGGCCAGGCATTTTCAGCTTATCCAGTTTAGTGGCTTTGGCAAACTCTTCGGTGGTTATTACTTTCATTTTTAATAACTGTGTATTTTGTTAACAAATAAATATCTTGAAATTTTATTAATTTAACACCTGATAATTCATATAAATGAAGGATGGCATTAAAAGCTACCTGTCCATAACTAAAAAGGAATGGAACGGGATGGCAGTACTCGTTATTATTATTGCATTGATTTTAGCAGCGCCCTTTGTTTATCAGGCAAGCCGCAAAGATAATACAATAAATTTTAAAGAGTTTGATAAAGCCGCTGCTATGCTAAGCAAAACTGACAGTACAGGCTCGGCATCAAACGGCCCGAAAAGTGGTGGTAAGGAACTGAAAATTAAGCTATTTGCGTTTAATCCCAACAATTTACCCGAAGCCGATTGGGAAAGGCTGGGGCTAAGCGCAGATCAGGTTAAAGTCATAAAAAACTATGAGGCCAAAGGCGGCCGGTTTTATGCTAAAGCCGATGTTAAAAAGATATACACTATAACCGGTGCCGATTACCAACGGCTGGAGCCCTACATAAACCTGCCTGCCGCCGATAATTATACTAAGAAAGCTGCGCCGGGCGAAATTATAGAAATAAACGGCGCTGATTCTGCAAAGCTGACGATGATCAGGGGCATTGGGCCTTCATTTGCCAGGCGGATTATTAGGTACCGGGACAGGCTTGGCGGTTTTTACAGCAAGGAACAGCTGAAAGAAGTTTTTGGAGTGGACGATAGTAAGTACGCCGAAATTAAAAATGGCATTGCTGTAAACGGAAGCCATATTACCAAACTCAATGTTAATAACGCCACCTTCGACCAGTTGCGGCGCTTCCCATACTTAAGCTTTAAGCAGATAAATGCGATAATAGAATACCACAACCAGCACGGCGACTATGAATCGACAGCCGATATGAAAAATATTGCCATACTTGATGACGGAATTTTGCGTAAAATTGGGCCTTATTTAGTTTTTAAATGATTACCGAGCAAATAAAGAAAGCCATCCGCGACATTCCTGATTTCCCGAAGCCGGGGATAATATTTAAGGACATAACCCCCATTTTGAAAGACCCAGCCCTTTGCGACAATATTATTAATGCTTTTGTGGAGCAATTGAAGGGTACCCAAATAGATGTTATTGCAGGGATAGAAAGTCGCGGGTTTTTATTTGGGCTTACGCTGGCTTCTAAATTAGGCGTTCCCTTTGTGCCAATACGTAAGGCAGGCAAGCTGCCATACACCATAAAGCGAAAGGCATATAAACTGGAGTATGGCGAAGCGGTAATTGAATGCCACACCGATGCCTTTGAACCGGGCCAGCACATCCTGATACATGACGACCTGCTGGCTACCGGCGGTACCGTAACAGCGGCCAGCGAGCTTATTGAAGAGATGGGCGGCATAGTGGCCGGCTTCTCGTTTGTTGTGGAGCTTGGCTTCCTGAAAGGCCGCGAGCGGATAGCACCAATAAGCGATACGCTGGTGGTATTGGCAGAGTATTAACTTTAAAGTATCAGGTAGTTGGTATCAAATATCAGGTTTTTTTGATGTTCAGATTCCGGATGTGCAGATGATTTTGTCTGAACCGGAATTCGTCGGATTTATCAGATTCTTGGGATTGGATTTTAAAAATCTGTGGAATTCGACAAATCTGTTTAATCCTGGTTCAGAAAAATGCGTTAGATTGAAGCGGATACCGGCCAATGTGGCTAAGGCCTGTGCAGTATGAGCGAAGAGCCTGGCCGCAGGCAACGCCCTTGTTTGGGGAGTTGATGGTGTTAAGCGACGGCCTGTCGCCAAAACCCTGATTTGATTCTGGCGGAATAATTTCGTATATTGTATTGATTACTTAACTATACCGGGCGCCCTTGAAAAAAATAAAACAGCGGGAAGTAAAAAAAAAGTTTTTTATTAGTAAGGCACTGTAGTATAGGTTGTTGTGTGATAAATAGAAAAATAATTGTATTGTAAAGTGCATGAAAAGTATCTGAAATGTAACGAAAAGTATACCAAAAGTGCACAAAAAGTGAGTATTAGTGTGCAAATGTTACATGAAATTCAGCACTGGTTTGCAGTGCTAAAAGAGCGGGTGAGGATGTTGTTCAAAAAACAGATAGGAGGCAAAAAAATATTTTATTTTTTTTTCTTCGCTTTTCCTGGTGTAAAAACTATCCTATTTAAACTAAACCTATTATTCATACCGTATACCATTTTGTACTATGTTTACCCGGTATTTGGGATGAAACTTTACCCATACTTATATCGTTTATTTGTATAACCAGTTATATAAATTAGTATGGAAACCTTATTTACAGACGATCCCGCAATGCATGGATTCGACTTTTCTACCAGTGAAAACCAACGTATGGTGGGCCAGATGGCCAAAGATTTTACCGAACGCCACATTAAACCTCATGTAATGGAATGGGACGAAGCGCAGCACTTCCCCATTGAATTGTTTAAGCAATTAGGCGAATTGGGCATGATGGGAGTGCTGGTTCCTGAACAATACGGTGGCTCGGGCTTTGGTTATTTTGAGTACGTAACCGTTATTGTAGAAATTGCCAAGGTTTGCGGTTCAATAGGTTTATCGGTAGCCGCTCATAATTCGCTTTGTACCGGTCATATCCTGGCCTTTGGCAGCGAAGAACAAAAAATGAAATGGCTGCCCAAACTGGCCACCTGCGAGTGGCTTGGCGCCTGGGGTTTAACTGAGGCCAACACCGGCAGCGATGCCTTAGGAATGAATACTACCGCCGTTTTAGATGGCGACCACTACATAGTAAACGGATCAAAAAACTGGATTACCCATGGCAAAAGCAGCAATGTGGCTGTAGTAATGGTGCGCACCGGGGCAAAAGGCGATTCGCACGGCATTTCGGCGCTGGTTATTGAAAAAGGAACACCCGGTTTTACCCATGGCAAAAAAGAAAACAAGCTGGGCATGCGCGCATCTGAAACTACCGAACTGATATTTGATAACTGCCGCGTACCTAAAGAAAACCTGCTGGGCCTTGAAGGCGAAGGCTTTAAACAGGCCATGAAGGTGTTGGATGGTGGCCGTATTTCTATAGCAGCTTTATCATTGGGCATAGCTAAGGGTGCTTTTGAAGCCGCTGTAGCTTACTCCAAAGAGCGCAGGCAGTTTGGGCAGCCAATAAGCAATTTCCAGGGCATTGCCTTTAAACTGGCCGATATGGCTACCGAGATTGAAGCATCTGAACTGTTGATTATGCAGGCTGCCGACCTGAAAAACCGTCACCAGTCGGTTACCAAACAATCGGCCATGGCCAAATACTTTGCATCAGAAACAGCAGTACGTGCAGCCACCGAGGCGGTACAGATCTTCGGCGGCTACGGTTATACCAAAGATTTCCCTGTTGAAAAATACTACCGCGACGCCAAACTATGCACGATAGGCGAGGGGACAAGCGAGATTCAGAAGATTGTGATAAGCAGGGAGGTGTTGAGGTAGTTGTGAGTTGTGAGTTGTGAGTTGTGAGTTGTGAGTTGTGAGTTGTGAGTTGTGAGTTGTGAGTTGTGAGTTGTGTGTAAATTGGCGGACAAGGTAGGCAATTCTGAAAATTCTTTAATTTTGAAAATTCTGATTCAGACAGGTTTATATTTAACATTAAATAACATTCGTAAATAAAAAAATGCTTTTTCAAAACTTTATATTTAAGAATTGAAAAAGCATTTTCTCATAACCTTTATCTTATCGATGGCCGTTAATTGTGGATATGCCCAGGATTTTACTTTTAAACCCCGGAGTATTCTAACAAAATTAACTGCTGCAGATTCACTGCGTTGGAATAGTAGTATCGCCTATTTTACAGCTTCTCCTCCTGCCGTTGAAGGTTTTATATTATCTGTAGATCAAACTAAGGTAGATGTGCTCCACGGGCCTCTTTATGATGGCGCAAGAGAATATTATGTTCAAGTGCCGGTGAAATTAACCAATACATCTGACGATACTTTACGATATCTCAGTATGTCATGTTCCTGGTGGGATATTTACCGAACAGATCATCAGAAGATAAAAATTTTTTCACCGAATAGCTGTTATAAAAATTCGCCGATAACTTGTATAGTGCCGCCTCATCAGTTTGTAATAAGAAATATTATTGTTTTGGTGCCTAAAGAAATGGCATCTGTAATTTTCAAAATAGGAATGACGGTGCAGAGAAAATTCGATAACGGTTTGCTTAAGGATAGGTTCTTGCTAAGTTCAATTGCACCAACAGACCAGCATGTAATATGGTCTGATTATGTGTTGGTATCACAGTGGAAGACAAAGAAAAGTAAATAGCTATCCCTTAATTCCCCTTGATCTGGGGAGGCACATTTATTGGATAGTAAAATGGGATAATAGAATGCATTAAATGAATACAAAATGATAACTGACGAAGAATTAAATGAAATAGAACAAAGATGCGCCAGTACTCAAAATGGCCCGTGGAAAGCCTATATAGAAAACCGCGATCATGAAAGCGGCAATAGCTTATAATGACCGGCGAAGGAGACGGCAGGGAAGAAGACATAGAAATGACGGGAGCAACTATTGCGGATTATGATTTTATTGCCTTTGCGAAACAAGACATCCCAAGGTTGATTAGTGAAGTACGAAGGTTGAAAGAGCTGCTAAAATAAAGCCTCGGCAATTTTAACCACTTACCTAATCAACCCAATCAACTATTTTATCTTCCCTATTTGATATTCAAAACCAAATAGTTAACTTTGCCCTCCCTTGAAAGGAGGTATTTAGGAAATTATGATCATTATTAACGTAAAAGACGGCGAATCATTAGACAAAGCATTGAAACGCTTCAAAAAGAAATTTGAAAAAACAGGTGTTTTAAGAGAACTTCGCAGTCGTCAGGCTTTTGAAAAAAAATCTGTAACCCGTCGTCATGTTGTTAAACATGCCATCTACAAGCAAAATATGAACTTAGAAACCACTGTTTAATTCTGTCAAAAGAATTTTTCAGTTTTCTTAACACTATATTAAAACTATTTGTACATTCAATCTCTGGATGTTCAAATAGTTTTTATGTTTTTAGAGCGTTTTATCCAATATATTAAGTTCGAAAAGCGGTACTCCCTGCATACCGTATCGGCCTATCAATCAGACTTGGAT
Organism: Mucilaginibacter ginsenosidivorax; assembly: GCF_007971525.1. Classification (NCBI taxonomy): domain Bacteria; kingdom Pseudomonadati; phylum Bacteroidota; class Sphingobacteriia; order Sphingobacteriales; family Sphingobacteriaceae; genus Mucilaginibacter; species Mucilaginibacter ginsenosidivorax. The sequence goes on from NZ_CP042437.1 coordinate 4,715,917, forward strand.
CAGTTTATGCTCTTCCTCAACAACCCTGGTAATGCCACCGTTGTCCCCGAACCTATAATTACCCATCCCAACCAAATTACCTATCATGACATCCGCAACTGGATGGTGAGCATGATTGACCATAAATTGACCGGCCGGTCTGTAAACCGGAAAATGGCCACACTACGCAAGTATTTTAAATTTTTACTACAGGAGGGTGTTATTACGCAAAACCCGGCATCAAAAATCCGTTCGCAAAAAATACCTAAGCATCTGCCTGTGGTAGTTGAGGGCGCAAGCCTTACCCAAATGCTGGATAACGATATTGTTACCGATGATGATTTTGAAGGCATGCGCAATAAGCTGGTGGTTGAATTATTGTTTGGCACCGGCATACGCCTTGCCGAGCTGTTGGGCCTGAAAGACAGTGACATTAACGACTATGAAGGCACCTTAAAAGTGCTGGGTAAACGTAATAAGGAACGCATTATACCTATCAATACCGAACTGCGGATATTACTTGGGCGTTACCTGGAGTTAAAGAAAAATCAAAATTTTCATAACATTTCGGTAATGTTAATCGTTACAAGTAAAGGTACCGACGCTTATCGGCAACTAATTTATTTGATAGTGCAAAAATACCTCTCTAACATATCAACCCAAACAAAAAGAAGCCCGCATGTACTGCGGCACACATTTGCAACAAGCTTACTCAACAATGGGGCCGACCTGAACTCCATTAAAGAACTTTTGGGGCACGCTAACCTTAGCGCCACCCAGATTTATACACACAATTCAGTTGAACGATTAAAGTCTATTTACAAACAAGCCCATCCAAAGGCGTAATTAAAGGAGGAAACATGAAAATTACAGTGCAATCAATTCATTTTACCGCAGACAGGAAATTATTAGATTTTATTCAGAAGAAAGCTGATAAGCTGGATACGTTTTATGATCATATTATAAGTGGCGAGGTTTACTTAAAGCTTGAAAACGTGGAAGATGAGGCAAATAAAATTGCCGAGATTAAATTATTATTGCCGGGCAACCAGATTTTTGCCAAAGAGAAATGCAAAAGTTTTGAAGAAGCCACGGATTTGGCAGTTGAGAGCCTGCGCAAACAGATTGAGAAGCATAAACAGAAGAAAACTATAGCCGATGCTGCCGCCAAAAAGGTGATACTAACCGAGGTAGAAGAAGGATTTTAATATAAAAAAGGCCATTTTATGGTTAAAATCGACGGGTTTACAGCCCGTCGATTTTTTTTGATAAAAAATTTTGAAGCGCGCTATTTTTTTGTAGATTTGCAATCCCTTTCAGAGAGGTGCCAGCGTAGTAAAATACCTTGTAAATTTTTGTAAAGAATGTTCTTTAAAATATAAAAAACTTATTAGTTTTGCCGCTCGATAAACGGAACCCCAGGGTTACGGTAATTGAAAGAGTAAAATAAAAAATAAGCCTCCTTAGCTCAGCTGGTAGAGCGACTGACTTGTAATCAGTAGGTCATTGGTTCGATCCCGATAGGAGGCTCTGTTTTTTTCGGAGGTGTGATGTTTAGCTTCAATCTTGGGCAGCACAAATCCGAAATCAACAACTGGGGAGATACCAGAGCGGTCAAATGGGGCGGACTGTAAATCCGCTGCTTCGGCTACGAAGGTTCGAATCCTTCTCTCCCCACTTATTGAGTAGGCAGTTTTCAGTTTTCAGATAGCAGTTAAAGTTATCAGATGATTGGGAACTGCTAACTTGATTAAAAAAGGTTTACCAATTTGTATTATCAGCAGGCACGGTGCCAACTGAAAATTGCAAAACGGAAACTGAAAATAAACAAGCGGAAGTAGCTCAGTTGGTAGAGCGATAGCCTTCCAAGCTATAGGTCGCGAGTTCGAACCTCGTCTTCCGCTCGGTTGGTTCATTTGTCGGTTAGTTCATTTGTTCATTAGTGGCAGCCGCAAAAGACCAGTGAACTAATAAACGAGTGAACCAATGAACAAAAAATAAGCCGACGTAGCTCAGGGGTAGAGCACTTCCTTGGTAAGGAAGAGGTCATGGGTTCAAATCCCATTGTTGGCTCAACAGAATAAAACATAATAAAGAATACATTTTTAAGTATAAATTAACCTACAAATAATTATAAATCATGGCAAAAGAAAAGTTTGACCGCAGTAAACCGCATTTAAACATCGGTACAATCGGTCACGTTGACCACGGCAAAACAACCCTTACTGCAGCTATCACTAAAGTTTTAGCTGATGCAGGTTTATCAGAAGCTCGTTCATTTGATTCAATTGACTCAGCTCCTGAAGAAAAAGAACGTGGTATTACAATTAACACCGCGCACGTTGAGTACTCAACTGCTAACCGTCACTACGCTCACGTTGACTGTCCAGGTCACGCGGATTACGTGAAAAACATGGTTACAGGTGCTGCTCAAATGGACGGTGCAATCATTGTAGTTGCTGCAACTGATGGTCCGATGCCACAAACCCGCGAACACATCCTGTTGGCACGTCAGGTAGGTGTACCTGCACTTGTTGTTTTCATGAACAAGGTTGACATGGTTGATGATCCGGAATTATTAGAATTAGTAGAAATGGAAATTCGTGAATTATTATCATTCTACGAATATCCAGGTGATGATATCCCAGTAATCCAGGGTTCTGCATTAGGTGGTCTTAACGGCGATCCTACCTGGGTTGGTAAAATCATGGAGTTGATGGATGCTGTTGATAACTTTATCCCTATCCCTCCACGTTTGACAGATCTTCCTTTCTTAATGCCTGTTGAAGACGTATTCTCAATCACTGGTCGTGGTACTGTTGCTACCGGTCGTATTGAGCGTGGTGTAATCAACTCAGGTGAGCAAGTTGACATCCTTGGTATGGGTGCCGAAAACTTGAAATCAACTGTAACTGGTGTTGAGATGTTCCGTAAGATCCTTGATCGCGGTGAAGCTGGTGACAACGTAGGTTTATTGTTACGTGGTATTGAAAAAACTGATATCCGTCGTGGTATGGTTATTTGCAAACCAGGTTCAGTAACTCCACACACCGACTTTAAAGCAGAAGTATACGTATTATCAAAAGCAGAAGGTGGCCGTCACACTCCATTCTTCAACAAATACCGCCCGCAATTCTATTTCCGTACAACTGACGTAACCGGTGAAATTTCATTGGCCGAAGGTGTAGAAATGGTTATGCCAGGTGATAACGTTACCATCACTGTAAAATTGATCAACGCTATCGCTATGGAAAAAGGCTTACGTTTCGCTATCCGTGAAGGTGGCAGAACAGTAGGTGCTGGCCAGGTAACTGAAATTTTGAAATAAGAATTTCAAAAAGGTTAATTGGAAACATAAGTTTACTGTAAAAAGTAAACTTATGTTTTCTTATTATAAAATATACACGGGAATAGTTCAACGGTAGAATAGAGGTCTCCAAAACCTTTGATCAGGGTTCGAATCCTTGTTCCCGTGCATAAGCAAAGTTTAAAATGGCTAACGTAATTGAATATATTAAAGAATCATACATCGAGTTAACTGAGAAGGTAACCTGGCCAACCTGGCGTGAGTTGCAAAGCAGTGCCATATTGGTATTGGTTGCTGCAATTATCATTGCCATGGTTATTTTAGGTATGGACCAGATCATAGCTTATTTGCTTAAAGCATTTTATAGTTCACTTACATAATATTTAGGAGATAGCGATGAGTGATCAATTGAAGTGGTATGTAGTTAGGGCCATAAGTGGTAAAGAAAAAAAGGTTAAACAATATATAGATGCCGAAATTAGTCGTTTGGGCATTACCCATTTGGTGCCACAGGTATTAATACCAACAGAAAAGTATTACCAAATGCGCGATGGAAAAAAGATTGCTAAAGAGCGTAACTACTTTCCTGGCTATGTATTGATGGAAGCCGTATTAGATGGCGAAACCGAACACATCATCAAGAATATAAACAGTGTTATAGGATTTTTAGGCGATAAAGCCGGTAATGCTATCCCACTGCGCCAAGCCGAAGTTAACCGTATTTTAGGTAAGGTTGATGAAATGAGTGCCCAGGGCGAAACAATGAACGTACCTTACTACATAGGCGAAAACGTAAAAGTAATGGACGGACCTTTCAATGGCTTCAGCGGTGTTATCGAAGAAGTTAACGAAGAGAAAAAGAAATTAAAAGTTATGGTAAAGATATTCGGGCGCCGTACGCCGCTTGAATTGAATTACATGCAGGTAGAGAAAGAATAATTATTGAATTACTGATTTATTGAATTATTGATTTATCAGTTGGATATAGTTTAAAAAATATAAGTGGCTTTTTAATTGGGTAAGCTGAAATCAATAATTCACTAATTCAATAATTCAGTCATTAAAAGTCCTTAAATGTTACTTAGCTTCCACTTACTAACATTGAGTTATAATTAAAGTAAATTAAAATGGCAAAAGAGATCGGTGCAATGGTAAAGCTGCAGGTTAAAGGCGGCGCCGCAAACCCATCACCTCCAATTGGCCCTGCATTGGGTGCAAAAGGTGTGAACATCATGGAGTTTTGCAAGCAATTTAATGCACGTACCCAGGATAAAGCTGGAAAAGTGTTGCCTGTTTTGATTACTGTTTATGTTGACAAATCTTTCGAATTTATCATCAAAACCCCTCCTGTTGCAATCCAGTTATTGGAAGTTACAGGTTTAAAAAGTGGTTCGGCTGAACCCAACCGTAAAAAAGTTGCCAATGTAAATTGGGAGCAGGTTGAAACTATAGCCAAAGATAAAATGGTAGATTTAAATGCATTTACTGTAGAATCAGCCATGAAAATGGTGGCAGGTACTGCCCGTAGTATGGGAATCACCGTATCAGGTACGGCTCCCTGGAACTAAATTGATTTCGGATTTCGGATTTTCGATTTCGGATTTTTAAAATCTTAAATCTCAAAATCTCAAATTTCAGATCAAAAATTAACGTTTCGATGGAGGACGGCGATAACGGAGAATTAAATCCGAAATCTAACATCCGAAATCCGAAATAAACAAGAATTTATACAAAATCAGTTTAAGACAGTGGCTAGATTAACAAAAAATCAAAAAGCGGCACTCTCCAAAATTGAGGCAAACAAATCGTATTCATTAGAAGCTGCATCAGCTTTGGTAAAGGAATTAACCTTAACTAAATTTGATTCATCAGTTGATATAGACGTTCGTTTAGGTGTTGACCCGCGTAAAGCCAATCAAATGGTACGTGGTATAGCAACATTACCTCATGGAACCGGTAAAACTGTACGTGTATTGGTGCTTTGTACTCCTGACAAGGAACAAGAAGCTAAAGATGCAGGTGCGGATTACGTAGGTTTGGATGAATATATTGCCAAGATTGAAGGCGGATGGACTGACGTTGATATTATCATCACTATGCCAAGCGTAATGGCTAAGGTAGGTCGTTTGGGTAGAATTTTAGGCCCGCGTAACCTTATGCCAAACCCTAAATCAGGAACAGTAACTCCAGAAGTTGGAAAAGCTGTAACTGAGGTAAAAGGCGGTAAAATCGACTTCAAAGTTGATAAAACAGGTATCATCCATACCTCAATAGGAAAAGCATCATTCCCTGCAGATAAAATTTATGAGAATGCATTAGAAGTATTGCAAACTATCTCAAAATTAAAACCGTCGGCAGCAAAAGGAACATATTTCAAGAGCATTCACATCTCTTCAACCATGTCTCCTGGAATAACAGTTGAAACTAAATCAGTAGCGGGGATCTAATCATGAATAAAGAAGAAAAATACGACCTTGTTCTTGCCCTTACTGAGCAAATGAAAGAGTACGGTAATTTCTATATTACTGATACCTCTAATTTAACAGTTGCAAAGATCAATGATATCCGTCGTCAGTGTTTCCAAAGCGAAATCACGATGAAAGTGGCAAAAAATAGCTTGATTAAAAAAGCTATGGAAGCTGCAGGTGGCGATTACACTCCAATATTTGATGTATTAAAAGGTTCATCATCAATCCTTTTTTCAAAATCAGCAACTGCTCCGGCAAAGTTGATTAAACAATTAAGGAAAAAAAGTGACAAACCGATTTTAAAAGCAGCTTATATTGATTCAGCAATATTTATTGGCGACAACCAGATCGATACGTTGATCAAGTTGAAATCAAAAGAGCAGCTGATAGGCGAAGTTATCGGATTATTGCAATCACCAGCCAAGAATGTTATTTCTGCACTGCAATCAGGCGGAAATACTATCGCAGGTTTGGTAAAAACATTACAAGAAAGAGGTTAACTAACACCTCATTAAAGTTAGATAACAATAAACAAAAAGCATTAAAAGTAAAATTTAAATAAAATGGCGGATTTAAAAGCGTTTGCTGAACAGTTGGTAAACTTAACAGTAAAGGAAGTAAACGAATTAGCTCAGATCTTAAAAGATGAGTATGGTATTGAGCCTGCTGCTGCAGCTGTTGCTGTTGCTGCTGCTCCGGCTGGTGGCGATGACGCTCCTGCTGCTGAAGCAGTACAAACTGCATTTGACGTTATCCTGAAAGAAGCAGGTGGCGCTAAATTAGCGGTTGTTAAATTAGTAAAAGACTTAACCGGCTTAGGTTTGAAAGAAGCTAAAGATCTTGTTGACGGTGCACCTAAAGAAGTTAAAACTGGTGTAACTAAAGAAGAAGCTGAATCTTTGAAAAAACAATTAGAAGAAGCTGGAGCAGTAGTTGAGGTTAAATAAGTTAACCCAATAAAATATAGCATGAGACTCCGACCTATTTTGGTCGGGGTCTATTGCTGTTTATAAAGGTTTGGATTGAGAAGATAATAGATATGAGATTTGAGATACGAGACTTTGCCAATTTTTGTAATTGCTAAGTCTTTAAAACATCAACTCGATCTCAAATCTCACATCTCAAATCTCACATCTACAAAAGTTTATTAATAAACTAAAAATTAAACACCTTGGCAAACAACATTAATCAAAGAGTAAACTTTGCAACCAGTAGAAAGGTACTTGATTACCCCGATTTCCTGGATGTTCAGTTACAATCTTTCCAGGAATTTTTTCAATTGGAAACCACCTCAGACAACCGCTATAAAGAAGGTTTGTTTAAAGTGTTTGCTGAAAATTTTCCGATCTCGGATTCAAGGAACATCTTCGTTTTAGAGTTTCTGGATTACTTTATTGATCCGCCACGTTATGATATACAAGAGTGTATCGAGCGCGGATTAACTTATAGCGTACCATTAAAAGCCAAGCTTCGCCTGTCATGTAACGATGAAGAGCACGAAGATTTTGAAACAATTGTACAAGACGTTTATTTGGGCACAATCCCTTACATGACGCCTAAAGGTACATTTGTTATTAACGGTGCCGAACGTGTAATTGTATCGCAGTTACACCGTTCACCTGGTGTATTCTTTGGCCAAAGCCGCCACACCAACGGTACAAAATTATACTCTGCCCGTGTTATTCCTTTCAAGGGTTCATGGATTGAGTTTGCTACAGACGTTAACAACGTGATGTACGCTTATATCGACCGTAAAAAGAAATTCCCGGTTACCACGTTGCTGCGTGCCATTGGTTATGACTCTGATAAGGACATTTTAGAGTTATTTGAACTGGCCGACGAAGTAAAGGTTAGCAAATCGGGCCTGAAGAAATTCATTGGCCGTAAGCTTGCTGCAAGGGTACTCAAAAAATGGGTAGAAGATTTTGTGGACGAGGATACCGGTGAAGTGGTATCTATCGACCGTAACGAAATTATCCTTGAGCGTGAAACTGTATTAGAAGATGACCATATTGATATGATCATTGATGCTGGCGTTAAAACCATCATCCTGAACAAGGAAGATGCTTCAACCAGCGGTGATTATACTATTATATATAACACTTTACAAAAGGATACTTCAAACTCCGAGAAAGAAGCGGTGGAGCATATCTATCGTCAATTACGTAACGCCGAACCACCTGATGAGGAAACTGCACGTGGTATCATCGATCGTTTGTTCTTCTCGGATAAAAGATATGACCTGGGCGATGTGGGCCGCTACCGCATCAACCGCAAGTTGAAATTAAATACCTCTGATGAAACTAAGGTATTAACCAAGCAGGATATTATCGCCATCGTAAAATACTTGATCAAACTGATCAACTCAAAAGCCGAGGTGGATGATATTGATCACTTGTCAAACCGTCGTGTTCGTACAGTTGGCGAGCAATTATATGCCCAGTTTGGTGTTGGTTTGGCCCGTATGGCCCGTACCATCCGTGAGCGTATGAACATCCGCGACAACGAGGTATTTACACCAACCGATCTGATCAACGCGCGTACACTATCATCTGTGATCAACTCGTTCTTCGGAACTAACCAGTTATCACAGTTTATGGACCAAACCAACCCACTGGCAGAGATCACGCACAAGCGTCGTCTGTCAGCCCTTGGGCCCGGTGGTCTGTCACGTGAGCGTGCGGGTTTCGAGGTTCGTGACGTACACTATACCCACTACGGTAGGTTATGTACCATCGAAACTCCGGAAGGACCAAACATTGGTTTGATTTCGTCGCTTTGCGTACACGCCAAAATCAATAATTTAGGCTTTATCGAAACTCCGTACAAACGTGTGGTTGAAGGTAAAGTGCAGGTTCAGGAGCCGGTTATCTATTTATCGGCCGAAGATGAAGATGGTAAAACAATTGGCCAGGCAAACGCGCATTATGATGATAATGGTGTATTTGCTTTACCGAAAGTAAAAGCCCGTTTTGAAGGTGACTTCCCGATTATTGATCCGGAGAAACTTGATTTAATGGATATTGCGCCAAACCAGATCACTTCTATCGCGGCTTCGCTGATTCCGTTCCTAGAACATGATGATGCTAACCGTGCCTTGATGGGTTCAAACATGCAACGCCAGGCTGTACCTTTGTTACGCCCTGAAGCGCCAATTGTTGGTACCGGTTTGGAAGGTCGTGTGGCTAAAGATTCACGTACACTAATCAATGCCGAAGGCGATGGTGTGGTTGAATATGTAGATGCTAACGAAATCCGTATTAAATATGACCGTAACGAGCTTGACCGCCTGATATCTTTTGATGGCGATTCAAAAAGCTACCGTTTAACCAAGTTTAAGAAAACCAACCAAAGTACTACGATGAACCTTAAGCCAATTGTTAAAAAAGGCCAAAGGGTATCAAAAGGCGAGGTGCTTTGCGAAGGTTACGCAACACAGGCAGGCGAGCTTGCCCTGGGCCGTAACTTAAAAGTGGCTTTCATGCCTTGGCAAGGTTACAACTTTGAGGATGCTATCGTGATCTCCGAGCGCGTTGTATCGCAGGATATTTTCACTTCGCTTCACGTTGAAGAATTTGAATTGGAAGTACGTGATACCAAACGTGGCGAAGAAGAATTAACACCAGATATCCCTAACGTATCAGAAGAAGCTACTAAGGACCTTGACGAAGACGGTATTATCCGTGTTGGTGCCGAGGTTAAAGAAGGCGATATCCTGATTGGTAAGATTACTCCGAAAGGCGAATCTGACCCATCACCGGAAGAAAAACTGTTACGCGCCATTTTTGGTGATAAAGCTGGTGATGTTAAGGATGCATCTCTAAAGACTCCACCTTCAATTGCAGGTGTGGTTATAGATACCAAATTGTTTAGCCGTGCCAAGAAAACGTCGAAAGCCGAAGAAAAAGCACAGTTGGAGAAATTGGATAACAAACATGATAAAGCAGTAAAAGACCTTAAAAACACTTTGATTGAAAAGTTATTTGAGATTGTGAACGGCAAAACATCACAAGGTGTTTACAACGTTTACAAAGAGCTTCATGTACCTAAAGGTGTTAAATTCACCCAGAAAATTTTAGTTGAACTTAATTACGAAAACATTAACCCAACTAAATGGACTACTGATGATGATAAAAACGACCAGATAAAAACCTTACTTCATAACTACAACATCAAAGTTAATGAGGAATTAGGTGCTTACCGTCGTGATAAATTTGCTATCAGCGTGGGCGATGAGTTACCATCTGGTATTGTTCAAATGGCTAAAGTTTACATCGCTAAAAAGCGTAAGCTTAAAGTAGGTGATAAAATGGCCGGTCGTCACGGTAATAAAGGTATTGTTGCACGTATTGTACGTGATGAGGATATGCCTTTCCTTGAAGACGGAACACCGGTTGATATTGTGTTGAACCCGCTGGGTGTACCTTCACGTATGAACTTAGGGCAGATATACGAAACCGTATTAGGTTGGGCAGGTAAAGAGTTAGGCATTAAATTCGCTACCCCAATTTTTGATGGTGCAAGCCATACCGAAGTTGAGGAGTGGGTTAAAAAAGCAAACTTACCAGAATCTGGCCGTACCTATTTATACAATGGCTTAACTGGTGACAGATTTGACCAGCAGACCACAGTAGGTATTATATACATGCTGAAATTGGGTCACATGGTTGATGATAAGATGCACGCACGTTCTATCGGGCCATACTCATTAATTACACAACAACCATTGGGTGGTAAAGCCCAGTTTGGTGGTCAGCGTTTTGGTGAGATGGAGGTTTGGGCATTGGAAGCATTTGGTGCTGCCAATATTCTGCAAGAGATATTAACCGTTAAATCGGATGATGTTATCGGCCGTGCCAAAACTTATGAGGCTATTGTTAAAGGTGAAAACCTGCCAACACCATCAGTTCCTGAATCATTCAACGTATTGGTTCATGAGTTAAGAGGTTTAGGTTTAGATATCACGTTAGAATAATTATTGAATTATTGAGGGATTGAATTATTGATTAATTCAGTCCTTCAGTAATTTCTGGAATTCGATAATTCAATAATTCATCCTTCAATAATTAAAAACAAAGGAGACTATGTCTTACAAAAAGGATAATAAAATCAAAAGTAATTTCACCACGATTACGATCAGTCTGGCCTCTCCGGAGTCCATTCTTGAGCGTTCAAGCGGTGAGGTTTTAAAACCAGAAACCATCAACTACAGGACCTATAAACCTGAGCGTGATGGTTTATTCTGCGAGCGTATTTTTGGTCCGGTTAAAGATTATGAGTGCCATTGCGGTAAATACAAACGTATCCGTTACAAAGGGATTGTTTGCGACCGTTGCGGTGTTGAAGTAACCGAGAAAAAAGTTCGTCGCGAGCGCATGGGCCACATTAACCTTGTAGTTCCTGTTGCGCACATCTGGTACTTCCGTTCGTTGCCAAATAAAATTGGTTACTTATTGGGCTTGCCAACAAAACGTTTAGACTTAATTATTTACTACGAACGTTACGTAGTAATACAGCCAGGTATTAAAGAAGCAGACGGAATCAACAAAATGGATTTCCTTACTGAAGAAGAATACCTTGACGTATTAGATACCCTTCCAAAAGAAAACCAGTACCTTGACGACAAAGATCCTCAGAAATTTGTTGCCAAAATGGGTGCCGAGGCTTTGGAAGAACTATTAAAACGCCTTGATTTGGATGAGCTTTCATTTAGCTTACGCCACCAGGCAGCAAACGAAACTTCACAACAACGTAAAAACGAAGCGTTAAAGCGCTTACAGGTTGTTGAGGCTTTCCGTGATGCAAAAACCAGGATTGAAAATAACCCAGAGTGGATGATTGTTAAAATCGTTCCGGTTATCCCGCCTGAATTGCGTCCGTTAGTGCCTTTGGAAGGTGGTCGTTTCGCTACTTCAGATTTGAATGACCTTTACCGTCGTGTAATTATCCGTAACAACCGTTTAAAACGTTTGATCGAGATTAAAGCACCAGAGGTGATTTTACGTAACGAAAAACGTATGCTACAGGAAGCTGTAGATTCGTTGTTCGATAACTCACGTAAAGTTAACGCGGTTAAAACCGAAGGTAACCGTGCTTTGAAATCACTTTCGGATATCCTGAAAGGTAAACAAGGACGTTTCCGTCAAAACTTATTAGGTAAACGTGTGGATTACTCTGCCCGTTCGGTAATTGTTGTAGGACCAAACCTTAAATTACACGAGTGCGGTTTACCAAAAGATATGGCTGCCGAGTTGTTTAAACCATTTATCATTCGCAAAATGATTGAGCGTGGTGTGGTTAAAACAGTAAAATCTGCCAAAAAGATTGTTGACCGTAAAGACCCATTAGTTTGGGATATTTTGGAAAACGTATTGAAAGGACACCCTGTATTACTAAACCGTGCGCCTACGCTGCACAGGTTGGGTATCCAGTCGTTCCAGCCAAAACTGGTTGAAGGTAAAGCGATTCAATTGCACCCATTAACCTGTACGGCATTCAACGCGGATTTCGACGGTGACCAGATGGCCGTTCACGTACCACTTGGTAACGCGGCAATTTTGGAAGCTCAGGTATTGATGCTTGCATCGCACAACATTTTGAACCCTGCCAACGGTACGCCTATTACAGTACCATCACAAGACATGGTGCTTGGTTTGTACTACATAACCAAAGGCCGTAAAACTGATGAAACACGTATCGTAAAAGGACAAGGTTTAACCTTCTACTCGTCAGAAGAAGTTATTATAGCTTACAACGAGAAAAAACTCGACCTGCACGCCTTTATTAAAGTGAAAGCTTTTGTTAAAGACCGCGAAGGTAAAATTGTAAGCAAAATTATTGATACCACCGTAGGCCGTGTATTGTTCAACGAGCATGTGCCGGTTGAAGTAGGTTATATTAATGAGCTGCTTACCAAGAAATCATTACGTGATATTATTGGCGAGGTGGTAAAAATTACCGGTATGGCACGTGCAGCACAATTCCTTGATGATATTAAGGAGTTAGGCTTTAAGATGGCATTTCAGGGTGGTTTATCATTTAACCTGAAAGATATCAATATCCCTGCGGAGAAAGTTACATTAATCGAAACAGCTTCTAAACAAGTTGAAGAGGTTATGGGTAACTATAACATGGGTTTCATTACCAACAACGAGCGTTATAACCAAATTATCGATATCTGGACCCGTATTAACAACCGCTTAACCGCGAATGTGATGGACATCCTGAGCAACGATAACCAGGGCTTCAACTCGGTGTACATGATGCTTGACTCAGGTGCGCGTGGTTCTAAAGAGCAGATTCGTCAGCTTGCAGGTATGCGTGGTTTGATGGCTAAGCCTCAAAAATCTGGTTCAGGTGGTGAGATCATTGAAAACCCGATTCTTTCAAACTTTAAAGAAGGTTTGTCGGTATTGGAGTACTTTATCTCAACCCACGGTGCACGTAAAGGTTTGGCGGATACGGCGTTGAAAACAGCTGATGCCGGTTACTTAACCCGTAGGTTGCATGACGTTGCCCAGGATATGATTGTAGGCGAAGTTGATTGCGGTACCTTAAGGGGTATTTACACAACTGCGTTAAAAGATAATGAAGATATTGTTGAGCCACTATACGATCGTATTTTAGGCCGTACTACCTTGCATGATGTTCATGACCCTATTACAGGTGAATTGCTGGCATCAGCAGGACAGGATTTGACCGAGGAAGTTGCCAAGAAAATTGAAAACTCTCCTTTAGAAGGTGTTGAAATCCGCTCGGTATTAACATGCGAAAGCAGGAGAGGTGTGTGTGCTTTATGCTATGGCCGTAACCTTGCAAGCGGCAAACGCGTGCAAAAAGGCGAGGCTGTTGGTGTAATTGCTGCGCAGTCAATTGGTGAGCCGGGTACACAGTTAACATTACGTACATTCCACGTGGGTGGTACCGCGTCAAACATCGCGGCTGAATCACAGATCAACGCTAAGTTTGATGGTATTATCGAATTTGAAAACGTACGTACAGTTGAATTCAATACTGCCGAAGAAGGTAAGGTCGATGTGGTGTTAGGTCGTTCGGGCGAGTTCAGGATTGTTGAGCAGGGAAGCAATAAAGTTATTGTTACCAACAACATCCCTTACGGTTCGTACCTGTATGTTAAAGATGGTGCCAAAATCACCAAAGGCGACAGGATTTGTTCATGGGATCCGTACAATGCGGTTATCATATCCGAATTTGCAGGCTTAACCCAGTTTGAAGCAGTATTAGAAGGTATCACTTTCCGTGAAGAATCTGACGAGCAAACCGGTCACCGCGAAAAAGTAATTATCGATACCAGGGATAAAACTAAAAACCCTGTTATCCAGATTACCGATACAAAAGGTAACGTAATAAAAGGATATAACATTCCTGTGGGTGCTCACATTGCCGTTGAAGAAGGCGAGAAACTACAAACCGGGCAGGTTATTGCTAAAATCCCTCGTTCAACTGGTAAAACCCGCGATATCACCGGCGGTTTACCACGTGTAACCGAGTTGTTTGAAGCACGTAACCCATCTAACCCGGCTGTAGTAACCGAAATTGATGGTGTGGTAACCTTAGGCGGTATTAAACGTGGTAACCGCGAAATGACCATCGAATCAAAAGATGGCCAGATCAAGAAATACCTTGTTCCATTGTCAAAACACATCCTTGTACAGGATAATGACTTTGTGAAGGCTGGTATGCCGTTATCAGATGGTTCAATATCACCTGCAGATATCCTGGCTATTAAAGGCCCTGCTGCTGTACAGGAGTACCTGGTAAATGGTATACAAGAGGTTTACCGTTTGCAAGGTGTGAAGATTAATGATAAACACTTCGAGGTTATCGTTCACCAGATGATGCAGAAAGTAGCTATCGAAGATGCGGGCGATACCCGTTTCTTAGAGCGCGAAGCTGTTGATAGCTGGGATTTCATGAACGAGAACGATGAGATATTTGACAAGAAAGTTGTTGTTGAGCCAGGTGATTCAACTACGCTAAAAGCCGGTCAGATAGTATCATTAAGAAGGTTACGTGATGAGAACTCAATTTTAAAACGTAAAGATTTGAAATTGGTTGAAGTGCGCGATGCTATCGCAGCAACATCAAGCCCGATACTGCAAGGTATCACCAGGGCCTCATTAGGTACCAAATCGTTTATCTCGGCAGCATCGTTCCAGGAAACTACCAAAGTGCTGAACGAAGCAGCTATTGCAGGTAAAAAAGATAACATGCTTGGCTTGAAAGAAAACGTTATTGTTGGTCACTTAATACCTTCAGGTACAGGTTTACGCGAATACGAAAATATCCGTGTAGGCTCACAGGAAGAGTTTGACCGCCTAATGGCTTCAAAAGCTGAAGAAGTAGAAGCATAAGTTAACTTCTTATATTATTAAGTCCCCCGGGTTTTATCTTCGGGGGACTTTTTTTTTGAAAAAAAAACACGTCATGCAAAACAAAAGCAAAAATAACTTGTTTTAGGGAAGCTTGTTCTGAATGCAGTATACAACGTGGTATTGTAACAAAGCAGAAGAATAAAGTAATTACCCTAACAAAAGACTGTATTGAAAAGTACGTCTTTTTGTTATTTTAGTAGCATGGAAGAACAAAACGAAAATCAGCTTAATATCGAGCTTTCTGAAGAGATTGCAGAAGGTATTTATTCAAACCTCGCCATTATTACCCACTCCAGTTCGGAGTTTGTGCTCGACTTTATTCGCGTTATGCCCGGAGTACCAAAAGCCAAGGTGAAATCAAGGATAATATTAACGCCTGAGCATGCCAAGCGACTACTAACCGCGTTGGAAGATAATATTGAAAAGTTTGAAACATTAAACGGCCGCATCAAAATTCAGCAAGATCCATCAGGTTTT
The DNA here is from genome assembly GCF_007971525.1 of Mucilaginibacter ginsenosidivorax. NCBI lineage: Bacteria > Pseudomonadati > Bacteroidota > Sphingobacteriia > Sphingobacteriales > Sphingobacteriaceae > Mucilaginibacter > Mucilaginibacter ginsenosidivorax. The sequence continues at coordinate 4,731,543 of NZ_CP042437.1, forward strand.
CCAATGAATTTTGGAGGCACCATGGGACAGGCGTAATTTTGATTATTATATTAAAACGCACTTTTGATTAAAAAAAAGTTACGTTAAAGGCGTATTTATAAAAAAAATAGTAATTAATTAATCGGTTTTAAAAAAAAGTATATATATTGCAACGTTTTAAAACTTACACCTATAAAATATGAGAAACGTAATCCAATGAGAAAAACCTACTTTTTAAATTCATATTTAATACTCGTCATCTTATTCGTCTCAGTGGGATTGTTTTCTTGTTCATCCGCCAAGAATATTAAATATTTTAAGGATATACCAGATTCGGGACAATTAAAGACAATTGCGAAGGCCGAGTACACCGAGCCAACTATTCAGGGAGACGATATATTGACCATTATAATAGAAACTGTAGACCCGGCGGCGTCAATTTCTGTTAATCAGGGAAACGTGCCTATCGCCAATTCTGCGATTTCCACCGGTGGAGCGACTTCGTTTAATCAGCAAGCCTCAGCTGGCTACCTTGTAGATAAAGAAGGATATGTAACGATACCTATATTGGGTAAATTAACGGCTATGGGATATACAACTGCGCAGTTAAGGGATACCATTCAAAAAAAGGCTGCTGGTTACTTTAAAAACTATACCGTAATAGTTCGCTTTGCAAACTTTAAGGTTAGCGTAACCGGTGAGGTAGCAAGGCCAGGTCAATACATTGTACCTAATGAAAAAGTAAATATACTTGATGCTATTGCCATGGCTGGTGACCTAACCATTTTTGGAAAAAGAGAAAATGTATTGCTGATAAGAGAAAATCCCGATGGTTCAAAAACGCCTTACAGAGTAAACTTAAATAAAAGCAACATCATGTCGGCTCCGTATTATTACCTGCGTCAAAATGATATAATTTATGTTGAGCCGACAAAAGGAAAAGCTGAAGCTAATGATGCCTATCAAACACGTGTTGCAGCCATAGCAACTTCCGTTTTGTCGTTACTAATAATCATCGCCACAAGAATAAAATAAAAATCTTTATTGCTATATGAAAGATAACTCGCAGAATGAACCTGCAAACATCTATTTTGAAGATAACAAAGATAACGGATTTGATATAAAAAAGGTTTTAGGCCTTATATTATCTCATTGGGTGATTTTTGCTATTAGTCTTGTGGTTTTTGTGTCACTGGGTATTCTTTATGTCCGCTTAACAAGTCCAAACTATACCATTAGGGCAATGATGTTGGTTAGTGAGAACCAAAAGTCATCACCTGGGAGTCAAATGGATTTAGGTGCTTTAACAGATGTTGGTTCCCTTTTTGGTTTGCAAAATAATGCCTTGAACGAGGTGCAAATATTGAAGTCGATCCATTTGATGACAGAAACAGTTAAGGATCTGAAATTAAATGTAATCACGTACAAAAAAGGGCACCTAAAAAAAACTGAGTTTTTTGATGAAGCTCCTTTTACAGTTGATATAAAATATCTTGTAGAATCAGTTCAGGCGCGGAATTATGTTATCGACATAACCAGTACGAATAAGCTTCACATTGTCAATTCAGTTGATAACATAGATACTTTGGTGTCATATAATCAGCCAATAAACTTACGACAGTATGTATTAGAATTCACTCCGACCAATAAGCCTGTCACTGGAACCAACACTTATCAGGTTGCCATTGTTTCGGTTGAAGAACGGGTTGAATTCCTGCTGAGAAATTTTACTGCAGATCTATCTGACAAACAGGCTACTACAATAGATATGTCATTAAAATACCCAAATTCAAAAAAAGGAGAGGCTATTTTAAATAAACTTATGGCGTTGTACTTGAAATCCGATTTGCAAGATAAAGTTCAAATTGCAGATAGTACACTGGCATTCATTGATAACCGACTAAGCTTGGTAAGTAAAGATCTCAGCGGAGTTGAAAAAAACCTTGAAGATTTCAAAAAGCAAAATCAATTGGTTGATGTGCAGGAGCAGGCAAAAGCTTTAATTGCAAGTGCCGGCGATTATGACAAACAATCGCTGACGCAAAATGTGCAATTATCGATTATTCAGGATCTCGAGAAATATCTAAATGACCCTAAAAATCATAAAATCATACCAACTTCTCTTGCCATACCCGATGACGGCTTTACAACCGCTGTAAGCTCATACAACCAATTGTTACTGGATCGAGATAAGATGACGCTTTCCTATAATGAGAATAACCCCGTTATACAAAACCTCGATACACAACTTGAAAATTTTAGGAATAATCTGAAAAAGAGTATTGCTGCCTACAAAAAAGGATTACAAATAAGCCTTAATTCTTTGAAAGCGAAAAACGGAACATTCAATAATATGATTGCCAGTGCTCCTGTAAAAGAAAGAATATTCCTTGATTACACCAGGGAGCAGAATGTTAAGGAGCAAATTTATTTGTTTTTGTTGCAAAAGAAGGAGGAAACTGCGATAACAAAAACCTCAACTTTGGCCGATGCGCGAATAATCGACCCTGCAAAAAGTGAGTATTCGCCGCCTTCAGGCCCCAAAATTTTGGCATTTGCAATTTTTGTTCTTGCAGGCTTCTTTTTACCAATTGGTTTCTTTTTTGTTAAAGATATACTGAAGACAAGGATTGTGTCTAAAGAAGATATCGAGAAGTTAACAACGATTCCAATTGTTGGGGAAATTAGCCATAATTCGGATCAAATGAACATAGTTGTTACCAATAACTCAAGATCGATTATATCAGAACAGTTTAGGTCCTTGCGTACCAATCTTCAGTACCTACTAAACTTGTCGCAGACTAATGTGATAATGATAACATCAAGTATGAGCGGGGAAGGCAAATCATTCATTACGCTTAATTTGGGTAGCGCTTTGGCATTGTCGAACAAGAAGGTTGTTTTCATAGAACTCGATCTTCGAAAACCTAAGTTGTCACAATCAATGGGTATCAGTAATCAATTTGGGTTTTCCAATTATGTAGTGTCGGATAAACTGACTGTTGATGATGTTCTCCAGCCATCACCTTTTTTTGAAAATTGTTCCATAATTTCATCTGGTCCAATACCTCCAAATCCCTCAGAGTTGTTATTGAACAAAAGGCTGGAATTAATGATGAACGAATTGAAACAGAGATTCGACCTCATTATCATCGATACTGCTCCTGTTGGCTTGATATCTGATGCATTACTTATTGAGCCCTTTGTTGACATGAGTTTATATATAGTGCGACAGAATTACACATTCAAAAATCAACTCAACATACCACAGGATTTGTACAATCAAAAGAAGCTCAAGAAAGTTTACATTGTTGTGAACGATATTATGAAGAGTAAAAACGGTTATGGTTATGGTTATGGTTATGGTTACGGCTATGGTTACGGCTACGGTTATGGCTATGGTAATTATACTAATGAGGAAGCAAAAGGCGGAATTTTAAGCAGGCTTTTTAAACGTTAATAAAACCTTATTTATCTATGAAAACTGTTGCTATTCTGCCGTTAAGAAAAGGTTCGAAAAGTATAAAAAATAAAAATAAAAAAAAGCTTTTAGGCCGTCCGTTGTACCAATGGATATTGGGTGAGGCAATTCATAGCAATATCGACGAGATTTATGTTTTTACTGATGATGAAGAGATAATAGAAAGAGTTAAGTCGGTTTACAAATGGACTGACAAAGTAAAAACATGGTTGAGAAGTGAAAACTCTGCAACTGATACCGCGAGTACCGAATCGGGGATGCTTGAGCTTGCTGAAGGTATAAATTATGATTTTGATATACTCTGTTTGTTGCAAGCAACTTCACCGCTCTTAACAAAAGAGGATATTAACAAAGGAATGAATAAGCTGGTAAAAGAAGGCTATGATTCTGTACTAAGTGCTGTTAACAGCAAAAGGTTTATTTGGAATGAAGAGGGGAAAAGCGTCAATTACGATTACCGGAACAGGCCAAGGAGGCAGGATTTCCCGGGATTTTTAATTGAAAACGGTGCTCTTTATCTGATAAAAAAGGAATCTTACCTTAAAGAAAACAACCGGTTATATGGCAAGATTGGCATTGTTGAAATGCCGGAAGATACCCTTGTAGAAATTGACGAGCCAGCTGATTGGGTGCTGATTGAGCAAATACTTTCCAGTAGGTTAAAGAGCAATAAGAAGGCATCGAAAAAGATAAAGGCACTGGTGCTGGATGTTGACGGTGTTTTTACAGATGGAACTATGATCGTATCTCCGGAAGGAGAGCTGGGTAAGGCTTTCAGTCTGCGCGATGGTATGGCGCTTGAGATATTTCGTGAAGCGGGGCTGGAAGTAATCGTTATGACTTCTGAAGACAGCCCGATCGTAGATCAGCGGATGAAAAAGCTCAATATTCAACATTATTATAAATGGGCTAAAGACAAATACTCATTGATTACCAAATGCTGTAATGATCTGAATATAGGACGTGATGAGCTTGCTTACATAGGCGACGATGTAAACGACATGGCCAACCTGTTAAGCGTAGGCTGGGGAATGGCTCCAGTTGATGCAGTTAATGAGATCAAGGTAATCGCAGATCTCGTACTCCACTCAAAAGGCGGGGACATGGCGATACGTGAAGGAATTGATTTTATAATGAAATTAAACAATCGAAATTAAAAATAAATAAAAAAAACATGAAAACACCGAAAGTGATAGCCGAAATTGGTTGTAACCATAAAGGCGAAATGGAAATAGCAAAAGAATTAATCAAGGTGGCAAAGATTTTTTGCAAAGCAGATGTTGTTAAGTTTCAAAAAAGAAACAACAGAGAGTTGCTTACAGAAGAACAATACAATGCACCGCACCCTAATGCTGCCCATGCTTATGGAGATACCTATGGTGCGCACAGAGAGTTTCTTGAATTTTCTGCAGAACAACATGCTGAATTGAAAGCTTTTTGTGACGAGTTAGGTATAGTTTATTCAACTTCAGTTTGGGATCTGACATCAGCAAAGGAGATTGCGGCGTTGAATCCTGAATTGATAAAAATCCCTTCTGCTTGTAATAATAACTACGATATGCTGGGTTGGCTGTGCGATAATTACGATGGCGAGATCCATGTTTCAACAGGTATGACCACCAAAGATGAAATACAGGATTTAATTGAATTCTTCATCACCAAAGGAAAAAATAAAAACCTGGTAGTTTATAACTGTACGTCAGGTTATCCTGTGCCATTTGAAGATGTGTGTCTGCTCGAGATCAATACCCTGATTGACAAATATCAAGATAAAGTGAAAGCTATCGGTTTCTCTGGCCATCACTTGGGTATAGCTGTTGATATTGCAGCCTACACTTTAGGAGCAGAGTGGATCGAGAGGCATTACACCCTTGACAGGACCTGGAAAGGAACAGACCATTCGGCTTCACTGGAACCAGATGGCTTAAGAAGGCTAATCCGTGACCTTGCCGCTGTATCAAAAGCGCTTACTTACAAGAGCAAAGACGTGCTTGATATCGAAAACGTACAAAGGGAAAAATTGAAATACAAAAAAGCCGTTAAATAATACAAATCTACCCGTAATGAACAATGTAATAATTATCGGTACCGGTAATATTGGCAAAAGGCACTTACAAGCATTATATAGAAGCGACCTTGAATTTGAGATCGTAGTTTATGATGTTTTTAAAGAGTCATTGTCATCGGTATCTCAATTTTGTATTGATAACAAACTTGATTCCGCCAGGGTTACGCCCGTTGAAAGTTTTGATAAGTTGCTTGGGTTCATAAACGGTGATTCGGTGGTTATTGTTGCTACAACTGCTACTGATAGGATCAACACGCTTGAGCCGGTTATAATTCGCAAGCCCAAGGCTATTATTGTTGAAAAGCCAATTGTGCAGGTTGAAGCAGATTATTATTATATTCAATCGATAGCGGAAAGTAACCAAGTTCCGGTTTACGTTAACTTCATAGCTCATGCTCAGCATTTTTATCGTGAGATATATCAAAATGTTAAAGATGCCAAGGAGTTCAGTTTTTACACCAATATGCCTAATTGGGGAATGTCTACAGTTGGCGTGCATCAGTTTGAATTATTCTTCTGGCTTTTTGGCATCAAAGAATATGAAGTCGTGTTTTCTGAGGTAAGTTCAGTTTATGAACAAAAAAGGAAGGGATTTTATGACCTTGCAGGAAGTATTGTGCTGAGTGATAAAAAAGGCAATATAGCAGTATTCAGGAATCATACTGTGCCTTCTTTCCCTTCCATACAGATAATCACCGAAGACTATTTGTATACTGTTCATGAAAGCCAGAATATGCTGATAAAGATCGGCCCCGATAAAAAGCCAGTTGTAACCGACTTGAATGTGCGGTTTGTGAGCACTTACATCAATGAAATCGTTGATTATGTATTTAATAATGAATTTGATAAAGTTTACCTCCCAACGATAGCAGATAGTTTCCTGGCGCATAAACTTTTGTTCGATTATATTTCTCAACACGTTAAAACCCCGCTAAATATTACGTAGTTTATGCAAAGAATTGTTTTTATAGGTTGTGGTCAGATTGCTCATTTTCACGCAGATGTTTTAACGAGTTTAGGTTGTAAAATTGTAGGTGTAGCCGCCAAAGAAGATAACGACAGATTATTAGCATTTAAAATAAAATATCAGATAAATAAGTCATTTATGTCATGGAATGACATGGTGGCTGAATGTGATTTTGATGCAATATGGGTTGTTGCCAGCTGGCCTGCAATTGACGAAATGATACTTGATCTGATAAAGACCGGGAAAAATATTTTCGTTGAAAAACCAGTTGCTTTATCATCTGAAAAAATAAAAAAAGCGATAGAACTGCAAAAAGAATACGGTACCAAAATACAAATTGGGTACAACAGGCGTTTTTATAAATTTATACCTTACCTGCGTGAGCGAATTATTAAAGGAAAAATCCGCTCGGTTATTGTGGAAGTGCCTGAGACTACCGGCGGAAAAAGCGATTTCCTGCTGAAAAACCTCTGGCTGCAAAACTCATCGCATGTGGTAGATCTTGTTTACCATCTGGTCGGAAAATTCGATCTTGTTTTTGCCGATTCACAGTCAAAGGTCACACACGAAAAAGATACATTTTACTCTTTATTCCAGGCAAAAGGAGATAGTTACCGCTTTCAGGTAAACATTATATCTGTATGGAATTCGCCATCTAATTTCTCCATAAAAATATACATGGAAGATGAGTTGATAGAACTAAAACCGCTGGAAGTTTTAAAGATATATCAAGGTTTCGAAATACGTGATCCTACTCCGGAGTTGCCCATTCGTCAATACTTGCCAAAAGTAAAAGAAAGCCAACATTGGGGCAGCAGCGAGGATAAATTTAAGCCTGGTTTTTATGACCAAGCAAGATATTTTCTTGGTATGATTCCGGAGTCTGGATATTCGCCATCACTTTTGGAAGATGCACTTTACGTAACGGAAACTATAGAGTCTTTTTTATAGTCGGTAACCTCCGTTGTTATTCTTTCAGCGCATTAGGCAACATATAAATAATTTTTATTATAAATGACCAAAATTCTGATAATTGCCGACTCAAATGGGATGCCGCGTAATGAGATCACTTACGAAGAAACCTGGGTTTATAAATTAATTACATCGTTGCCTGCACTGCATTTTATTGATCGCAGCAGGAGAGCCTCCACTGTTGAAAGACTTATTACTGAAGGCGGCGATGTTGTTAACGTAAAACAAGGTGCAGACTTACTTGAATATTACAATCCCGACGTTGTTATTTTGCAATTAGGCATTGTTGACTGCTCGCCGAGGTATGTTAACAACAGAAATGTTTTTGTAAAAATATTGAACCAGATGCCTAATAAAGTTCAATCCTTTTTTTACCGTTTCATAAAGAAGTATACCACACGTAATCCTAATTATGCTTTTGTGCGGGCCGATAAATTTAAAAAAATATTGGAGCAGTTCATCTTAAGGGCGGCGGCAATAAGTACCAAAGTATTAGCAATTACCATCGCACCGGTTACAGAAGAATTTGTAAGAAAAAGCCCGCACATAAGAAAGAGCATCGCTTCATATAATAATATATATAAAGAGTTAAGCTCAAAGTTCCCCGGTTTTTTTATTGTTGATCCTTTTGATGAGAGCGTAGATATCGAATTTATAGCGTTGGACGAGTTTCACGTAAATAATGAAGGGCATTCACTTATATACAATAATGTTAAAACTGCCCTGGTGGAATTGGTTTAATAATTGAAGGTAGGCCATCTTAATTATGGCCCCAGTAATTTTAAAATAAATAATGGCTTCACTATTAAAAAATACAGCTATATATGGCCTCGGGAACATGGCCCAAAAAGGGCTCAGCTTTTTACTTGTATTTATGTTTACCCATTATCTTACCCCGTCAGATATTGGTATCATTAATACACTTCAGGTGTTCTCTGTAATTTATGTATTTTTCCTTTCGTTTGGCCTTGAACGATCATTATACCGTTTGTATCATGATTACAAAGACGTACAGGACCGCCGGAATTTTTTAGGCACAATTAATATCGGTATTGTCATAATTTCAACGATTGTTATTTCAATAACCTTTTTGCTAAAGGATGCAATTTCGGCCTTGCTTCCCGGCGTGGCTTTTTACCCACTTATTATTCTGGGTATGTGCGATGCCTTCTTTACAACCATTACGATAGTGCCCAAGATACTTTTTCAGGTTGAAGGAAAGCCGTTTAAGTTTTTATTTCTTACACTTGGCCAGGCTGTGTTTGGAGTGACGTGTACTTGTGTGGCATTGTACATGGGGTATAGGTCAGCTGCTGCAGTTTTTGGTGCGGGTATATTATCTTATATCTTTTTTTTTCCGTTTGACTTAACTGCAATCATAAAGAATGTAAACTTTAAATTCGATACTAAAGTATTTACAACTACGCTTAAATATTCGCTGCCGATGTTACCATCATTGTTGTCAAGTTGGGTTATTAATATGAGCGATAGGTTTTTTATAAACCATTTTTATAATCTCACCCAGGTTGGTTTGTATTCGGTAGTATACAAGATTGGGCAAGTGGTACAGCTATTTTCTACCGCGGTACTTATGTCATATAACCCCATCTTTTTTGAGATGGCTAATAAGCCCAACCCGGATCATGAAAAAATACAAAAGCTCCATAACGATAATATCCTACTGCAGCTGTTTATGTGCTTTATCGTGGCATTTATCAGTAACGACTTTATAAAGATATCTCTTACGGAATCTTACCTAAAAGTAGCGTACATAGTTCCTATAGTCGCGTTCGGATATTTTTTTATCCAGATGAACGGATTGCAGAACCTGTCATTCCATCAAAGCAAAAAGATAATTGCACTGATGTTCATCAGTGTTTTTGCAGCTGTAACCAATATCATATTAAACTATTTTCTGATTAAATATTATGGTATTGATGGAGCGGCTTATTCTACAGTGATCACGCAGCTAATATATTTTGCTATCATTTATAAGATATCACTCAGATACTATGTGCTCCGTATAAACTTTAAAATAATAGCTTTATATTATGTTGGGATGGCAGCATTGGTATTTATATTTTTCAAATATGTTTCTCCCGGATGGCTTGGGCTCACTTTAAAATTGGCAATAATTGTCATAATATTTTACCTGATGTTTTACAAACAGGTAATTGGCTTAGTCACTAAATTTAAGGAGCGTAAACAAGTAAGCGCACTGTAAAACAAAGCATATGCCCAAAAAATATTTAAACAGGTTTCAGGTATCGCCAAAGGTATTTATACCTATAATGATAGCTGCCGTATGTAATTAGTAGGAATGTTTTTGGTAACGGAATCAAATAAATTAATTTAAAAAAAATGCTATATATCGTTTGTCTTTCTTACTTGTCTATCCCGGAGGTACTATCGTTAACTGAAGGGCACGATGATTTTAAAATCATAACAGATCAGCCATCGTTACATGAGTTTTGTAGCAAAATGTTTTCTGATAAAGAGGTAATTCTTGTTGACCGGCCGCCAAAATTATCCGGCCTAAATAAAATTATCCTGCCTTTAAAACTGAAACAATATAAAGCTGACCTGTTGAAAAAGCTTGGCAAACCTGAAAAATCAGACATATATATATTTTACAACGCATTTGGTTTTCACATCAGCTGGTGGCTAACAAAAATTGCTGCGAATAATACGATCTATTACAAGCCGGACATTGATATGTCGATGTGGAAAGACCGGTATACTGTTAATTCATTAGTTAAGCAATTTTGGATATGGCTTAATTTTAATGCGCTTACCATTCCGGTTTGGAATGGTACAGAATATTTTCCAAAAGTAAGTGACCAATATATCAGGAAATACCATATTAAAGTATTGGAGCGTATTCCTATTAATTTCGCTTATATAAAAAAGTTGCTGAATGAGAAGTTTCATATCGGTAATCAGAAATATTTGCTATTGTCGGGTAATACCGTTCCTGACAATATGGTGTATGAACAAGAATATATATCTAAAAATGATGCAATAATAGAAATTATGGGACTTGAAAATGTGGCCATTAAGATACATCCACGATTTAATTCCCTGTATGGAAAAGAAAAGGATGGTGTTATTGTACCCTCCTTTATACCGGCTAATATCATTTTCGACAATTTTGATACGATCATCGGGTATTCATCTGCTGCTTTGTTTGAGGCTGCCAACAAAGGAAAAACGACAATATCACTAATCTGCATGTTTGAGCCTGTTTCAACCGATAATAAAGCTAATTTTATTAAATATCTTAATGGCAATTTGAAAGACGGTGCGAAAATATTTTACCCTGAAACACCCGCCGAGTTTGCCGAAATAATAGGTGGTGCTTAAATATTTATTAACGCTTGCATAGTGACAGTTATTGAAATAATATGAGCTTTTTGACAAATAACCTTATATATAATTGGATGAAGCAGACTTATTTTAAAAGTAAGGCGCGCTGGTTGAAGAATGTTACTTTGCAAAAAGGGGTTCAATTGGATAGCAAAACGAAATTCGGTGGTAATAACGCAGTATACCAAGGGTCAAGGGTGAGAAGCAGCTTTATAGGGTATGGTACTTACATTGCAAATAATTCTGCCGTATTCAGGTCAGATATAGGGAAGTATTGTGCAATAGGGGATAACGTGAGCATTTCATTGGGGCTGCATCCCTCGAAAGAATATGTGTCCATACATCCTGCATTTTTTTCTATTTATAAACAGGCAGGCTTTACTTACGTTAATGAGCAACGTTTTAGCGAACATAATTATTTGAAAGACAGTGCCTATTGCGTTAAGATAGGTAATGATGTTTGGATTGGAAATAATGTTTTGATATTTGATGGAGTTACTGTTGGTGACGGAGCTATAATAGGCGCCGGAGCTATTGTTACCAAGTCGGTCGAACCTTATAGTATAGTATTAGGTGCGCCTGCAAAGCACGTACGTTATAGGTTTACAGCCGAGGAGATTGAAAAATTACTGAAGTTAAAGTGGTGGGATAAAGATCCTGAATGGCTAAAGGCAAATAGCCTGTCATTTAAGAACATTAAGCAATTTTTAAATGAAAATGAGTTATAGCTTTGCAATTGATATATGAATTTTTTAAAAAGGGTTACTAAAGACAGGTTACTGGTATTTTTGTTGCTGATTGCGAGTGGCGACCCTGCTCTTACTGCACAATCCTGGACACCCGGAGCGATGGTTGCCATCGCAGGTGTTCTTTTCTTTTACTATCGTGCGCGTTTAAAATGGCCTTTCTACAGGTCGTTTTTCATTTATATTTTTTTATTCGTAATTTTAATTATTTATCAATATTATACTCTTGGCGCATCGCAGGGTGTATTTTTATTAGGATTTATAATAAAAATATTTATCGGGATAGTTGTGATGGCAATACTGGGGGCGCGGTTTTCGATGGTGTTACTTGATGTTATGTATTTTATATGCTTAATAAGCTTTCCATTTTATTTAATACATTTTATTGGTGGCGACAATGTGATGCAATCATTCTTTTTAGGCGCCGATACACACTCAGTTGGTTTATATACCTTTAGGGGATTGGCGCCGGGTGAACACGTACTTCGTAATTCAGGCATGTTTTGGGAGCCGACGGCATTCCAAGGATACATCAATGTTGCGCTTTTCCTTAATTTCCGCAGGCTGAATTACCTGATGGCAAACCAACGTAAAAAACTTGCTATCATATTTATCGCTTTCCTTTCCACAATCAGTACTACAGGTTTCTTCCTGTTTGCAGTGTTGGTAGTTGTTTACTTGCTGGCGTACACCAAAATAAATAAGGCGTTTGCAGTAACGATAACAGTGATATTTTTTACATTAGGTATTTACCTTTTCAACTCACTTGATTTTTTGGGATCAAAAGTACAGTACCAATTTGAAGATGCATCTACAAGTAATGGCGATTACAATACCACACGCTTTGGCGAAATTTTATTTGATTACCATTATATTCAAAAACATCCGTTTACCGGAAACGGGTTCAATGCTGCTACAAGGTTTGCTGACGATCCCGAGATAGTACATATGATTGAAAATGGCAAGAATCCCGGCTTGGGAAATGGGTTCACTGATTTTATTGCCTGTGCCGGATTGATAGGCACATTTTGGTTTTTCTACATTCTATATAAGAACGTTTCCAAAGTATCAAAGGTTGATGCCATATTTTTAATTATTGTTATAATCATTTCGTTGCAGGGCGAAGCTTATTTAAGGTATCCGTTTTTTCTTGGATTGCCTTTTCTGATACCATTGCCGATATTAAACTATAAAAATTATTTAAGATCCCGTGAAAAGCAAAGACATAGCAATTCTTTTAACCTGTCATAACAGGAAAGATACCACACTCGAGTGCCTGAAAACCGCTTATGCTTCTGTTAAAAAAAGCCAGGTAAAGGTAGATATCTATTTAACTGATGACGGATCTACAGATGGGACTTCTGAAGCCGTAGCCTCACAATACCCGGATGTTAATATTATTAAAGGTGATGGTAATTTATTTTGGGGACGGGGCATGATAAGTTCATGGAAAGAAGCTGCAAAATACGACTATGACTTTTATATGTGGTTAAATGATGATTCGACCCTATTAGAAGATGCAATAGACAAATTATTGAAGGATTCCGCGCTCTTTAACTACCAATCGATAATTGCCGGCGTTTGCAAAGCCGGCGATTCAGATGCTATCTCCTATAGTGGCTATTTATTAAAGGACAAAAAGAAATTGCTACCACAAGGGAAACCTGTAATTTGCGATTTTTTTAATGGCAACATTGTTTTAATACCTAAGAGTGTTTTTTTGAAAGTAGGTTTTTTAGACGAGGTTTTTCACCACCCAGGTGGCGACATAGATTATGGATTGAGAGCAAAAAAGTATGGAATTAATTCCTACATATCGTCAGATGTAGTTGGAGTTTGCGAAACTAATGACGTTTTACTTAAATGGTGTAATCCCAAAGTTCCGTTCAAAGAAAGACTTAAAAACTTTAATTCACCCCTTTGTTTTAAACCCCGGCAGGTATATATATTTGAAAGACGACATACCTCGTTACATATGGCTTTATTCAGATCGGGGATTATATATATCAGGTTAGTATTCCCCAAACTATGGATACTAATGGGTAAAGCCAAACGGTATTGATAATTTGTACATATCAAAATAATGTCCGTTTGGTTTCAGATATATAAAGTTGCTGAATTTATATATGTTATTTGATTTTTAGGATGAGGGCAATATCACCTTTAGTAAGGAAATACGTCCTATCTCAATTGAACTCCATAAATATGGATATTGCCGTAGTTAAAGCATTTGTTTTGAGCACAGATGTTAAATTTTATTGTTTTGTTTGAGCTGTGGAAAAAGTAAAATGAATTTTAAAAATAAAATATTAGTAATAGGTCAAACCCCCCCCCTTACGGTGGCCAAGCGCTGATGATCAAATACATGCTTGAAAACGAGTTTGATGATGTGCAGTTTTTTCACGTTAGAATGAATTTTTCGAGGGAAATGAACGAGCGCGGCAAGCTTTCGTTTCATAAAATATTTCATATTTTATCAATTATAAAACAAACTTACATTTTAAAATTCCGGCACAAAATTCAGGTTCTGTACTATCCTCCCTCTAACGCGCCTACAGTGAGCATATTGCGTGATGTGGTGTTTCTGCTATGCACCAGGTTATTATTTAAAAAAACGATATTTCATTTTCATGCTGCGGGTATAAGCGAGGTGATACCCAAAATGCCCTTTCTATTTAGAGCCCTTACTTTACTTGCACTAAAAAAACCTGATTTAGCCATTAGCAGTTCTGCGTTTAATCCAAATGACGGGAAGTTTCTGAAAGCAAAAAAAACTGCAATAGTCCCGCTTGGTATCCCCGATGATTATGTTGATATTATAAACAATGCCGGCGCCAAAACTAACGAAGAGATCAACGTGCTTTTTGTTGGTTTATTAAATTCCACAAAAGGTGAAGGGTTTTTATTAGAAGCGATATATAAATTACATCAGCGCGGGCACCGTGTAAGACTGCAGATTGCCGGAAAGTTTGAAACAGATGATTATAAAAATGCTTTTTTTGAAAAAATAAGTGAATTTAATTTAGATAGTTACGTAGAGTATCTCGGCGTAATAACCGGGGAAAAGAAAACGCAGGCTTTTTTGAATGCTGATATCTTTTGCTTCCCAAGTTTCTTTATTTCGGAGTCATTCGGATTGGTGTTACTTGAGGCGATGGAATTTAAATTACCTATTGTTGCTACCCGCTGGCGGGGTATACAAAGTATTGTTGAAGAAAACCAAAATGGGTACTTGGTAGATATTAGAAATTCTGACCAACTGGCGGAAAGAATCCTTTTATTAGTAAGTGATCCTGAGCTGTTGAAACAAATGGGAGACAAATCAAGAGAACTATTTATTGAAAAATACACTTTAGAACGTTACATAAATGCACTAAATATGTCATTTAAAGAATTAATTAAATTATAGGTTATGAAAATATTAATTACGGGTGGAAACGGATTTATAGGAACGAACTTAGTTGAAGCACTAAGGGAATATCAAAAAGGAAGCGACGTGTTTATTATCGATATTGATTCGCCTAAGATAGAATTACAAAAAAACGAGTTGTGGTATAATATTGATATCTTAAACTATCCCGAATTGTTGTCGAAATTTATTGAAGTTAAGCCCGATGTTGTAGTACATATGGCTGCTGTAACCGATTGCGATCCGCGATTGGTTATGCAGGATTATCTTACAAATACTAAAGGTTCGGAGAATGTATTTAACGCTGCCGATCAAAGTAATCCTAATTGTTTTGTAGTTAATGTTTCAACACAATACGTAAATCAATCGGATGTTGTTCCAACTGCTGACGATGAATATGCTCCGCATACTGTTTATGGTGAATCAAAAATTATAGCTGAAAATACGCTTCGGAATGGCAATTATTCATTCAATTGGGTAACCGTACGACCTACAAATATCTGGGGGAAATGGCATTTGCGTTATCCGCATGAATTTTGGAAAGTGGTGAAACAAGGTAAATATTTTCACCCAGGGAGTAAGAAGGTGCAAAGATCATACGGGTATGTTGGAAACGTCTGTATTCAGATAATTAAATTGATTGAAAATGCTCAGAGTCCGAAAGTTTCGAAGAAATTTCTTTACGTTGGTGACAGACCTTTATACTTATATGACTGGGCAAACAGTTTTTCCAAAGCTATTACCGGGAAGCCTGCCAGAGTTGTCCCATCTTTTATGGTTTATACACTTGCCGTAGTCGGAAGCGGTTTGCAAAAAATTAATGTAAAATTCCCAATAACGCTTTCCCGATATAAGAACATGATTTCTGAAAACCCGGCACCTATGGAGCCAACTTTCAAAGTTACGGGTGAGTCAAGATATTCAGTTGATGAAGGGGTAGAAATTACCACAAAATGGCTGAAGGGCTTTTGGGAAAAAAACGGGATCGTATAAATACATTGTGATACTGTTGCTGTTTTTATTATACTAAGTATAGTAAAAGCAGCATTTTTGTATGTCATTTGCCGGCATATCCTATATAAGGAGGCGTTGTAACTCTTTTAGTAATTTCATAACGTTACGGTAAAGGAGCAATTTATTGCTGGTACGCCGGAATTTATTGAACCTGAAAGTAGGACGGCTTGATCTTTTCTCACCGCTATGGCCGCGTGATTCCTTTTCGTTGGATTTGCATAAACAATAAAACGTTTCTTGAGAGATCTTTGCCAGTGCTGGATTAGGTTGGGGTGATGATAAATGAGGTCACCAGGAACGATCGAGGTATTATGGTGCCATTCTTTGTTTATTTATAAAGCTGTAAAACAAATCCCGGGCTCAACCGTTACGTGAAATGACGGCCAGCCAGGGTATTTGAAACATTTTTTACAGGTGCGCCAGTCATCGGTGCTGCATTATATGGCGTAGCGGAATTGATATAGAATGGATACAATGGCATCCTGCATGCCGCGTTCTATACTGACGACCTGATAAAACAAACTCGGGTTTATGTAATTATTATAATGTATAGGAATATAAAAATCATGGTCAAATGCGTTTATCTCTTTTAATGAATCATTCGCATCCCGGTTAAACTATCGCCAAGTGTTGGATGTCTATAACAAAGTGATAAATAATCAAATTTTTCAACCCCCTATTAAAACAATCGCCATGAAACTAACAGTTAGATTTTTCTGCTTTTTGTTATTTTTCTTTATCTTACTTTCCGGTCATCTCAATGCTCAGCAAAAAATTTATATTTCGCTTACAGGATCTGATAACAATGATGGCTCAATATCAAAGCCCTTTGCTACCATAAATAAAGCCAAGAGCGCGGTACGGGCCATTACTCAAAATGGATTGAACACCAATGTACAAGTTATTTTAAGAGGCGGCGTTTATGAAGTAACCAATACGCTCAATTTCGGCCCGCAGGACGGGGGTAATGAAAACTATAGTGTTACCTACATGGCATATCCCGGAGAAAAAGTTATCATAAGCGGAGGTGAAAAATTGACAGGCCCCTGGAAAAAAGAGGGTGCTAATATCTGGGTATATAAAACAGGGGCACCAAAATCAGATAAAGCCGTCCCCCGGTCGTTATATGTCGATGATACCCGGTTGGTAAGGGCGCATTCGCCCGTATATTATACACAGGAACAATTACCTGAATTCAGGAACAGCTATAAATCCGGCGTATTTGATGACAAGTCCTTCCCCCGTTTGACAGTTGATTCGATAACGGCATTTTCCGGCTTTACCTACAGCGGCAATGATTTGGACAATATGCAAAACGATATCGGCTCGGCAGAAATTATTTTGTATGAAAGCTGGGATACCTCTGTGCATGACATATATAAGATTGATCCTTCAAAAAAAACAGTATTACTTAAGAGCCCGGCACACTTCCCGGTAGGCTTTTTCAGCAAACGCACGCGATATATAGTTGAAAATGTAAAGTCATTTTTAAATGCTCCGGGTACATGGTGTTACGATAAACAATCGGGATATCTATACTATTATGGCAATACAAAAGACAATCCTAATAATATGTCGTTCTATATGCCGGTGCTGAGTAAGATGATGTTAATAAAAGGCAATAGCAATAATTTTGTAACTAATCTAAACTTCGTCGGGATAGATTTTAGGTACACAAATTCTGAATGGGGCGTTACCACATTAACTCCGGCTAAGCAGCAATCCAATTTGGCCCATTACCCATGGCTTGATTTTTCAACGGGCTTTACATCGCCCCAGGGCGCTTTTACGAGCGGACAAGCCATATTCACCCAATATGCTAAAAATTGCTCTTTTGAGAATTGCAGGTTTTTTGGTCTGGACAATTATGCATTAAGAATAGGTGAGTATTCAGCTAACAATACGGTAGATAACTGTGTAATCACTTCATGTGGCAGCGGAGGTGTAATGATAGGTATTGATAATAATGATCCCGTAGGGCAGCATCTTAACCCCGCATCGTCTCCATCAAGAAATGTAGTTACGAACACTAAAATCTACAATTGCGGATTATTGCATCGTACAGCCGACGCGATAGCTGTAGTGCAAGCAAATCATACTTTAATAGCTCATAATTTAATTTATAATATGCCCTATACCGGCATAGCTGTGGGCTGGAACTTTAAATCGCAGGATAACTTTACATCTTACAACCTTATTGAATACAATCACATTCATGATGTGATGCAACAACTGGCCGATGGCGGCGGTATTTACACACTTGGTAAACAAGTTGGTTGTGTTTATCGCTGTAATTATATTTACAATATTTCACGTAGCAATGATGCTGTCGGCTCGTTTAATAATGGGATATTTTTTGACGAGAGCTCATCTTTAATGAAGGTTGACAGCAATGTTATTTACAATGTCAAAAATGCTACCATCCGCTTCAATCACTCAGATGTGTCGCAAATATCCATAGGAACAAACTATTTTGAAAAAGTAAATTCGAATAAACAGCTTCAGAATGCTATATTTCAAAAAGTACTAAAGTAAAAAAAACTTTATTAAGGAAATAGAAAATTCCTCGTATCATTATTTATTGCGATGATATAAACCGATATCTGCCCTGTAAAAGGCCAGCCATTTTTTTAATGTTAAACCTTCCTAACAGCGGAAGGTTTATTTTTTTTATGAAATTTTGATAAATAAAACCTTTTTTTTGAAAATTAACATATTTAATCTTAGATTTACTGTCGAAATGTTAAATTTAAATCTTGCAATATTCTTTAAAAGCATGTATTTCGAATTAATGGTAAAAGATATATCAACGAAATGAAAAATGCAGAGTTATTTGATATGCGTTACGCCATTTGTCATTATGAATTCGCCGTGCAAAACATAGTAACTTGCCTGCAATGCATCAGTATAAAAAATCGCAAACCGCTAAATCTTAAATATACTTTGGCTTTTTAATTACAGAATACTTTAGTTTTGGATAAAATCTTATTATAAAGAGTTAGTAATACCTAAATGTTAAATAAGCAGAATGACCTCAAATAAGAGATTCTTGATATCAATACCTATTTCTAAAGGCACTTATAAAGAGTGCATTAAGTCGATAGTTGAGCTGGGCACAAAAAAAGTTTCATCTTATGTATGTGTAGCAAACGTGCATATGCTTGTAGAGGCTCATCAGGATACTGATTTTGCAAATGTTGTTAAAAACGCAGATATAATTACTCCCGATGGAATGCCCTTAGCAAAGGCAATAAAATCTTTATATGGAATAAAGCAGGAGCGCATTGCCGGGATGGATTTACTGCCTGACTTATTAAAAAAAGCTGAACAAGACAATTTAGGCGTGTATTTTTACGGTGGCACTACAGAAATGCTCGATAACACGAAATCTTACCTAAGTATTAATTATCCGGCGTTAAGAATTTCGGGCGTTTACTCCCCGCCGTTCCGAAGCTTGTCGGCCAAGGAGGAAGCTGAAGTGGCAAAAAAAATCAATGACGCGGCCCCTTCAATAGTATTTGTTGTACTTGGATGCCCGAAACAAGAAAAATGGATGAGTGCTATGAAGGGTAAAATTGATGCAGTTATGATAGGAGTTGGAGGTGCCCTGCCAGTTTTAGTAGGTATGCAAAAACGTGCCCCTGGATGGATGCAAAAGAATAGTTTAGAGTGGCTTTTTCGTTTATGTCAAGAGCCTAATCGTCTGTTCAAAAGGTATTTTGTAACGAACACTATTTTTTTAATTTTATATTATAGGGCATTATTAAATAAATTTCTCAATAAATCATACTACAATTCATGAAAAAAGTTGCATTAATAACAGGTATTACCGGACAAGACGGAGCTTATCTTACAGAGTTACTTTTATCAAAAGACTACGAAGTCCATGGTATAAAACGACGTAGTTCTTTATTTAATACTGATAGAATCGATCACCTATATCAGGACCCCCACGAAACAAATATAAATCTGACCTTGCATTATGGTGATCTGAGTGACTCAACCAATCTTATTCGAATAATTCAACAGGTGCAACCAGATGAAATTTATAACCTGGGTGCTATGTCGCATGTTAAAGTAAGCTTTGATACCCCGGAATATACCGCAAATGCAGATGGAATAGGCACCCTGCGGTTATTGGAAGCCATCAGGATATTAGGCTTGGAGAAGAAAACAAAAATATACCAGGCATCTACATCTGAGTTGTATGGTTTGGTTCAGGCTGTTCCACAATCAGAAACCACGCCTTTTTATCCCCGTTCACCTTACGCAGTAGCAAAAATGTATGCTTATTGGATAACAGTGAACTATCGCGAGGCTTATGGCATTTACGCTTGTAATGGTATATTATTTAACCATGAAAGCCCGCTACGGGGCGAAACATTTGTAACCCGCAAAATTACCCGTGCTACATCTAAAATAGCGATGGGATTACAAGATAAATTATACTTGGGTAACCTTGATGCGCAACGCGATTGGGGCCATGCCAAGGATTACGTAGAAGCTATGTATTTGATATTACAACAGGAAACCCCTACTGATTATGTAATTGCAACAGGCGTAACTACGCGCGTACGTGAATTTGTTAGAATGGCTTTTGCAGAAGTAGGTATAACAATCGAATTTAAAGGTGAAGGCGTTGATGAAAAAGGCTACGTGGTATCGTGCGATTCTCCAGATTTTCAGGTTGAAGTTGGTAAGGAAGTTGTGGCTGTCGACCCTAAATATTTCCGCCCGACAGAGGTTGAATTGCTGATAGGAGATCCTACAAAATCAAAAACTTTACTGGGTTGGACTCCTAAATATGATTTGAAAATGCTGGTGGAAGATATGATGGATGCTGATGTTAACCACTTCCGCAAAGAAAAATTACTAAAGGAATCGGGTTATACAATTAAAAACCAATTTGAATAACGCCAATGGAAAAAGACTCCAAGATATATATTGCAGGCCATCGTGGAATGGTAGGTTCGGCCATTCACAGGAAACTGTTGAAAGAAGGATTTACCAATTTTATAACCAGAACATCAGATGTACTCGATTTGCGTAATCAACAACAGGTAGCTGATTTTTTTGCGCAGGAAAAGCCCGATTATGTTTTTTTAGCAGCCGCAAAAGTTGGCGGGATTATAGCCAATAATACCTACCGTGCCGAGTTTTTGTATGATAATCTCCAAATTCAAAATAATATTATCCATAACTCCTATTTAAACGGAGTTAAAAAACTGATGTTTTTGGGTTCAAGTTGTATATATCCTAAAATGGCAGCCCAGCCGTTAAAAGAAGAATATCTTTTAACCGGTCCGCTTGAAGATACTAACGAGCCTTATGCAATAGCCAAAATAGCGGGCATAAAAATGTGTGATGCCTATCGTGCACAATACGGATGTAATTATATATCGGCGATGCCAACTAATTTATATGGCCTTAATGATAATTACCACCCTCAAAACTCACATGTTTTGCCAGCTTTAATACGTCGGTTTCACGAAGCCAAAGAACAAGACGCGCCAAGCGTTACTATTTGGGGTACAGGATCGCCTAAACGGGAGTTTTTATTTGCTGATGACCTGGCCGAGGCTTGTTTTTACCTGATGCAAAATTATAATGAACCCGGCCTGGTTAATATCGGTACAGGTGAAGATCTGTCGATTAAAGATTTGGCGTATTTGATTAAAGAAGTAATTGGTTATACCGGTGAAATAGTTTTTGATACGTCAAAACCCGATGGAACACCACGTAAATTAATGGATGTTACCAAGCTGAGTAAAGCCGGCTGGAAATATCACACCACGCTAAAGGAAGGTATTACATTTGCGTACCATGATTATTTAAGTAAGGGCGTATTTGTTACAGAGCGATAACTAACAATTTTTATTTTGATATCCCCCATACATGGCATTAGTTAATTATATCATAGCTTTAGCACATGATGAGGGGTATCAAATTATAATCGGTAGACGAAACGAAGCTGCATTAGCCGGGAAATCTATTGATTTTTGCAGTATTTGATATTTAATATGTTGTGATATCTGAGTTTGCTTTTTTAACTTTTGATTAAAGCCTTCCATATTCAATTTGCATTCCACGTTATCCGTTATAAAACCTAAACTATCATAATTTTCTATAAATAGAAGTCGATTCAGCTAAAAAAATGCCATTTTTCTCTCTATCAATTAAATTCTCAGTGTCTGTTTGACGGTGCGTGTTAACCTAACATTTATAATTTATTATTTATGATGTACAACCGGTTTTTTTGCTCCTGAAATAATATAGCAGCCCCCAAAAATATTATATTTACAAACAGGTGCTGGTTTGCAGCATCCCCTAATTAATGATTTTAACTATTATGTACAATAAGAGCCTACGCCTTTTAGTACTAACGGTATTGGGAACGATATGTACCGTTGGATGCAAAAAAACAACCCCGAAAATAGTCATAGATACTTCGGCGAGACCGCCAGTGACTTTAGAAACGGATACTACTTTAAAAATAGATACTGCAGTATCACTTATTGATACTGTTTTTCAAAATAGAATAAATGGTTACGCAGCCTATCGCGCACCTGTATTGTTAAACACGCAACAAGGTACATTGATCGCTTTTTGCGAAGGTAGAAAGATAGGCGGAGGAGATTCTGGCGAGGTTGATGTTGTTTTCAGGCGCTCTGTTGATAACGGCAAAACTTGGGGTGAACAGCGAGTAGCATTTCATGACGGAAAAAATGCTTGCGACAATCCGTCGGTTGTTCAGGACCAAACCACAGGTACTATTTGGCTGGTGATGTCGCAAAATTTAAATAAGGATTTCGAAGATTCTATAATTGCCACAAAAAATACACATGGCCGCACTGTTTGGGTGGCAAGCAGCAACGATGATGGCGTTACCTGGACAATCCCTACCGAAATTACGCAAGCTGTTAAGGACCCTTCATGGCACTGGTATGCTACGGGCCCTGGAACAGGAATACAGTTAGCTCACGGCCCACACAAAGGCAGGCTAATTATTGGATGTGATCATTCCTTTTTTACAGATGCCGACAAATTCATGTACAGCTCTCATATTATTTACAGTGATGACCACGGAGTTAGCTGGCATGCAAGCGGAAATACAATAGCAAACACCAATGAATGTCAGCCGGTTGAAGTTTCTTCAAACAACAAGCAGTATAACGGCGAAATTTTGCTAAACAGCAGGTATTACGGAGGAGGATCTTTTCGGGCGCAATCCAACAGTTATGATGGCGGCATTACCTGGACAGCGTCCTTACCGGTACTTTCCCTCACCGATCCAATTTGCGAAGGAAGCATATATCGATATTCATGGAAAACGGATAGTACTGTCAGCTGTTTGTTATTCTCCAACTTAAACTCATTAGGATACCGCGTTAATTTAACACTCAAGATGAGCCTTGACGAGGGACGGACCTGGCAGCTTTTGAAAGTGTTGCATAAGGGGCCCGCAGGTTATTCCAGCCTAAGTGTAATAAACAAAAAAACTGTCGCCTGCCTTTACGAGTCGGGCACGGTTGACCCTTATGAAACTATAGTTTTTGTGCGGCTATAGTTATAGTCATTGCGGGCGATAAAGACAAATCCCTAAATTGCCTATATTGGTTGATAAATTAATCCATGCTTTCTGTTTCAGGAGGCATGGATTAATAATGCTATTTAGCTGCGTGCTGAAAACTATTTGACCGGTTGCTTTGTTGACTTTTGAGCAAGAACTTCCCGACTATTGTTGGTCTTGGCAACAAAATTATGTTAAATAACGTTATAAGTGGGGCCTATTGCAGTTATTACCATAATCAATACTCAATTAACAAATAATAGTAAAACCATTACACGCATTTTATGACAATTGTCCCAACCCTACTCGAGGGATGTATAGTGATTACCCCAAGAATATTTAATGATGATCGGGGATATTTTTTTGAATCGTACAATGAACAAAATTTCAATAAAGCACTGGGCTACCAGGCTAATTTTGTTCAGGATAATCAATCTTATTCAACCAAAGGTGTACTCAGGGGGCTACATCTTCAAAAAGGCGAACATGCACAGGCAAAATTGGTAAGAGTAACAAAAGGAGAGGTATTGGATGTTGCTGTTGATCTGAGAACCGGATCACCTACCTACGGGCAACACTTTTCGGTAAAGCTATCCGAAGAAAATAATCAACAACTTTTTATTCCCAGGGGATTTGCACATGGCTTTATTGTTTTGAGCGATGTGGCAGTTTTTCAATACAAATGCGATAATTATTATAACAAAACCGCCGAAGGTGGTTTACATTATGCAGATCCGGAATTGAATATTGATTGGGGTATGTCGGCAACTGAACTGTTGGTGTCTGAAAAAGACCTGGAGCTGCCATTTTTAAAAGATGCAGGCGATCTGGGTTTTTAATAATTACATTTATCCCCGATAATTAAGATTATAAGTTTCGATATGCAAAATATAGTGGTGTTTGGTGCTTCGGGTCAGCTGGGGCAATGTTTAAAAAAGGTGGCCGCCCTTAAAGGTATAACTTCGATATTTTTCCTCCCGGAATCTGAGGCTAATATTCTTGATGCCGATTTGCTGAACCAGATATTTGAACGATATAAACCTACTCACGTCATTAATTGTGCGGCTTACACTGCGGTAGATAAAGCGGAGGACGATATTGACCTTGCCCGTAAAATCAACAAAACCGGAGCCGAAAATTTGGCAATCCAATGTAAGGCGTATGGCGCAGCATTAGTACAGGTATCAACTGATTTTGTGTTTAAAGGGGATAAACCCAATCCACTGGTTGAGGACGATATTGCTGAACCGATAAGCATTTATGGCCTTACGAAATTAGAAGGCGAACAGGATGTTGCCGCTATATTGCCGGCGCACTACATTATCCGCACCAGTTGGTTGTACTCTGAATTTGCCAATAATTTTGTTAAAACAATGCTTAAGCTTGGTGCAGAAAGGGACGAGTTAAAGATTATTGCCGACCAGGTAGGCACGCCAACCTATGGTATCGATCTGGCGGGCGCGATATTGGATATCATTACTTCTGGTACAGATAATTATGGTATTTATCATTACAGCAATGAGGGTGTAACGTCCTGGTATGATTTTGCCAAAGGCATATTTGATATATCAAACACGCAGGTAAAAACCAACCCGATACGTACAAGTGAATATCCTACCAGGGCAGCAAGGCCTGCTTTTTCTGTAATGGATAAATCCAAAATAAAAAAAACATTTGGCATCAGTATTCCGTATTGGCGTGATAGTTTGATAGTTTGTATTAAAGCGCTTGAATCTGTACAATAAAAATCTAACCGATACTCATATGAAAGGAATTATCCTGGCAGGCGGTTCCGGAACCCGCCTATATCCAATTACCAAAGCTATAAGTAAGCAGTTGATGCCTATTTATGATAAACCAATGATTTATTATCCCTTATCGGTATTGATGCTGGCCGGGATAAATGAGATATTAATTATAACTACGCCCGAAGATCAGCCAGGCTTTGTACGCTTGCTGGGCGACGGAAGCGAGCTTGGCTGCCGCTTTGAATTTGCTGTACAGGAAGTACCGAACGGCCTCGCCCAGGCTTTTGTAATTGGAGCCGATTTTATTGGCACTGATAAAGTAGCTTTGGTACTTGGTGATAATATATTTTACGGATCGGGCTTTAGCACATTGATGCAAAGTTTTAATGACGTAAAGGGGGCCGCAATATTTGCCTACCCCGTTGCCGATCCTGAGCGTTATGGTGTAGTTGAATTTGATAAAAATTTTAAAGCTGTTTCGATAGAAGAGAAGCCATTGAAGCCTAAATCATCCTACGCGGTTCCCGGCCTTTATTTTTACGATAACCAGGTAGTTGAAATAGCCAAAAATATCCCGGCTTCGCCAAGAGGCGAATTTGAGATTACAGATGTTAACCGTGTGTATCTTGAAAAAGAGCAATTGCATGTTGGCGTCATGGATAGGGGTACCGCATGGCTTGATACAGGTACTTTTGATTCATTGAGCGATGCCACTGAATTTGTACGTGTAATTGAAAAACGACAGGCAACCAAAATAGGCTGTATAGAAGAGGTTGCTTACCGCATGGGATTCATCAATTACGAAAGCCTGCAGGCTTTAGCTCAAAAGTATATTAAAAGTGGTTACGGCAAGTATATTCAAAGCATACAACAATAGTATCAAGGAACCTAAAATTATACAGAGCTTTATAAAAATGAAAACGGATTGACTTGCGTCAGCCCGTTTTTTTTTATTTTTGGGTTGCTTTAAAAGCGGTAAGTATTACTAATATCAATGCTGTTAGGGTTACGTAGCGTAAACAAACTATGGAAAATTTATATGACCTCGTTATCGTAGGTGGTGGCATAGTAGGTATGGCAACAGCCTATAAAATCAATACCCGCAACCCGGATAAAAAAATCCTGGTGCTGGAGAAGGAAGGCGAGGTAGCCGCCCACCAAACGGGCCATAATTCGGGAGTTATACACTCAGGTATTTATTATAAGCCTAATTCGTACAAAGCTAAATTATGTGTAGATGGCCGCCGGGAACTGGTTGCGTTCGCAAAAGAGCATAATGTACCTCATGACATTTGCGGAAAAATCATTGTCGCCACTAAACAATCCGAGTTGGCCCATATGAACAAGGTTTTTAATAATGGCCTCGCCAACGGTGTAGAGGGGATTGAATGTATTAACAGTGCGCAGATTAAAGAAATTGAACCTTATTGCGAAGGGATTGAAGGCATCTGGGTGCCTTGTACCGGAATCATCGGCTTTGCTGCTGTTACCCGTAAATACCGCGAACTGTTTGAGGCCAAATTCTCCCAAAGCAAGGTGCTTACCAATTGTGCTGCTACAGCATTTGAACACCATGCTGGCTATACTACTGTAGTTGCCAGTAAAGGCACCTTTAATACAAAATATTTGATAACTGCCGGTGGCTTGCAGGCCGATAGACTGGCAGCCGGCGCAGGTGCACCAAGCGAGGCCCATATAGTTGGTTTCAGGGGCGATTATTTTGATTTGACCGAGCAAGGGAAAAGCAAAGTGAAGAATCTCATTTATCCGGTTCCAAACCCTGAGTTCCCTTTCCTCGGGGTACATTTTACCAGGATGATTGACGGTACCGTAGAGTGCGGCCCCAACGCCGTATTTGTATTTAAGCGCGAAGGATATGGTAAAACAGATTTCTCTTTAGGCGATACTATCGAAGCTTTAAAATTTAAAGGCACCTGGAATCTGTTTACAAAACACTGGCGTTTTGGGCTTGATGAGTACCGGCGCGCCTTTTCAAAAAAACGTTTTTTAACCGGTCTGCAACAGCTTATTCCCAGCCTTACTATGGACGATTTGCAGCCCGGCCGCGCCGGCGTAAGGGCAATGGCCATATCTGCCGAAGGCGAAACTCTCGATGATTTTAAAATTGAGGCCAAGGATAATATGCTGCATGTTATCAACGCCCCATCACCGGCGGCAACAGCATCGTTAGCTATTGGCAATGCAATTGCCGATATGGCTGCCATTCAGTTTGGTTTTTATTAGTATTTTCAAAACCTCAATAAAAAGCGGGCAAACTATTTGCGTGTTTTTGAGTTTTTATAATTCCTGCACATATTTGTTACAAAGTCCTGTTACATTTGGATTAAACTATCCCTGCTCATCTTGGTCATAGAATTGTAAACGAAAAATAATTCATTCATGAAATCATTAAAAGGGTTGATGCTGCCATTGTTTGTGCTCATTGGCGGTTTGCTGTTTTTTTCGTCGTTTTATAGCCGCGATAATCCAAACGAGATTCATAAATTCCCGTATAAGCAAGCCGGCTTAAGTAAAAATCAGGCAGCGGCACATTTACTAAGCCGCTTTACTTATGGTGCTACGCCAGGTCAGGTTGAAGCCGTTGTCCGCGAGGGTTTGGAAAAATGGTTTAGCGAGCAATTGGATGCTGAACTACCCGACGATTCCCTTAGCCAGGTGCTGGAGAGCTTTGATGCACTTAAGTTAAGCAATAGCCAAATTGTTGATACCTATCCGCGGCCAGGTATTGTAGCACGGCGGGCTGTAAAAGATGGGGTTATTAATAAAGATTCGATTCAAAGCAACAAGCCTGAGTATAAAAAGATGCTGCAGGACTACATGGTAAAAAGCGGCATGAAACCACAGCAGGAGTTGTTCAGGCAGTTTATACATCAAAAAATATTAAGGGCAGCTTATACAAATAACCAGTTGCAAGAGGTGATGACTAGTTTTTGGTTTAACCATTTCAATGTATCCATCACTAAAAATGAATGCGCCCAGTTTATTCCTGATTATGAGCGCGATGTTATCAGGCCCAACGCATTGGGTAAGTTTAATGATTTGTTATTAGCCACAGCCAAATCGCCGGCTATGTTATATTACCTGGATAATTTTAGCAGCGCATCTGCCCTGCCGGAGAAGCCTAAAATGACACTCAAATTGGTGTTTGCCGATACAACTAAGCAAGCCATGGCGCTTAACAAGTTAAAAAAAGCAAGGCAGCAACGTGGCCTTAATGAAAACTACGCCCGCGAAGTAATGGAACTGCATACGCTGGGTGTTGATGGCGGATACAGCCAGCAGGATGTTACCCAGGCTGCTAAGGTGCTTACAGGCTGGTCGGTATACCCTATGGGCGATTATAGCAAGGGAAACGACATCATATCAAAAGTTATAGATAAAGGCATTATTGCTGATGGAATGGTGCACGACGGCGACTTTTTATTCACCCCGGGTCGGCATGATAACGGTGAGAAGGTTGTATTAGGCCGGCATTTTGGGCCCAACGGCGGTTACGATGAAGGTGTACAATTATTGAATATGCTGGCACATCACCCATCTACAGCAAAATTTATATCGCGTAAGCTGGCGGTAAGGTTTGTGAGCGATGCACCGCCACAAAGTTTAATTGATAAAATGGCCAAAACCTTTTTAAACAGTGATGGCAATATTAAACAGGTATTAATTACGATGGTATCTGCGCCGGAGTTTTGGTCGGCATCAGCCTTGCGCGAGAAAACAAAATCGCCGTTTGAGCTTGCCATAAATACCGTGCGTAGCTTAAATGCTCAGGTAACACAGCCCTACCAGTTATATACCTGGATAAACCGCATGGGCGAAAAAGTATACTATTACCAGGCGCCAACCGGTTTTCCGGATAAAGGCCAGTATTGGATCAATACAGGCGCTTTACTTAGCCGGATGAATTTCGGGCTGGCTTTTGCCACTGGACGGATACCGGGGATTACATTCGATTTGTTAAAATTAAACAAAGGCCACGAGCCCGAAAGCAGCCAGGCGGCACTTGTTGCCTACAGCAAACTTATTATGCCCGAACGGCCGCTGGATAACACCATAAAACAACTAACCCCAATGCTCAATGATCCGCAGCTGGTGGTAAAGGTAGATAAGGCAAGCAATATTAACACGCCGCCGGTTAAAGATGCCTTATCAATGGTAGGCGACACTATGGGTAAAAAAGCCAGGGTACAAGTAATGCCTAAGCCCGACGAAGCAAAATCAATGATGGCCCAGGTAGTAGGTATTATCATCGGATCGCCGGAATACCAAAGACGTTAATTGGATAAATTGCAAAAGATTATGTTATCAAGACGAGGATTTTTAAAAACAGGTGGGCTTGCGCTTTTTGGCGTTGGGCTTATGGGCGGTATCCCGGCATTTATAGCCGAAGCTGCCGCGCAGGATAAGATAATAGCCCCTTATAAAAAAGGCAAAACGCTGGTGTGCATTTTTCAGCGTGGCGCTATGGATGGGCTGATGGCCGTAACTCCGTTTACCGATCAATACCTTAAGGAGGCCCGTCCCGGCTTATTTATGGATGCAGCCAAAACAGATAACAACAATCCACTTATAGATCTGGATGGCAGGTTTGGATTACATCCCGCTATGAAAGCTTTTGAACCTATGTTTCGCGAAAAAAGGCTGGGCATAGTGCATGGTATCGGCTCGCCAAATAATACCCGCTCACATTTTGATGCGCAGGATTATATGGAAAGCGGTACTCCTTTTAATAAAGGTACCGCCAGTGGCTGGCTTAACCGTGCGGTTGGCCTGTTAGGACATGATGCACTTACGCCTTTTACGGCGGTAAGCTTAACATCGGCTATGCCCCGGTCTTTTTATGGCGATAACCCGGCTGTTGCCATCAGCAATCTGCAGGATTTTGCTTTGCAAATGCGCGGCAACCCGGCAGGCACCAACCTGGCCGCAAAAAGCTTTGAGGAGCTTTATGACAGAACCGCTCCTGGTTTATTAAAAGATACTGGCAAAGAAAGTTTTGATGCCTTAAAAATGCTGCAAAAGGCTAATATTAAAAATTATATACCGGCCAACGGAGCAGTTTATCCAAACTCGGCCTTAGGCAATTCTTTAAAGCAAATTGCGCAGCTGATAAAAATGAATGTGGGTATGGAGGTAGCTTTTGCCGAATCAAACGGTTGGGATACGCACTTTAACCAGGGAACAGGGAATGGCATATTTGCCCGTAATGTAGCCGACCTGAGTAATAGCATGATGGCTTTTTGGACAGATATAGGCAGCACCTACCAGGATGATGTAACAGTAATGACGATGACCGAGTTTGGCCGTACTGTTCATCAAAACGGTACTGGTGGTACCGACCATGGCCGCGCATCATGCAACTTTATTTTAGGCAACGGTGTAAACGGGGGCCTGGTGCATGGCAGCATGCAGCCACTTGCTGCAGAGAACCTTGAAGATGGCCGCGACCTTGCGGTTACAACCGATTTCAGGAATGTGTTTAGCGAGGTGGCCGATAAGCACCTCAGGATCAGCAATGATAAAATTCTTTTTCCCGATTTCACTGCCAAACCAATAGGAGTGTTTAAAGCCTGATAATTACGCCTTATTTTATAAAGTAGTCCCGGCTGTTAATGTGGCCGGGACTTTTGTGCTTAATAATGAGTAGTTTAATTGTTAAATAATTTATAATGAAACTACTTGTTTGTTGAATTGTTAATGTATTTTAGTGCTCAAAGTTGCTAATTTTCGATTATGATATATTCAGCTTAATTCTTAAAATTACACATGAACAAAAACTACTATGCCATCATCATGGCAGGCGGAATAGGTAGCCGTTTTTGGCCTATAAGCCGCACATCGCATCCTAAACAATTCATTGATATTCTTGGAACCGGCAAAACCCTGATACAAAATACTTATGAACGCTTTTTAAAAGTTTGTCCTAAAGAAAATATTTATGTTGTAACTAACGAAAGTTACACCAAACTTGTAAAAACGCAGCTTCCGGATATGGAAGACCAGCAAATACTTACCGAGCCGGTTATGCGCAATACCGCCCCTTGCGTGGCTTACGGATGTTTTAAGATAGAAAGCCTTAATCCTGACGCGGCCATTGTTGTGGCTCCCTCCGATCAGCAAATATTAGATGAAGATGCTTTTGTAACAGCCATCATTAAATCGTTAGAAACCGCCACCGCTAACAATTGCCTGGTAACTCTTGGCATCAAACCGTCAAGGCCGGATACCGGCTATGGTTATATTCAATACACTGATAACACCATAAATTCAGACTTCCACAAGGTGAAAACTTTTACTGAAAAGCCAACACTTGATATAGCAAAAACTTTTATCCAAAGCGGCGACTTTTTATGGAACGCAGGTATTTTTGTATGGTCGGCCAAGGAGATTGTAAAAGCTTTTGATACTTTTTTGCCCGAAATGCATGAGATTTTTGCCGATGCGAGGCCGGTTTATAATACAGATGACGAAAAAGCCCATATACACAAAGCTTATCAGCAATGTGTTAACATATCCATTGACTATGGGATTATGGAAAAAGCCAATAATGTGTATGTATTGCCATCAGAATTTGGATGGAGTGACCTGGGCACGTGGGCGTCTATCTATGACCTTGCCGAGAAGGATTACGTTGGCAACGCAGTAATCCCTTCAGAAAAAGTGATCATGTACGATTCATCAAACTGTATGGTAAACGTACCTGGCGAAAAACTCGTGATTTTAAAGGGGCTGCATGATTTTATCGTAGTTGAATCCAACAATACCCTGATGATTTGCCCGAGAAGTGAGGAGCAAAATGTGAAACAGATTGTTGCCGACGTGAAGAGCAAGTTTGGAGCGAAGTATATTTAGGGTCTCAGATGTGCACATTTGAAATCACTGTTGTCCGGGGAAATAAAAAAGGAGGCATAACCTCCTTTTAAAAGAGTAGCTTTAGTTACCACACCAAACTATTCTTTATGCCCAAAGATAATTTTTTTAGCGGACAGCCGGTATTCGCACAATTGCTTAGTTTGATCCCCCGCCATATTGTTTCAAAGCAAAGCCAAAAGTATTCTGCCGATAGGTATTGTAAGTCATTCATGAGTTACGACCACTTGGTCACGATGCTCTACCAAGGCTTTTTCCAATGCCTTTCCCTGCGTGAATTGGTTACGGGGTTACAGGCGAACCGAAGCAGGCTTCTCCATCTGGGGTTGACCAATACCCCACGCAGGAGCACGCTGTCGGATGCCAATAGCAGGCGCCCGGCTGATTTCTTCGCGGCGGCCTATCATCAACTGTACAGATATTTCTACGGAAGTTTACCGGACAGCCGCCCTTCGCTTAAGAAGCTTTTCATTATCGATTCGACCACGATCTCCCTTTTCTCGAATATTATGGGCGGTGCAGGTATGTCGAAAAGCAATGGCAAAAGGAAAGGCGGGATAAAAGCCCACGTAATGATCGATGCGGAACATAATTTGCCCTGTTTTACCTTACTTACGGAAGCCAGGCACCACGACCTTGTATTCCTGCAGGAAGTACAGGTACCGCCAGGCTCTATAGTCGTCTTTGACCGGGCTTATACCAATTATAAACAATTCGAGGCGTGGGGCGCACAGGGCATTGCCTGGGTTACCCGGCAGAAGAATGATGCAAACTACCAGTTGTTGTCCGAATCCCCTGTTTCTACCTATTCATCCGAACAGGGGGTAATAGCTGACCAGTCCCTGCTGCTTGGACGGCATAGCAACAGGCGCAAAGTATCCCTTATCCGGGCCCGCAGGGTCGTTTTTAAGGACCCTGCCACCCAGAAAGAGCTCGCGTTCATTACCAACGAGCCCACTCTTGCGCCCGAACAGATCGCTGCTTTGTATAAAAAACGGTGGCAGATAGAATTACTGTTCAAACGCATCAAGCAGCGATACCCGTTGAGGTACTTTTTGGGGGATAATGTCAATGCTATCCAAATACAGGTCTGGTCTATGCTGATATGCGACCTCCTTGTCCAGATCGTCCTTTCCCAAGTCAACAAAGCCGGTAAACGGAAATGGTCTTACGCTAACTTAGCAGCTATGGTCAAGCATCACCTGATGACCTATATCAACCTGATGGCTTTCCTTTTTGACCCAGAGAAAGCCTTGTTAAACTACAAGCCGCCTGAACCAACTGCGGCTACGCTTTTCTAAAGGGCCTTGATTTTTGAATTACCACTTAAAACTGCCTTTATTTAATTGGGAGCCGGTTTTTTCTGTGTTTATAAATTTCCCCGGACAACAGTGATTTCAAATGATAAAATAATAGCTTGTTAAGCTAACAGGGTCCGGTTTCAAAAGAAGCCGGACCCTGTTCTTATCATCTGAAATTTAAAATCTGCACATCTGAAATCTGTACATCCGCAATTACAGGGCGGGGGGCGCCAGCGTTCCGGCGGCCACGGTTTCATTGGTGGCTTCGTCAACCAAAATTAATGAGCCGGTAATACGGTTTTTGCGGTATTCATCAAAAACAAGTGGCTGGGTGGTGCGCAGGCGTACACGGGCCATCTCGTTCATTTTAATATCCCCTGCATTTTCAAGCTTTTCCATGGTGTTAATGTCAAGCTTGTAATAAACTTCTTTTATAATGGCCATCACCTCGCGGGTAGTATTTTTAAGATGATATTTGGCGCCCGGACGCGGGCCACGGGGACCCATCCAGCAAAGCATTACTTCCAGGTCCTGGCTTACAAATGGTTCGCTTTCATCTTTAACAATCATATCGCCACGACTTACATCAATGTCATCCTCCAGGGTAATAGATACCGACATTGGCGCGAAAGCTTCTTCAACAGGTCCTGAAAATGTATCGATTGATTTAATAGCCGATGTTAATCCCGAAGGCAATACCGTTATTTTATCACCGGGTTTAAATATGCCACCAGCAATACGGCCTGCATAGCCGCGATAATCATGATATTCGGCAGCATGCGGGCGAATCACGGTTTGTACCGGGAAACGCGCATCGGCATGGTTTTCATCACTCGCAATATGAATGGTTTCTAACGTGTGCAGCAAACTTTCGCCTTTGTACCATGGCATGTTAACCGAATCGTTAACTACATTGTCGCCTTCAAGCGCGCTGATAGGCACAAAACGGATGTCATTAACATCTATTTTGGCAGCAAAAGCTTTGTATTGCTCAACTACATTATTAAATACTTCCTCCGAGTAATCAACCAGATCCATTTTGTTGATGCAAACGATGATGTGAGGGATTTTTAACAGCGACGCGATAAAAGAGTGACGGCAGGTTTGTTCAACAACACCTTTGCGGGCGTCTATAAGTACCAGGGCTAAGTTAGCTGTTGAGGCCCCGGTAACCATGTTACGGGTGTATTGAATATGGCCGGGGGTATCGGCAATAATAAATTTACGTTTTGGCGTGGCAAAATAGCGGTAAGCAACGTCAATGGTGATACCTTGTTCCCTTTCAGATCGCAGGCCATCCGTAAGCAGCGAAAGATCGATGTGCTGCAAGCCTTTCCTTTCGCTCGATTGTTTTACGGCCTCCATCTGGTCTTCAAAAATAGATTTGGAGTCGTATAGTAACCGCCCTATGAGGGTGCTTTTTCCATCATCTACACTGCCGGCGGTTGTAAAACGTAATAGTTCCATAATAATGAGGTACGTATGGCCTGTTGCCAGGTTGGCGTAGTATATTGTTGGCCAAAAAGCCTGTTAATTCAATTTAAAAATAGCCTTGTTTTTTCCTGTCTTCCATTGATGTATCCGAGCGTTTGTCGTCGCTGCGATTACCACGCTCTGTGCTGCGCGTGGCCGATACTTCGGCAACAATTTTCTCCAGCGTATCTGCGTCCGATTCAATGCCACCGGTAATCGTTATATCGCCAAGGGTACGGAAACGCATCAGTTTATTCTCTACAAATTCGCCGTCGCGCAGAGATAAGAACTCCGATGCCGGCAACCAGGTGCCGTCGCGGTAAACCGCATTACGGTTATGTGCAAAGTATAGCGAAGGGATAGCAATGTTTTCCTGCAGGATGTAATTCCAGATATCCATCTCTGTCCAGTTGCTGATTGGGAATACCCTGAAATGTTCGCCCATGCGCTTGCGTCCGTTAAAAATATTCCACAACTCCGGCCGTTGATTTTTTGGGTCCCACTGGCCAAACTCATCGCGGTGCGAAAAAAAGCGTTCTTTTGAACGTGCTTTTTCTTCATCGCGGCGGGCACCGCCAATAGCAGCATCAATTTTATGATGTTCGATGGTATCTAATAACGATACAATTTGTAATTCGTTCCGGCTGGCGTTAATGCCGCTTTCTTCAACCGCGCGGCCTTTGTTGATGGCTTCCTGAACCGAGCCTACGATTAATTGTACACCCAGCCTCTCAACCAGCTGGTCCCTGAATTCCATAGTTTCGGGGAAATTATGACCGGTGTCTATGTGGATAAGCGGCATAGGTATTTTGGCGGGCCAAAAAGCCTTTTGAGCCAGGTGAGTAACAACAATGGAGTCTTTACCGCCCGAAAACAGTATTGCAGGGCGATCAAACTGGGCAACCACTTCCCTTATTACGTAAATGGCTTCCGATTCTAATTCCTGCAGATGGGTAAGATAATATTTGTGCATGCTAATTTAAAAACCCGCTAAATCCACCTAAATTGTAGTACTTAGCATTTAAACTGCAATATTAGCAATTTTATACTAATGTTGAGGGTATTAAATGGATTTTGACCGGGTTATACAACGCTGAAGTAACTGATTGAATTTTTAAGAAGTTTTTTCAACCGTTTCAATCATTTTTTCGATTAAATCCGGTGCTCCGGCATCAAACCAAATAAACTGTTGATCCTTGCGAAACCAGGTGAGTTGCCTTTTGGCAAACCGGCGGGTGTTTTGCTTTATCATTTCAACCGCTTTGTCAAGCGTAGTATTACCATCTATGTAATCGAAAATTTCGGAATAACCTACCGTGTTCAGGGCGTTTAAATGACGATAGGGGAGCAATGACGTTACCTCGGGTAATAAGCCTTGCTGTAACATAATATCAACCCTGTAGTTAATGCGTTGGTACAATAACTCGCGTGGCATATTAAGGGCCAGTTTGATGATGTGGAACGGGCGCTTATTAACAGCTGCCTGCCTATAGGATGAAATGGGGTTGCCGGTGCTTTCAAAAACTTCCAGCGCCCTGATAATGCGTTGCGGATTACCCAGGTCAACCTGGTTATAGTAAACCGGGTCGGCCAGTTTTAACTTCTCCTGCAAATAATTAAGCCCTTTTTCTTCCAGCTCAAGGTTCAATTGTTCGCGGATAGCCGGATCGGCAGTTGGCAAATCATCAAAGCCTTCGCAAATAGCTTTAATGTACAGACCCGAGCCACCTGCCAAAACGACATAGTCATGCTTTTTAAAAAGCTCGTCGAGCAATACAAGGCATTCCCTCTCAAAATCACCTACCGAAAAGGGCTCGGTTATAGAATGGGAATCAATAAAATAATGTTTTACCTGTGATAATTCTTCGGCGCTTGGTTTAGCCGTACCAATGCTCATTTCTCTGAAAAACTGCCTCGAATCGGCCGATACTACCACCGTATTGAAGTGCTTTGCCACCTCAATAGCCGCCGCCGTTTTGCCAGTGGCTGTAGGGCCGGCAATTACAATGAGGGTTTTTGTAGGTAAATGAGGCATGTTTAAATAAAATATGTCATTGCGAGGAACGAAGCAATCGCGAACTATGCAAATTCGCCATGAACGCGACGCGATTGCCACGCTTCGCTCGCAATGACATAGTTGCTATGAGCATCTGAAGCCAAGACGTTATCCTCTTTTTAGGTATTACCTGCTAAATCCTCGCAATCATGGTGCTGAGATCGTCCTTAATAATCATCACCCCCACCACGATGTGGTTTGTCGTCATCGTCAAAGCCTTCATCGTCGGCAAATTCGTTACCAAATTCGTCGTCTTCTTCGTCTTCGGCAGCTTTTTCCTCGGGAAGGTCGGCGTCAATGTCGGTTACCTCCGAAAAATCTTCGGCATCTTCCGGGTTATAGGCCATTTCATTTAAAAAGTCAAAATCTTCATCCGGTGCGGCAGCTGTTGCAGCAGGCGTAAATACATTGCCAAATTGTTTTGGCGCCTCGCCAACTGATTTTATAACTGCGGGGTAGGTTGTTCCTGGTGTTTCGTCAAGAATAATTTTCATCAGCTCGACATGAAAATCAAAAGGACGGTCGAAGTTAAACGTATAATAAAATTTTTGATGCGGATCGTCAATAAAGCTCAGTAGCTTTACATTGGTCATGAGCGAAATGCCACGATCTTTTCTTTTTTGATTTGGCAAATAGGTAATTTCTTCGCCTTTCATCCACTGGTCGTTACTGATATAAAAAGACGATGGGAATTCGGGATTATAACCGGTTGACTGGTGTATTGCGCGGTGTAAATCTTCGAATGTCTGATTCGATTTTACATCAATTTCACGCATCACATCATCATAATCTTCGAAAGTAACCCTGAACCTGTATAGTGCCATTTTGTTAGTAAATTTTTAATGGGGACAAAAATAGTGTTTTAATTCAATTTCAGCTTGCCACAACTTTTAAGCCAATTTCTAAACCTTTGGCAATTGTATAGCTGATGGCAGCTTCCCGTTCGTTCGGAATTTCGCCTTCCAGGATAGCTTCGCGTATCTGATTTTTGATAATTCCTACCTCGCGGCCTTCTTTTATGCCAAAAAGCTCCATAATATCCAGCCCGGTAACCGGCGGCTGCCAGTTACGGATGCTATCGCGTTCTTCAACATCTTTTAATTTTTGTTGAACAAGCTCAAAATTGTTACGGTATTTTTTAACCTTGTATTCGTTTTTTGTGGTGATGTCTGCTTTACACAACAACATTAGCCCTTCGATGTCATCTCCCGCTTCAAAAAGCAAGCGCCGCACTGCCGAATCTGTCACAATAGATTGCGAGAGCACTATGGGCCTTAAATGCAGCTGTACCAGTTTTTGCACCTGTTTCATTTTTTCGTTAAGGGGCAATTTTAACTGGGCGAATATTTTAGGCACCATGCGCGCGCCGCGGTCTTCATGGCCATGAAATGTCCAGCCGTGGCCGGGTTCAAAGCGCTTGGTGGCGGGCTTGGCAATATCGTGTAAAATAGCGGCCCAGCGTAGCCAAAGGTCGTCGGTGGTTTCGCAAATGTTATCAAGCACCTGTAGGGTATGGTAAAAATTATCCTTGTGGCCTTTGCCGTCAATATAATCAACACCGTAAAGGCCGGCCATCAACGGGAATATTTTATGCAATAAGCCGGTATCAAACAAATAATTGAACCCAATGGAAGGGACTTTAGATAGGATGATCTTATTCAGTTCGTCAGTTATACGCTCCTGCGATATAATGGCAATCCTATCTACATTGTTTTTTATAGCAGTAACGGCCTCGTCGTCTATCCTGAAATTAAGCTGCGATGCAAACCTGATGGCACGCATCATGCGCAAAGGGTCGTCAGAGAAAGTTTCCACCGGGTTTAGCGGTGTGCGGATCAGTTTGTTTTGTAAATCGGTAATGCCGCCAAATGGGTCAAGCAGTTGGCCAAAAGTTTCCGGGTTAAGGGATATGGCCAACGCGTTGATGGTAAGGTCGCGGCGTTTTTGATCGTCTTCCAACGTCCCATTTTCAACAATAGGCTTACGCGAGTCGCGGCGGTACGATTCTTTGCGGGCGCCCACAAACTCAACCTCCAGGTCCTGGTATTTGAGCGATGCAGTGCCAAAGTTTTTATAAACAGCAACTTTTACCTTCAGCTTTGCACCCACGGCCTCGGCAAAATCAATCCCGTTACCTATAATTACAATATCTATATCTTTTGACGGGCGGTCCAAAAAAATATCACGCACAAAACCACCAATAGCATACACCTGTACATTATGCTGCGCAGCAAGTTTTGAGATAACAGAAAATACAGGATGCCGCAGGTGATCTTTCATAGTTTTTTAAAATCCTTAGCAGCTATTCAATTGATTTGATTCGACCGTCATTGCGAGGTACGAAGCAATCTCCGAATTGCAAATCCGCCCGAATAGTTTGGGATTGCTTCGTACCTCGCAATGACGGTGTTTTGTTTAGATGACCGCTAAGTAAACACAAAGGTAATGCTAAAATCTAAACTCTAAATTTTAAACGTTAAAAGCTGCACGGCAATGCATAAAATTGGGTTAACATAACTTAACACATTTCAGATATTTATTTTATATTTACTTTGTAATCAATAGTTTGTGTTTTATCATGGTTAACATGAAAACTGACGTATAGCGCAATTCAGGCCATCAAAATATTTGAGCCTGTTTAACCTTACCGCGATTGAGAACGCATAATTCCTGATTTTTGAAAAACGATCATTTTGCGGCATTAACAATTATCTTTGTGCTGTTCTATACATACAACTTACAACTTATAACATACAACTTTCACATGTCTACTCTCCGTCAGCTTTTTTTGGCTAATAACGCGCAAACTACCGGCTTTCCTTTATTGCTGGAGTTTGAGCGCGCCGAGGGTATTTATATGTACGATGCATCGGGCAGGGCGTTTATTGACCTGATATCGGGTATTGGGGTAAGCAGCCTTGGGCATGGCAACCCTTATGTAAAGGAGGCCATTAAACAGCAGGTTGATAAATACATGCACCTGATGGTTTATGGCGAGTTTGTGCAAACACCGCAGGTAATGTTTGCACATAAACTGGTATCATTATTACCTGATAGTTTGCAATCGGTATATTTTACCAATTCGGGCGCCGAGGCGGTGGAGGGCGCGTTGAAGTTAGCTAAACGATTTAGCGGCAGGCAACAGATCATCGCCTGCCACAATTCGTACCATGGCAGCACCCACGGCGCTTTAAGCGTAATGGGTAATGAGGAGTTTAAGCAAGCGTATCGCCCATTGCTACCCGGG
Organism: Mucilaginibacter ginsenosidivorax; assembly: GCF_007971525.1. Taxonomy (NCBI): domain Bacteria; kingdom Pseudomonadati; phylum Bacteroidota; class Sphingobacteriia; order Sphingobacteriales; family Sphingobacteriaceae; genus Mucilaginibacter; species Mucilaginibacter ginsenosidivorax. The sequence continues at coordinate 4,771,831 of NZ_CP042437.1, forward strand.
GTAGGTTTCATCAATTTTAACAATACCGATGACCTGCAATTAATAACCAACAAAACCGCATGCGTTATTATGGAAACCGTGCAGGGCGAAGCTGGTGTGCGGGTACCAGATAGCAGCTATATGCAAGCTTTGCGCAAGCGTTGCGATGAAACGGGTGCATTGTTGATTTTAGATGAAATTCAGGCTGCATTTGGGCGTACCGGAAAGTTGTTTGCTTTTGAGCACTTTGGCATAGTACCCGATATTTTGTTGCTGGCCAAAGCGCTGGGCGGCGGTATGCCGATAGGTGCGTTTATTGCATCAACTCCAATTATGGCTGCGTTAAAAGATAACCCTATCCTGGGCCATATAACCACGTTTGGGGGCCACCCGGTGTGCTGCGCGGCAGGCCTGGCAGCATTGGATGTATTGATTAATGACAACCTTGTGCCTGGAGTAGCCCAAAAAGAAGCCCTGTTCCGTAAGCTACTGGTACACCCGGCCATTAAAGCGGTGCGCGGCAAAGGCCTGATGCTGGCCGTTGAACTGGAAAACTTTGACCTGAATAAGAAAATAATAGACCGTTGTATTCAAAACGGTGTAATAACCGATTGGTTTTTACATTGCAGCAACTCCATGCGGCTGGCACCACCACTCATTATCCAGCCCCGCGAGATAGAAAAGGCCTGCGCGGTGATTATAGAAGCAATAGGGCATTATACTAACTGACCCGTTAAGAAAAAAGCCCCGGGGCGGGCTATAAGTTATTGTTGCGCCCAATTTTTGAGTATATTTGTTGTAAAGGTTCTGCACAGTAGGGAAACAGAGAAGATGTTCTTCTTGTTACTAAGTCTTCCTGATATCATATTGGCTTTTTTACATTTTTTGTAAACAGGTTTTCGCTTTTAAATTACATCATAAGTTAATTATCTACTGTTTGTTTGGCCGCAAAGGCGGGATAAAAGTGTGTGAAAGGTGTGTTGTAAAAAGGTGGGTTGGGTTATAGTTTGGTGTGTGTAAGTTGCATTAAAATTTATAACGAAAGCGCCCTGTTGCCTGCGGCCTTTTAAGGTACGGTGAACAAGCGGCCGGCTTATAATTAAATTTAATAAGCAGATTCCTATACAGCCTTTGGTAACTTTTATGTAACGAATATTGAATAATACCTCATAATATTTTGTTTGAATTAAACTGGTATGGTTTATGCATTTATAGAATAATCATATAAAAAAATGCTGTAAAGGCCTTTAAACAGGGAAATAAGAACATTAATGCACTTTTTTATGGTCACAAATTAAACAGCCGGCTTGCTATCGCTGTTTATGCACACAACTACAAGTTTTAACACGCTATCGAATTATGAAAATCGCCTACATATCAACTTACCCTCCCCGCGAGTGCGGCTTAGCCACATTCAACCACAATTTAATGCACGCTATCAGCGCAAATTATCCCGACAGGAAGTCATTACTGCAGGGCGGTTTCGTGGTAGCGCTTAATGATTCTGAAGATGTGCACGAATACGAATACCCGGACGAAGTGAAATATGTTATCCGTCAAAATCATCAAAAAGACTATATCCGTGCTGCCAACTACATCAATACCAGCGCGGCGGATGTTTGCATTATGGAGCATGAATTTGGCATTTACGGCGGCGAGAGTGGTATTTATATATTACCGTTGATAAACCGGCTGGAAAAACCACTGATATCAATATTACATACCATATTAAAAGACCCCAGCTATGTTCAGCGCATCATCATCCGCGAGATTGCCGAACAATCGTCAAAGATCATCGTGATGAGCCAGCGTGCTGTGGAGTTTTTAACCACTATTTATGAAATTCCTGCTGATAAGATACAGATTATAGAACATGGCGTGCCCGATGTAGAAGCACCGGAAGAAAACCCGGTTAAAGCGCTTAGTTCGTTTAAAAATCGCAGGGTAATGCTCACTTTCGGGCTGATAAGCCGTAATAAAGGGCTGGAAACCGTGGTTAGGGCTTTACCAAAAATTGTTGAAAAACACCCCGATGTAATGTACGTAGTACTGGGTAACACCCATCCGGGTGTTATAAAAAATTCGGGAGAGGAGTATCGCGATCACCTGAAATCGCTTGCAACGCAGTTGGGGGTATCCAAAAATCTATCCTTTATCAATAAGTTTGTATCCGAAGAGGAATTGGTAGATTACCTTACCGCCTGTGATATTTATGTAACACCATACCTTAACGAGGCACAAATTACCAGTGGCACTTTATCTTATGCTGTTGGCGCTGGTGCTGCTGTAGTATCTACACCTTACTGGCACGCTACCGAGTTGTTGGCCGATGGCCGGGGCCGGCTATTCGATTTCAAAAATTCAGATGCGCTTGCCGATACCGTAATTGAGCTGCTTGACCAGGACAGAGTTTTGCAGGAACTGAAGGAGAATGCCTACCAATATGGCCTGCACCTGCGCTGGCCGGTAATTGGTGCCGAATTTATAAAAGTGGCCCAGGAAGCTACGGCCCGTTTTGATTTTAGTGATAAGATATTAAAAAACAGTATTGTCGACCCCGAGATATTGCCAAAATTCAGCCTCACGCACGTTTTGCGCCTGACCGATGATACTGGCATTGTGCAACACGCCAAATACGGCATCCCCAACTTAAAAGAGGGGTACTGCCTTGATGATAACGCCCGCGCACTTATCATGGCCTTAATGGCTTACCAGCGCAGCGGCAGCAAGGAGGCTTTTGAATTGCTGCCTATATACCTTAGCTATATTCACTATATGCAGACGGATGATGGTAACTTCCGCAACTTTTTGAGTTTTGACAGGCGCTACCTGGATGAAGTAGGATCAGAAGATTCGTTTGGGCGCACCATATGGTCGTTAGGCCATTTGATAGGCTGCGCGGCAAGTAACTCATACCGTGAATTTGCTTTAGAGATTTTTCATAAATCGGTACCGCATTTTACAAGTTTGAAACATTTGAGGGGAATAGGCAACACCATTATTGGTATAAGCCTTTACCTGCAGGCCGTACCCACAGATGATGGGATGATTAAAATACTAAACGATTTAACCCAGCCCCTCATTGATGCTTTTGAAAAAACGCAATCAGAAGATTGGCAATGGTTTGAGGAGAAAATGACCTACGATAATGCCATACTTCCGCTGGCTTTGTTACACTCCTGTGAAATAACCGGCAACGAGGATGCTAAAAGGATTGCCCTGGCATCGATGGCGTTTTTAGATAAGCTCACGCTATCAAACGGTTACTTAAGCCCGGTTGGTAATGATGGCTGGTATTACCGTGGCGGTACTTTTCCAACGTTCGATCAGCAAGCTATTGAAACCATGGCTATGGTGCTGATGCATTTCCAGGCTTACCAGATTTTTAGGGTGCCACAATATGTAGAGAAAATGTTTTTGAGTTACAAATGGTTCCTGGGCGAAAATACCCTGCGTGCACCTCTTTACGACCACGAAACAAAGGGTTGCTGCGATGGCTTGCTGCCCGGCGGTATTAACCGTAACCAGGGAGCCGAAAGTACACTGGCGTACCTGATATCGCATTTAACGGTATTGAAAGCTTTTGAACTGGAGTACGAGTATAACAAATACGGCCAGAAACTGGAAATCTGCTAAATGAAGGTAGCTGTTTTAGCCCCCGTAGCCTGGCGCACACCGCCCAGGCATTACGGCCCGTGGGAACAAATTTCATCTAACATTGCCGAGGGACTGGTAAAGTTGGGTATTGATGTAACGCTGTTTGCCACCGGCGATTCGATAACTGCCGGAAAGCTGGATGCTGTTTGTGCCACCGGGTACGAGGAAGACCGGAGCCAGGATGCCAAAGTGTTGGAGTGCCTGCACATTAGCAACCTGATGGAAAAAGCGGCCGGGTTTGATATTATCCATAATAATTTCGATTTTTTGCCGCTCAGTTATTCCGGGCTGATTAACACGCCTGTTATCACTACGATACATGGCTTTTCGTCGCAGAAAATTATCCCGGTTTATAAAAAATATAACCATATAGGGCATTATGTGTCCATTAGTAATTCAGATCGTAGTCCCCATCTGGATTACCTGGGTACGGTTTATAATGGATTGGATACCCGCGATTTTGAGTTTTACGAGCAGCCGGGAGATTACCTTTTATACTTTGGCCGCATCCATCCTGATAAAGGAACTGCCGAGGCTATTGAGATAGCCCAAAAAAGCAAACGGAAGCTGTTAATTGCAGGTATTATACAGGATGGGAATTATTACCGTGAACGGGTTGAACCTTATTTATCGGGCCAAATACAATACATTGGCCATGCCGGCCCCGATAAGCGTAAAGAGTTGTTGGGCAATGCCGCCGCCCTGCTGCACCCCATCAGTTTTAATGAGCCCTTTGGCATGAGCGTGGCCGAAGCGATGCTTTGCGGAACGCCCGTGATAGCATTTAACAAGGGATCGATGCCAGAGTTAATTAAACACGCCCAAACCGGATTTTTAGTTAATAATGTTGATGAGGCTGTTGAAGCAGTGGGCAGGTTAGCCGAGCTTAATAGAATAGACTGCTGTAACTGGGCGAGCTCGCAATTTTCGGCAGATAAAATGGTGGCCGACTATTTAAAGCTATATGAGAAGATACTGGGCAAATAACAAAGAAAAACACATAAAAAAGCCAATGCGATACTTTAAGTATCACACAACACCAAAAAAGCAATCAGCTTTTTGCAGGCAGCTATCACCCGGCATCCCTTATCAATTCATTTGCCTGGGATGAATTGCCCGATTCCGGTTGGTTGGCGTAATCATTTAACGGCCTTATTTTGGTTTCACCAAGCAGCGGGTAGGCGTTTCCTGTAACTTCTTGTTGCTGTTGTGGCAAAACATCGCTTGTACGTGCATAGCTGTAGCCCAACCTTTTGTTTTCTTCCTCAATAAAAGTGAACAGGTCGCCGAGGCATGAATAAACCGACTGTAAATATTTATAGTTGGTTGATGTAAGACACTTGCCTACATCTTCGGGGCCCTTACCCGGCTCGCAAAAGTTAAGTTTGGTAATAATACCGTTAATCAGCTCAACTTCAAATTTGCCCTCATTGTGCCAGGTTAAGCTGTTTTTTATTTCTCTGAAATGGTCCATGGCTTTATAAGTTTTTTATCATATAATAATTTGTAACGTTCATTATACCAATTAAATATACTAAATTATTTATATCAATGGAGATGCCATTCTTCATTTTTTTTGAAACATTTTCAATTACCAGCCCTATTAAATAGCAGTAACCTTTTTTATATACCGATGATAAAAAACAGGGATTTTACGCCCAACAATATGCTTGTTATTTAGGACAGTATGTTGTGTGTTAGCGACCGAAAGGGAGAAGAAATAGGGCCGGATTTATAGGCAACTAATACCGTTTTAACAAACGTTTATACAATAGCGCATGAAAATCGCTCTTAAAAGTTGGTCCTGAAGAAAGGTAGTTCCTAAGGAGCAAAAAAGGTTGCAATATTTTTCTACAAACAGGTAGCCTCTACGATGCAAATAAAGATTAGATGGAATATTTCTACAAATATGTAGCCTCTACGAGGCAAAAAACCATGCTGATATGCCTCGTAGAGGCTACATATTTGTAGAAACTAAAAGGAAAAAATCCTTGCCCCGTTAGGGGCTACCTATATTTCGATGTCAAATCTTTAAAAGCGATTGCCTGTACAATAGCGTGAGATTAGCTTAAAAGAAGTTTGAAAAGCTTCATAAACTACTGAATTAATTATTATAACTTGCTGTTAATTAGACTTTAGCAATGGAAAGGCACAAATTAAGTAACCCGGTATTTATAGCCGCGGTTTTGTTACTTATTGTAAACGATTGGTATTTTAAACAAACGTTCCATAACGGTTTAACGGGCAAACTTTCGGATTTTGCCGGATTGTTTGCTTTCCCGTTTTTGTTGAGCGCTTTATTTCCACGGAAAATTAAGCTGGTTTACTTTTTTACGTTGCTGTTTTTTGTAGTTTGGAAATCGCCCTTAATACAGCCTGTTATCGATGCATTAAATGGTGCCGGCGTACCAATTTACCGTACAATTGATTATACCGATTATATAGCCCTGCTTATTTTACCGGTGTCTTTTTATCAGTTTAACAAGCCTGCAGTATATCACTTTAAACCCATAATTCTTAATATGTTGATGTTGTTTTCGTTAATATCCTTTATAGCTACCAGCATGCCTCCGGGCGCCTATACCAGGTTTAATGATATCAATAAAGTTTACACCTTCGATTTTTCTAAAAGGGAATTGGTTTCCAGGATTAACGCCCTGCAACTGGAGTATGTTCATGAATTTAACCAATACGTTAAGGATAATAATAAGCGCAGTTACGGCGCGCTTTATAAAGACACCGCGAGGGTGGATTTTGACCGCAGCAGCAGTATTTTCTATTACAGTTCATCTTTAATTAAAAACAAAAGAGATACGTTGGCCATGCTTATTGATTATGAGCGGGTAAAAGATGCAGATACCATAGTTTTAAAAACGATGTATGCCAACCTCAACATCAGCGGTAACAATAATACATCGCAGTTAAAGCTCCTGAATTTAACTAATTACGTGCGTAAATCAGAAAAGGGTGATCACAAAGAAATTGCTGTCGGGATTTTTGAAAAGTTTACGCTTAAAAGAATCAGTACCACATGGCGATAAGGGTTGCTAATCAAAAAACTCCTTAAAAGAATTGATGGTTATCTTTTCGTCGGCCGATTCCATGTAGTAAGCCGGTACGGTGTTGTACAATGATGCCCAGCCAGTAAACGTGCTTGGCGGGCCGAAAATATAGTTGCATTCGGCAAGTAAATATAAGTCGACTATAGCCGGCCGTTCGGCAATTACAGTTTTGAAATCGCTAAATTCGTTGGCGTCCAGCCTTTCCTGCGAGCAAATTATAAACACACACCGCTTCCCTGAAAAAAGCTTCTCGGTTTCGCGCATTTTGTTGATGTATACCTCGTTGCTGTAAAACCATTTGCCGCCGTTAAAATCAATATAATCGCCGCGCCTGATGTGTACACCAATCAGGATATCGCCCATGTTACGTGCCCGGTTAACTTCCTGTTCTATCGCATCCCTGAATTCCTGTTTAGGCGAAAACAAATTTTTAATTTGCGGCAGGTATTTTTTAAAATTAACGTAGTCCCGGTAAACCCAGCCCTCGGGTATTACAACCTGCTGCTGTGCTAATTTAATGAACCCGGGCTGGTTTAAGTCATATTGCGAAAGTGTAAGGTCGTTTCCGGTTATAGAATGGAATGTAACCCCCGGCAATTTTATCTTAAATTTTAATGTGAGGGCATGAAGTTTATTTAAAATTTTGTTTAAAGCTTTCTGCTCTACCCCAGTTTTTGTAAAGGTTACCCTTAGCGCTTCATCGCCTACAGGTGTAAACCAGTTGTAATACTCCGGAAAACAGGTTACAAGCAATGAATAGTTGTAAGCCTTGCTGTTGGCTATAAAGTACGACAAAAAGTGCAGCCTATTGGCCAGTTGTCCATTAATCCTTTTAATAATAACCACTTAACATCGCTTTATTTAAGCGGTTAAATTAATATTATTTAAGCTGATAACAAAAGCAGTATTATTCGCTTTGATCGTTCTTCAATTTATCTAATAATTCCTGTAAGCCAACTTCGGCAAAGGCGGTTGATGAATCGGATACCCCGTAAGGGATAATAAGCTTTTCGTTATGAACAATTGCTCCGCATGAATATAGTACATTAGGCACATAGCCTTCGCGCTCATCGCTGTTGGGGATAAGCAAGGGCTCGCGCAGGCGGCCTATTTCAATGGCCGGGTCGTCCAGTTTTAATAAACTTGCACCTAACACATAGCGGCGCATAGGGCCTACACCGTGGGTTATCATCAGCCAGCCATCTTTGGTTTCAATCGGCGATCCGCAGTTGCCTATTTGTACAAACTCCCAGCTAAAGCGGGGTTGCTGCAGCATAATCGGCTTTTCCCATATATTTATCTTATCGGCATACATGATGTAATTGTTGCAGCCATCAATACGCGAAATCATTACAAACTTGCCGTTCACCTTGCGCGGAAACAGCGCCAGGTTTTTATTTTGGGCGCCAGCGCCGTATAACGGCATTATTTTAAAATTATAAAAATCGGTGGTTTGCAACAGTTTAGGCATTATAAGCGCGCCATCATATGCGGTGTATGTAGCGTAATAAACAGAAGTATCGTCATCATTTCTGAATTGCACAAAACGGGCATCTTCAATACCCTTGCGCTCATACTCCGATATAGGGAATATTACCCTGTCGGAAATATCGGTGTCCAGCGAAAAAACTATTTCGTAGTACGAATCGGCCAGCCACAATACCTTGTCGTACTCCAGTTTCATCATATCGCTTTCCTGTAATTTTTGCGAATCGATAATAATGCGGCGCAGGTTGGCATATTCAAAATGATGATCGAGCTTGGACTCCAGTTCGTGTAAAATATCGATATTGATTTGCGTAATAGCGGCTTTATCAAAAAACAGCTTTTTATTGTACACTGCATTCCTTACAATTTCAGCTTCATCAATATAGCTGCCGGCTGGTAAAATGGTAATGTTATTATCTTTATCTATCATTCCCCTGCGAAAGGTGATGGATGAGATATGCCCTTCGCCCACAGCCCTGAAACTGATAATTACCCTGCGTTGTCCATCTTCCAGTTCGGTTTGGTCCGGGTCTTCCACAATAGAGGGATTGAAAAAAGCTGCCGACTCAATGGAGTACTCGTGTGTAAAATAAGACCCTATAAGTAGCTTGCGGTTAATGGTTAAGGTATCATAATCGATATTTAACTCCAAAAAAAGCGGCTTCAATTTACTGCAATGCCGGTTTAAAACACGGGTTATATTCCGGTGCCGTTTGGAGTACTCCTGCAATAGCGGCGATACGATGCCAAAGGCTACATCCTCGCTTATTAGCATAACGCGCTCAATTACTTCTTTTGCACGATCGTTCCCATTAAAAAAAAATCTGGCAATAACGCGTTTAGGATCGGGGTTAACTCTTATTGGTTTTCGTTCAATGGAAAGTCTCATATGTATACAATAGTAGCGTTTATTTTGTAACACCGTTAAGCACAAATTGATTTAGCTATTTTGAGAAAAGAGAGTCAAGAATCAAGAGTCAAGAATCAAGAGTTAAGATAGCATTGATTTATGTAACCCAATTAAATATAAATTTGGCTCTTGATTCTGACATTTTTTAAAAAGTGAATCAAGGATCAAGAGTTAAGACAGCATTGATTTATGTAATCCAATTAAATATAAATTTTGTCTTGGCTCTTGATTCTTGACTCTTGGTTCTGACTTTTTTACTCTTGATTCTATTTTACTAAATTGCGCACTTATGAATGTTTTGATTGTTGAAGACGAAAAGGGCCTTGCTCTTGAGGTTGATGAATTTTTAAGTCACGAAGGGTTTACGGTTGAACATGCGCGGACTAAAAAATCGGCAGAGGAAAAGATTTTTGTTAATAATTACGATTTTATACTGCTTGATCTCGGATTGCCTGATGGCGATGGGTTCGACCTGTTAAAAATGCTGAAAGGGCTTGATAAGCGTGATGATGCCGTTATTATCCTGACCGCCCGCGGGGCTGTTGACGACAGGGTGTCGGGACTGGAGCAGGGCGCGGATGATTACCTGGCCAAGCCATTTTCGTTAAGCGAATTGCTGGCCCGCATGCACGCTATTACCCGCCGTAAACATCGGCTGGAAAGTAATGACATAAACATAAAAGGCCTTAAAGTAAATATCCAAAACCGCACAGTAATGTTTAACGACGAACGGATAAACCTTACAAAAAAGGAGTTTGAAATTTTTAACTACCTGGTGCTTAATAAAAACCGCGTAATATCGCGCACCAATCTTACCGAGCACGTTTGGGGTGATGTTTTGGAAATAAACAGCGACTCGAACTTTGTAGATGTTCATGTAAAAAACCTGCGCAAAAAACTATCGCAATACATTCCTATTGACTGGTTTGAAACGGTACGCAGCATAGGTTACCGTATTAACATTTAAACAATGAAACTACAGGTAAAGCTGGCCCTTTATAATACTTTAACCAAAGTAGCTATCATCCTGTTTACGGGTTTGCTCATCCTGCTTTCGATAGAAAAAATTTCTTATAACCACATTGAGCTACGGCTTGAAAATGATAAGGAGCAAACGCTTAAAAACCTTTCTTCCAGTGAAATAAGTAGTATATTAGGGGATAAAAAAGCCTACACCGACTATAATATTTTGAAGGAGGAGTTTATTACTATTACCCAAACCAAATACAACCCCGAGATTACCAGGGAAGTTAAATTTACTACCGAAACCCGCGATTTTGATAAGTACACCCAAACCTACCGCATTTTAACACACCGGTTAAATTTTAATGGCCATACCTATATTTTACATATCGGCGTAGCGATAGAATCGGTTGAGGAATTAAAATCTATCATTAAAAAATTCACTATCGTGGTTTTGGTGATAGCCCTGGTATTAACGCTGATAAGCGATTTGGTTTTTACCAAATTTTTGCTGGCCCCGTTTTACAAGATCATTGACCGTAAGCTGATCAAGGTGAATGATCCGATGAACTTTGATTACCAAAAAATAAAAACCACCACACAGGATTTTGAGCTTTTGGACGATAGCATCAGTTCGCTCATGAAGAAAATATCGAACCTGTTTATCCTCGAAAAACAATTTATCGCTAACGTATCGCACGAATTGCTTACCCCCATATCCATTATCAGCTCAAGGCTCGAGAATATTTTACTGCACGAGGAGCTAAGCGAGGGGAGTGAAAACAAGATGCATGCATCGTTAAAAACGCTTAACCGGCTTAAATCTATTATCAATAGTTTACTGCTGATATCGAAAGTCGAAAACAATCAATACGATAAAGCAGATATGGTAATGATAGCAGCCGTAGTAATGGAAATTCAGGAAGAGCTGGAAGATAGGATAGAAGAGCGGCAGTTAACTTTTTCAAACAACCTTAAATATATATATACCATTAAAGGTAACAGGCCCCTGATGCATACTTTGCTGTTTAATTTAATTAATAACGCCATAAAGTATAATAATGCAGGTGGGGCAATAATTATTAGCGATGAACTAAAAGAGGGAATTTACAAAGTAATCATCTCTGATACCGGAACGGGTATGGACAAAAAGCAAATTGAAAATGCCTTCAACCGTTTCGAAAAGCTGGATACCGACGAAAAGGAAAGTTACGGTTTAGGCCTGGCCATAGTTAAAAGTATTACCACTTTTCATGATATTAAGGTTCAAATAAATTCGGTAAAAGGCGAGGGCACTACGGTTACGCTTATCTTCAATGTGCCTAACCCCAATTTAATAGCCGCTTAGCTACACCATTTTATTTCTTTTGGCCAGGTAGGTTTTTAGCACATCATGGTAACCTTCATTAATATCTACATCAACCAAATCAATATGGTATTGGGCACATTTAAGTTCAAGCTGATGCCGGTATTCGGTTAAGGATGCTTTGTACGCATCACGTACTTTGCCAGGATGCACCTTTATTTCGGCACCACTTTCTATGTCGATAAAATGGTGAGGGCGATTGTCAAAATTAAAGTCGATTTCTTTTTGCTTATCGCTAACGTTAAAAATAATTACCTCATGTTTGCTGAACTTCAGGTGCTGAACGGCCGCGAACAAGGCTTGCACTTTATCGGGGTTAAGGCTGTTCTCCAGCATATCGCTAAAAATAATGACCATCGAACGCTGGTGGATCTCGTTGGCTATATGGTGTAATACCTGCGTTATGTTGGTAACTGTATTGTTTTTTGGATTATTATACGCCTTCTCCAGTTCGGCGTATAAATGAAACAGGTGTGTTGTGGTTGACTTTGCCGAACTCAACCAGTCTACCTTGTCCGAAAAAAGGCAAAGCCCAAATGCATCCCTTTGTTTTTTAAACAAATGCATTAATGATGCAATAGCATATACAGAAAACTGGAGCTTACTGGTCCCTTTTTCCGGGAAATTCATGGACGACGATGTATCCAACAGCAGGTAGCAGCGCAGGTTGGTTTCTTCCTCAAATTGTTTTACAAACAGCTTATCGGTACGGGCCAGCAATTTCCAATCAATATTTTTCACCGATTCGCCGTTGTTGTATAAGCGATGCTCGGCAAACTCCACCGAAAAGCCATGGAAAGGGCTTTGGTGCAGGCCGGTTATAAAACCTTCAACCACCTGGCGGGCCAACAGTTCAAGGTTGGCTAACTGCCGTATTTGCTGATCGTCGTTTAATTTGGGCATAGGGCTAATATAGGGCATAAAAAAAGCGTTGCCAACATTAGCAACGCTTTTTAAAGTAAAATATGGTGGATTAAGTTATTGATAAACTTAATTTATGCCTGTACGGATTAAGCTAATTGTTTAGCTAATTTATCAGTTAATACTGATTTTGGAACTGCACCAATTTGTTTATCTACAATTTCGCCATTTTTGAAGAACAATAAAGCAGGGATATTACGGATGCCGAATTTTACAGATATACCTGGGTTGTTATCGACATCAACTTTACCAACAATAGCTCTGCCTTCGTATTCTTTTGCAATATCTTCAACTACCGGGCCAACCATTCTACACGGACCACACCATTCTGCCCAAAAGTCAAGTAGTACGGGTTTGTCTGATTTCAGGACAAGTTCGTCAAAGTTTGCATCAGTTATTTCTAAAGCCATGATTTCTATTTTTTAAATTTTGTTGTACAAATATATACTATTCAAATAGCTTGCCACAAACCGCACCTGACAATGTGACAATTATATTAATATAAGTTATCCACGTAACGTTGTGGTGACTGTAAGTTTTTAACAAGGGATGGAACAGATGCTAACAATTAGTCTTTACTGCTATATACGTTGTTGTTCATCACCCCAACAACGGCTGCGTATTTGTAATGTTAAATATCCCCTCAATTAAATCATCGCTTGGGTTTACTTTAAAGTTTTTGGATGATAGTTCCACATGCATGGCCTCTTCGCGGTTGTTGATCTTGAAGCGCAGTTTGCAGTTTTTTACCGGGTACTTCTGGTTGTTTTCGTCTATGATGTGTTGTATATCGTCAAGTAATTTACTGCTGAGCATGCTTACGTCTATACAAACAGTTAATGATTTGGTGAGCTTATCGCGCATTTCGGACAGCAAATCCATCACCAGGATGCGCAGGTCCCAGTTATCTTTTTGGCGGAATTTTTCTTCGATGGTACCTTTAATATGTAAAAAATAACCATCCATCATCATGTTGCGGAATTTTACATAATCATCACCAAACAAGGCAAACTCGTATGATTCATTGTAATCCTCCAACACGAAAGTGCCAAATGGCTTACCTGTTTTGGTTATTTTATGCTGAACGCTGCTTACAAGCCCGCCTATGCGGATCTCGCCGCGTTTACGTAACTCGTTAAAGGCTCCTATGATCTCTTCGCCACCTTCGCCCGAGCGTGCTTTTTGCATCAGTTTCAAATCGCTGATGGTGCTGTTGCAAAAGCGGTCAAGTTCTACCTTATAGTTATCCAGCGGGTGGCCGGTAAGGTAAATACCGATCACCGTTTTCTCGTATTTCAGCTTCTCTATCAATGGCCATTCTTCAGCCTCGGGCATGGCCGGTTCAGGTACATATGATGCAACCGAACCACCAAATAATGATGATTGTGAACTGCTTTGTACATTCTGATAATCATTGGCATATTTGGTAAGGCGTTCAATACCTGTTAGCACACCAACATCTGTTTTGGCAAAAAACTGGGCGCGGTTATAGCCAAATTCATCAAAGGCTCCTCCGTAAACCAGGTTCTCGTATGATTTGCGGTTTACACTGCGGGTGTTCGACCGGCGTGCAAAATCATAAACAGATGTGTAAGGGCCGTTGGCAACACGTTCGTCAATAATACTCTCCACCGCTTTATCACCCACACCCTTAACACCGGTTAACCCGAAACGCACCTGCCCCTTACGGTTTACCGCAAATGCCATGTCCGATTCATTGATATCCGGGCCTAAAACCTCTACACCCATCCGGCGGCACTCCTCCATAAAAAAGGTAATCTTTTCCATGTTGTTCTGGTTGTTTAAAACCGCTGCCATATACTCGGATGGATAGTGCGCCTTTAAATAAGCCGTTTGGTAGGCCACAAAAGCATAACAGGTAGAGTGCGATTTATTGAAAGCGTACTGCGCAAAAGCCTTCCAGTCAGTCCATATTTTGGTGAGTTTATCTTTGGGGTGGCCTTTGGCTATGGCGCCATCCATAAACTGGGCTTCCATCTTATTAAGCACCTCAATTTGTTTTTTACCCATCGCCTTGCGTAAAACGTCGGCATCGCCTTTACTAAAGCCTGCCAGCTTTTGCGATAAAAGCATCACCTGCTCCTGGTATACGGTAATACCATAGGTTTCGCCCAGGTATTCCTCCATGTCGGGCAAATCGAACACAATAGGCTCCCGGCCGTGTTTACGGGCAATAAAGTTAGGTATGTACTCAATAGGGCCCGGACGGTACAGGGCGTTCATGGCAATTAAATCCTCAAACTTATCGGGTTTAAGCTCGCGCAGGTACATTTGCATACCATCACTTTCAAACTGGAAAGTACCATTGGTATCACCGCGCTGGTAAAGCTCATAAGTTTGCAAATCATCAAGCGGGATATAATCAATATCGATGTGTACACCATGATTTAGCCTGATCATCCGCAGCGCATCTTTAATAATGGTAAGGGTTTTAAGGCCCAAAAAGTCCATCTTAATTACGCCCGCATCTTCAATTACCCGGCCATCGTACTGGGTAACCAGCAGATCGGAGTCTTTGGCAACGGCTACCGGAACAATGTCAGTTAAATCATAAGGGGCGATGATGATGCCCGCCGCGTGTACGCCGGTATTACGCACCGAGCCTTCCAGCTTGGCAGCTTCGCGCAGTACCTGGCTGCGCAGGTCGTTGCCATTTAATATTTCTTTAAGCTCGGGTACCTGTTCAATGGCATCTTTAAGGGTTATGCCCAGGGTATCGGGTACCAGCTTTTTAATTAAGTTCATTTCGGATAATGGCATATCCAACACCCGGCCCACATCCTGTATACTGGTACGGGCAGCCATCGATCCATAGGTGATAATTTGCGCCACCTGGTTTTTACCATACTTATCTACCACATAATCAATAACCTTTTGGCGGCCTGCATCGTCAAAATCCGTATCGATATCGGGCATCGATTTACGGTCGGGATTCAGGAACCTCTCAAACAGGAGATTGTACTTCATTGGGTCGATGTTGGTGATCCCGGTACAATAGGCTACCACCGACCCGGCTGCCGAACCGCGGCCAGGGCCTATGAATACACCCATATCGCGGCCGGCTTTTATAAAGTCGGCCACAATTAAAAAGTAGCCGGCAAAACCCATCGTTCTGATGGTGAACAACTCAAAGTTAATGCGCTCCTCAGTTTCGGGCGATATATCTATATAACGTTCTTTGGCACCCATAAAAGTAAGGTGCTTCAGGTATTCCCACTGGTTCAGCGTATCCGCATCGCCGGTATTGTGAATTTTAAATTCATCAGGAATAACGTAGTTGGGTAATAAAATATCCCGCTTCAGCTTTAAAACCTCTACTTTATCTACAATCTCGTTGGTGTTATCCAATGATTCGGGCAGATCTTTAAACAGGTGGCTCATTTCCTGTTGTGTTTTAAAGTAAAACTGGTCGTTAGGGAAGCCGAAACGATAGCCCCGGCCGCCTTCCTCGTCTGTAGCAATAGGCGTGCTTTGCATGTCGCCTGTATTCACGCAAAGTAAAATATCATGCGCATTGGAGTCCTGCTGATCTACATAATGCGAATCGTTGGAGCAAATTACCTTTACATTATACTTTTTGGCGTACTCCAGCAACACTTTGTTCACTGTATTTTGGTCGGGAATATCGTGGCGTTGCAGTTCGATGTAAAAATCTTCGCCAAACAAATCAAGCCACCATTTAAACTCGGCTTCGGCCGCTTCGGGTGTATCTCTTAATATGGCCTGGGGTACCGATGCGCCAATGCAGCAGGTAGTAGCAATGATGCCTTTGTGATGTTTTAAAATCAATTCTTTATCAATACGGGGCCATTTGCTGTACAAACCTTCCATGTAGCCGTATGAACATAGCTTAACCAGGTTTTTATAGCCTTCGGGATTTTTGGCCAGCATCAGCTGATGGCGGCGAATATCTTTCTTGTCCTTGGTAAAGGTTTTTTTATGTCTGTCTTCTACCACATAAAACTCGCAGCCAACAATGGGTTTTACATTGTGTTTACCAGCTTCGGCCACAAACTTAAATACACCAAACATGTTACCATGATCGGTAATGGCCAGGGCTTTCATTCCATCAGCTGCAGCCTTTTTGTAAAGTTTAGAGATGTCGGCAGCACCATCAAGTAACGAGAACTGGGTATGGACGTGTAAGTGAGAAAAATCTGGCATAAGTAAATCCGTTTCAACAAAATCTGTAGAAATACAAAGTTATTAAAAAACAAGTTCGCGGAGTTGAGTGTTGAAAAAAGAGCCCCTCCCAACCCTCCCCGGAAGGTAGGGCTAACACATATTTTAAAAGTCTCCCCTACTGGGGGAGATTTAGAGGGGGCGGGGCTGGTACTTTAGCACATTATTTGACTATATTAAGCACATCGATCTTCACCTTTGAAAAATTAATACAATTGAAAAAAATATTACGAATAACCCTCAAAACAATACTTTGGATACTGGTGAGTGTAGTTTTACTGGTTATCCTTGTAGTTATTTTGATACAGGTGCCTGCTGTGCAAAATTTTGCTAAAAATAAGGCGGTAACTTTTTTACAAAACAAAATACACACTAAAGTTAAAATAGGCCACATTAGCCTTGGCCTGCCCAAGCTCCTGGTGTTGGAAGACGTATACTTTGAAGACCAAAAGAAAGACACCCTGATAGCCGGCGAAAAACTGAAGGTAGATATCAGCATGCTGAAGCTGCTGCACAACCAGGTAGAAGTTAATGAAATTAACCTGCAGGGCATAACTGCTAACATAAGCAGAGGTGCCGATAGTGTTTTTAACTTTGATTATATAATTAAAGCCTTTGCAGGCGAACAGAAAAAAGAGGTGAAGCCTACCGACACAACCTCTACCATGAAGTTTTCTATCGACAAGGTAAACCTGGATAGGATCAATGTTAAATACAAGGATGTAACTACGGGCAACGATGTAAAATTCCTGCTTGGCCATTTTGATACCAGAATTAAGGATTTTGATATGGATAAAATGAAATTTACCATACCCAAAATCACGTTGTCGGGCGTAAATGCGCGTATCATTCAAACCCCGGCCGGATCATCAATAGCGCAGGCGGCCAAGGTAGATACTGCCGTAACGCCTATGAACCTGGATTTGAATTTAGGGCAGATAGATCTGTCTAAAATAAAGGTTGATTATCAAAGCAGCGAAATGACGGCCAATATTAACCTCAACAAGCTGTTGGTTAATATGGATAAGATAGACCTGAAACACCAAAAGGTGGGCATTAAAGATATCGAGCTGAATGATACCAAAGCGGCCTTAAGCTTTGCCAAACCTCAAACGGTAGCAAAAGCCATTGTTAAAACCGCCAAAAAGCTGGATACCCTTGTGGCTGCTCCGCAATCATCGCGCTGGGCCGTTACGCTGGGTAAAATCAGCTTAAATAACAATAATGTTAAGTTTGATAACAACGCCCAAAAGGCTATTGCCAAAGGCCTTGATTATGCCCACATGGACATTCGCGACCTGAATGTTGAAGCGGAGAATATGGCCTATACATCGGATACTATCTCTGGTAAAATAAATGATTTTTCTTTCGCCGAAAAAAGCGGATTGAAGATCAATAAATTCCATACAGCATTCTTTTATGGGCCAACCAATGCTTACATGAACGACTTGTTATTGGAAACACCACAAACTACGTTGCAAAAGTCGGTTCAGGTGCGGTACCCTTCTATTGCTGCTATCAGTAAAAACGTTGGCTCGTTAGGTATCAATGCCGATTTGAACGGCAGTCGACTGGGGTTAAAAGACGTGTTATTGCTGATGCCAACAATGGCTGCTATGGAACCATTTAAATCATCGCCGGGCGCCGTATTTAAGATAAACGGCAAAGTGAGGGGGCAGGTAAATAACCTGGATATCCCCAGCCTGGATATTGCGGGCCTGAGCAGCACCCGCATTAAGGCATCGGCAAAGCTAAAGGGCCTGCCCGATATCAACAAAGCCTATTTTGATGTTACCATAAACGATTTTAACACCAGCCGCGCGGATATTGCCAGGCTGGCGCCCGCAGGCAGCATCCCGGCAAATGTAACCATCCCCGAAAACATGAACCTTAAGGGGAACTTTAAAGGTGGCATGTATACTTTTAACACAAGGCTTGGCCTCAGATCAAGCCTTGGTGCAGCGGATGTTATTGCATCGGTAAAAAATTTACAAAACAAGCAAAAAGCGAGTTATAAGGCCAATATTAAAGTTAACGAGCTAAACGTAGGCGCGCTTACCAAACAACCACAAACCGTAGGTAAAATTACGTTAACCGCCAATGTAGATGGTTATGGCCTCGAGCCCAAAACGGCTAATATTAAATTTGATGGTAACCTGGCCAATGCGTACGTAAAAGGTTATACCTATAAAAACCTGGCATTAAAAGGTAGTTCGCACAACGGCGCTTACACCGCGGTTGTCCGGATGAAAGACCCTAATATTGATTTTAGCCTGGATGCCAAAGCCAATCTGAATAAAAAATATCCTTCGGCTTCGGGCATTTTAACCGTTGATAGCATCAACCTCAAAAAACTTAATTTTACTGCCGGCGAAATGCGGTTTCATGGCAAGATAGTGGCTGATGTGCCGACCGCAGATCCTGATTACCTGAACGCCGATGTTAAGGCGACAGATTTGTTGGTGGTTAATGGAACCCAACGGATAAGATTAGATACCATAAGCCTCATCTCGACAGCTAATGCGGATAGCAGCACGCTGCGTTTAAAAACGCCGGTTATGAGCGCTCATATGGCCGGTAAATACAAGCTTACCCAGGTTAGCGATGCCGTGCAGGACGTAATTAATAAATACTTTAACACCGCCATTGCGGGCGGGCAGCAGGTGGCCATTACCAAAAAGGACGCAAAGGGTAAAACGGTTAAAACCGGCAAAGTTAAACCCGTCGTAGCCGCCAAATATTCGCCGCAGCAATTTGTGTTTGATGCTAAGCTGGTTAAAACTCCCTTACTCACCCAGTTTGCGCCCGATTTAAAAACGCTTGACCCGGTATTGTTAAAAGGAAGCTTTAATAGCGAAAGTGGCGAATTGGTTGTAAACGGATGGATACCCAAAGTGGTTTACGGTACCAATACCGTAAACAAGGGAAGCCTGAAGATAAATACGGGTAACAATGCGCTTAATTATAATCTGTCTGTAGATGAGGTGAAAGTTGGCTCATCGGTTGATCTGTTGTATACCAGCATATCTGGTAGCGCGCAAAACAATAAACTGGGCGTTAGCTTACAAGTAAGGGATGCTGCAAAAAAAGAGCGTTTCCGGGTAGCCGGCACATTTAGTATTTTGCCAGATGAATACCAGTTTAGCTTTAACCCCGACGGGCTTTTATTAGATTATATGCCATGGGCTGTTAATGCCGATAACTTTTTACAATATGGACCTAAAGGAGTGCTGGCACATAACTTTACCATTAGCAACAGCAACCAGGTATTAAGCATTAACAGTAAAACACAGGAGTTTAACGCGCCGCTTGATGTTAAGTTCAGCAACTTTAAAATAGAAGGCCTTGCCAAAATGGCCAAACAGGATAGTCTGCAGGTAGGCGGTGTTATTAACGGCGACGCAGAGGTTAGTAACTTCCAGGCGTCACCAGTATTTACGGCGGCAATTAACATTAACGATTTTAATTTTAAAGGGGATACCGTAGGGAACATTGCTTTAAAAGTAAATAACCAAACGGCCGATGCGTATGCAGCAACAGTTGATATTACCGGCAAAGGCAACCAGGTTAAGTTGGATGGTATTTACTACACCAACCCCGCAAGCAAGTTTGATCTTAACCTGAACATCGTGAGCCTGAATATGAAAAGTATCGAAGGCTTTGCATTTGGCAGCATCCGCAATGCATCGGGTAACATTACGGGCCAGTTAAAAATATCCGGTACCACAACGGCACCTGCTATCAGGGGCGATGTAAGCTTCAATAAAGTTGGGTTTAATGTATCAATGCTCAACTCGTATTTCACCATGCCGCAGGAGAGTATTACATTTAATGACCAGGGTATCCGCTTTAACGATTTTACGCTGGTTGATTCTACAGGTAATAAGGCCATAATCACCGGGAGTGTGTACACCAAAACCTATACCGATTTTGCGTTCGGTATGGATATCAACGCCAAAAATTTCAGGGCGGTAAATTCCACCCAGGCCGATAATAAGCTGTTTTATGGCAAGCTTTATATTGATACCAGGATAAAAGTGCGGGGTAACATGGATAAGCCCGTGGTTGATGCAAGCCTTACCGTGAACGATAAAACCGACATGACTTTTGTATTGCCCACTAATGATCCAGGCATCGAAGACAGAAAAGGGGTGGTAGAGTTCATTGACCAAAACGCGCCGAAACTCGATTCGATATTATTGGCCAGGCAATTGGATTCACTTAAAAAAACCAATGTTAAAGGACTCGATTTATCGGCGAATATTGTGGTAAGCAAAGAAGCTGCCTTTACCATTGTAGTAGACGAACGCAACGGCGATGTGGTGCACTTAAAGGGCGAGGCTAACCTGAACGGAGGCATAGACCCAAGTGGTAAAACAAACTTAACAGGTACATATGTGGTTAATTCGGGATCATACAACCTGGCTTATGCTACCGTGAAACGAACTTTCCTATTTAAAAAAGGCAGTACTATTGTTTGGACAGGCGACCCGACCAGTGCTAATATAGATTTGACCGCCGTATATGTGGCCAATGTGCCACCTATCGACCTGGTCGAAAATCAGCTGTCCGGTTCGGATAACGCAACCATGTATAAGCAAAAGCTGCCATTTAATGTAAACCTTAATCTTAAAAACCAATTGTTAACACCCGATATCAGCTTTGATATTGTATTGCCCGATAGCACATATACCGTATCGTCAGATGTGATCAATAACGTGAATACACGCCTTACCCAGGTTAGGCAGGATCCTAATGAGCTAAACAAACAGGTGTTGGGTGTATTGATATTGGGCCATTTTATAGGCGATAATCCTTTACAAAGCCAGGGCGGCAGCGGTGGCGTTGAAGGTGCCATCCGCAGCAGTGTAAGTAGCTTACTATCAGATCAGCTGAATAAACTGGCCGGCAACCTCATTGAGGGTGTCGATCTCAACTTCGGATTAACATCCGGCGAGGATTATTCATCCGGCACAGCCACAAACCGAACGGACCTGAATGTGGGGCTATCTAAACGGTTCCTGAACGATAGGCTAACAGTAACTGTTGGCAACAACTTTAACCTGGAAGGCGCGCAGCAAGGCCAAAAGGCCACCAATATAGCCGGAGATGTATCTGTTGGTTACAAATTAAGTAAGGATGGGCGTTACAGCTTACGCGCTTACCGCAAGGATGAGTTTATAGTTATACAGGGGCAGGTTATTGAAACGGGTTTAGGCTTTACCCTTACGGTTGATTATAACCGCTTCCGGGAGATATTCAGGAAACGTACCGAAGAAGAAAAAGAGATGCGCCGTAAATACAAGCAAGAGCAAAAAGAAAAAGATAAGGAAAAGGATGCTGCTAATAAAGCCGCCGAAGATAAAGCCAAAGCAGATAGCACTATTACACACTAAGTACATGATTAAAAATTTAAGATATTTATTGATACTCGCCGTGTTGCTGAATGCCTGCAGTAATACCAAATACCTTGCGCCTGGTCAAAAATTGTATACAGGAGGGGAGGTAAAGATTGCAGATAAGGATTCGTTAAAAAAAGGGGAGGCAAGCATGCTTACCACCGATCTCACATCGTTGCTAAGGCCTTATCCAAACGGCTCTATTTTAGGTTTGAGGGTTAAATTGTATATCTATAATATCACCAAAACAAAAAAAACAAAAGGTTTGGCACATTGGCTAAACACTAAGTTTGGCGAGCCACCGGTATTGATAAGCTCGGTTGATGTGGGAAAAAATGCCGGTATACTACAAAACAGGCTGCAAAACGTAAGTTATTTTCAGGCACAGGTTGCCGGAGATACGGTTAGTAAAGGGAAAACAGCCAAGGCAGTTTATACCGTACAAGCGGGGCCGGGATACCGGATCAGGAAAGTGGTGTTCCCCAAAGGAACCGAAAGTATTGATACTGCGGTTGCTGGTTCGGCTGCCAAAAGCCTGTTAAAGGCTGGCGATAAGTATAACCTTGATGTAATCAAAACCGAGCGGATACGCATAGATGCTAAATTAAAGGAGGAGGGCTTTTACTTTTTTGCGCCCGAAGATCTGATCATGAAGGTTGATAGTACAATAGCCGGGCACCAGGTGGATATTTTTGTGAGAGTTAAAAACGACATAGCCGAACGCGCCCAGGAAATTTATACTATCCGTAATATTTATGTTTATCCTAACTATTCATTAACGGATACAGCCATGATGATGGATAAATCGAAACATTACCGCTGGTATAATATAGTGGAACGCAGAAAAACCATTAGCAGTTTTGCATTTGCCAATACGGTATTACTGCACCCCAATGATGTTTACAGCCGCACTGTTCATAATAACTCCTTAAACAGGTTTGTAAACCTGGGGCCTTATAAGTTTGTAAAGAATAGATTTGAAGATGTAACCCCCGATTCGCCTAAGCTGGATGTGTATTATTTTTTAACGCCCTATAAACGCAAATCGTTACAATTTGAAATTTTGGGCCGCACCACATCGGCCAACTATACAGGTACACAGGTAAACCTGAGCTGGAAACACCGGAATGCTTTTATGGGGGCCGAGGCTTTGGGTGTTACGCTTTTTGGTAGTACCGATGTTCAGGTTGGCGGCGGCAATAATGGTTTTAATGTATACCAGTTTGGTATTCAAAGCACGCTGTCGTGGCCACGGTTTATAAGCCCTATAGAGCCCAGGGCCGATAATGCTTATATACCACATACCAACTTAACGCTGGGTTACACAATTGTTAACCGGCAAAAGCTTTACAACCTAAATTCATACAACGCCACATTTGGATACAACTGGAAAGAGAACGCTCACCGAACGCACGAACTGAATGTAGTGAATTTTACATTTGTAAATCCCTTGAGCGTTTCGCAGTTATACCTTGATAGCGTGAGCGGGATAAAGCATCCCGGCGTATTGCCAAATCCGGCCTTAAAACATGTTATAGATAAGCAATTGATATTGGGGCCGAGCTATAGTTATACATATACCAATACTACAGACGACTATCGCACCAATACCATGTACTATAACGGAAAGGTAAGCTTATCAAACAATTTATACGGGCTGGTTACCGGTGCCGATACCACCGCAGGCAAAGTACGTAAGTTGTTTGGAGCCACTTTTAACCAGTACGTAAAGTTTGAAAACGAAATTCGGTATTTTCATAAAACGGCGCCCAATAGTTCGATTGCATCGCGGGTTATTTTGGGGGTTGGTTTACCTTATGGTAACTCAACCCAGTTACCGTACAGCCAGCAGTTTTTCATAGGTGGCCCCAATAGTTTGCGGGGGTTCCAGGCCAGGTCAATTGGTCCGGGTCACTTTAACCCAACTGCAAGCGTGGCGCAGGGTAATTTCCTGCCCGACGAATCTGGCGATATTAAACTGGAAGCCAACATCGAGTACCGTCCAAAACTATTCAGTATTGTTCGCGGTGCGTTATTTGCCGATGCCGGTAATATCTGGCTGCTTAATTCAAATGGCGGCCAGCCCGGGGCAGCATTCGGCAAAAAGTTTATAAATGACATTGCTGTTGATGTGGGTTTCGGCTTGCGTTTTGATATCACAGTGCTGGTGCTGCGTACCGATTTGGGTGTACCGCTGCGAACACCTTACGTTCGCCCTGGCGAGCCCCAGTGGAACCTTGACTGGCACAGGAGCGTATTTAACCTGGCAATAGGATATCCTTTTTAATTATTGAATTATTGATTTACTGAATTAGTGAGTTAGGCAAGTTTGCAAGAGCGCCATTTTTATCGGTGCTGAAAAAAGCTATTTTATAACTTGTAACTTGCACATTCAATAAATCAATAATTCAGTAATTCAATAATTGCCCATGACATCTATTCCACTCCAGATCATCGACCTGCATGACGATGGCTACCATCCGTTAATTGAGGTGATACTGTTTGGCAAAGCATTTATTATGGTGTTAGATACCGGGGCGTCAAAAACCGCTTTTGACCAAACCATGCTGGCCGAAGCAAGTGAGGCAACTTTTATATCTGAAAGCGACAAACTGTCAACAGGCTTAGGCACCAATACCATGCAGTCGTTCACTGCTTTAATCAGCGGCATGCAAATAGGTAGTGTATTGGTTGATGATTTTGAAGTTGCTGTACTGGACTTATCCACCATCAACATAGCCTATGGCCAAATGGGGCATCCACAGGTATTGGGTGTTTTAGGCGGCGATATATTGATGAAATATAGAGTGGTGATTGATTATGGTAAACAGCTTATTAAACTGAAAAAGCCCCGCGTTAAGCGAGGCTGATCATTATCTTTAAATAGTATCTACATATCTGTAATATACAAATCTGCACATCTTCCTATGTATCTATCTTAGCATATTTAGCGTTGCGCTCAATAAACTCGCGGCGGGGGGCTACTTCATCACCCATCAGCATGCTGAAGGTGTGGTCGCACTCTGCTGCGTTTTCAATGGTGGCGCGTTTTAGGGTACGTGTGGCCGGGTTCATGGTGGTATCCCAAAGCTGGATATCGTTCATCTCGCCCAAACCTTTGTAACGTTGTACGTGTACACTATCTTCTTTACCCGCACCTTTAAGGCGTTGTATCGCGGCGTCGCGCTGTACATCATTCCAGCAGTACTCAAACTCTTTGCCTTTTTTTACCTGGTACAATGGTGGCGAAGCGATGTAAACATAACCGGCTTCAACCAATTCTTTCATGTAACGGAAGAAGAACGTAAGGATCAGCGTGGTAATGTGCGATCCATCCACGTCGGCATCCGTCATGATGATGATTTTGTGGTAACGTAACTTGGTTAAATTAAGCGCCTTATCATCATCAGGTGTACCGCGGCTTACACCAAGGCCGGTAAACATGTTCTTGATCTCTTCGTTTTCGTAAATTTTGTGCTCCATGGCTTTCTCCACGTTCAGGATTTTACCACGTAATGGTAAAATAGCCTGGTATTCGCGGTCGCGGCCTTGTTTGGCGGTACCACCCGCCGAGTCACCCTCTACAAGATACAGCTCGCACAATGATGGATCGTTATTGGCACAATCAGATAATTTGCCTGGCAGGCCGGACCCGGTCATTACGCTCTTACGCTGTACCAGTTCGCGGGCCTTACGGGCTGCGGCACGGGCTGTAGCAGCAAGTATTACTTTGTTTACAATCAGTTTGGCCTCTTTCGGGTTTTCTTCCAGGAAGTTGCCCAATATTTCGCCTACTGCCATATCAACGGCACCCATCACCTCGTTGTTACCCAATTTGGTTTTGGTTTGGCCTTCAAACTGCGGCTCCTGTACTTTAACAGAAATTACAGCGGTTAATCCCTCGCGGAAGTCATCACCGGTAATTTCCATCTTCATGTTTTTCAACAATCCCGATTTATCGGCATATGCTTTCAGAGTACGGGTTAAGCCCCTGCGGAAACCAGCTACGTGTGTACCACCTTCAATGGTGTTTATATTATTTACGTACGAGAATACATTCTCGGAATAGGTATCGTTATACTGAAAGGCAAGCTCAACAGGGATACCATTCTTTACACCATCCAAATAGATAGGCTCGGGAATGATAGACTGGCGTGTGCCATCTAAAAACTTAACAAACTCGCGTAAACCACCTTCAGAGTAAAACTCTTCGGTAGGGAATGATCCATCCTCATTAGGGATACGCTCGTCGGTTAAACTAAGGCGGATGCCTTTATTCAGGAATGAAAGTTCGCGCAGGCGGCCGGCAAGTGTATCATATTTATACTCGGTTGTAAGGGTAAAAATGGTAGCGTCCGGTTTAAATATAATGGTAGTACCCCTTTTTTCCGTGTCGCCAATGGTTTTTACATCAAACAAAGGTTTACCTTCAGAGTATTCCTGTGTCCACACTTTACCTTCACGGTAAACTAAAGCGGTAAGGTGAATAGATAACGCATTAACGCAACTAACCCCCACACCGTGCAAACCGCCGGACACCTTGTAAGTATCCTTATCAAATTTACCACCGGCGTGTAATACGGTCATTACCACCTCTAAAGCCGATTTTTTCTCTTTAGTGTGCATAGCGGTTGGGATACCGCGACCATTATCTTCAACCCTTATCGAGTTATCTTTTAATATAAAAACCTTAATTGTGTCGCAGTGGCCGGCAAGGGCTTCGTCGATAGAGTTATCAACAACCTCATATACCAAATGGTGCAAACCTTTAACGCCTGTATCACCAATGTACATGGACGGACGCTTACGTACCGCCTCTAAACCTTCTAATACCTGTATATTATCTGCTGAATAATTGGATTTGTCCTGATTTTCTTCGCTCATATTTATTTAGTACAACAACCTTCAAAAGTACGAATTTTTGATGGCAATGACGAATGATTGTGGATAAAAAGCAAGGTGTGGGGAATTTGAAGATTTGAGGATTTGAAGATTTGAAAATTGATTTTTGAACCTGAATTTTCAAGCGGTGAAGCGCTAAACGTAATTGATTTTCAAATCCTCAAATCTTCAAATTTTCAAATAACAATACATTAGGATACTTGCAACGAAAGTTTATCTTTGTCAAACTTTTTTAAATTTTACGTGAGATAATGAAAACTACTGTTTCAACTTTAACAAAATTTGCCTTCGGGATATTAATTGCAGGTAGCATTGCCGCCTGTAACCAAAATAAAACTGCCGATAAACCAGCTTCAGGCGCTACTACCGTAAGCGATGGTAAGGATGCAATTGTTTATATCAACTCAGATACCTTACTAAGTAAATATGAGTACACGAAGGATATGAACAAACGCCTGGAAGAAAAAGGCAAAGCCTCACAAGGCGATTTGCAAAACAAAGGACAGGCTTTTCAGCGTGAAGTTGCCGAGTACCAAAAAAGTGCAGCAACATTGCCTGCCGACCAACGCCAGGCTACTGAGCAACGTTTACAACGCAAGCAACAGGAGTTGCAAGGCTATCAGCAAAATGCTACTGCCGAGTTCCAAAATGCGCAGGCTACCGAAGCAAGCAAACAATACGATAAGATTGCTGATTTTGCTAAAGCTTACGCTAAAGAAAAAGGTTACAAATTGGTGTTGTTATACTCAAAAGCAAACCCAACCGTATTATATGGCGATCCATCTTTAGATGTAACTGCTGATGTGATCAAAAGACTTAACGACGCTTACGCGAAAGAGAAAAAATAAAATAGATTTGAAAATTTGAGAATTTGAAGATTTGAAAATGAAAAACATCTTCAAATTCTCAAATTGCAGAATTCTCAAATTTTAAATAAGACCTCAACTTCGGCTGAGGTTTTTTAATTTAGAGGACTATGGAAAACACGGCACATGAAAAATTCATGCGGATAGCAATTGAGCTATCCGAGTATAATGTAAAGCAGGGGATGGGTGGCCCTTTTGGCGCCGTTATAACAAAAGATGGCATGATCCTGGCCCGTAGTGCCAACCGGGTTGTTCCTACAAATGATCCGACGGCGCATGCCGAGGTATCGGTTATCCGCCTGGCCTGCCAGGAGTTAGGCACTTATGATCTTTCCGGTTGCGAAATTTATACCAGTTGCGAACCTTGCCCCATGTGCCTTGGCGCCATATATTGGGCCCGTATTGATAAGGTTTACTATGCCAACACCAAAGCCGATGCTGCGGCAATTGGGTTTGATGACCATGATATATACGATGAACTTGCAAGCCCCATGGCTGATAGAAAGTTACCCTTTGTTCAATTGCTGCGCGATGAGGCAATAGCTGCCTTTAAGCTGTGGGAAGCAGAAGAGAATAAGACGAAATATTGATTTAATTTGAGAATTTGAAAATGCTTGTGCGATTAATCTCCACCAGTAGGTTTTTAAGGTATTTTATTTTCAAATCCTCAAATTGTCTTTTTCATTTTCAAATCTTCAAATTCTCAAATCTTCAAATTACTCGTCCTCATCTTTCTCAAAAAAATTATCTTTTAAATCGTCTATTTCCCTGCGGTCGAGTTTAGTGGGGCGGCCTGTGCCTCTGTCGCGCTTAAGGATAGGGGCGTGGAACATGGATTTGAAGGCCTGGGTTTGTTCAACCGGGGTTATGTCGAGGTAATAATCAACTGCCTTTTTTGCATCAACCCTGTTCTCCAGTAAGCCGGTAACACGGATAATCTTCCGGTCGGGGCCCTTTGATACCTGGTAGGTATCGCCAATTTTTACTTCGTATGACGGTTTTATATTTTTGCTGTCAAGCTTTACACGCCCGGCTTTGCAGGCATCAGATGCCAGTGTACGGGTTTTAAAAATGCGGATAGCCCACAAGTATTTATCAATTCTTAATTTTTCTTTTTCGGCCATTGTTTATTCAATTATGCAACTATGGATAGTCTTTAGCCCAAAGTCTTAAGTTCTAAGTCAAAAAAAAATTTAGCTTTTGACTTATGACTTAATATTACAATATTTTAGCAAGCCTGGCTGCTAAATCGTTTATATCTTTTTCCAAAGCAAGCCTAAGCACCCAATCTTCAGGTATAGTTTCAAAACTATAGTATAGAGCGGCCAGTCCGCCGGTTACAGCACCGGTTGTATCGGTATCAAGCCCCAAATTTACGGCTTTAAGTACGGCTTCTTTATACGTTGTTGTGGTTAAAAGGCACCAGATACTTGCCTCCAGTGTATGTAATACATAGCCGCTGCTACTTATTTCGCTTGCCGCTAATTCATAAATATTGCCGGCCAAAAGGCGGTCAAATAGTTTTATCTCATCTTTATTAATGCTCGTTGTATCCAGAAAAGCTGTTACTTCTTGTTTTACTTCATCGTAAATAACCCGCAAATCTCTACCACTTAGTAGTTTGCCCGCAAATTCCAGGTAGTAAAAACAGGCAACTACCGACCGGATATGGCCATGGGTAATGGAGGATACATCTTTGGTTACAGCAAACCGCTCCGTTATTGGTAAATCCTTAGTGTAAACCAATAGTGGTAAAATCCGCATCAACGAACCATTTCCGTTCGACCATGAATCAAATCCACCCGCCAGGTTAGGTTGCACGCCCCTTACAATTCTTTCAATAGCCTCGTGTGTAGTTATACCTACATCAAAAACTTCGCCCCGTGCCGTCCAAAAATTGTCGCAACGCCATCTTACAAAATTGTTGGCAATATCATGGATATTGTAGCCATTGGTTAACGATTCGGCAAGGCAAAAGGTAAGTGAGCTATCGTCAGACCATGTACCCGGCAATTGGTCATGAGTACCAAAGCCAACCATGTCTGTAACCGGTTTTTTTGCAATTTCCTCTCGTGATTTAAACTCAGCAGGAACACCTACGGCGTCGCCAACAGCAACGCCAAACAGTATATCTTTACAAAAATTGCGGTGATGCGACATTAATTTACACAGGTTCCGGTGATAATAGTTTTGGCCGGCACCTGGGCAAAATTAAACAATCCAACCAATAATACTATTGGTTGTTTTGCCAGGCCTCCAGGTCTTTTTTTATGAATTTGTGGTACAGGTATTCTGCATAACCAACGCTGATGTAATCGGGAAACTTCCAGGTTGGATAATAGGTTTTTTTAATCCACTTTAAAAAGCTAAAAAACACGATCCCGGCAATCAATATCGAAGAGATTGCCAACAAAGCGATGCAAAAAATGGCCATAGTACTCATAGTCAGGGAGAGATTAGGTTGGTAAATTAGTGTTTTGTAAAACAATAATAATGTAATTTATCATAATTATATAACTTATGTCATTAAAAATCAGCGTATTTATCCTTTGGTAAAATTGTTGGCTCAATTTTGCCTTAAGGTTTATTTTTTAATTGGCAAAATAGCTTCATTGCCCTGTTCAAAAGCAATGTGGCAACAAGTTATTAGAGCTAATCCTGTATTTTTCCTTAAAAATCCTTTTATTTGCCAAAAGTTAATTTTACCGATGCAAGATCTTAAAAAAATGATTGAAGATGCCTGGGAAGACAGGAATCTGTTGAATTATAACGAATACATTACCGCTATTGAAACAGTTGTTGAACGGTTGGATAAAGGTGAGATTCGTGTGGCCGAAATGATTGGTACCCGCTGGCATGTGAACGAGTGGATAAAGAAGGCTGTTATCCTTTATTTTCCTACCCGAAGCATGAAAGAAATTAAAGTTGGTCCGTTTGTTTTTCATGATAAAATGGATTTGAAAACCGATTATAAAGCAAATGGTGTTCGTGTAGTTCCGCATGGTATTGCCCGTTATGGCGCATATCTTGCAAAAGGTGTTATCATGATGCCATCGTATGTAAACATTGGCGCTTATGTTGACGAAGGTACCATGGTTGATACATGGGCTACGGTAGGCTCATGTGCTCAAATTGGCAAGCACGTACACCTGAGTGGTGGTGTAGGTATTGGCGGAGTGTTGGAGCCGCTGCAGGCTGCCCCGGTTATTATTGAAGATAACTGTTTCCTGGGGTCAAGAGCCATTGTAGTAGAAGGTGTGCATGTTGAGCATGAAGCCGTTTTGGGTGCTAATGTTGTTTTAACTGCCTCAACCAAAATTATAGATGTAACCCAATCAACCCCGGTTGAATATAAAGGCCGTGTGCCGGCCCGTTCGGTAGTTATACCTGGTTCTTATACCAAAAAATTTCCTGCCGGCGATTACCAGGTTCCCTGCGCACTCATTATCGGCACCCGAAAGGAGTCGACTGATAAAAAAACTTCCCTGAACGACGCGCTGAGAGAAAATAACGTAGCGGTTTAAAAGTTGTAAGTTATACGTTTTACGTTATACGTGTTTTTGAATGCATGTAAACGTAAAACGTACAACGTAAAACGTACAACATGAAAATAGGATATGATGCCAAGCGCGTTTTTTTTAATAACACAGGGCTGGGTAATTACAGCCGCTGGCTTATTAAAACGGTAGCTTATTTTCACACCGAAAATTCCTGCATTTTATATACGCCGAAGGCGAAAACTAATCCCCGGCTTGGCTTTCTTGCTCATTTTACCAATATTCATACTGTAACTCCGGCAAGTAAGTTATTTATCTCCTGGTGGCGCAGCAAGGGTATTGTAAATGATTTAAAGCGCGATAGCATCGAACTATACCACGGGCTTAGTCATGAACTACCCGCAGGCATAAGGCAAAGCGGCATCCCATCGGTAGTTACTGTTCATGACCTTATATTCATGCGGTTTCCAAAGCAATTTGGATGGTTCAATTGCTATATCTATCGTGCTAAATTGAAACATGCCTGCCGGGTGGCCGATAAAATTATTGCTATAAGCCAAAAAACAAAAGATGATCTTATTGAATTGCTGCAAATTGAACCGGACAAAATAGCGGTGATTTACCAGGGCTGCGATGTAGCATTTGATGTGGCGCAAACTGCAGCGCAAAAAGCCGCGGTAAAATTAAAATATAATTTGCCTGATAAGTACTTGCTTAGCGTAGGTACTATTGAAGAGCGTAAAAACCTTTTACTAATAGCCAAAGCGCTACAAGATATTGATAACAGCTTGCCCTTGGTTGTAGTGGGTAAAACAACCAAATACATTGATGAGGTTACCGCTTATCTGGCTGCCAATAATTTAACCCACAGGGTTACATTTTTAAACAATGTGAGGTTTGATGATTTGCCGGCCATTTATCAATTGGCATCGGTTTTCATATATCCTTCAAGGTACGAAGGTTTTGGTATTCCGATATTGGAGGCTTTAAATTCCGGTGTTCCGGTTATAGCCGCCACAGGATCATGCCTGGAAGAGGCCGGCGGGCCGGGTAGCCGGTATGTTGACCCTGATGACGCGGTTGGTTTGGCTAAAGAGGTGAACCAGATCCTTGGGGATGATATTTTAAGGCAAACAATGATTAACCGGGGCATTGAGCATGCCGCCAACTTTAACGATGATAAACTGGCGCTGCAGTTGCAGCAGCTATACACTAATATATTGAACAATGCTTAGAGACGAAGTTGCCAACGCATTTAAAGTATTACAGGATGGAGGCATTATCCTGTATCCAACAGATACTATTTGGGGCATAGGTTGTGACGCCACCAATACTGAAGCTATCAAAAAAATATTTCGCCTTAAACAGCGTGATGAAGCTAAAAGTATGGTAATATTGGTTGATACCGAAAATAAGCTGGAAAGCTACGTACAGGAAGTAAACCCTTTAGCGTATGACCTGATTGAGTATGCCGAAAATCCGTTGACGCTGGTAATGCCTGGCGCAAAAAACCTGTCGCCAGCGGTAATAGCCGCTGATGGAAGCGTAGCTATCCGCGTAAGCAATCATGAATTTTGCAAACAATTAATACAGCGGCTGCGCAAGCCCCTGGTTTCTACATCGGCCAACATCAGCGGTAAGCCATCGCCTCAATATTTTTCGCAAATTGACCAGGAAATCATCGATGGGGTTGACTATGTAGTTGACCTGGAACAGCACAGTAAAGAAATCCGCAATCCATCAACAATCATGAAGCTGGCACCTGACGGGAGTTTTGAGTTTATACGCAGGTAAAGAGGTAAGAATTGAGAGTCAAGAATTAAGACAGTAGAATTGGACAAAATCCCGTCATTGCGAGGTACGAAGCAATCTCTTTAGGACAATTTACGAACCTTTTATTGCCAACTTTCAGGCCTACTAAGCATATCGGGGATTGCTTCGTGCCTCGCAATGACGGGCGACGAAGCATGGAATCTACCTTAATTCCCCGCTCTTTCGCTGCTTTCGCTTAGGCGTTTAATCAGCTCATCATTAAATTCCTGTTCGCTTTTGTAAAGCATACTCACTTTTTCGGGAGGAAGAATTTTAGCAAAGGCGTCTCTGTAACGCTTGCGGATGGCCACCAGCTGGCTTTCGTAATAAATCTCTTTATCTATTTGTTCGGTACCGTTTGATGCCGCTTTGGAGTTATTTAGGCGCTTCAGGATGCGTACGGCTGTTAATTCCTGCTGATAAGAACGATATAACGGCCAAAACTTGCGGCCTTCGGCGTCACTTAGGTCAAGCTGCCTGCTAATATAGTTATTACGGGCCGCCTCAAGCTTGGCACCCGTTCCTTTTTTAAGCTTTGTATTAGGGGCAACCCTTCCGGCAGGTACCAATTGTTCCTGCGCGTGCAATTGGTAGCCCATTGCTACAAAAAAAAGTACCGTAAAAATATGCCTGATCAATTTAACCATTAAAACTCCTCATTAATTAGCATCTATATAATCCGACAGATTCTCGTCCACGTTAGAACTATTACTTTTCTGATTGGCATCTATTAACGTGCGGGTATCGCTCGCGTCGCTGTGCAATTCCAGGTAACTTTTTATTTCATCTACCGGTACAGACGACACCTGCTCATGTAAAAACGAGTGGTTATGATCTGGTACAGAATTACCTTTAAGCAAAACAGTAATGCTTATCAACACCGCGAAACATGCAGCAGTAGCATATCTGAATGTACCGGATGCAAGCATCTTGCGCACAATACTACGTTTATCAACAGCCTGTTTAAAGCTGATAACATTGTCGGTTTCTTCAACCTCAACGGTTATAACCTCGTTAACTGTTTTATTTAAAATGTTTTGGCTTAGCTGCTCAAAATAATTTGCCGGCACTGTAAAAGTTTCGGCGTCATTATTCATTAACTCCTCAACCGCTATGCGGCTTTGGATATTACTGCTTAACTCGTCAAAATAATTTTCAGGTATCGAAAAACCTTCATCCTGGCCATCTAAGTATTCTTCGATAGCCACCCTGCTTTGGATGTTATTATCCAGTTCCTCGAAATAATTTTCGGGAACGCTAAAACTCTCAGCGTCATTATTCACGTATTGCTCAATGGCAATCCTGCTTTGGATTTGGCTGGCTTGTTCGTCAAAAAAATTTTCGGGCGTAGTAAAACCGGTCTCTTCAGTACCTAAAGCTGCCTGGATATTAATGCGGCTTTGTATGTTGCTGTTTAATTGTTCAAAGTAATTTTCAGGAATAGTAAACCCTTCTGATGAGCTTTTAAGCTCTTCCAGCCTGATGCGTGATGTTATATGCTGCGCTAATTCGTCGAAATAGCCAGCAGGCACTAAAAACGGGTTGTTTGCGCCAACCTGCTTTAGTGACTTATAGTCATCCAGCCATTCCCTATTGTCCATATCGCTTTTCATACATAACTATAGATGAACAAAGTGCTAAAAGGTTTAACGTAATTCTGAATTAATTCTGAATTTAATCTTTTGAGATTAAATACGCCTCTATCTTCTTGACTGCCAGGTGAAAAGAGGCTTTTAAAGCACCTACACTTGTACCCAATACTGCCGAAATTTCTTCATACTTCATATCCTCATAATATTTCATATTGAATACAAGCTTTTGTTTTTCTGGCAGGGTAAGCAATGCCTCCTGCAATTTACGCTGTGCCGCATCGCCATTAAAATAGCTTGAATCGGCCAGTGTATCGGCAAGTTCATAAGCAACATCATCCAACGAAACATTATTTTTAAGTTTTTTCTTATTCAAAAAAGTAATGCATTCGTTGGATGCTATGCGGTACATCCAGGTATACAGCTGCGCATCATTTCTGAAGCCCAGCAGATTTTTCCAAACTTTTACAAAAACATCCTGGGTAAGGTCGTCTGCATCGTCATGGTCAATAACCATACGCCTTACGTGCCAGTAAATTTTTTGCTGGTATTTTTTAAGCAACAGGTTAAACGCTTCGT